>NZ_JBIVON010000004.1:480857-676070 GCF_044754145.1 Streptomyces sp. NPDC093149
CCCTCGGGGTTGGGGCGCCGCGGCCCCCCCACACCCCCCCCCCCCCCCCCCCCCCCCCGGGGGGGGGGGGGGGGGGGGGGGCCCCCCCCCCCCGCGCCGGAGGACTCCGGCGGCCGGGTTTCAGTCGTGCCAGGCTCCGAACTCCTCCAGGAGGCTCTGCAGCGGCTCGAAGACACCTGGTGTCGCGGCCACCGTCAGGTCGCCGTCGGCGGGCAGCCCAGGACGGCCGCCGGTGCACGCCCCCGCCTCCCTGGCGATGAGGTCCCCGGCGGCAAGGTCCCACGGGTGGAGCCCGCGCTCGTAGTAGCCGTCGAGACGGCCGGACGCGACGTCGCAGAGGTCCACGGCGGCGGAACCGCTGCGCCGGATGTCACGCAGCCGCGGAATCAGCTTCTGGGCCACGTCCGCCTGGTGCGTCCGGACGTGACCGACGTAGTTGAAGCCGGTCGAGACGAGCGCCTGGTCGAGCGGCGGCGCGGGCCGGCAGCGCAGCGCGGTGCCCGCACCGTACGCACCGCCCTTCGCGTACGCCCCGCCGCCGAGCACCGCCTGGTACGTCTCGCGGCGCATCGGGGCCTCCACCACTCCCACGATCCGTTCGCCGTCCCGTTCGGCGGCGATGGAGACGGCCCATGTCGGCAGTCCGTACAGGTAGTTCACCGTGCCGTCGAGCGGATCGATGACCCAGCGGATTCCGCTGCTGCCCGCCGCGCTGGCCCCTTCCTCACCGAGGAAGCCGTCCTGGGGGCGGCGATCGGCGAGGAAGCCGGTGATCAGCTTCTCGGCTGCGATGTCCATCTCGGTGACGACGTCGATGGGGCTGGACTTGGTCGCTGCCACTCCCAGGTCGGCCGGACGGCCGTCGCGCAGCAGCGCACCGGCCCGGTGGGCGGCCTCCAGGGCGAGGTCGAGCAGTTCGGTGGGGTTCGGGTCGGTCACGGCGCTCCAGGGTGCTCAGACGTGCGGCAGGGGGCTTGTCACGCGTACGGGCTGTCGGCGCCCGCGGCGGCGGGCCTGGGAGCCCGCGCCGGGCAGCAGCCGACCGGGCAGAGGTCATGGCTCGGGCCGAGCCCGCCCAGCGCGCACGGCCGCGCGCCGCGACCCTGTTCGGCGGCCGCGCGCTCCAGCACCAGCTCCCGCACGGCGGCGGCAAACCGGGGGTCGGCGCCCACGGTCGCGGACCTGCGCACCGGGAGGCCGAGCTCGGCGGCCTTCGCGGTGGCCTCCGTGTCGAGGTCGTAGAGCACTTCCATGTGGTCCGAGACGAAACCGATGGGGGCCATCACCACGGCGGGTACGCCCTCGCCGTGCAGTGTCTCCAGGTGGTCGCAGATGTCGGGCTCCAGCCACGGGATGTGCGGGGCACCGCTGCGGGACTGGTAGACGAGCTGCCAGGGGTACTCCACGCCGGTCTCCTCGCGCACCGCGTCGACGATCAGCCGGGCGACGTCGAGGTGTTCCGCGACATAGGCGCCGCCGTCGCCGTGCGCCTCCACCGGGCCGGAGGTGTCGGCGGCGGAGACGGGGATGGAGTGCGTGGTGAAGGCGAGGTGCGCCCCGTCCCGTACGTCCTCGGGGAGGCCGGCCAGCGAGGCGAGGACACCGTCCACCATGGGCTGCACGAACCCGGGATGGTTGAAGTAGTGCCGGAGCTTGTCGACCCGGGGCACCGGCAGGCCCTCGGCCTCCAGGGCGGCCAGGGATTCGGCCAGATTCTCGCGGTACTGCCGACAGCCCGAGTAGGAGGCGTAGGCGCTGGTGGCGAGGACGGCGATGCGGCGGTGTCCGTCGGCGACCATCTCACGCAGGGTGTCGGTGAGGTACGGCGCCCAGTTGCGGTTTCCCCAGTACACCGGCACATCGAGCCCGTGCTCCGCGAAGTCCGTGCGCAGGGCGTCCAGCAGGGCTCTGTTCTGGGCGTTGATCGGGCTGACGCCGCCGAACAGGAAGTAGTGCTTGCCGACCTCCTTCAGCCGCTCCTCGGGGATGCCGCGGCCACGGGTCACATTCGCCAGGAACGGGACCACGTCGTCCGGGCCTTCGGGGCCACCGAAGGAGAGGAGCAGGAGGGCGTCGTAGGGAGCGGGATCGCGCAGATCGGACATGGCACCGATCCTGCCACCCGCCTCGGACGGCGCTCCCACCGACATCGGCTCCCGGCCCACCCCCGTGTCGGGGCGCCCGATCCGACCGTAAGCTGTACCGGCCATATTCACGCATTACTGGCGCGTGCGATCACGCTGTTCCGGAGCCCTCCTTGCCCAGTCCCTACCGCGCGATTTTCGCCGCCCCCGGCACCAAGGGGTTCTCGGCGGCCGGATTCCTAGGCCGGATGCCGCTGTCCATGATGGGCATCGGCGTGGTGACCATGGTTTCCCAGCTCACCGGCCGTTACGGGCTCGCGGGCGCGCTCTCCGCGACGCTGGCGATGTCGGCGGCGGTGATCGGGCCGCAGATCTCCCGGCTGGTCGACCGGCACGGGCAGCGCCGCGTGCTGCGCCCCGTGACCCTGGTCGCGCTGGCGGCGGTGGCCGGCCTGCTGATCTGTGCGCAGCAGCGGCTGCCGGACTGGACGCTCTTCGTCTTCGCGGCGGGCGCCGGCGCCGTCCCCAGCGTGGGCTCGATGATCCGGGCCCGCTGGGCGGACATCTACCGCGGATCGCCGCAGCAGTTGCACACGGCGTACTCGTGGGAGTCGATCGTCGACGAGGTGTGCTTCATCTTCGGGCCGATCATCTCGATCGGTCTGTCCACCGCCTGGTTCCCGGAGGCGGGACCGCTGCTCGCGGCCGGCTTCCTGCTGGTCGGCGTCTTCTGGCTGACCGCGCAGCGTGCCACCGAGCCGGTGCCGCATCCGCGCGAGCAGCACACCGACGGCTCCGCGCTGCGCTCCACGGGGCTGAGGGTGCTGGTGGTGACGTTCGTGGCGACGGGGGCGATCTTCGGGGCCGTCGACGTCGTGACGGTGGCCTTCGCCGAGGAGCGGGGCCACAAGGCCGCGGCGAGCCTTGTGCTGGCCGTGTACGCGCTGGGCTCCTGTCTGGCCGGAGCCGTTTTCGGCCTGCTTCACCTCAAGGGGCGGGCTGCCACCCGGTGGCTGGTGGGTGTGTGTGCGATGGCCGTGAGTATGATCCCCCTCCAACTGGCCGGGAGCCTCCCGTTTCTGGCCGTGGCGCTCTTTGTCGCGGGCCTCGCCATCGCACCGACGATGGTGACCACCATGGCCCTCGTCGAACAGCACGTACCGCGCACCAAACTGACCGAGGGCATGACCTGGACCAGCACCGGGCTCGCCGTCGGCGTGGCGCTCGGCTCCTCGGCCGCAGGCTGGGTGGTCGACGCGTCCGGGGCCGAGGCGGGGTACGCGGTGCCCGCCGTGGCGGGAGCGCTCGCGGCCGCGGTGGCGTTCCTGGGGTATCGCCGGCTCAGCGGGCCGGTTCCTACGGAAGGGCGCGGGGCAGATGACCGACACCGACGCACGGACGACGACGAACGCGTGGCGTAACTGGGCTGGGAACGTCAGCGCCCGCCCGGTACGGGCCGTGTCCCCCGCCTCCGTGCCGGAACTCGCCGAGGCGCTGCGCCGGGCGTCCGAGGACGGGCTGAAGGTGAAGCCGGTCGGCACCGGGCACTCCTTCACCGCGGCGGCGGCCACGGACGGCGTGCTGATCCGCCCGGATCTGCTCACCGGCATCCGGAAGATCGACCGCGAGGCGATGACGGTGACCGTCGAGGCCGGCACCCCGCTGAAGCGGCTGAACACCGCTCTGGCCAGGGAGGGCCTGTCGCTCACCAACATGGGCGACATCATGGAGCAGACGGTCGCCGGGGCCACCTCCACCGGAACCCACGGCACCGGTCGTGACTCGGCGTCCATATCCGCGCAGATCCGCGCCCTCGAACTCGTCACGGCCGACGGCACGGTGCTGACCTGTTCGGAGAAGGAGAACGCCGACGTCTTCGCCGTCGCCCGGATCGGGCTGGGTGCCCTGGGCGTCGTCACGGCGATCACCTTCGCCGTGGAACCCGTCTTCCTGCTGACGGCCCGCGAGGAACCGATGGGCTTCGACCGGGTCACGGCGGATTTCGACGAGCTGGTCGCCGAGAACGAGCACTTCGAGTTCTACTGGTTCCCGCACACCGGCAACTGCAACACCAAGCGCAACAACCGCAGCGCGGGCCCCGCCGCCCCACCCGGTAGGGTCAGCGGCTGGATCGAGGACGAGCTCCTCTCCAACGGGATCTTCCAGGTGGCCTGTTCGCTCGGCCGGGCGGTCCCGGCCGCCATTCCCTCGATCGCCAAGATCTCCAGCCGCGCCCTGTCGGCCCGTACGTACACCGACATCCCGTACAAGGTCTTCACCAGCCCGCGCCGCGTGCGCTTCGTGGAGATGGAGTACGCGCTGCCGCGCGAGGCGGCCGTGGAGGCACTGCGCGAGGTCAAGGCCATGGTCGAGCGTTCGCCCCTGCGGATCAGCTTCCCGGTGGAGGTCCGCACCGCCCCCGCCGACGACATCGCGCTCTCCACGGCCTCGGGCCGGGAGAGCGCGTACATCGCCGTCCACCTCTACAGGGGCACGCCCTACCAGGCGTACTTCACGGCGGTCGAGCGGATCATGACGGCCCATGCCGGCCGGCCGCACTGGGGGAAGGTCAACACCCGCGATGCCGAGTACCTCGCCGGGGTGTACCCGCGGTTCGGCGAGTTCACCGCCGTACGCGACCGGCTGGACCCGGACCGGCTCTTCGGCAACGACTATCTGCGCCGGGTACTGGGCGGCTGAGCGCCATGACCGTTCACTGCCCGGTGCCCGTGCCCGCGGTGGCTCCGTCGCCCTGTGCGGGGGCGTCGCCCGCGCCCGTGGTGTCCGGGCCGGTGCTGCCGCCGTTGCCGGGCGCCGCCGGGGAGGGCGTGGCCGCCGGGGACGGGCCGGTCACGCTTCCGGTGTTGTCGGACGGCGTGGGGCTGGGCGTCGGATCGGCCGAGGAACGGTCGCCCTGACCGGCGTCGGGGTTCCCGCTCCGCCCGTCCTGCGGGCTCGTGCCGGGCGTCGTGCCGCTCTCCTTGCCGGGGTTCTGTCCCCGGCCGGGTCCCTCGCTGGTCGACGGCGCCGGGTCCTTCGACCCCGAGCCCCGTTCCCCACCGCGTACGACGGAGCCCACGGTGGTTCCCTGGCCGCCGCTCAGGCCATTGCCGGAGACCAGCTCGAACGTGGTGATCCCGGCCATCGTCACGGCGAAGACGACGGCCGCCCCGAGCGCCGACCGCTTCCAGCCCCGGAGCCGGGTGCCGTGGGTGGTGGCTTCGGAGAACTCCTCGTCCTGGTCCGGAGGGCCCGCCGTGACCGACCGCGTCCCGTCGAACCGCCGCAGCAGCCGCGTACGGTCCGGATCCACCGGCACGCCGCGCAGCACGGTCGTGGCGTCCATGGCGGGCATCACCGTGGTGGCGTCCGCGGCACCGTCGGGGGTCCCGGCCGGTGGCCGCCGTCCCCCCTGTGCCCCGCGCGCGTCGACGGCCTCCCGCGTACGCACGGTCACCTCCCGGCCCGGGTGCTTCACCTGCACCGTGACCTCGCGGATCTGCTCCCCCGTGCGGCGGAAGAAGTGCTGGAAGACCGAACCGCCACAGGTGGCGACGACGCTCATGACGCCCGCGCCGAGGATCGTTCCGTACACCCCCAGCTGGGAGGCGGCCACGGCCGCCGCGACCGCTGCCACCGCGCTGCCCGCCACCTGCGGCAGGCTCAGATCTATACGCCTTTCTTTGGGTTCTATGTCACTTTCCGGCTTCTGCACCATTTCCAGCCCTTGATTGACATCTCTCCCACCATGCAACAGGAAGGGACATTTGAACGAAGTGAATAGTTCCGCTTCAGGAGATTCTGTGAAGCAGGACACGCCTGAAGGTCGCCCGCGCCGGACCGGGCGGCTCAACTCCCGCACCTCACGAGAACTTCGGCGGCGCGGCGGTCCACCCACATGGCCCGAATGGAGTACTGTGGCGAGCCCTGGGGCCGGACTCCCGCATGGGTGTCCGGGATCTTCGGGAGGGGGCCGAAGGAGGCACTCGATCCGGCGGCGCCACGGCATCGCACGGGGACTGGCTACACGAGGTGACCAGCGGTCACTTTGTGTTGCACAATAGGTCACCGTGTCATACCGGCGATCAAGGGCTCACGCCCGACACGCCGGGCAACACGGCAATGTTGTGGCAGGCTGCACCCGGGCAGGCCACACTCGACTAGCGGAAGCAGCGACGCACGTGACGTCGGCAGGCACCACCCGGGAGGTCCCCATGCCCGAACTGCGTGTCGTGGCCGTCTCCAACGACGGCACACGACTGGTGCTCAAGGCTGCAGACAGCACGGAATACACGCTTCCGATCGACGAGCGGCTGCGAGCCGCCGTGCGCAACGACCGCGCGCGGCTCGGCCAGATCGAGATCGAGGTGGAGAGCCATCTCCGCCCCCGCGACATCCAGGCCCGGATACGAGCCGGTGCCTCCGCGGAGGAGGTCGCCCAATTCGCCGGCATCCCGGTCGACCGTGTCCGCCGCTTCGAGGGCCCCGTGCTCGCGGAGCGCGCCTTCATGGCCGAGCGGGCCCGGAAGACTCCTGTGCGCCGTCCCGGCGAGAACACCGGCCCCCAGCTCGGCGAGGCGGTGAAGGAGCGGCTGCTGCTGCGCGGCGCAGACAAGGAGACCGTTCAGTGGGATTCCTGGCGCCGTGACGACGGCACCTGGGAGGTCCTGCTGGTCTACCGGGTCGCGGGCGAGCCGCACTCGGCGAGCTGGACGTACGACGCACCGCGCCGACTGGTTCAGGCCGTGGACGACGAGGCGCGTTCGCTGATCGGCGAGACCGACGACGTCGCCGCGCCCGAGCCGAGCTTCCCGTTCGTGCCGCGGATCGCCAGGCTGCCTCGCGACAGGCCGCTCGACCGCGCCCTGGACCGCCAGATGGAGCGCCCGACGGCCCCGGTCCCCGAGCCCGAGGAACACATCGGCGGCATCTCGGCCGGCGAGCGCGATTCGCTGACCAGCCTGCTGGAGGCGGTACCGAGCTTCCGTGGCGACATGGTGGTGCCCGAGCGGCCCGCGCCGCCCGAGCCTCCGGCCATCGAACCCGCCGCGCAGGAACCGGAGGCCGATGAGCCGCCCGCCGCGGCGGCCTCCGCCGGCGCCGGTTCCGCCTATGCGGATGTGCTGATGCCGCGGGCGGTGGCGGGTCACCGCGACCGGCTGACCGGGACGACGGATCGCCAGGCCGAGGCGGACGGCGTCCGTCCGGGCCGCCGTGCCGCCGTGCCGAGCTGGGACGAGATCGTCTTCGGTACGCGCCGCAAAAAGCAGGACTGAGCGGGGTGACCGCAGCATGACGGGGGCCCGTACGCCACTGCGTACGGGCCCCCGTGTCTTACGCACCCCTCATTTCTTACGCACCCCTCGTGACGGATGCGCCCCGGCCGCGCGCGGCCGGGGCGCCCTGCGGCGGTGCCGGCCGATCCGCGCGGCGCAGGTCTCGTTACTGAGGGTCGGGTCCCGTGGCCACCGGGCGGGACTCGTCCGCGGACCACTCGGACCAGGAACCCGCGTACAGCGCCGCAGTGATCCCGGCGACGGCCAGGGCCAGCACCTCGTGGGCACCGGACACGCCGGAGCCGCAGTAGACGCCGACCTCCGGTGCCCGGTCGGCACCGAGCCCCTCGAAACGGGCCGCCAACGACCGGGCGGGCAGGAATCGGCCGTCGTCCCGCACGTTCTCGGAGGTCGGGGCCGAGACAGCACCCGGGATGTGCCCGCCCACCCGGTCGATCGGCTCCACATCGCCCCGGTAGCGCTCGGCGGCCCGCGCGTCGAGCAGCAGTCCGGTACGAGCCAGCGCCGCCGCCCCGTCCGCGTCCAGCAGCGGCAGCGCACCTGGGACCGGCCGGAAGTCGCCCTCGGCCGGGATCGGGGCCTCCTTCTGGAGATCTCCCTTCCAGGCGGCGAGACCGCCGTCCAGGACGCGCACGTCCTCGTGCCCCGTCCAGCGCAGCAGCCACCAGGCGCGCGCCGCCGCCCAGCCCTGGCCGCCGTCGTACACGACCACCGGGGTGTCCCGGGAGACACCGGCCCGGCGCATCACCGCACCGAACTCCTCCGGATCGGGCAGCGGATGACGGCCGCCGGCGCCCGCCGGACCGGCGAGTTCCGCGTCCAGGTCGACAAAGACCGCGCCGGGAATGTGCCCGGCCTCGTAATCGGGTCGGCCGTGCGGGCCGCCCAGCTGCCAACGTACGTCCAGGAGCACCGGCGGACGTGGCCCCGTCGACTCGCTCGCGTATTCGGATGCCGTGATGATGGGCTTCATGGGTGCCATCCTCGCGCAGGAGCCGCCCCACTCGTCATACCGTCGAAGCGGACGTACCACACAAAACCGGTCTCCCTCAGTCGAGATCCCGGAAAGTGCGGCGCGGCCGGGGCACATCGTGCGCCGGGTGGTGCAAGCATCTGCACGGGGCGTACACATCCTGTACCGCACGGCGGCACACCGGCCCCGTTCCCCCCGTACGGCCACCACGATGGTCCGAGGAGAGAGTGACGATGACCGAGGCTGCCGCCCGGCGCACGCCTGGAACACCTTGCTGGGTGAGTCTGATCGTGCACGGACTGAGCGCGACCCAGGACTTCTACGCCGCCCTGTTCGGCTGGGAGTTCGTGCCCGGACCGGATCAGCTGGGTCCGTACGTCCGCGCACTGATCGACGGGAAAGTGGTCGCGGGCATCGGACAACTGCCGCCCGAACGCCATCTGCCGGTCGCCTGGACGACGTATCTGGCCACCGACAACGCCGATGTCACGGCGGAGGTGATCCGCTCCTGCGGCGGCACGGTGGCCGTCGGACCGCTCGACGCGGGTGCGGCGGGCCGGCTCGCCATCGCCTCCGATCCCAGTGGCGCGGTCTTCGGCATCTGGCAGGCCGCCGCGCACATGGGTACGGCACTCGCGGGCGCCCACGGCACCCCGGTCTGGAACGAGCTGGTGACCCGCGAGACGTCGACGGTCTGCAAGTTCTACCAGACGGTCTTCGGCTACGAGCCGGAGGCCGTGGTCTCGGCCGATTTCGACTACCAGACCCTGCATCTGCACGGCCGCCCGGTGGCCTCGCTGCACGGTGTCGGACGCGCCCTGCCGCGCGACCGCGGGCCGCACTGGATGACGTACTTCGAGGTCGACGACACCGACGAGGCCGCCCATCGTGTGGTGGACCTCGGCGGATACATCCTGCAGCCGCCCCGCGAGGGATCGAGCGGCCGGGTGGCGACCGTGGCGGACCCGGAGGGCGCCGCGTTCACGATCCTGCGGTCGGCGGCTCGCTGAGCCGTCGGGCCGCGGGGCGGTCAGCCGGCCCGGACCCGTTCGACATGGCGGTGGGCGGGGCCGGCCAGTCGGGCATGTATCTCGTCGAAGAGTTCGGATGCTTCGGTTCCGCTCCACTCCGTCGGCAGCAGTTCACGCGCCACGCCCGGGTCGAGGTAGACGAGCCGACGCCAGTCGGTGAGCACCCTGATGTACGTCGTGAACGCCTCGCGGTCCGTCACCGCCCCACCGCTCGCGATCTGCTCGGCCACCGGACGGTGCGCCGCGAGGAATTCGACGTACAGCCGCTGCAGGCGGACGGTGTCCCACCAGGAGCGGACCTTCGCGGCCAGGTCCGCTGCGCCGTCCTCGCCCCCGGCCACGGAGAGGTAGTCGGCCCGGAACAGGTCGGCGTACGAACGCAGCCCGTGCCGGGCCAGCATGTCCTCCGCCTCGTCGTGCACGTGTCCCGGTGCGATCCACACCCCGGCCGACACGGACCCGAAGCCGAGCCGCGTCAGCTGGGTGCGCAGGGTGTGTCGCCTGGCCCGTTCGGACTCGGGCACGGAGAAGACCACCAGCACCCAGCCCTCGTCCACCGTGGCCCTGCGGGCCGCGAAGATGCGTGGATCACCGTCGCGCAGAATGCGTTCGGTCTCGGGTGAGATCCGGTATCCGGCGGCTCCGGAGACCGATTCCGCGTCGAGCAGTCCGGCGCGCTTCAGCCGGGAGACCGAGGAGCGCACGGTGGGGCCCTCGACACCGAGGTCGGCCAGCAGCTGGATCAGCGAGGCCACGGACATCCAGCCGTCGGTGTCGCGCGCGTACAGTCCGTAGACCGTCACGATCAGCTGCCTCGGCTGCACCTTGCCCAGCGGGCCCGATTCGGACTCGGCCTCTTTTGCGCTCACCGTGTTCACAGCGTCATCCTAAGCATCCGTACCCGACACCGGAGGGGACGGTTCAGGCAGGAGAGACGGGCAGCACGTCCGGGGAGAGCGCGCCCGCGCGGGCGCTCGCGCTGGTCGTCCTGCGCTGGTGGTGACGGCGGCACAACACCTCGTAACCGACCTCGCCCGCCTGCTGGTTGACGTCTCCCACCACCACCTGGGCGCCTTCGACGACCATCTCGCCCCCGACCGTCCGGGCATTGTGCGTGGCCCGGGCACCGCACCAGCAGAGCGCTTCGACCTGGAGCGTCTCGACCCGGTCGGCCAGTTCGATCAGCCGCTGGGATCCGGGGAACAGCTTGGTCCGGAAGTCCGTGGTGATACCGAACGCGAAGACGTCCATGTCGAGGTCGTCGACGACACGGGCGAGCTGGTCGATCTGGACGGGGGCCAGGAACTGTGCCTCGTCCACGATCACGTAGTCCGCCCGGCCGCCCCGGCTTATCCGGTCGACGAGGTGCGCGTACAGGTCCATGCCCTCATCGGCCTCGACGGCCTCGGTGACGAGACCCAGGCGTGAGGAGAGCTTCCCCTCCCCCGCCCGGTCGTCACGGGTGAAGATCACACCTTGCAGGCCACGCGCCGAACGGTTGTGGCCGATCTGCAGCGCCAGCGTGCTCTTTCCGCAGTCCATCGTTCCGGAGAAGAACACAAGCTCGGGCATGAGGGGCTGAGGACCTTTCGGGCGGGGCGAGGCAGGGCCGCGAAACGGTGATGACGGACCTGCGATGGGAAAAACGCGGTTACGAGCGTACTTCGAGCAGTGGCACGAGCTGCTCGACGGGGGTCATCGAGCCGTGCATGCCGACCATCGCGGACTCGTGCGGCTCATTGACCGAGGCGGTGATCACCACGTCGTCGTGGGCCGCCGCGACGACATCGCCGATCCTCCCGTGGACACGTTCGTCGATCCTCGGACCGAACCAGCCGGCCGCGATCGCCTCGTCCCGGCTCGCCACCCAGAACTGTTCCCCGAGCACTTCCCGCCAGACGGTCAGTACGTCGCTCTCGGCCCCCGGGACCGCGTACACATGCCGTGCCCGGCCCTCGCCACCGAGCAGGGCGACGCCCGCACGCAGCTCCCAGTCCTCGTCGAAGTCGATCCGGGACCGCTCGTCGAAGGGGATGTCGATCATGCCGTGGTCCGCGGTGATGTACAGCGCCGAGCGGGGCGGAAGCTGTTCGGCCAGCCGCCGTGCCAGGCCGTCCACGTACATCAGCTGCCCCCGCCAGGCGTCGGAGTCCACGCCGAAGCGGTGCCCCTTGCCGTCGACCTCGCTGTAGTAGGTGTAGACGAGCGAGCGGTCACCCGCGGCGAGCCGTTCGGCGGCGACGTCCATCCGCTCCTCGCCGGACAGCCGGCCGAGGAACGAGCCCCCGCTGAGTGCGACCTCGGTCAGCGGGGTCTGCTCGAAGGCGGGTGCGGAGACCTGGGCGGTGCACACCCCCGCGGCCTCGGCGAGCGAGAAGACGGTGGGGTACGGCTGCCAGGCCTTCGGCGAGGTCCAGGGCTTCCAGCGGAGCTGGTTCATCAGCTCGCCGGTCTCCGGATTGCGCGCGGTGTAGCCGGGCAGGCCGTGCTCGCCGGGCGGAAGGCCGGTGCCGACCGAGGCCAGCGACGTCGCGGTGGTGGCCGGGAAGCCCGCCGTCAACGGACGGCCGGTGCCGCCGCGCGAGGTGGGGAGCAGGGAGTGCAGAAACGGTGCCTCGTCCGGGTGGGCCTTGATCTGCTCCCAACCGAGGCCGTCGATCAGGAACACGCAGTTCCGGTCGGCCGGGGCGAGTTCGGGGATCGCCGCGGTGAAGCCCGGCACGCCCTGTCCGGCGACGAGCGTGGGCAGCAGATCGCAGAGCGAGCCGCTGCCGTACTCCGGGACCGGGGCGGTGTCGACGGGGAGCAGCACAGGGTCCTGCCAGGCCGGCTGGGCCATCAGCGGCCGGTCGCCGCGGTCGCGGCCGTGGCCTCGGACAGCGACTGCGCGAAGGCGAGGGTCTGGCGCACGGTGTCCGGACCGTCACCGGCCTCGCTGACCCGCAGGCTCAGATCGTCGGCGGTGGAGCTGCCGGTGTAACCGTGGTCGGCCTCGCAGTTGGGGTCGCCGCAGGCGGCCGGCTCCAGGTCGATGCGGGAGACGGCGCCCCAGCCGATGGTGAGGACGACCTCGCGGGGCAGCGTGCCCGGAACGTACTTCTCGGGGTTGGCCACGACACGGCTCACCACGACCGACGAGATCCGGTCCAGCTTGACCGACTCCGTGGAGGTGGTGGCGTACGGCGTGGGGGAGCTGGTGTCCGCGTTCTGCTCGTCGGTGTGGCTGACGATGAATCGGTTGTCCGTCAGGACCAGGACCGTGACATGGCGCCGCACCTCGTTGGAGTCGAAGGTGGTCTCCTGGTGCACGAGGTACGAAGCGACCGGCTCACCGCCCACGGCGGCCTCCACCGCCTCGGCCACGAGGGCCGGGTAGTAGCCACTGCGCTCGATCGCCGCGCGCAGCCCCTGGGTCGTCGTACCGGTCTTAGCCATGAGGACCATCCTACGGGGGACGGACGACTGCCGGGGACGTTGTGCGCAGGGCCGACCTGGGCCCGAGCGGTGAGCGGAGGCGCGCGTTCACCCCCGTCCGGCGACGGATGACGAAGCCTGCCGCCCGGGTCAGTAGTTGGGGAGCCGGCGGGGGCCGAGGTCGGTGCGGGCCGGGGGCGGCGAGAGCCGGACGCTCGCACCGAGAACGGTCAGCCCCTGGGTGGCGACCACGACCGGTTCCAGGGCGATGGAGACCACCTCGGGGTGGTCGTCGACCAGCCGGGACACCCGCAGCAGCAGCTCTTCGAGCGCCGCGGTGTCCACGGGCGCCGCTCCACGCCAGCCGAACAGCACCGGGGCGGCCCGGATGGACCGGATCAGCTCGGCTGCGTCGCGGTCGGTGGCCGGAACGAGGCGGTGGGCGGTGTCGCCGAGGAGCTCGGAGGGCGCGCCCGCGAGTCCGAAGGAGAGGACGGCGCCGGCCGCCGGGTCGATCGCGGCCCGGACGACGGTGTCGACGCCGCGCGGCGCCATGGCCTGGACGACGGGCTGGAGTTCGGCAGGTTTGCCGAGCAGGTCGGTCAGTTCGCCGTACGCCCGGCGAAGTGCGTTCTCGTTGCCGAGGTCCAGCCGGACACCGCCGAGATCGGCCCGGTGGCGCAGATGGGGGGCGGTGGTCTTGAGGGCCACGGGGTAGCCGAGCCGGGCCGCCGCGGCGACGGCGGCCTCCGGGTCGGGGGCCGGGAGGGTCGGTCGCACGGTGATGCCGTAGCGGCCCAGGAGTTCCCGCGCCTCGTCGGGCGCGAGCGGCCGGCCCCGCGGGTCGGGGTCGGGGCCGAGCAGGGCATGGATCAGATCGGCGGCACCCGGCTCGTCGATGGTGTCGTCGAGGAACTCGGGCACCTTGCCCGGCACGGCGGCCTGCCGTCGCCACTGCGCGTACCTCACCGCTTCGGCCAGGGCCCGCACGGCACGCTCGGCGGCGGGGTAGGCGGGGATCCGGCCGTTGCGGGGGCCGGATCCGGGGCTGTCCGCTCCGTCCGCTCCGGTGGCGGCGGAACGCGGTGCCGCGGGCCGCGCGGGGCCGGTGGACCCGGGTCCGGGGCCGGGTGCCGCAGGAGCGGGCCCGGGGCCGGTGGCGGTTGCCTGCGCGGAGGCGGTGGTTCCGGTGTGCGTGGAGGCGGGGGCGGCGACGGGGCGCGGCAGCGCGACCGTACTGGTGGCCGCGGCGAGAGCCTCCGCCAGGCCGCCGATCTCCACATGGACGACGGCCACCGGCTTGGCGGGGCCGGCGGCCGCGGCCGCGTGCAGTGCGGTCGCCAGCACCTCCCCGTCGCCCGATTCGGCCTCGCCGTCCTCTCCCACCCACGGGATCGCCGTCACGACGACCGAGTCGCAGCCTTCGTCGGCGAGTGCCTCGGTCAGTGCGTCGCGGAAGTCCTGCGGGGTGGCGGCGGTGGTGAGGTCGCGGGGCGGGCGCGGGCGCAGCCCCTCGGCCAGGCAGGCGTCGTACGTGAGCAGACCGAGCGACTCGGAGTTGCCCAGGATCGCGACCCGCGGCCCCGCGGGGAGGGGCTGGTCGGCGAGGAGGAGGCCCGCGTCGACCATCTCCGTCACCGTGTCGACGCGGATCACGCCCGCCTGCCGCATGAGCGCCGAGACCGTCGCGTCGGGGATCCTGCTGACCGGCACCGCGTGGCCTGGCGGAGTGGAGCCGCTGTGCCGGGCACCCTTCACCACGACCACCGGCTTCACGGCCGCGGTGCGCCGTGCGAGGCGGGTGAACTTGCGGGGATTGCCGATCGATTCGAGATACAGCAGGGCGACATCGGTGTCCGGGTCCTCGTACCAGTACTGAAGGAAGTCGTTGCCCGAGATGTCGGCGCGGTTGCCTGCGGAGATGAAGGTGGAGAGGCCGGCTCCGCGCCGGTAGAGCCCGGAGAGCAGTGCGATGCCGATCGCGCCGGACTGGGTGAACAGGCCGATGCGTCCGGGCGCGGGCGGCTCGGGGGCGAGAGAGGCGTTCAGCCGGACGGCCTCGGCGTTGTTGATGACGCCGAAGGCGTTCGGGCCGATGATCCGCATCCCGTACGAGCGGGCCTGACGGACGAGTTCCCGCTGTCGTTCCCTGCCTTCGGCACCCCATTCGGCGTATCCGGCGGAGAGGACGACCAGGCCCTGGACGCCGTGCTCGCCGCAGTCGGCCACGGCCTCCGGAACCCGGTCGGCGGGGACGGCGACGACCGCGAGGTCGACCGGCTCGTCGATCTCGCCGACGGAGCGGTGCGCGGGGACGCCGTCGATCGTGCCCTGGTCGGCGGGGAAGGCGCGGTTCACGGCGTAGGCGCGGCCGGTGAAGCCGGCACCGAGCAGATTGCGCAGGACCGTGCGGCCGACCCCGCCGGGAGTGCGCCCGACGCCGATGACGGCGATGGATCCGGGGGCGAGCAGCCGTTGCACGGAACGCGCCTCGGCCCGCTGTTCGCGGCCGCGCTGGACCGCGAGCGACTCCGCGGTCGGTTCGAGGTCCAGGGTGAGATGGACGGAACCGTCCTCGAAGCTGCGCTGCTGGGTGTAGCCGGCGTCCCGGAACACCTTGATCATCTTGTTGTTGGCGGGCAGCACCTCGGCCGCGAAGCGGCGGATGCCCCGCTCTCGGGCGACGGCCGCGATGTGTTCGAGGAGCGCCGAGGCCACGCCCCGGCCCTGATGCGCGTCCTGTACGAGGAAGGCGACCTCGGCCTCGTCGGCGGGCGCGGAGGCGGGCCTGCCCCGCTCGTCGATCCGGTCGTAGCGGACGGTCGCGATGAACTCGCCGCCGACCGTGACCGCGAGGCCCACCCGGTCGACGTAGTCGTGATGGGTGAAGCGGTACACATCACGGTCGGACAGACGCGGGTACGGAGCGAAGAAGCGGTAGTACTTCGACTCGTCGGAGACCTGCTCGTAGAAGCTGACCAGCCGTTCGGCGTCGTCCGTGGTGATGGGCCTGATCCGCGCGGTTCCCCCGTCCCGGAGTACGACGTCCGCTTCCCAGTGGTCGGGATACGCGTGCTGCGGACTCTGCTCCGGCGAGGGCTGCATGGGCCAAGACTACGGCTCCGTCAGCGGTCGCGTAGGGCCTGGGGCCGGGGCAGTCTGAGGGGGCCGATCGGCGGTGCAGCACAGGTTCTGGGCGTGCCGCGGCTCGGCCCGAGCATCGCGCACCACATGAGAGACTGGTCTAGACAACCATTGGATTCCTGAAGGGCAGAACCATGGCTGAGCGCCGCGTCAACGTCGGTTGGGCCGAGGGCCTGCACGCCCGTCCCGCTTCCATCTTCGTCCGTGCCGCCACGGCTTCCGGCATACCCGTGACGATCTCCAAGGCCGATGGCAACCCGGTGAACGCCGCCTCGATGCTCGCGGTGCTCGGTCTCGGCGCGCACGGCGGCGAGGAGATCGTGCTGGCATCCGAGGCCGACGACTCCGAGGCCGCCCTGGACCGTCTGGCGAAGCTGGTCGCCGAAGGTCTCGACGAGCTTCCGGAGACCGTCTGAACCATTTCCTGCAAGAGAGCCGCGGCACCCTTATTCGGGACCGCGGCTCCATTCTTTTCCGCACAGGGGCGATCGAAGTAAATTCGGGCAACCCGAAGAGACCCGAACGGAATTACCACCCTTTGTATACGGCGTGATTATTAATTCCGAACACCTGAAGTGTTTACGGAGTGTTGCGAAGTCCTCACCCGGCCGGCGCGGGAAGCGGCCGACGGACGGCCCGGCCGGTCGGCGCCGCGCAGCCGGTGCACGGTCGTGGCCCGCTCGGCGTGCTGGGTGGTCAGCACCCTCGCCCGTTCCGCGTCGCCGCGCGCCACCGCGTCCACGATGGCTCCGTGCTCCGCCCAGGAATCCACCGGGCGGACCGGCTGGTCGATCACGTACATCCAGGCGATCTTGTGCCGCAGCTGGGTGAGCGTCGCGATCAGGCTGGAACTGCCCGAGGCCTGCGCCAACGTCTCGTGGAACCAGCCTCCCAGCGAGCGCAGATCCTCTCCCTCACCCCGCCTGGCCCGCTCCTGACCGAGTCTGACCAGACCGCGCAGCACCTTGAGATGCGCCTCGGTGCGCCGCTGCGCGGCGCGCGCGGCGCCCAGCGGCTCCAGCAGCGCCCGGACCTCCAGGAGGTCGGCCGCCTCCTGCTCGGTGGGCTCGGCGACACAGGCTCCCGCGTGCCGACGGGTGACCACGAATCCCTCGGACTCCAGGGTGCGCAGCGCTTCCCGTACCGGGACGCGGGACACCCCGTAACGGCGCGCCAGCAACTCCTCGGTGAGCCGGCCGCCGCGTTCGAAGACGCCGGAGACGATGTCGTCACGGATTGCCGTGCATACCGAATGCGCCGGAATGCGCATGTCCGAACCTCCGCCTTAATCCCCCGCGCAACGCGGCCGACCGACGCCTGTTCTGCGACTCTATTGCAATGCGGCCACATTTCCGATGCCGGATGGAAATTCATGAATATCTTTTGGTCGCGCGGGACCGGCCCGGCGGACAGCACCACGGGCGGTTCGGCGGTCGAGCCAGGGTGTCGGGCGCGGATCCCGGGCACGGATGCCGGGCACGGATGCCGGGCACGGATGCCGGGCACGGCGAAGGCCCCGGCGTGACGCCGAGGCCTTCGAAGGGGTGTTGCGGACGAGCGCCGGTCAGACGTTGACTCCGTGGGCGCGCAGGTACGCGACCGGGTCCATGTCGGAGCCGTACGAGGGCGTGGTCCGGGCCTCGAAGTGCAGGTGCGGCCCGGTGGAGTTGCCGGTCGAGCCGGAGAGGCCGATCCGCTGACCGGCGCCGACGCTCTGACCGACAAAGACACCGATCGAGGAGAGGTGGCCGTACTGCGTGTACGTACCGTCCGTCATGCGCAGGACGATGTTGTTGCCGTAGGCACCACCCCAGCCGGCCTCGACGACCGTTCCCGCGCCGACGGCGACGACGGTGCTGCCGGACGCGGCATGGAAGTCGATGCCCGAGTGGCTGCCGGAGGACCAGAGCGAGCCGCTGGACTTGTAGCCGGTGGTGACGTACGAGCCGGCGACCGGCAGCTGGAAGGAGCCCAGACGGGTGCGCTCGGCGGACCGGGCGGCACGCGCCTTCTCGGCACGTGCCTCGGCCGCGCGCTCCGCCCTGGCCTTCGCCTCCGCCGCCCTCTTCTCGGCCTCGGCCTTGCGCCGGGCCTCCGCCTTCGCCTCGGCCGCGACATCGGCCTGGTGCTTCTGCGCGTCGGCCTGGGCGGCGATCCGGTCGGCGAGTACGCCCTCGATGGCGATGATCTGGTTCAGACCGGTCTCACTGACGGAGGGAGTCCCGGTGTCCGCGGCGAGGGCCGGAGAGGCCATGCCACCGATGACTCCGGTGGTAGCCAGAGCCGCGGCGCCGGCGATCTTCGCGCTCCCGCGGGTCAGTCGGCTCGGGGCACGATGCTTCCCGGCGGCACGGGTGAAGGCCATGTGGTGGCTGATCCTTTCCTTCCTTCTCGCCTACCGGGTTAGCTGACGGGTTCGGAGCAGGAAGGTCTCCTACGGACGCCCCGGCCTCACCGAGGATCAGGCATCCGATTCACCCCAGGGACTGCGTGGGTCCCCGGCTCCCCAGGCTCGCGCCTGACGGGGACTCGGCGATGGCTGCCCGGTATGTCACGGTTGCGGCATACGAGTGGCGGACAGCCCGGCCGACGCTAAGCGGGGTCGCTTTCATTCACCAAACGGACAGGCCGTTTTGTAGCGCATCCCACAGGGCAGACAGGCAACCTCCTCCCAGAACGGACAAAAGGGAGACCCTGGCGAGACGTGACGCACAGGGCCTCCCTCTTGTCCCGGTATGCACACCCATGGCGAATCGTGGGCCTACCGGGGCGACCGGCACTCAGCCGGTGCGACCTGCTCTTGCGGACGCTCCGCCGGGCCGGCCCGTGCAAGGCCGGGAACGCCGACGGGCCGGCCCGAGCAACCGGGGGCTCCGCCGGGCCGACCCACGCGCGCGTGGCCGGGGGCTCCGCCGGTGTCCGATCGAACGTGACAGTCGCGCGGCGGTCTGTCACACGCGACCGGGCAGCCGGCCGGTCGGCGCCCGCTCCCGCGCCGGGCCGGTCGTCCGGCATCCGCGACGGCGTACGACGGCCGTCAGCCGGCGACCACCGACACCTCTCCGATGCCGAGGGCGCGGACCGGCTCCTCGATCTGCGCAGCGTCACCGACGAGGACCGTGACCAGGCGGTCGACCGGGAAGGCGTTGACCACCGCTGCGGTCGCCTCGACCGTTCCGGTCTCCGCGAGCCGGGCGTACAGGTGTGCCTGGTAGTCGTCCGGGAGGTGCTGCTCGACCTGGTCGGCGAGAGTGCCCGCGACGGAGGCCGCCGTCTCGAACTTCAGCGGTGCGACACCCACGAGGTTCTGTACGGCCGTCTCGCGCTCCTCATCGGTCAGCCCCTCGGCCGCGAGGGTCCGCAGGACCGTCCACAGGTCCTCCAGCGCCGGTCCGGTGGACTCCGTGTCCACCGATCCGCTGATGGCGAGCATCGCGGCACCGGTCGCCCCCGAGGCGGAGTCCGGGGCCGACGACCGCAGCACCTGGGCGAAGGCCCGCACGCCGTAGGTGTAGCCCTTCTCCTCGCGCAGCACACGGTCCAGCCGGGAGGTGAGCGTGCCGCCCAGGCAGTACGTGCCCAGCACCTGGGCCGGCCACACGCTGTCGTGCCGGTCGGCGCCGATCCGGCCGATCAGCAGCTGCGTCTGCACCGCGCCGGGACGGTCGACGATCACCACTCGGCCGGTGTCGTCGGCGGTGATCGGCGGGACCGGACGGGGCTCGGCGGCGTCGCCCGACCAGTCACCGAGGGTGTCGGTGAGCAGCGCGTCGAGGTCGATGCCGGTGAGGTCACCGACGACCACGGCGGTCGCCGTGGACGGCCTGACGTGGGCGTCGAAGAAGGCGCGCACGGCCGCCGGGTCGATCCGCTCCACCGTCTCCTCGGTGCCCTGGCGCGGGCGCGACATCCGCGCCGTGGCCGGGAAGAGTTCCTTGGAGAGCTGCTTCGCGGCTCGCCGGGCCGGGTTGGCCTGCTCGTGCGGGATCTCGTCGAGCCGGTTGCGCACCAGCCGTTCGATCTCGCTGTCGGCGAAGGCGGGCGACCGCAGCGCCTCGGCGACCAGCGCGAGCGCCTTGGCCAGCCGGGAGGCCGGGACCTCCAGGGAGACCCGGACTCCAGGGTGGTCCGCGTGCGCGTCGAGGGTGGCGCCGCAGCGCTCCAGTTCGGCGGCGAACTCCTCGGCGGTGTGCTTGTCGGTGCCCTCGGACAGTGCCCGCGACATGATCGTGGCCACGCCGTCGAGGCCCTCGGGCTCCGCGTCCAGAGGGGCGTCGAGGAAGATCTCGACCGCCACGACCTGCTGGCCGGGGCGGTGGCAGCGCAGCACCGTGAGGCCGTTGGGCAGGGCGGCGCGCTCCGGCGCGGGGAAGGCCCAGGGCCGCGCGACGCCGGGGGCGGGCTGCGGGTGGTACTGCATCGAAACTCCAGTCGCGGCAGCGTCGGTCACTTGTCCGCCCCTTCGTGCGCTTCGGTGTCGTCGGCGTCGGTCTCGTCGGTGTCCGCTGCGTCCGCGGGCTCGGCCGATTCGACCGGCTCGTAGACCAGCACCGCCCGGTTGTCGGGGCGCAGCTGGGCCTTGGCGACGGCCTGGACCTCTTCCGCGGTGACGTCGAGCACCCGCTGTACCGCGGTCAGGGCGAGCTGCGGGTCACCGAACAGCACGGCGAACCGGCAGAGTTCGTCGGCGCGGCCCGCGACCGTACCGAGCCGGTCCAGCCACTCCCGCTCCAATTGGGCCTGCGCACGCTCCATTTCCTCGGGCGTGGGGCCCTCGGCCGCGAACCGGGCCAGCTCCTCGTCGACCGCGGCCTCGATCTGCGGCACCTCGACACCGCCGGACGTCTTGACGTCCAGCCAGCCGAGCGAGGGAGCACCGGCCAGCCGCAGCAGCCCGAATCCGGCCGCCACGGCCGTACGGTCGCGGCGCACGAGACGGTTGTGCAGCCGCGACGACTCGCCGCCGCCGAGCACGGTCAGCGCGAGATCCGCCGCGTCGCACTCACGGGTGCCGTCGTGCGGCAGCCGGTAGGCGGCCATCAGCGCCCGCGCCGGAACCTCCTCGTGCACCTCCTCGCGCAGCTGCTCGCCGATGGTCTCGGGGAGCGTGCCGTCGCGCGGCGGCTGCTTGCCGTCGTGGGACGGGATGGAGCCGAAGTACTTCTCGATCCAGGCGAGCGTCTGCTCGGGATCGATGTCGCCGACGACCGAGAGTACGGCGTTGTTGGGCGCGTAGTACGTGCGGAAGAAGGCGCGCGCGTCCTCAAGGGTCGCCGCGTCCAGGTCGGCCATCGAGCCGATCGGCGTGTGGTGGTACGGGTGGCCCTCGGGATAGGCCAGGGCCGTCAGCTTCTCGAACGCCGTACCGTAGGGAACGTTGTCGTAGCGCTGGCGTCGCTCGTTCTTGACGACGTCCCGCTGATTCTCCATGGACTCCTCGTCGAGCGCGGCGAGCAGCGAGCCCATGCGGTCGGCTTCCAGCCAGAGGGCCAGCTCCAGCTGGTGCGTGGGCATCGTCTCGAAGTAGTTGGTGCGCTCGAAGCTGGTGGTCCCGTTGAGCGAGCCGCCGGCCCCCTGCACGAGCTCGAAGTGGCCGTTCCCCTTGACCTGGCCGGAGCCCTGGAACATCAGGTGCTCGAAGAGGTGAGCCAGACCGGTGCGTCCCTTGACCTCGTGGCGCGAACCGACGTCGTACCAGAGGCAGACCGCGGCGACCGGGGTCAGATGGTCCTCGGAGAGCACCACGCGCAGGCCGTTGGCCAGACGGTGCTCGGTCGCTGTCAAGCCGCCGGAGCCGGGCCGGGCTGTGGCCGTGTGACCCATGGGCATGTACGTCCCTTCGATCGCGATACTGGATTTCCTGCGAGACCTGCCACTGTAAGCAAGCGCACAGACACCTGACGAAGTTCCCATACCGCGGAAGTTCGCGTGAAAGAGGGGCGTGCTCCCCTCCCGGCGGGTCGTGGAACCACCCCGACAGGGGTCCGGAGCGGCTCCTGGGACGGGTCGAGGTCGGCGATGTCAGTGCGGCGGTCCACAATGGTCGGCGTCAGAACCTCAGGTTGCCCGAACAGAATCCGTGAAGGAGTCGCAGCAGCGATGGCCCGCCGCAGCACGAAGACCCCGCCGCCGGACGACTTCGAGGAGAAGATCCTCGACATCGACGTCGTCGACGAAATGCAGGGCTCCTTCCTCGAGTACGCGTACTCGGTGATCTACTCACGGGCCCTGCCGGACGCCCGTGACGGCATGAAGCCGGTGCACCGCCGCATCGTGTACCAGATGAACGAGATGGGCCTGCGCCCCGACCGCGGCTTCGTGAAGTGCGCCCGTGTCGTGGGCGAGGTCATGGGCAAGTTGCACCCGCACGGCGACGCGTCGATCTACGACGCGCTGGTCCGTCTGGCACAGCCGTTCTCCATGCGGCTCCCCCTGGTGGACGGCCACGGGAACTTCGGCTCGCTCGGAAACGACGACCCGCCGGCCGCCATGCGGTACACCGAGTGCCGGATGGCGGACGCGACGTCGCTGATGACGGAGTCGATCGACGAGGACACCGTCGCTTTCCAGTCGAATTACGACGGCCAGGAGCAGGAGCCGACCGTCCTCCCGGCCGCGTACCCGAACCTCCTGGTCAACGGGTCGTCCGGGATCGCGGTCGGCATGGCCACCAATATGCCGCCGCACAACCTGGGCGAGGTCATCGCCGCCGCCCGGCATCTGATCAAGCATCCGGGCGCGGACCTGGAGACCCTGATGCGGTTCGTCCCCGGCCCCGATCTGCCGACCGGTGGCCGGATCGTCGGCCTGGGCGGCATCAAGGACGCGTACGCCGGTGGGCGCGGCACGTTCAAGATCCGCGCGACCGTCTCCGTGGAGAACGTGACGGCGCGCCGCAAGGGTCTGGTCGTGACGGAACTGCCCTTCGCCGTGGGGCCGGAGAAGGTGATCGCCAAGATCAAGGACCTGGTCTCGGCGAAGAAGCTCCAGGGCATCGCGGACGTGAAGGACCTGACCGACCGCGAGCACGGCCTGCGCCTGGTCATCGAGGTGAAGAACGGCTTCGTCCCGGAGGCCGTGCTGGAGCAGCTGTACAAGCTGACGCCGATGGAGGACTCCTTCGGCATCAACAATGTGGCGTTGGTGGACGGGCAGCCGCTCACGCTGGGGCTCAAGGAGCTGCTCGAGGTCTATCTCGACCACCGCTTCGACGTGGTGCGCCGGCGCAGCGAGTTCCGCCGTGGCAAGCGCCGTGACCGGCTGCATCTGGTCGAGGGCCTGCTCGTCGCGCTGATCGACATCGACGAGGTCATCCGGCTCATCCGGTCCAGTGACAACTCGGCGCAGGCGAAGGAGCGGCTCATCGAGCGCTTCTCGCTGAGCGAGATCCAGACGCAGTACATCCTGGACACCCCGCTGCGCCGTCTGACCCGGTTCGACCGGATCGAGCTGGAGAGCGAGCGGGACCGGCTCAACGACGAGATCGACAAGCTGACCACCATCCTCGATTCGGACACCGAGCTGCGCAAGCTCGTCTCCTCCGAACTGGCCGCGGTCGCGAAGAAGTTCGGTACCGACCGGCGTACGGTGCTGCTGGAGTCGGCCGGTTCACAGGTCGCATCGGTGCCGCTGGAGGTGGCGGACGACCCGTGCCGGGTGCTGTTGTCGTCGACCGGGCTGCTGGCCCGTACCGCCAATGACGATCCGATCGTCTTCGCCGAGGACGCCAAGCGTGCCAAGCACGATGTGATCGTTTCGGCCGTGCCGGCGACGGCTCGCGGTGATGTGGGCGTGGTGACGTCGGCGGGACGGCTGCTGCGGCTCGCGGTGATCGATCTGCCCCAGCTGCCGGACACCCACGCGGCACCCAGCCTTTCGGGTGGGGCGATGGTGTCGGAGTTCCTCACGCTGGAGAGCGACGAGGAGGTCATCTGCCTCACCACCCTCGACGAGGCCTCCCCCGGCCTCGCGATCGGCACCCTGCAGGGAGTCGTCAAGCGGGTGGTGCCGGACTACCCGGCCAACAAGGACGAGTTGGAGGTCATCGCCCTCAAGGACGGTGACCGGATCGTCGGCGCGGCCGAGCTGCGCACGGGCGAGGAGGATCTGGTCTTCATCACGTCCGATGCGCAGTTGCTGCGCTACCCGGCGGCGCAGGTGCGGCCGCAGGGACGGCCGGCAGGAGGCATGGCGGGGATCAAGCTCACGGCCGGCGCGGAGGTGATCTCGTTCACCGCGGTGGATCCGGCGGCGGACGCGGTGGTGTTCACGGTGGCCGGTTCGCACGGCACGCTGGACGACTCGGTGCTGACGTGCAAGCTCACCCCGTTCGACCAGTATCCGCGCAAGGGCCGGGCCACCGGTGGGGTGCGTTGTCAGCGGTTCCTCAAGGGCGAGGACGTCCTGGTGTTCGGCTGGGCGGGCGCGACACCTGCCCGCGCCGCACAGAAGAACGGCGCGCCGACCGAGCTGCCGGAGCCGGACCCGAGGCGCGACGGCTCGGGGACGCCCCTGGTCAAGCCGGTCGCGGTGATCGCGGGCCCGGTGTAGGCGGCCGGACCGGAGACGGGGCCGGTTTCTCAGGCTTCGTCGTCGGGCCGTTGTACATACCGCAGGACGCCCCACATGCTTCGCTCAT
Organism: Streptomyces sp. NPDC093149; assembly: GCF_044754145.1. Classification (NCBI taxonomy): domain Bacteria; kingdom Bacillati; phylum Actinomycetota; class Actinomycetes; order Kitasatosporales; family Streptomycetaceae; genus Streptomyces; species Streptomyces sp. NPDC093149. The sequence continues at coordinate 505,439 of NZ_JBIVON010000004.1, forward strand.
GTGCGGCGTCCTGCGTCGCGTCGGGCGCCGGTGCCGTGCTCTCGCGGCAGTCGGCCAGCTCCTTGTGCAGGGCCTCGGGGTCGATGCCCGAGCCGATCAGCACCAGCTGGGTGAGTCGCGGTTCGTCGCGTGTCCAGGGCTGCGGGTCGAAGCGCAGGAACCTGCCGACCGCGTGCAGCGAGTACTTGTTGCCGCGGTCGCCCACGCCGAAGTCGACGAACCCCTTGATCCGGTAGAGGCCCTGCGGCCTGGAGTCGAGAAACTCCATCAGCCGACGGGGATTCATGGGGACGGCCGCGGTGAAGGAGAGGCTCTCGTACGCGGCGTGCAGATGATGCTCGTGCCCGTCGGTCCCCTCCTGTGCGCGCTCCGCCAGGAGCAGATCCTCGAAGGTGAGCTGGCGCGCCTTCTCCTCGCCGTCCGGTCGCAGCGCCGGGTCGAAGAGCAGTTCGAGATCGATGCGTCCGTACGTGGCACAGATGACGGCGGCCGCGCCGCCGCCCGCCCCTTCACCGGCGGCCGGGGCGCCTGTCGCCGCGATGGCGTCCCTGATACGGGCCTGTTCCTCGCTTCCGACCCGGTCCGTCTTGTTCAGGACGACAAGATCGGCGACAGCGAGATGGCGGTCGATCTCCGGATGGCGCCGCCGGGTGGCATCGAACTCCGCGGCGTCGACGACCTCCACCAGTCCCCCGTACACAATGTGCGGATTGTCGCTGGCCAGGAGCATGCGTACGAGCTCCTGCGGCTCCGCCAGTCCGCTGGCCTCGATGACGATCACGTCGAGGCGGGCGGCGGGCCTGGTCAGTGTCTCCAGGAAGGCGTCGAGTTCGCTCGCGTCGACCGCGCAGCACAGGCATCCGTTGCCCAGCGAGACCGTCGAGCCGACCTGCCCGGAGACCGTCATGGCATCGATCTCGATGGAACCGAAATCGTTGACGATGACACCGATCCGGTTCCCGGCACGGTTGCGGAGAAGGTGGTTGAGCAGCGTCGTCTTGCCTGATCCCAGGAACCCCGCGAGGACGATGACCGGGATCTGCTGCTTGCGGGGCGGGGACGACGGGCTCAACAGGGACCTTCCTCGGGGACGTCAGGGCGCCGGGACCGGCTGCGGCGGGGGCGTGCCGACGTATCGGGCCGCCGGACGGATGATCTTCGAGTCCGCCGCCTGCTCCAGGATATTGGCGCTCCAGCCGACCACCCGCGCGGCGCAGAACGTCGGCGTGAACATCTCTCGCGGCAGCCCGCACAGCTCCATGACGACTCCGGCGTAGAACTCGACGTTGGTGTGCAGCTCACGGCCCGGCTTGAGCTCGGCGAGGATCGCCTCGACCCGCCGCTCGACCTCGACGGCGAAGTCGACGAGCGGGCCGCCGAAGCCCTGCGCGATGCCCCGGAGCATGCGTGAGCGGGGGTCCTCGGTGCGGTAGACGGGGTGGCCGAATCCCATGATCCGCTCGCCGACGAGCACCCGTTCGCGGATCCAGCCGTCGATGCGGTCAGGGGTGCCGATGGCGTCCAGGGTGTCGAGGGCGCGGCTGGGCGCTCCGCCGTGCAGCGGTCCGGAGAGCGCGCCGACGGCCGCCACCAGGCAGGCCGCGACGTCGGCACCGGTGGAGGCGACCACCCGGCCGGTGAAGGTCGAGGCGTTGAAGCCGTGGTCGACCGTGGAGATCAGATACTGCTCCACGGCCCTGACGCGTGCGGCGTCCGGCACGGAACCGGTCAGCATGTACAGGTAGTTGGCAGCGTACGGCAGGTCGTCACGCGGCTCGACCGGTTCGAGGCCCCGGCCGAGCCGGTGCAGGGCCGTCAGCACGGTGGGAACGGCGGCACAGGCTGCCAGGGCGTCACCGCGGCGCCGGTCGGCGTCGATGTCGTACACCGGTCGGAAGCCGGCCGAGGCGCCGAGGAGCGAGAGGGCGGTACGCAGACCGGCCAGGGGGCCGGAGACGGCTCCCGCTCGGGCTATGGCGGGCAGGGCCTCCCGCACTTCCGCGGGCAGCCGGCGCAGCGCCGCGGTGCGGGCGGCGAATTCGGCGCGCGTTGCGGCATCGGGCAGCGTGCCCTCGGACATCAGGTACCAGACGTCCTCGAAGCTGCGGGTCTGTGCGAGTTCGATCGCCGAGTACTGCCGGTAGTGGTAGAAGCCCTCGCGCCCTCGGACGTCGCCGAGGGCCGTGTCGGTGACGACGACACCCGCGAGCCCTCGGGGCACGCCGAGCGGGGTTCCGTCGGTGGTGGTCTGCATCTCTTCCTCCGTCTGCGTCCCGGTGGACTCATGGATATTGATTTGACCATCCATGATTGACTTCAATGCTGTCAATGTTGATTGAATCAATATGGATACGGTTGACGACATGAAGGATCAAGCAGCGCCCGGCGACGTCCCGGCCGCGTCCGCTCCGCAACGGCTCAGCACCCGCGAGACGGCCGAACGGCTCGGTGTGAAACCCGAGACGGTGTACGCGTACGTCAGCCGGGGGCAGCTCAGCAGCACACGCGCCCCTGATGGGCGCGGCAGCACGTTCGATGCCGCGGAGGTCGATGCGCTGGCCCGGCGCACGGGCCGCAGGGAGCCCTCCCCCGCCACCGGCGATCTGGTCTTCCGTACCGGCATCACCTTGATCGAGGGCGACCGCTACTACTTCCGCGGCGTCGACGCGACCGAACTGGCCGGTCAGTACCCCTACGAAGAGGTCGCCGAATGGCTCTGGACCGGCGTGCTGCGGCCCGGCATCCGATTCATGGCACCCGCAGAAGCGCTGTCCGCGGCGCACCGGGCAGTCGAGTCGCTGCCCGCGCACAGTGGCTCGACGGACCGGCTGCGGGTGGCCGCGATCGCCGCGGCGACGGCCGATCCGCTCCGCTTCGACCTCTCGCGCGAAGCGGTGCTCGCCGGCGCACGGAGCCTGATCCCGACCCTGGTCGAAGCCCTGCCCCTGGCCGCGGGCGGGCGTTCGGAGGGTTCGGAGGGTGTCGCGTCACAGGGTGCGGCGGACGGGACCGGGGCTCAACTGGCACGGCGGCTGTGGCCGAAACTCACCACCCGTCCGGCCGACGAGCCGTCGATCGCCGCACTGGACACCGCCCTCACCCTGTTGATCGACCACGATCTCGCGGCGTCGACGCTGGCGGCCAGGGTCGCGGCGTCCGCCCATGCCCATCCGTACGCGGTGGTCTCCGCGGGCCTCGGGGTTCTGGAGGGCCCCCTGCACGGCGCGGCGAGCGGCCTGGCGCACCGGATGCTGACCGAGGTCCTGGAGCGGGGCAGCGCGGTCCCGGTGGTCGCGGACCATCTCCGCAGTGGACGCAGGGTGCCAGGACTCGGTCATCGCCTCTACATCTCCGAGGACCCTCGGGCGCAGGCCCTGTTCGCCCTGCTCGCGGACGTTCCGCAAGCGGCTCGGGCGCTCGCTGCGGCGCGCGACGTGGTCACGACGACCGCTCGCCATGCACCCCTGCACGCCAATGTCGACCTGGCGCTGGCCGTGCTCTCGGTCTCCTCCGGCATGGCCGCGGATGCGGGCGAGACCGTGTTCGCCGTGTCGCGCACGGCGGGCTGGATCGCGCACGCACTGGAGGAGTACGGGGAACGGCCGTTGCGTATGCGGCCCAGCGGCCAGTACACAGGCCCCCGGCCCCCTCAGCCCCTGCCCACCGCCACGGATGTCCCGCCCCGTTCTTCATACGGCCCGCACAGCGCGCAGCGGTGACGGCTGGAGCGGAACGGTGCGGGTCCGCTCGGCGGCGGCACGCCTCGCACCACCAGTACCGGCTCGCGGTTCTTCTCCCCGGACGCCGTCGACCGGGACCTGGTCGTGCTGCGGCACACGAAGTGTCATCAGCGGGGCTTCGCACTCCAGTTGCGCACGGTCCGCTACGCGAGGGCTGTTTCTGGAGGACCCCCTCGTGGTGCCCGGACCGGTGGTCGAGCAGCGGCCGCGAAGCGGTGCATCGAGCGGCTGAAGACGACGACGAGCACACACCCGCTGCCCGGGGATGATGCCGCCGTCGACCCGGAACTGAGCACCGGCGAGCCATTTGGCGCGGCCGGAGGCGAGGAACGCGATCAGCTCTGCGACGTCCTCGGGTTCACCGGGGCGCCCCATCGGCACCTTCAGGTGGTCCACGATCTGCTGCTCGACGTCGTCGAGGGTGGGCCCTGAAATCATTTCCCCCGTGCTCGCCTCGCCCGGTACGGTCGCGGGATTGTTTTCGCTGCTGGGAGCCCATGAGGTTCGCGTTGGGCATCCCCCGGCAGTTCCCTGGCTGAGAGCAGGTTTCGTCATGGCATGTCGTATCAGCGAGCTCGTGCTCGATTGCCGCGACCCTGAGGTGCTGGCGCGGTTCTGGTGTGAGGTCCTGGACTTCGTCGTGCTCGATCGTGAGGACGACGGCTCGGTGGAGATCGGGCCGCGCGAAGGTTTCGGTGGTCCGCAGCCGACGATCGTCCTCAGTCGCAGCGACGAGCCGGTGAAGGGGAGATCCCGGCTGCACATCGACGTCAACGCCACCGACCGCGATCAGGACGCCGAGCTCGAACGCCTTCTGAAACTCGGTGCGCGCCCGGCCGACATCGGCCAGACGGGGGACGAGCCGTGGCATGTCCTCACCGACCCCGAAGGCAATGAGTTCTGCCTGCTCAAGGCTCGCCTCGCCCCGCTCTGATGCTCATCGGTCATGCCTCGGCACCAGGTACCGGGGTCTGCCTCGAAGTCCGGTGTGACGGGCATGTCGTGATCGTGGAGTAAGCGAGGTCTCCGGTGGAGGGTTCATCGGCCAGGAAGAACCTGAACACCGGAGACCTCGTGGTCGGCGCGCTGCAGTACCTGGTGAAGCCGTTCACCCACGCGGGGCTGCGCACCGAGCCGGAGGCCTGCGCGACGCTGCGCCACACCCTTGAACGCGGCGGCGCGGCCGAGCAGGGCGAGGTGGACCGACTCTTCGGTGCCCTGTGGGCAGCGGGCGAACCCGACCTGCCCAAGGGCCCCACACAGACGACTGCGGAACTGGTCGGGCGCGCGCTTCGCAGTGCCGGAGGGCCGCTCTCCGCGCAGGAGATCGCGGAAAGCGCCGGGATGAGTCGGCAGACGACCCAGCACTGTCCGAAGCTGCTGGAAAGGACCGGCAGGGTGCCGCTGACGCTGCGGTACGGCGGGAAGGGCCGCCCGGAACACCGCTGCACCTGGTCCACCGGCGGACAGGCCTGAGATCCCCGGGCCGCACGACGCGAGCGCGCGGCTACACCGCTCCGGCCCCGGTCAGCGCCCGCACCTCGGTTTCCGCATGCTTGGCGGCGTCGGGCGGCTCGGTGGAGGTGGCCGTTCCGATCCAGCCGGCCAGGAAACCCAGAGGAATGGAGACCAGGCCGGGGTTCTCCAGGGGGAAGAGCTGGAAGTCGGCGCCGGGGAAGAGCGAGGTGGGGCTGCCGGAAACCACCGGGGAGAGGATCACGAGCAGCACGGCCGGGATCAGCCCGCCGTAGACCGACCAGACCGCTCCCCGCGTGGTGAACCCGCGCCAGAACAGGGAGTACAGCAGTACCGGAAGGTTGGCCGAAGCGGCGACGGCGAAGGCCAGCCCCACCAGGAACGCCACATTCAGGTCCTGGGCGACCAGACCGAGCCCGATGGCGGCCACCCCGATCCCGGCCGCGGCGACCCGGGCCACAGCGACCTCGCTGTGCTGCTTGGCGCCCGGACGCCTGAGCGAGGCATAGAGGTCATGGGCCACGGAGGCGGACGAGGCGAGGGTGATCCCCGCGACAACGGCGAGGATGGTCGCGAACGCGACAGCGGCGACCACGGCGAACAGAATCGTTCCCCCGGTGGACCCCTCGCCGCCGCCGAGCACCAGGGCCAGCAGCGGCACGGCAGTGTTCCCCGCGGGGTTCGACGCCCGCACCTCAGCCGTGCCGACCAGTGCCGCCGCCCCGAATCCGAGCACGATCGTCATCAGATAGAAGCTGCCGATGAGCCCGATGGACCAGACGACCGAGCGTCGGGCCGCACGGGCGGTGGGCACGGTGTAGAACCGCGACAGGATGTGCGGCAGCCCTGCCGTGCCGAGCACCAGGGCCAGACCCAGACTGACGAAGTCGACGCGTGCCGTCCAGGTTCCGCCGTACCGGAGGCCGGGCGAGAGGAACCGGCCCCCGTGGCCGCTCCGTTCGGCTGCGGAGTTGAGCAAGGCGTTGAAGTCGCCGTGGAAGTGAACCAGGACGAGGACGGTGAGCACGACCGCTCCCGCCATCAGCAGAACGGCCTTGACGATCTGGATCCAGGTGGTGGCACGCATCCCGCCGAGCGACACATAGATCACCATGAGCGCCCCGACACCGATGACCGTCCAGGAGCGGGCCGCGCCGCTCGTACCGCCGAGCAGCAGCGCGACCAGACTGCCCGCGCCCACCATCTGTGCCACCAGATAGAGCACGGAGACGGTCACGGACGAGGTGCCCGCGGCGATCCGGACCGGGCGCTGCGCCATCCGCGCCGCGACCACGTCGGCGAGAGTGAAACGGCCGCAGTTGCGGACCAGTTCGGCGACCAGGAGCAGGACGACGAGCCAGGCCACGAGGAAGCCGACCGAGTAGAGCATGCCGTCATAGCCGAAGAGTGCGATCAGGCCCGAGATACCGAGGAAGGACGCAGCCGACATGTAGTCGCCCGCGATGGCGAAACCGTTCTCCATGGGGGAGAACAACCGGCCGCCCGCGTAGAACTCCTCGGCCGAGCCGTGCCGGTTGCGGCTCACCCAGGTGGTGATGGCGAGCGTCACTGCGATGAAGGCGCTGAACAGCAGGAGCGCCAACGTCTCATGGTTCCCGTTCAACGCCCGATCCCCCGCGTCATCTCCTGCGTCTCCCAGCGCAATTCGAGCGCGGCCCGGTCCCTGCGCAGCCGTGCGTGTCGTGCGTACGCCCCGGTGAGCAGAAAGGTCGAGAGGAACTGTCCGAGCCCCGCGACCATCGCGACATTGACCGCTCCGGCCACCGGACGGGCCATCAGCCCGGGTTCCGTGGTCGCGACGACGACATAGGCGAGATACCAGACGAGGAAGGCCAGGGTGGCGGGGACGACGAACCGCCGGTAGCGACGGCGCACTTCCCGGAATGCCTCGCTGTGCTGCACTTCCAGATAGATGTCCGCCGCGCTGTGGCCGCACCGCGGGTTCGCGGGCCCGGGCGTCCCTGCGGGGGCGAAGCTCCCCGCGCCGTTCGGCTCGCCCCATCCGGAGGCGGACTCGTCGTACCACGGGTCGTCGAGCCGCGTCGCTACGGCCTCGCGCCCTGCTTCCTTCTCCACCGAACAACTCCCCTTGTCCACGGACCACTTCGGCCGCGTACCCAAGAATGGGCAGATGGGGAAGATCCCGAGCGCTTCATTCGGCCGTCTTCACCTCTTCAGGTGAAGGCCGACCCGGGCGGCTGTGCGAGGCCCCGAACGTACGCGTAGCGAACGGCCTGTGCCCGATCGCGCACACCGGCCTTGGCGAAGAGATTGTTGATGTGGCTCTTCACGGTCGCTTGTGAAATGTGCAGCCTGCGGGCGATCTCCGGATTGGACAGCCCCTCCGCGATCAGGACCAGCACTTCGATTTCACGTGGGGTCAGTCCGTCGGGCAACTGCGGCTCGGGAGCCGGGCCGGGCGGCGGGGTCTGCGTGGTGACGCGCTCCAGAAGGCGGCGCTGGACGGAAGGCGAGAGCCCGGCCTCGCCCGACAGCACGGCCTGAATGGCCCGCACGATCTCATCGCCTCCGGCGTCCTTGGTGAGGTAACCCCGGGCCCCTGCCTGCAGCGCGGGAAAGAGCGAGTCGTCGTCCGCGAACGTCGTGAGCACCACCACCTGGGTCCTCGGATATTCCTTGCGAATCCGCCGTGTCGCCTCCGCCCCGTCGCAACGGGGCATCCGCAGATCCATCAGAACCACGTCAGGGTCCAGCTCGGCCACAAGTGCGACGGCCTCTTCGCCGTCCTTCGCCGATCCCACCACCTCGATTCCGGGCAGCAGCCCCAACAGCATCACGATTCCCTCGCGCACCACCGACTGGTCATCCGCAACCACGACCCGCGCGTTCACGCCGGCACCCGCAGACTCACCACGAAACCCTCCTCCCCGGGACCGGCCTCCAGCGTCCCGCCCATCAGCTCGGCCCGCTCCCTCATCCCCAGCAGACCGTATCCGGAGCCACTGCCGGCGAGTTCCTCCTCGGCTCCGTGCCCGCCCCAATCCCGCACCTCCAGGGCGATTTCGTCGGGCAGGTACTCCAGCCGAACGAGGACCCTGGCCCCCGGCGCATGTTTACGTACATTGGTCAGGGCCTCCTGTGCCACCCGCCGAACCGTCTGCGACGCCTCCGCGGTCAAGGCTCGCTGCTCCCCCGCCACACTCATCTCGGCGGGCTCCGCGACCACCAGCTCCCGCAGGAAGTCCTCCACGGGGGACACCTCCCCCCGGAGCGCCGAAAGCGCCTGACGGGTCTCCGCAAGCCCCTCACGTGCCATGGAACGTGCCGCCACCACCCGCTCCAGGACCTGGTCCCGGAACCCGCCCGCAGGCTCCTGCTCGATCAGCAGCCGCGCCGCCTCCAGGTGCACCAACTGCGCGGAGAGGCTGTGGGCGAGCACGTCGTGGATCTCCCTGGCGATCCTGGCCCGCTCGTCCAGGGCAGCGGTCTCCGCCTCCGCCGCGCGGGCCGCTCGCTCCTGCGCGAGGAGTCTCCGGGCGCTGCCACGGGCCTCGGCATCCAGCCTCAGTACATAGCCCGCCAGGCACAGACCCGCTGTGGTTATGGCCGTGTTCAGCCAGCCGTCCGTGTTGACGGCGGCGTACGCGCCGAGCGCCACGGCGGTGGCCGGAATGCCTGCCGTGAGGGGCAGCCGCTCCAGAGCGACAACCGCGCAACCGCACCACAGGATCACCGCGGGCACCCCGGCGCCGGCCTGTTGCGCCCCGAACGCCGCCGCCATCAGCAGCGCCAGGAGTCCCAGCGAAGGCCACAGCCGGTGTTCCAGGCTGGTCCGGAAGAAGGCCCACGCGGCGACCGCACAGCCCACGACGCACACCAGCCCGAGGGTCACCTCCCAGGGCCCGTATCGTCCGCTGGTGAAAGTGCCCCACAGCATGGCCGTGAGCAGCGCGACCCGGACGGACCAGGCGATCACCGCTCGCGGGCGGGTGCGATGCCCCGGCGAGAGGGCTTCACGGGACGGCCAGGCCGTCCAGGTCGTGCGCGTCACACGCGGTCCTTCCACACCTGCTGCGACGGCTCCCCGTCGGCACAGCCACCGTACGCCGGACGCATCGACCCGGCCCGCCACATCAGCACGCCGCTGCGCACCGCCAGTGTGACCGCGAGAGCCGACAGCAGAGCCGCGCTGCCCTGATGTATGCCCATCAGCGCCGCAGCCCCGTAGAGGGCCGCCCTCAGCGCCAGCCCGCCCGTCCAGACGAAGACGGTGGCCTTGGTACCCCTGCTCCACAGCGAGCCGTCCGCCTCGCGCCACAGCCGTGACGTCCAGCCCCAGCCTGCGCCGGTCACCAGCCCCACCACCAGCTCTGCGCCCAGGACCGCCGCGGACAGCGCCGAGTGACGCGGGTCGAGCAGCCCGGGCCCGCGCAGCGACATGACGAGGAGAGCGCCCGGCAGGATCCACCAACGCTTGCTGTCGGAGATCCGCCGTGCCGAGCACTGGCGGATCACGACAACAACGACGACGGCGACGATCACCAGGATGTCGATCAGCCCGGACATGGCTGCCTCCGAGACGCGAGAAGGTTGGACGCCTTCGACGCTACGGAAACAGCCAGGTCGGGGGATCGGCTCAGGGGTTGATCGTGGGTGGAGTCGCCGTCTCCACCCACGGGTGGAGACGGCATCGCTCAGGCGTCGATGCGCGAGCGGTCCAGGGTGGCGGCCGAGCTGGTGATGAATTCCTTGCGCGGCGCCACCTCATTGCCCATCAGCAGGTCGAAGACCTGCTCGGACGATTCCAGATCGCCGATGTTGATCCGCCGCAGGGTGCGGTGCCGGGGGTCCATCGTGGTCTCTGCGAGTTGGTCGGCATCCATCTCGCCCAGCCCCTTGTAGCGCTGGATCGACTCCTTGTACCGGATGTTCTTCCGCTGAAGCTCCAGCAGCCGCTGGCGCAGCTCGTTGTCGGAGTACGTGTAGATGTACTTGTCCTGGCCCTTCTTGGGCTGGACCAGCTCGATCCGGTGCAGCGGGGGTACCGCGGCGAAGACCCGGCCCGCCTCGACCATGGGCCGCATGTAGCGCTGGAAAAGCGTCAGCAGCAGAATGCGGATGTGCGCGCCGTCGACATCGGCGTCCACGAGCAGGACGATCTTCCCGTAGCGAGCGGCGTCGATGTCGAAGGTGCGCCCCGACCCGGCTCCTATGACCTGGATGATCGCCCCGCACTCGGCGTTCTTCAGCATGTCCGAGACGGACGCCTTCTGGACGTTGAGGATCTTGCCCCGGATCGGCAGCAGTGCCTGGAATTCGCTGTTCCGGGCGAGCTTGGCCGTACCGAGCGCGGAGTCGCCCTCGACGATGAAGAGCTCGCTGCGGTCCACGTCGTCGCTGCGGCAATCGGCGAGCTTCGCCGGCAGCGAGGAGGACTCCAACGCCGTCTTGCGACGCTGCGCGTCCTTGTGCTGGCGGGCCGCGATACGGGTGCGTGCGGCCGCCACGGCCTTGTCCAGGACCGCCCTGGCCTGGGCCTTGGCATCGCGCTTCGTCGAGGTCAGGAACGCCTTCAGTTCCTTGGCCACGACATTGGCGACGATCCGGTTGGCCGCCGAGGTGCCGAGCACCTCCTTGGTCTGGCCCTCGAACTGCGGCTCCGCCAGCCGCACGGTGACGACTGCGGTGAGGCCCTCCAGCGCGTCGTCCTTGACGATGTCGTCCTCGGCGACGCGGAGCAGCTTGGCGGAGCGCAGCGCCTCATTGACCGTCTTGGTCACGGAGCGTTCGAATCCGGTCACATGCGTGCCGCCCTTGGGGGTGGCGATGATGTTGACGAAGGACTTGAGGTTGGTGTCGTATCCGGTGCCCCAGCGCAGGGCGATGTCGACGGCGAGTTCACGGGTGACCTCCGTCGCCGTCATGTGCCCGCGCTCGTCCAGGACCGGCACGGTCTCCTTGAACGTGCCCTGGCCGGTCAGGCGCAGGACGTCGCAGACCGCCTTGTCCTCGGCGAGGTACTCGCAGAATTCGCTGATCCCGCCGTCGAAGCGGAAGGTCTCCTCGGTCTTGCCCTCGCCGTCGAGACCCCGTTCGTCGCGGACGACGATCGTGAGCCCGGGGACGAGGAAGGCCGTCTGCCGGGCCCGCTGGTGGAGCGTCTCCAGGTTGAGTTTGGCGTCCTTGAGGAAGATCTGCCGGTCCGCCCAGTAGCGCACCCTGGTACCGGTGCGCGCCTTGGGCACCCTCTTGCCCTTGAGCAGGCCGTTGGCCGGGTCGAACGGACTGTCCGGCCCCTGCTCGGTGAAGATCCCGGGCACTCCGCGCCGGAAGCTGATCGAATGGGTCGCGCTGTTGCGGTCGACCTCGACGTCGAGCCGGGCGGAGAGCGCGTTGACCACGGAAGCGCCCACTCCGTGCAGACCGCCCGACGCCGCGTAGGAGCCGCCGCCGAACTTTCCGCCGGCGTGCAGCTTGGTCATCACGACTTCGACGCCGGACAGACCCGTCTTGGGCTCGACGTCAACCGGGATGCCGCGCCCGTTGTCCCGGACCTCCACGGATTGGTCGTCGTGGAGGATGACCTCGATGTGGTCGCAGTAGCCGCCGAGAGCTTCGTCGACGGAGTTGTCGATGATCTCCCAGAGGCAGTGCATGAGACCGCGGCTGTCGGTGGATCCGATGTACATCCCGGGACGCTTGCGAACCGCTTCGAGCCCCTCGAGTACGAGCAGGTGCCGCGCGGTGTAGTTGGAACCGTCTCGGTCTGCTCCGGTCAGCAGCGCAGTGGACGGCACGGACGTATCGGCGGTCACGCGGTTCGCTCCTCGCTGAATTTCATTTGGGGCCCAGATGGGTATCGGGCTCGGCTTCGGTCGCCGCTGAGAGGGTACCGAGGCCTGGTAGAGCGGTTGTAACGCCACCCTCCGACAACCCTCACACTAGTCCAGCCTCGCATACACGTTCGATCCCTCGCAGGAGTGACGCGCACATCACGTTCCCTTCCAGGCATGAACCATTTAGGCTCCGGGCACGTCCTCATGAACAAACCGGCAAGCCGGCCGGGAGGATCCACCAACGACAAGCAACGCGAAACCGTAGCGCTACGCAATACGGCACATTCGCCGCCAATCGGCAACAAACAGCCATCTTGAGAAGAAGTTTCGAAGAAAAGCCACGAGCGGGAACGTTTTCGGCCTGGTTGGATGTTGACCCTGGTACGACAGCTCGTCGAGCTAGAGAAGAGGCGACGTGACTACTGTTCTGACCCCCGCGAGCCCGCTGACCGCAGCAGACCGCTGCGACCGTTGCGGCGCCCAGGCATATCTGCGCGTCGTCCTGATCAGCGGCGGTGAACTGCTCTTCTGCGCCCACCACGGTCGCAAGTTCGAGCCGGAACTCAAGAAGATCGCCGCGGAAATACAGGATGAGACGGACCGGCTGACGGCCGTACAGGCCCAAGCCACCGAAGAGGAACACTGACACCTCGCATCCACGACGAGCCTGGGGCAGGTCCCGGACCGGCCGACGGGCGGCTTCCCGAAGAGGGAAGCCGCCCGTTCTCGTAGCCGCGCGACGATGCCGTTCAGTCACCACCCGGCATCCAGCCGATCGCGGCGGAGATCCGCGTGTAGACACCCGGGCTCCCCATCCGAGCGCAACCGTTCCCCCAGGACACCAGTCCGATGAGCCGCCCACCGGCCACCAGCGGCCCTCCGCTGTCGCCCTGGCATGCGTCATACCGGCCCAGCAGTTCGCCCGCACAGAGCATCACTGAGGGGTCGTACGTGCCGTCGCTGCCCCCCGGGTAGGCCTGCGCGCAGAGACTGTCCGGCAGAACGTTCACCTTGGCGGAGCGGAGGGACGACGCGTAGTCCCCGTTGCCGGTCGTGTCGCCCCAGCCGTAGACGACGGCGCCGGTGCCCGGCGTGTACGCCGAGTCACCGGACTCGGCCATCGGGACCACGCTCTTGGCAGGCAACGCATCGGCCAGGGTGAGCACCGCCAGGTCTCCCGCGTTCGTGTCGGGGTCGAATCCCGGGTTGCTCCACGCCTTCTGCACCGCGATCTCCTTGCCCTCGGTCCCGAGCAGGGAGTCCCGGCCGGTGATGACCCGAAGGTCGCGCACTTTGCCGAACTCGACACCGAGAGCCTCCCGGCTCAGGCAGTGCGCAGCGGTCAACACCTTCTTCGGGCCCACGACGACGCCCCCGCAGAACTGGCCTGCGCGTGTGCCTCCGAACCGGTCGCGGCTGGACAGCGCCACGACCCAGGGACTGTCCTTGACGTGCGCCGGCTCACCACCGATGACGACGCTGTTCGCAACGGCCTGAGCGGGGGATCCGAGCGGTAACACGGCCGTGGCGGCAACCAGGGCGAACACCCCGGCGATGGCACGGAAGACGGTACGGGACATGCGCACTCCTGACTCTGTGATGGACCATCACCACCCAGAGTCATCCCACTTGCCGTCCCTCGCACCCCCAGATAGGCCGAGGGCCGGGCTCCCTCGTGGGAACCCGGCCCTCGGCTCGTACTTCTGGGACCCAGGATCTCTTCTGGATCGGGCCGGGCTCACGTGCCCGGTGTCGCTCCCCGATCCAAACGGAAATCCCTAGTCGAGGTAGTCGCGCAGCACCTGCGAACGCGACGGGTGGCGCAGCTTCGACATGGTCTTCGACTCGATCTGACGGATGCGCTCACGCGTCACCCCGTAGACCTTGCCGATCTCGTCCAGCGTCTTCGGCTGGCCGTCGGTGAGACCGAAGCGCATCGAGACCACGCCCGCCTCACGCTCGGAGAGCGTGTCGAGCACCGAGTGCAGCTGCTCCTGGAGGAGCGTGAAGCTGACCGCGTCGGCCGGGACGACCGCCTCGGAGTCCTCGATCAGGTCACCGAACTCGCTGTCTCCGTCCTCACCCAGCGGGGTGTGGAGGGAGATCGGCTCACGACCGTATTTCTGGACCTCGATGACCTTCTCGGGGGTCATGTCGAGTTCCTTCGCCAGCTCCTCCGGCGTGGGCTCGCGGCCCAGGTCCTGGAGCATCTGACGCTGCACACGGGCGAGCTTGTTGATGACCTCGACCATGTGCACCGGGATACGGATGGTGCGGGCCTGGTCGGCCATGGCGCGGGTGATCGCCTGACGGATCCACCAGGTGGCGTACGTGGAGAACTTGTAGCCCTTGGTGTAGTCGAACTTCTCGACCGCGCGGATCAGACCGAGGTTGCCTTCCTGGATCAGGTCCAGGAAGAGCATGCCGCGACCGGTGTAGCGCTTGGCCAGGGAGACCACGAGACGGAGGTTGGCCTCCAGCAGGTGGTTCTTGGCTCGGCGGCCGTCCTCGGCGATGATCTCCAGCTCGCGCTTGAGCTTCGGCGCGAGCTTGTCCGAATTCGCCAGCTTGTCCTCGGCGAACAGACCGGCCTCGATGCGCTTGGCGAGCTCGACCTCCTGCTCCGCATTGAGGAGGGGAACCTTGCCGATCTGCTTCAGGTAGTCCTTGACCGGGTCGGCGGTGGCACCGGCGACGGCGACCTGCTGCGCGGGGGCGTCGTCCTCGTCGTCGTCGGAGAGGACGAAACCCTTGTTCTCGCCCTCTGCCTCCTCTTCCTCGCCCTTGCCGATCTTTACTTCCTCGGCCGCCTCGTCGCCGTCGAGGAGCTCGTCGTCCGGCTTTCCGGACTTCTTCGTTGCTGTCTTCTTGGCCGCCGTCTTCTTCACGGCGGTCTTCTTGGCGGCCGTCTTCTTGGCTGCTGCCTTCTTCGCAGGGCCGGTAGCGGCAGCGTCCTCAGCCACCACGTCCACGGTCTCTGCCGACGAGGCGGCAGTGGCCGCGACGGTCCTGGTCACGGTCGTCTTGGCCGCGACAGTCTTGGTGGCGGTGCGCTTGACCGGGCTCTTTGCTGCGACGCTCTTGCGGGCACGCTTCGACGGCTCCGCGGCACTGACCATCAGCGTCACACCCTCTTCCTCGAGGATCTGGTTGAGGCTGCGCAGAACATTCTTCCACTGGGTTGGCGGAATCTGGTCAGCCTCGAAGGCCCGACGCACGTCATCGCCGGCGATCTGCCCATCAGCCTTTCCCCGCTCGATGAGCGCCATCACAGACTCGGACTCGGCGATCTCCGGCGGGAGCGTACGGGATGTGCTGGCCGACACGAACAACCTCTCGGAACGATGGAAACGGCTTCCGGCCCGGCCCTGGAGAGGGCTGGAGCCGACGACCGTCGGGCTGGGAATGTACCGACGGCGCGGGTTTGGCCTCAGAACTGCACAGCGCACTGAACGGCTGCTGTATTCCTTCCGCGGCGGTCACCTCTTAAGTCATCGCACTGTTTCGAGGAGTGTTACGCCCAATCCGCGTGGCCCGAGTCACACCTCATTTGCGACGAACGTGACCAGGGGTGCCATCCCGCCACAATTGTGCCGCCGGACCGTCCGGGCCCGGCGACACGTGGTTCGTACACCCTGGCCGTGCTGCCCTCAGTGCTCGCGGGGCGCGGGCACCACCCGCTCCACCTCGGGGTGGACGACGAGCAGTTGACGCATGGCCGCCTCGGCACCCGCCGAGTCACCGGACGCGAGGGCGTCGACGATGCGCGCATGGTGACCGAGGGATGCCTCAGTGGGGCGGTCGCAGCCCGTGACGGTGCCGCCGGAGACCTGCAGGGCCGCGGAAACGATGCCGGAGAGGTGCTCGAGCATGCGATTGCCAGCCGCCTGAATGAGCAGGGAATGGAATTCCACATCGGCCCTGGAGCAGGTGATCCCGTCACCCTGCCCGAGCGCATGCCCCATGATCTCGACCATGTCACCGAGGCGCTGCTGAATGTCCTCGCGGCCATGACCTGCGGCGAGACGGGCAGCGAGCGGCTCGATCGTCCACCGGAGCTCCCCCAGTTCGCGGCGCTGGTCCTCGCGCTGAGGGCCGAAGGCGCGCCATTCGATGATGTCGGGGTCCAGCAGATTCCAGTCACTGACCGGGCGGACCCGGGTACCCACGTTGGGCCGGGCGCTGACCAGGCCCTTGGCCTCGAGGACGCGCAGCGATTCGCGTACGACGGTGCGGGAGACCTCGAAACGCTGGCCGATCTCCTCCGGCACCAGAGGACGGTCGGCGCCCAGGTCGCCGGAGACGATCATCTGACCCAACTGCTGAACGAGTTGGCCGTGGAGGCCGCGGCCACGACTGGCCGAGCCCCGCCGGCCCGCCCGGCCGAGCTCGGCATCGGGGCCGTCCCAGGAACGAAGAGGGGCGCGCTCGCCGGCCGGCGCCTCCGCGTACGGGTAGCGATCGAGTTCACCCGGGCCGGCGAGGCCGGAATCGGCGGAGCGGGCGGCGGTCATCATGGTGTGCGCAAGGGTACTCACGCATCCTTTGTCGGCGCGGCTCGCCCGGCCCTTGAGGTCTTTGGTGAAAAGCACACGAAAGGGTGATCGGCACCCACCCCCCAATTGACGCCTTATTGGTGGAAATCGGGCAACTTTCAGGAAGTTGCGGGGCGGCAAGCACTCAATCACGGCGCCGCGATCACCAACGGACCCTGCTGCGAAGGCTGGTGAACAGATACGCACAGATCAGGACCGACAACGAAAGTGACAGCGCGGTCCCCACCGGGTGCGTCACCACGCGCACGAGGGCCGCCACCCATCGGTCCGTCTCGTGCGGCCAGCGCGGCCACATCAGCTCTCGAAGCCTGCCCGGAAGGCCGTCGATCGGACGGGATACCGATCCCGTCAGCACGTTCTGGACAAGCGGAACAACGAGCACGGGAACGGCCAGCACCGCGGCAACGCCCGCCGTCGCCACTCTGAAGACTCCGGCAGCCAGGAGACCCGCCCAGGCGCAGCCCACGGTCAGCGCTCCCCAACTAGCACCCATGGCTACCGGATTCGGCGGAATCCGCAGCAAATCGTCGCCATAGACCAGGTGGAGAGCTTCGGCTGCGGCCAGCACGACGGCCAGGGCGAGCACCAGGGCGACGCCCGCCGATACCAGCAGCTTGGCGAGGAGCAGCCCCAGGCGGCGGGGGACGGTGCCTCGGCCCGCCGCGAGCGCGGGGTAGCGGAATTCGTCGCCGAAGGAGATGGCGCCGAGCACTCCTGCGCCGATTGCCGCAGGTGGCAACGGCAGCGATGACGGCCACGCCGCCAGCACCTTCGGCAGCTGAGCGTGGCCGGAGCGGGCAAGGAGGACGGAGAGTCCGACCGAGGCGACAAGAACGGCGGCCATGACCAGGATTGCCGTTCTGACCCCGAGGAGGCGACGGAGTTCGTATCGCAGGGGGCGGAGCGGGCTGCGGGCCGGGCGGCGTCGGATCGATGGCAGCGGTTCCGGGCCGGACGCACGCGCGGCGGGCTGCGGTGCGGCTTCTCTCTCGCCGTGAGCGTGGTCCGTGGGGGTCATAGCGCCTGCGGGACCGGTGTCGGCGACCTCGTCGGCGAGTTGATGCACCGGGAGCCCGTGCCGGAACGCCGCATCGCCGATCTCCGCACAGGTGGAGCCGTACACGGAGAGGCGGCCGCTCGCTTCGGTGACCACCTCGACCGAGCGTCTGGCCGCTCGGGCCTCGCGACCGACGACGGCAGCGAGGCGGGCCGCGTGCGGGGTCCGTACCGAGACCCGGGGACGGAGACGGGTCCGGGAGAAGTCGTCGGCGCTCCGGTCCGCGACGAGGCGTCCGTGCTCGATGGTGACCACATGGTCGGCAGCTCGCGCGGCCTCCTTGGGGTCGGCCGTGGTGTAGAGAACGGTCCCGCCCTGGCCCGCATGGGACCGCAGCAGCTCATGCACCCAGCACTCCTCGCGCAAAGAGAGGCCTTCCGCGGGGGCGTCGAGGACCAGCGTGTGCGGGTCACCGAGCAGCGCCGAAGCGAGGGCGAGCAGGCGGTCCATGCCGAGGGAGAGCGTGCCCATGCGCTGGTCCCGGAGTCCGGCGAGACCGACGGCTTCGAGCAATTCGTCGGCCCGGGACGCCGGCACGCCTGCGGCGGCGCAGAGCATGCGGAGCTGGCCCCGGACGGTGCGGGCGGGGTGCCCCGGCACGTCCCCGAGGAGTACGCCCACCTCACGCGCCGGGTGGCGGATGCGGTGCAGCGGTCTTCCCCGGAAGTAGGTGACCCCCCGGCCCGAGTCGAGTTCGAGCATCAGGCGGAGAGCCGCGGTCTTGCCCGAACCGGGAGCCCCCAGAAGTGCGGTGACGCGGCCGGGCCGGGCTTCGAAGGTGAGATCGTCCACGGCGACCGGAAGGCCGCGGCGGGGGGAGCTGGTGAGTCCGATGGCCTGGAGCATCGCTTCTCTCGCGGGAGGTGAGACCGCTCGGCGGCAGGGCGGGTACCGCAGCAAGATAACGCGACATATCCGACTTTTCGTGCAGCACTGACCTTACGGTGTTCCGTGGGGTCAGACTTCCGGCCTCAGCATCGGCGGGTTGAGGACCGTGGCCGCTCCGGCACGGAAGAGCTGGGCAGGACGGCCGCCCTGTCGCGTGGTCGTCCCACCCGCGGGCACCAGGAATCCGGGGGTTCCTGTCACCTTGCGGTGAAAGTTCCGCGGGTCGAGGACCACGCCCCATACCGCCTCGTACACCCTCCGAAGCTCACCGACCGTGAACGCCGGCGGGCAGAAAGCGGTGGCCAGAGAGGAGTACTCGATCTTGGAACGCGCCCGTTCGACACCGTCGGCAAGAATCTGCGCGTGGTCGAAGGCCAGCGGAGCCTGATTTTCGCCCTCATGGCCTACCCCGCCCTCCGGGCCGAGCAGATCCCCCACTGGCGCCCAACGCGCACTGTTCGCATCGCCGCCCGCCCGCGGGGCCGGCAGATCGGGGGCCAGAGCGAGGTGAGCGACGCTCACCACCCTCATCCGGGGGTCGCGCCCGGGGTCGCCGTAGGTGGCCAGCTGTTCCAGATGCGCGCCATTGCCCACGGCCGGCGCGGCCGGATCCTGGGCACACAGCCCGGTCTCCTCGACGAGTTCACGCGCTGCCGCGGCCCCGAGATCCTCATCGGCTTTGACGAACCCGCCGGGCAGTGCCCATCGCCCCTGGAAGGGCGGCTCACCGCGGCGAACCACCAGCGCACAGAGCGCATGGCGGCGCACCGTGAGCACAACCAGGTCGACGGTGACAGCGAAGGGCGGGAAGGTCGACGGGTCGTAGGGCGGCATGCGGTGATCATAGTCGTCTGCCTGACGATAAACACTCCCTTCGCCGTGCTCTTCGGCCCGACTGTTTTCGCCGTGCTCGTCGCGCCGCTCGGCGCCGTACTCGTCGTCCGTCAAAGGGCCGGATTCCTTGTCGGGGCCCGACGGCGTTGCCCGGAAGCATCCGGAGGGCAGAGCCCCGGCCCGAGCGCCGCTGCGACGCGGGGCGGGACGTTCGGCACCCCCGGCAGGCCACCGGCCGGGAATCCCTGGACGCCGACCAGCGGCCCTGGAGATCACCGAGTCCATGCACCCCGTGGACCCCTCCTGAGCCGTCCCCCACGGTGCGGGGAACGCACGTCGGCCTTGCAAGAGCCGGCACCGGTTCCACCTCGACGGTTCGTACGTGCCGTCACGCCGACGCCGTACGGGGCACCGGCCGTCCACGCCGGGTTCCGGAACGGTACCGGGGCCTGCGCTGCGGTCTCCGGCTGTGGACCCTCGGCAACGGCAGGCCCCGGCGCCGTCCGGCACTTCGCGCGCAGGGCGGGAAGGGGGCGGCAGTGATCCTCGACCGCCGCTCCGGGATCCCTGGATGCCTCAGCAAGAGAAGCTGCTGGGTGAGGCCCGAGCGGGCCGGAAAGTGCTTGCGGCAGGATCTTGCAACCGTCGCTCCCCGCGCGGTTCCGATCAGGGGGTTCTCCCTGTCGGAACGCCGATCAGACGTGTCGCGGAGCGGAGAGGCACGGGGATCAACGACCGTCCCTGGATCCGCGGCGGCCGGGAGAGGCCTGCCCGGACCGCCGTCGGGCAGCAGTTGTGCCGGGTCGGGCGGAGCCGGTTGGAGTCTTCCTCGGTCGCGTGGCGGTCCGACGTACTGTGCGAGGCCGTGTGCTCCGGTCCGTGCGTTGGACTCGCCGGATCGTCCGGGCGCGGCGTTCCCCTCGGAGACAACGGCGAAGCGTCTCCGGATCGAGCCCTTGGTTGCACGCCTCGTGGAGAAGTTGAGCAAAGGTGTACCCGGGGTCCACACGCAGGGCGAGCCCCAGCGCGACCCGTGCTCCCGGCTCGTCCCCCGTCGACCAGGAGACCCACCCTGCCAAGGTCAGCGGCGCCGCGGCGTGTTCCTCGTACGGTGCGACGCAACGACGGGACAGCGCCTGCCAGAGCCGCAACGCGGAGCCTGCCTCCGGCCCTTCCATCCATTCGGCGGCCCTGTCGCGGGTGTCCCGGTCCTGCAGCCCGAGAATCACCGTGGCGGCCTCGTCGTGACTGATCAACCGGTCGTCGTCGAAGTCCGATGCGGATGGCACCGCGACCGGCGCCTCGCTGAGCCGTTTCATGAGCCTCCGGGCAAGCCCCAGGGTCTCCCGGGCCACGTCCTTGCGTCCCACCTCGTCCAAGATCTTCGGCACCAGCTCGGCCCCGGCCGAGTCGAGAGCCCGTTGCTGCTCCGCAGCGGCCGGGGTGCGCAGAGGCATGAGCCTGGCTTCCATCTCCCGCAGCGTTCCGCGCACTTGAATACCCGCGTATGCGGCGGCGGCCGCCATCACCGAGGTGCCGGGCAAGGCCAATGGGTTCCCTTCGGTCGGGCAGCAGCGCTCATCCGGGCAGCAGTACGACCAGTACCGGCCGTCCGAGATGCAGAGTGCTTCGAGAACGGGCACGTCGAGCGCGCCGCACGCCGTACGCAGGCGCTGGGCAAGGGGCCGGAGCCGCTCCATGGTCTGACTGCTGCTCTCGCCTTCGGCAGGGTCCTGGCAGAGAAAGATGACGATCGCGTCAGGACGCCGTCCTCGCCGCTCGCTCCCCTTGATCAGGCACTCGGCGAGCTGCTCGGCGACGGGCGACCATTCCTGCGGTGACTGCGGGATGCCGAGCCTGAGCCGCCCGCCGAAACGACCCCGGCCACCGTGCAGGGCAACCATGACCACGCTGTCGTTCGGGTGGAACCCCATGAGGTACGGGAGGGCGTCGGCGAGCTCGGCAGGGCCCCGCAGGGTGATCTGCTGCTCGTCGACCGGACCGTTGGTTTCGTCGTGCTGGTTCATGACATGACCGTCCCGCGGGCGGCCTATTTCCGCGACCCCTGTGGATAAAGTTGTCCACAGGGGTCGCGAGGTCGTTGGCGGTTTGTCGTAGCCGTCGGGTTGCATGGGGGCACACCGTCCGGGCCGAGGAGGCGGGGCAGGGTGCCGTGCTCCGTGTTGGCGCCGCGCAGGGGTGTGCCCGGCGGCGGCATCGGCTTCGGTGATGGGCGCCGCCAGGCATCTCACCAGGATGGCAGGCCGCACTGACATCGCGGTCGGCTACCGGTACGGGAGCACCGGATGCGGTGGTGCGGGTTCCGGTCCGGCGGCAGGGGCTGGGGGAAGTTCCGCTCGGTGAGGGATCGTCGGCGCGTCTTTTCGCTGAGCGCGGAGGAGCCCGTACCGAGTGCCTTCGCCGCCCTGGGACCGAACAGCTTGGGTGGTGTGGGTGATCTGCGGCAGTCCGTCTCCGGAAGTGCGACGTCCAGGTCTCAAGGAAGCCCGTCAACGTGTTTCCGGCGTCCCCGTAGCGACTGTGGTGTGCGGGCCGACGGGGCGGGCTCGGGCGAGGAGCAGGGCGACATCGTCAGGCTCGTCACGGCGACGCAGGGCGTCCAACAGGTGGTCGCAGGTTTCCTCCGGCCGACGCGGCGATCTCGCGAGGAGCCGCAGGAGGGCGGCCAGTCGCGTGTCGAGTGCGTGGCTGCGGGTTTCGATCAGTCCGTCGGTGTAGAGCAGCAACGCGTCGCCGGGCTCGATCCGCAACCGGCTGGTCTCGAAGGGGACGCTCCCCACGCCGAGGGGCGCTCCGGTGGGGAGGTCGAGGAAGCGCGGGGCACCGACGGCGGGGATCAGGACCGGCGGCAGGTGACCGGCGGTGGCGATGCTGCAGCAGGCGCGGGACGCGTCGTACACGGCGTATGTGCAGGTGGCGAACCGTTGCTCCAGGTCGCCGGTGATGCGGTCGAGGTGGCGCAGGACCGCGGCGGGGTCCAGGTCGAGCGCGGCCAGAGTACGGGTAGCGGTGCGCAACTGCCCCATGGTGGCGGCGGCGCCGGTGCCGCTGCCCATGACGTCGCCGATGACCAGGGCGGTCTTGTCGCCGGACAACGCGATGACGTCGTACCAGTCGCCGCCTATTCCGCAGATGGTCGAGGCGGGCTGGTAGCGGCAGGCGATGTCCAGTCCCGGCCGGTACGGCGGTTTCTGGGGCAGGAGGCTGCGCTGGAGGTTCTCGGCGGCCTGACGCTGGTTCTGGTACCAGCGGGCGTGGTCGATGCTGACGGCGGCGCGGGAGGCCAGTTCCAGGGCCAGGGTGGTGTCGTCCTCGCCGAAGGGAAGCGGATTGCGGGCGCGGGCGAGGCCCAGCGCGCCGAGCACGCGGCCGCGGGCGATGAGCGGGACGGCGAGGCAGGAGTGCGCCCCGGCCTCGGTGAGGACGGCGGCGGCATGGGAGGGGGCGATGCGAGCGAGTTCCTGGGCTGTGACGTGGGCAGCGAGGACCGGGCGGCCGGTGGTGATGCAGCGGGTGATCAGGTGGTCGGGCTCGTACCGGGCGGGATGTCCGGAGGGCACAAAGACGGCCGGGGCGGGGTGGGCGGCGACGGCCAGGGTGCGGAGGGCGACCGGGCCATCGGGCGCCCGGTCGCTGTCGCCGCCCTGGAGCACGGCCTCCAAGAGGTCGACCGCGGCGAGGTCTGCCGGTTCGGGCACACAGGTGCGGGCGAGTTCGTCGGCGGTGGTGTCCAGGTCCAGAGTGGTGCCGATGCGTGTCGAGGCGTCTGCGATCAGGGCAAGGCGCCGCCGCGCCGCGGCTGCCTCGGAGGACGCGCGGTGCTGTTCGGTGACGTCCACGAGTTCCAGGGCGAGTCCGAGCACCTGCCCGGCGCTGTCCTCAAGCCGGTAGTAGGAGGCCGACCAGGCATGCACGCGGCCCGGGTCGGAGGGGGTGGGGGCGAGCGCGAACTGGTTGACCAGCGGGTCTCCGCTGTCCAGTACGCGTCGCATCGCGGTCTCGACCGGGCCGGCGTCCATGAAGTCCAGCACCTCACGCACGGGGCGGCCGACCTGCCGGTCGGCCGGTCGGCCGTTGATGCGCTCCAGCGTGGGATTGACCACCAGGTACCGCAGATCGGGATCCAGGATCCCGAGCCCTGTCGGAGACTGCGAGACCAGTCGGGCGGAGAGCGCAAGGTCGCGCTCCATACGCTGGAGAACGGCCTGATCCGTGGCGATCCCCAGCGCGTAGAAAACCCCGTGCTCGCCCTCCAGCCGCACGTTCCGGAACTCCACCAGGCGGGTACTGCCGTCCTTGTGCCGGACGGGAAAGGCCCCCGCCCAACTCGTACCCTCTGCCATCACCTTGGAGAACAGCTCGGTGACCAGACCCAGGTGCTGCTCGTCGGCCATCAGCCGGGCCGCGGACCGTCCCAGGGCCTCCCGGGCGCTGTAGCCGAAGATCTGCTGTGCCTGTGGGCTCCAGAACACCACGCGCCCCCGTGCGTCCAGCACCACCGCCGAAACACCGAGCAGATCGATCAGGCCGCCGGACGGAGCCCCGGGCGCGCGCCCGGCACCTCTCACGAAGGGTTCGGCAGACCCCACCGGTCGCCACCTCGCTCCCCGCCGTGTCACCGGCCGATCACCACCATGGTCTCTCACCCCGGCCCCGTCGGCAGCACAGCCGCGGATCGCCCAGCGACAGACGACACCCCGGCGCTCAGCCGCACAATGCCGTTTTCATGGAGAGAGGTCACCACTTAGACCGACCGGCAAATGGGGGGCGGCGTCGCGGGGCTGGGCACGCACATCCGCGGCGTTGTCGTCGGTCAACAATGCTCCGCGTTGCCTCCCTCCTCCGCCTTGCAGACGCACGCACCCGGCCCCGCTCCTTCTTCCACCCCCCATGTGCCGGTCGGTCTTATGGATCAAGCGTTCTCCAGACTCCTCGGATGGCCGGCGATCTTCTCCGTCTCACCGTCCTGGGGTCTGCGAGGCCCTATGCGAGCGTGGACAACCCGTGCTCCGGCTATCTGGTGTCCAGCGGCGACACCCGGGTCTGGGTGGATGCGGGCAGCGGGACGCTGGCGCAAGAGCCCAGGCCCGCCTCCCGAGCGTCGGCCCGGACCACTGCCGCCGATGTCGGGGCCTTGCGGCCGGTCCAGGCACCGTCACCGGCGTTCGGGCCGCACCGGGGCCGGCACTGGCGTGCGGGGGACAGGCTTCGTGTCCGCGCCGGGCCGACGGGATCCGGCACCGGGTGCTGTGATTGCGGTGGCAAGTTCACGGAGGCGGTCGCAGACCCCGCCCGCTGATGCGGGGCGCTTGTCGGGATCCTCGGCAGTCGGATCCTCGGCATGGGGGCCGGGACGAGGTCCTCATGAGCGGCGGGGACGCCGGGCCGGGGCCGTGCTTCGGCGTCGTCACCCCCGAACTCGCCACGCCGAGCCGTGGTTCGTCGGGCATGGGCACGGGACGACTCAGCCCGCCGCGGCGAGGACCAACGGAAGGACTTGTTCGCTGCCTGCCCGGCGCAGCAGGCGGGCAGCGACTGCGAGGGTCCAGCCGGACTCGGTGGAGTCGTCCACGAGCAGGACGGGCCCCGGAGAACTCGCCAGGGCATCGGCCAGCTCCTCGGAGACAGTGAAGCTGCCGGACAACGCCCGGAGGCGTTGGGCGGAGTTGCTGCGGCGTGCCGCGTGCGCGCCGCTCGGGCCGGTGTACGTCAGGGTGCCCAGAAAGGGGAGGCGGCCGGTGGTCGCGATTCCCTGGGCGAGGGAGCCCACCAACCGGGGTCGGGTCAGGGACGGTACGGCGACCACTCCCACCGGCCGGGCCGAGGCGTCCGCGACGCCAGGTGCCCAACCGCCCGGGGAGCGTGCCCAGTCGGCGAGGACCGCCACCGCGGCCCGCAGAACGTCGTCGGGGACCGGACCGTCGGGCGTGTTCTCCGCCAGCAGCGGACGCAGTCGATTGCCCCAGCCGATGTCCGAGAGCCGTCCGAGGGCACGCCCGGTGGAACACTGCTCCTTGGCCGGAATGCGCCCCTTGAGGTCGATGCCCAGTGCGGGCATCCCCGTCGGCCACATCCGGCGCGGCTCGACCTCCACCCCCGGGCGGTCCAGTTCCTTCGTCGCCCCCGTCAACGTCTCCGCCGAGACAGCGGGATCGGCCCAGGCTCCCGCGCAGTTGTCGCAACGACCGCACGGGGCGGCGCCCTCGTCGTCCAGCTGCCGGCGCAGGAACTCCATCCGGCACTGGGACGTGCTCGCGTAATCGCGCATGGCCTGCTGCTCGGCAGCCCGCTGCCGAGCCACCCACGCGTAACGTTCGGCCTCGTACACCCACTCGGTTCCCGTGGCGGTCCAACCGCCCTTCACCCGCTTGACCGCGCCATCGACATCGAGCACCTTCAGCATCGACTCCAGTCGGCTGCGCCGAAGATCCACCGCCGCCTCCAGGGCAGGCACCGACAGCGGCCGTCCCGCACCGGCGAGGGCCGAGAGGGTCTGACGGACCTGCGCCTCGGGCGGGAAGGCCGTATCGGCGAAGTAGCGCCAGATGGCCTCGTCCTCCTTGCCCGGCAGCAGCAGGACATCGGCATGCTCGACACCGCGGCCGGCGCGGCCCACCTGCTGGTAGTAGGCGATCGGCGAGGACGGCGAACCCAGATGCACCACGAAACCCAGGTCCGGCTTGTCGTAGCCCATACCCAGCGCCGACGTCGCGACCAGCGCCTTCACCCGGTTCTCCTGCAGGTCGACCTCGGCCTGCAGCCGGTCCGCGTTCTCCGTCTTCCCCGTGTACGAGGCCACGCGGAAGCCGCGCTGACGCAGAAAGGCGGTGGCCTCCTCGGCCGCGGCGACAGTGAGGGTGTAGATGATCCCGGAACCCTGCAGATCGTCCAGGTGCTCGGCGAGCCAGGCCAGGCGGTGCGCGGCGTCCGGCAACTGGACCACACCCAGCCGCAGACTCTCCCTGTCCAGCCGGCCGCGCAGCACCAGGGCCTCGCCGGCACCGGTACCCAGCTGCTCGGCCACATCCGCGGTGACCCGCGCGTTGGCGGTCGCCGTGGTGGCCAGCACCGGCACCCCGGCGGGCAGCTCGGTCAGCATCGCCCGCAGCCGCCGGTAGTCGGGGCGGAAGTCGTGGCCCCAGTCGGAGATGCAGTGTGCCTCGTCGACCACGAGCAGACCGGTCGTGGCCGCGAGCTCGGGCAGCACCTGATCGCGGAAATCCACAGAATTGAGGCGCTCCGGGCTCACGAGGAGAACGTCGGTCTCACCGCGCTCGACCTCCCCGTAGATCGTCTCCCATTCCTCCGGGTTGGCCGAGTTGATGGTGCGCGCGTGGATGCCGGCCCGCGCCGCCGACTCGACCTGGTTGCGCATCAGCGCCAGCAGCGGCGAGATGATCACCGTCGGGCCGGCGCCACGCCGACGCAGCAGAGCAGTGGCCACGAAGTACACCGCCGACTTGCCCCAACCCGTGCGTTGCACCACCAGCGCACGACGGCGCTGCTCCACCAGAGCCGCCACCGCCTGCCACTGGTCCTCCCGGAGCCGTGCCGAACCGCTCGGGTCACCGACGAGCTCAGCGAGAACGGTATCGGCTTCGGTGCGGAGCTCCAGATTGTCCATGCCCCCATGCAACCCGATGGCAAGGACAATCGACCAATTCACCCCGCGTGACAATCGGATCACCAACGGTGTCGGCCATGCATCGATCGCGGACCTCAGGCCGGGGCGCTCGACCACACCCCTCACCGATGGTTGCGTCCCTGCAGGTCAGGACGCCAGTTCCACCTGGAGCCCGGCGCCTTCCGGTTCGGCGGCCGAGCGGCTCGACGAACCCGATTCCCGGGGCCGGTTCCCGCCCCGGCCTGCCGCGGCGACCGGGGCTGCGGCTGTTGCACCGCCGCGGCGTCGGCGGTGTTTCCGCTGGTACCGGCCGTTCGGACGTGACGGAAGGCGTTACCCGGGCACGGCGTGGGCAGGGATATCAGAGTCATTTCCCCTGATACCCGTCAGCCGTGCCAATTGCTCGTTGCCGCCCGCCGATACGCCAGGAAGAATTGGGCTCGCTCCCCGCACGGTCCTTTCGCGGCCCGGAAGGGCTGTGCCGCGGCGCGCCCCCACTCGACCTTGCCCGCACCGTGGGCGCGTATGCGAAGGGAGGACCGTGACCTTCGGATTCGCTCCGTCCGCAGACACTTCGATGCCGATGTCTTCGGCGTCCACCGAATCCACCAACCGCCTGGCCCGGATGCTGGAACCGGCCGAGTGGGCAGAGGCGGGCATACCCCTGTTGCGCAGCCCGCGCGAGGTTGTCAGCGGGCTGCACGCCCGCCACCGGCCGACACCGACAACCGCTGTCGTCGCCGTACTCGACCACGAGGAACGCCTCGCGGCCAGCGCCTCGTTCGCGCGCCGCTCCATGACCGCGGACGGCTGGGAGTTCCGCAACGCGTTGCTGTCGAATCTGCGCCGGGTCATCCCGCACGACCTCCGCCGCCGCACTCCCGTCCGTACCGCGGTACTGCTCTACTGCCGTGAGGGCGACGAGCGTTGGACGGAGGAGGACGGCGCGTGGATGTGGGGCCTGCGGGACGCCTGCACATTGCACGGCCTGCGGTGCGGCTCGTACATCACACTCACCCGCGGCGGCTGGCAGGTGCTGGGCGAGGGCCGGGGCGGACGCCGGCCCGACTCCGCATCGCAGCCGTCCGCGCTCGCCGACACGACGCTCGGCCGCGATTCCGTGCCACTGCGCACAGGCGGCGGCGCCGCTCAGGCGCAACGGCGGACCGCGGCACGCTGACGCGTGGTCGCGGGCCCGGCCGCCCCATCGGGCAGCCGGGTCACCACACTTCGGGGTGTCCTGCGGCTCAGACGCCGGCGCCGAGCACCGCGTTGATCGTCTGAGGATCCCCGCAGACGATCAACAGGGCTCCGGCACGTTCACGGGCACCGGACAGCGCGTCGGCGACCGTGTCGCCGCCGTTGACGGCGACGACGACCACGGGCCGCGGCTCGAGCCGGTCCGAGGCCACGGCACCGGCACCGGCGAAGAAGACGTCGTCGCCCGCTTCGTGCTGCGCCCAGTAGGCGGCGTCGCCGAAGGAGAGTTCGTGCACGGCCCACGGGTGCTGCTCACCGGTGGTCAGCACCAGGATGTCGCCCGGTGCGCGCCCGGATTCGAGCAGCAGATCCACCGCTTCGTCGGCGGCGTCGAGAGCGCCGGCGGCCGAGGCGGGAATGAGCTGGATCTGCGGCGCGGAACGATTCTCCGGCCGGGCCGGCTTGGACTGACCGGGGGTGGGGTGCGGGCGCTGCGCCGGGGGCGCGGGCCGCGCGGGGCCGGGACCCGGACGACCGGGGCGCGGCGTGGCCGCTGAACGCGGGCCGGGTACGGGACGGGGGGTCGGCGCGGTGCGGCCTGCGGCCGGAGTGACGCGGGGACCCTGGGCGCTCTCGTGAATCTGAGGCTCCTCGGGGATGAGAGGCATGGGTGGTTGTCTATCAAACGCCGACGCACGAGGCATCAGCGGGTGGGTACATGTGCGCGATCAGAAATCGAAGCCGAGTTGGCCCCCGCTTTCCAGTGCGGCCGCCTCGGCGGAGAAACGGACCTTCTTGAGGTGCTGCCACCTGGGCAGCGCGTCCAGGTAGGACCACGAGAGACGGTGATGGGGCGTGGGCCCCCACTGCTCCAGCGCGGCCCTGTGCACAGGCGACGGGTAACCCGCGTTGGCGTCGAAGGCGAAGGCGGCGTACTCGCCGGATTCCGCGCCCAGTTCGGCCATCATCGTGTCCCGTCGCACCTTCGCGATCACCGAAGCCGCCGCGACCGCGATACAGGACTGGTCGCCCTTGATCACCGTGCGGACCTGCCAGGGCTGTCCCAGGTAGTCGTGTTTGCCGTCGAGTATCACCGCGTCGGGACGCACCGGCAGGGCTTCGAGTGCGCGCACGGCGGCCAGCCGAAGCGCAGCCGTCATGCCCAGGTCGTCGATCTCCTGCGCAGAGGCGTCCCCCAGAGCGAACGCGGTGACCCAGCGCTCCAGCAACGGGGCCAGCTCCGCGCGGCGCCTGGGGCTGATCAGCTTGGAGTCGGTGAGTCCGGCAGGGGGTCTGCGAAGGCCGGTGACGGCCGCACACACGGTGACCGGTCCCGCCCACGCTCCGCGTCCGACCTCGTCGACACCGGCGACGGTCTTGGCACCAGTGGTAGCGCGCAGTGAGCGCTCGACGGTGTGCGTGGGTGGTTCGTACGGCATGGCGCCTGTCAGCGTACGCCGATGGGAACGCCGACAACACCCCGGGTCGCCCGACGACCGGCCGGGCCGCGCACGGAGTCGCAGAACGGATTGCAACAAGATCGTGGACCGCAGCATTCCGTTTCATGGAGGGCCACATGCCCGAAGCCTGAGAGCCATGTGTCCGAAGCGCCGCGCATACGGGACGGTGATCACGAATGCGTGTGCCGACGCCCCGAGGAGGCGGCCAGGATCACCGGCCGAACACGTTCAGCATGCCGGATTCGTGAATCACGGAACGCGGCGCATGCGGGCCGCCGCACACACGCGGCAGCACCTCTCCCGTTCCGCTCGCGTCAGTACGGGTCGTAGGGGTCGTACGGATCGCCTTCGTCAGCACCGAAGCCGCCGCCCGTGCGCGACGCACGGCACACCCGCGCGAGATCGCCCGAACCCCGTTCTCCCAGGATGTCGCGGGCCCGTGCCTCGGACCAACTCGTGGCATACCAAGGGGTGTCGGACGATCGCAGCGACCGATCGATCTCCATGAGGGCGCATGAGCGCAGTGGCTCCGGCAGTGTGTCCAGGGCAGGCACGGCGTCGGCCGAGAGGCGCTGTACGTAGTCGATGTCGATGGAGCGGTCATTGCGGTACCGCTGGACGTTCTGTTCGGCGATCAGGCCGTCGGGCGAGATCAGGCCGAACGTCAGCACGGCGACGGCCGCGCTCGCGGCGACGGCGCGCGGCAGGAGTCGGGCACCGAACACGCCGGCGATCATGATCAGGACGAGCACCACGCCCAGCCAGAGTTCGACCGCGGCCACGGATATGCGCAGCCGTGTCAGGCCGTACGCCTCCACGTACAGGTCCATGCGCCTCAGCGCGGAGGCCACGACGACAAGGGTGAGCAGACACAGCACGCCGAGCACGCTCCGTACGAGAGTGCGGTCACTCCCCCGCCCTCGGGGAGCCAGACGCAGGGCGAGCGCGATCACCAACAGCGTGAGGAGCGTGGCCCACAGCAGTTGCCAGAACCCTTGCCGAGCGTATTGGGAGTAGCTGAGGTCGGTCTCGGCCATCACCTTGTCGTATCCGCCGAGCAGCACGGTGAGCTGGATGGTGATGAAGGCGGCGAACAACAGATTCAGCACAATGAGCGGCAGTGCCCATTCCAACCGCCCGCGGGCCCTCCCCGGACGAACGGTGATGGCGTCCCAGCGCACCGGTGCGGCCGCCGTGTACGCGGCGGCGAGTGCGCCGACCAGGCCGACCACGAAGAGGAACGACCGCCAGGGGCTGTCGCCCACCGACACATCGGGGACGAGGTTGCCGAGCACATCGGCGAAGGCGGCATCGGCACTCGCGAAGAGCGCCCCGAACACGATGAGCAGGACGACAGCGACCGCGGTGGTGCGGAAGACGACGCCCCACCGGCCTCGGGAGTCCGCCATCCGTTCGCGCACGCCGCGCGCTCCCCAGGCCACACCCTTGGTGACGGAACCGAAGAGGCCCAGTGAGCCGAGCAGCACCCCGAGCCAGCCACGACTGCCGTGCAGAGCGAGCGAGCCCAGGGCGACAGCCGACACGACGGCGAGGAAGGTGGGCCATCCGGCGTCCCGAAGGGCCGGGACGACGAGGAGAGCCAGGCCACCGACCGCCCAGACAGCTGTCCAGGGACGGAGGCGGCGACCGGCCGCCCGCGCGGCGAAGAAGGCCGCGAGCGCGGCGGGAACCGCGACGATCAACAGGTTCGGACCGAGGCCCTCACCCAGCAGCAGGGCGCCCAGTATCGCGGTGGCGAGGACGCAGCAGAGCGTCGCACTCCCGATGGTGGTGGGTTCGGCCGGGCGCAGCCGCGACAGCACCGAGGGCTGGGGGTTGCCGTGCTGCCAAGGGGTGGGGGGTGGCTGTTGTCCGCCCGGTCGTACGCCGGCCGGCACCTTCTGCGGTTGCGGGGCGGCGCCGCGGGACTCCGGCAGCCGCCCCTCCGACGGCATGGACGACGCAGCGGACGGAGCGGACGCGGCCGGCCCTGACGTCGCGGGCCGCTCCGACGGCTCGGCCCGCCCCGGCGGCTCGGGCCGCTCGGGGGCAGCCTCCGGCCGGGGCGTCTTTGATGGTTGATCGGACATGGGACCCCTCCCCCACCGGGATCCGCGCGCACCGCCGCTGGGCAGCACGGGAACACCCCGGCGTCTCATTCGGTGCACGCCCGCAAGGATGATCACCATGGGCGGCGTGGCCGAAAGAGTAGCTTCCCCTCACGGTCACCGGCCGTGCGCGGAAGGGCTGTGGCAGTACCGTGACAGTCGGAGGTCCGGCTGACGCACCATGACGACGACGCCGTCGTCGCCCTCGTCCTACCGCAGCAGCCAGTCCGGCAGTTCCTCCGTCTGCGCCGACCAGTGGGCAGGTGGCGCGCCCGCGCTTCCCGCCGCCAGGATCCCGCCGACGATGGCACAGGTGGTGTCGACATCGCCGCCTGCCTGGGCGGTCACCCAGAAGGCCTGCTCGAAATCGCCGAGGCTTCGCGCCGCCGACCAGAGGGCGAACGGGACGGTGTCGTGTGCGCTGGTACGCCTGCCGTTGCCGAGAACCGCGGCGACCGTTCCCGCGTCGCCGTAGTCGAGCATGTCGCGTGCCCGGCGCAGCCCGGCACCGACCGCGCTGCGCGGCACGAGCGCGATCACACCGTCGAGAAGCTCTGTCGGGGTGGGCGGTCCCGTGGTCGATGCCGCCAGTGAGGCCGCGCCCGCAACGGCCATCGCACCCACGACCGCCTCGCGGTGTTGGTGCGTGGTGTACGAAGAGATCTCGGCCTGGTGCGTGGCCTGCTCCGGGTCGTCCGCGTACCAGGCACCGAGCGGCGCGATGCGCATCGCCGAGCCGTTGCCCCAGGAGCCCTGCCCCTTGAACAGCGCGGACGCCAGCTCCCGCCAGTCGCCGCCCTCCCGTACCAGCCTGAGCAGCCGGTTCACGGCAGGGCCGTATCCGCGGTCGAAGTCGTGGTGCTCGGCGAAGGAACGCGCGAGCGCGTCCTGGTCGATCCGCTCGTGCTCCGCCAGCACGGCCAGCACGGAAGACGCCATCTCGGTGTCGTCCGTCCACTGCCAGGGGCCGGGGGGAAGTTCGCGCCGCTTCAGCAGCGGGTAGTTGGCCGGCACAAAGAACTGGGAACCCAGCGCGTCCCCCACAGCCAGCCCACGCAAGCTGGCCAAGGCGCGTTCGAGACGTTGATCGGTTGCAGAGTCAGCGGTTGTCATCGCCCTTCCACTCTATCCGGTGATGCCGTACGGCTCGGGTACGCGCCAGCGTTCGAACGGCCGGTCAAGGGTGTAGCGCCCGTCCTCCCCGAGGATCAGCGTTCTCGTCTCCCCGTTGCCCGGATTGGACAGCGACTCGAACTCGGCAACCGACCAGTGGAACCAGCGCATGCAGAACAACCGCATGGTCAGTCCGTGCGTGACCAGCAGCACGTTCGGCGGGTGGTCGGGGGCCTCGAAACTCCGGTGCAGACTCTCCAGGAAGGCGCCGACCCTGTCGTAGACATCAGCTCCGGATTCTCCCTGCGCGAAGCGGTAGAAGAAGTGACCGTAGGCGTCCCGGTACGCCTTCTGCAGCCTCACGTCGTCCCGGTCCTGCCAGTTCCCCCAGTCCTGCTCCCGCAGCCGCGGCTCCTCCCGCACCCGCACCCGTTCAAGGTCGAGGCCGAAGGATCTGAACGTCTCGTGCGTGCGGCGGTAGGGGGAGACGTACACGCTGACCCGCTCGCCGTCGAACATCTCGCGCAGCCGCACCCCCGTCTGCCTGGCCTGCCGCAGCCCGGCGGAGGTGAGCCTCAGCGCGTGGTCCGGCTCACGCTCGTACACCGTGTCGTCGACGTTGCCTTCGGACTCCCCGTGCCGGACGAGGACAATGCGTTGCGGTCGTGCCATGTACAGACCCTAGTAGGGCCTCTCGTTCCGGTCATACCGGGCTCGCGTGGGCCGGTGCCCCACCCCGCGGCGTTGTCGTCGGTCACCACGGCGCCTTCCCCCGGGCTCCCGGCTCCGTTCGGGCTGAGGAAGCCGCGTCCGGGCTCCCTCCTCCACCCCGCGGCACACGGCGCCGCTCGCCGATCCGGCCGATCCGGCCGGAAGGCCCCGGATCGACCCCGGCTCATTCGAGCAGTTGTCCGGACTCCGCCCGCCCGATGTCGCCGGTGAAGCGGCGGCGCAGCAGCCGGTCGTGGGGGACCACCACCGGCGCACCCCGCCAGAGGCCCGGCGCCTCCTCCATGGTCGGGGGACGCCACGATGAGGCGGGTGGTGCCGAGCCGTGCCTGCTCACCACCGGAGAGGCTGCCGAGCTTCCCGGCCCGGCCTGCCCCGGATCCGCCCCGGATCCGCCCCGGATCCGGTCCTGGACGGTGTGACCGATCCGGTCCGGTCACACCGTCCAGGACGGCTCCAGCTGCACAACGTCTCCCGCGACCGCGGCCACATCGTCCTCGGTCTGCGCCCGTTGCGTCAGCCGATCGATGCTCCCCGCCCGGTATTTGCCCCGCTCGGCGCTGGACTGCCACATGGACAACACGAGGAACTCGTGCCCCGGCGCCTCCCCGAACACCCCTCGCAGCATGCCGGGCGACCCGGCCATCGCCGGATTCCACACCCTCTCCTGCATCAGGGCGAAATGCTCGACCCGGTCCTCGTGCACCTTGCTGTGCGCCACCCTGACGACATCCGCGTCGGTGAAGCGCGGCTCGAAACCGGTCTTCACGTCGAAGCGGTACTCGAACAGCTTGACCTGGATGCTGCTGTACGTACCGGACTGCGCGGCGGCCAACTGGTCGTGCGCGCGTGCCATGAACGAGTCGTAGAAGACACGGTTCTCCCAGAAGGCGAAGACATGCGCCACTTCCGGACGCCCTCGACTCCAGCCGCCGCCCTGTCCCCTGAACCCCGGCTCACCCAGCAGCCCCGCCCACTTTCGCTGTCCCCGTTCAAATCCTCGACGGTCCACCACGGTGCAACGAATCCACTTGACCAGCACCGCGCCATCGTACGGTGCCGAACATGCCGCGGGTCACGCTCTGATGGAGTACACACGAACCGAACGGCACGAAGCACAGAATGATCTCCATGGCTTCGTTGCACTCCAACCCCCTGTTCGCCCGGCTCGATTCCGCGGAACGCGTCCTCGTCGCCGGGGCCGGCGGTGGCTTCGACATCTACGCGGGACTCCCTGTCGCGCTCTCCCTCCTCCACCAAGGCAAGCAGGTCCGACTCGCCAATCTCTCGTTCAGCGCTCTCGAAGGACTGCCCCTCGACGCCTGGCTCGCGCCGGATGTCGCGGTCATCACTCCCGAAACAGCCCTCCACCAGGCGTACTTCCCGGAGCGGACCCTCGCCCAGTGGCTCGAACTGCACGGCTACCCGAGCACGGTGCACGCCCTCGCGCGCGTGGGAGTACAGCCGCTGCGAGCCGCCTACCGGGCACTGATCGAGAAGTACGACATCGATGCGGTCGTCCTGGTCGACGGGGGCACGGACATCCTGATGCGCGGCGACGAATCCGGCCTCGGCACGCCGGAGGAGGACCTGACCAGCGTCGCGGCGCTCGCCGCAATCGACGTACCGGAACGCCTGGTTGTGTCCATCGGCTTCGGCATCGACGCCTATCACGGGGTGAGTCACGGCCTCGTACTGGAGAACATCGCAGCGCTCGAACGGGACGGTTCCTGCCTCGGAGCATTCTCCGTCTCCCGTACGACCCGTGAAGGGGCGCTGTTCGTCGACGCGGTGGCGCACGCGCAGCACCACACCCCCGACCACCCCAGTATCGTCAACGGGTCGATCGCCGCGGCCGTCCAGGGAGCCTTCGGAGACGTCCAGTTCACCTCGCGCACCCGTGGCAGTGAACTGTTCATCAATCCCCTGATGACTCTCTGCTTCGCCTTCGAGCTGGACGGAGTGGCCCGCCACTGCCTCTACCTCGACCGCATCGAGGACACCCATCTCATCCGTCAGGTCAGCAGCTCCATCGCGGAGTTCCGGGACGAGGTCCGACAGCGACCGCCGCGCCGCATTCCGCACTGACGCACTGACGCACTGACGCACTGAACGGGCTGAACGGGCTGAACGGAATGAACGCCAGTGGCCCGAATCCGTCGTCGATGACCGAGCCGGTTGGATCCACAGCCGATTACGGACATGATCAGGTGGTACGAACGGCCCGACGGCCCAGCGGCGCACCAGGGAGGGAAGTCCGATGAGCACGCCCAACAAGGACCTCGAAAAGGTCGAAGTCAGGCTGAAATGGGATCCCAGCCCGCCGGGTGCCCCGGCCCACGACCTCGACATCATCGCGGCCACCTACTTCGCGGAAGCGCCGTACGGCAGTCCCGCGTACCTCGTGCACTTCGACAGCCGTTCGCCGGACGGCACCATCAATCTCGACCGCGACAGCAGGACCGGCCAGGGCTTCGGTTTCGACGAGGTGATGACGCTCGAACTGCACCGGTTGTCGGCCACGTACACCCGGGTCGTCGTCGGCGTCGTCATTCAGCAGCGCGACGGCCGCAAGACGTTCGCCGAGATAGCGAACACGGGCGTACAGGTCCGGGAGGGCTATACGAATCTGGCCGAGGACGACTTCTCCTCGGTCGGCAGCGCCACCGCGGCGACCGTCGCCGAGTTCGTCCGCGGCGCCTCCGGTGTCTGGGAGTTCCACTCCACGGTCCGGGGCTTCGACGGGGACCCCGGTACCTTCGCCGAGATGATGGGCGGCCGTACACCCGGAGAGTGACGGGTCACGGGGAAGAGTCCGGGCCGCACGCTCGACGCACCGTCGACGCGTCGGACACCCGGCAGCCCGTACCCCCGCGACAGAGCACGACAGAGGGTGCCGACCTGTGGTCGGCACCCTCTGTGCAGTGCGGCTCAATGCCCTCGGCGGGGGGCGCTCAACGCGTCAGACGCCTTGGGGCTCTTTCTCAGCTGCAACCGCTGGTCGAGCCGCAGCCCTCGCAGATGTAGCAGGACCCGGCGCGCTGCATCTTCGTACCGCAGGAGAAGCAGAGCGGCGCGTCCGCGCTGATGCCCAGCTGCATCTCGACGAGCTCCGCCGAGGTGTGCGCCGTCCGCGGGGCCGGCTTCTCGGCCTCCGGCACGGCCGCGACCGCCTTCAGCGGCTCCGTCCGCACCGGGGCGGACTGGGCCAGCGCCTCGACGTCCAGTTCGTCGTCCTCCAGGGAGGGCTCGTACGAACCGGTGTCGAGGTGACGCTGACGCTCCTCGGCCGAGTGGATGCCGAGTGCCGAACGGGTCTCGAAGGGCAGGAAGTCCAGCGCGAGACGGCGGAAGATGTAGTCGACGATCGACTGCGCCATCCGCACGTCCGGGTCGTCCGTCATGCCGGCCGGCTCGAAGCGCATGTTGGTGAACTTCGAGACGTACGTCTCCAGCGGGACGCCGTACTGCAGACCGACCGAGACGGCGATGGAGAAGGCGTCCATCATGCCCGCGAGGGTGGAGCCCTGCTTGGACATCTTCAGGAAGACCTCTCCGAGACCGTCGTCCGGGTAGGAATTGGCGGTCATGTAACCCTCGGCGCCGCCCACCGTGAAGGAGGTGGTGATGCCGGGACGGCCCTTGGGGAGACGCTTGCGGACCGGGCGGTACTCGACGACCTTCTCGACCGCGGTACGGATGGTGTCCTCGGCCTTGGCCGCGACCGCGTCGGTCGCGGACTTCTCCTTCTCCTTGGTCTTCGCGGAGAGGGGCTGGCCGACCTTGCAGTTGTCGCGGTAGATCGCGAGCGCCTTGACGCCCATCTTCCACGCCTCGAAGTAGACCTCTTCCACGTCCTCGACGGTGGCCGTCTCCGGCAGGTTCACCGTCTTGGAGAGCGCGCCGGAGATCCACGGCTGGATCGCGGCCATCATGCGCACGTGGCCCATCGCGGAGATGGAACGCTCGCCCATCGCGCAGTCGAAGACCTCGTAGTGCTCGGTCTTCAGACCGGGGGCGTCGATCACATTGCCGTGCTCGGCGATGTGGGCGACGATCGCCTCGATCTGCTCCTCCTGGTAGCCCAGGCGGCGCAGGGCCTGCGGAACGGTGCCGTTGACGATCTGCATCGAACCGCCGCCGACCAGCTTCTTGAACTTGACCAGGGCGAGGTCGGGCTCGAGGCCGGTGGTGTCGCAGGACATGGCGAGACCGATGGTCCCGGTGGGCGCGATGACCGAGGCCTGCGCGTTGCGGAAACCGTTCTTCGCGCCGAGGCGGATCACGTCCTGCCAGGCCTCCGTGGCGGCGGCCCAGATCGGGTTGTCCAGGTCGTCCATGTGGACGGCTGCGGCGTTGGCGTCGGCGTGCTGCTTCATGACGCGCTGGTGCGGCTCGGCGTTGCGGGCGTAGCCGTCGTACGGGCCGACGACCGCGGCGAGCTCGGCGGAGCGCTTGTACGAGGTGCCGGTCATCAGCGAGGTGATGGCACCGGCGAGGGCGCGGCCGCCGTCGCTGTCGTACGCGTGGCCGGTCGCCATCAGCAGGGCGCCGAGGTTGGCGTAACCGATGCCCAGCTGGCGGAAGGCGCGGGTGTTCTCACCGATCTTCTGCGTGGGGAAGTCGGCGAAGCAGATGGAGATGTCCATCGCGGTGATGACCAGCTCGACGACCTTGGCGAAGCGCTCGGACTCGAAGGACTGGTTGCCCTTGCCGTCGTCCTTGAGGAACTTCATCAGGTTCAGCGAGGCCAGGTTGCACGAGGTGTTGTCCAGGTGCATGTACTCGCTGCAGGGGTTCGAGCCGTTGATCCGGCCGGACTCCGGGCAGGTGTGCCACTGGTTGATCGTGTCGTCGTACTGGATGCCCGGGTCGGCGCAGGCCCAGGCCGCCTCGGCCATCTTGCGGAAGAGGGACTTGGCCTCGACCTCTTCGATGACGTCACCGGTCATCCGCGCGCGCAGCCCGAACTTGCCACCGGACTCGACGGCCTTCATGAACTCGTCGTTCACACGGACCGAGTTGTTGGCGTTCTGGTACTGGACGGACGTGATGTCGTCGCCGCCCAGGTCCATGTCGAAGCCCGCGTCGCGCAGGGCGCGGATCTTCTCCTCCTCCTTCACCTTGGTCTCGATGAAGTTCTCGATGTCGGGGTGGTCGACGTCGAGGATGACCATCTTGGCCGCACGCCGGGTGGCGCCACCGGACTTGATCGTTCCGGCGGAGGCGTCGGCACCGCGCATGAAGGAGACCGGGCCGGAGGCGTTGCCGCCGGAGGACAGCAGCTCCTTGGAGGAGCGGATACGGGAGAGGTTCAGGCCGGCGCCGGAGCCGCCCTTGAAGATCATGCCCTCTTCCTTGTACCAGTCGAGGATCGACTCCATGGAGTCGTCGACGGCCAGGATGAAGCAGGCGGAGACCTGCTGCGGCTGGGGCGTGCCGACGTTGAACCAGACCGGCGAGTTGAAGCTGAAGATCTGGTGCAGGAGGGCGTACGCCAGCTCGTGCTCGAAGATCTCGGCGTCCGCGGGAGAGGCGAAGTAGCCGTGTTCCTCGCCGGCCTTGCGGTACGTCTTCACGATCCGGTCGATGAGCTGTCGCAGACCGGTCTCGCGCTGCGGGGTGCCGACGGCCCCGCGGAAGTACTTGCTGGTGACGATGTTGACCGCGTTCACCGACCAGAAGTCGGGGAACTCGACGCCACGCTGCTCGAAGTTGATCGAACCGTCGCGCCAGTTGGTCATGACGACGTCACGGCGCTCCCATGCCACCTCGTCGTACGGATGCACGCCGGGGGTGGTGTGGATGCGCTCGATACGCAGACCCTTGCTCGACTTGGATCCCTTGGCTCGGGAACCTCGTGCCGGGCCGCTCGCCGTCTCTGTCATGCCGCCTCCCATATGTGGGCAAAAACGCCCTGAAGTGCCCAGAACTTCCCGGGGCACAGTCTGTCTCTGATGCTTCGGGCGCCACGCACAGCGCCCGGAGCGGGTCCATAAAGCCGCCCTGTCGCCGATCCGCACATCCGCGCCGATCGGCCGGTGTCGCTCAGTCGGCGGCGACGGCGGGAACGGGGACCTCAAGGGTCTCTCCGGTCCCGCGCTCCTCCACGGGAGGTCGCCGTTCGCGGAGTTCCGCGATGGCGGCCTCGAAGTCTTCGAGTGTGTCGAACGCCCGGTACACGGACGCGAAACGCAGGTACGCGACAAGGTCGAGTTCCTGCAGGGGGCCGAGGATGGCCAGGCCCACGTCATGAGTGGTCAGCTCGGCGCTGCCGGTGGCACGCACCGCCTCCTCGACCCACTGGCCGAGCTTGGCGAGGGCGTCCTCGGTGACCGGCCTCCCCTGGCACGCCTTGCGTACGCCGGAGATGACCTTGGTACGACTGAAGGGTTCGGTCACACCGCTGCGCTTGACCACCATCAGCGAACAGGTCTCCACCGTGGTGAAGCGGCGGGCGCAGTCGGGGCACTGGCGGCGTCGACGGATCGACGTGCCGTCATCGGTGGTGCGACTGTCGACGACCCGGCTGTCGGGGTGCCTGCAGAAGGGGCAGTGCATGGCTCCCAACCCTCCTTCACAGCACGACTGAATAGCCTCTTCAGGGCCCGCCGGGGCCCCTCGAAGCAGTGACAAGCATAGGCGATGGCCACACCCCCGGCGGACCGGGGACCACAACTTCTGGGTGACTGGAGCAATCCAACCACTAGATCTTGGGTTTGGCCGCGCATTCGGCCCTAGCGCGTGTCGCGCATCGCGGGCGATCGGCAGGCAGCGTACGGCCGAGCACGAGGTTACGGGAACCGCGAGGCCGCCAGGATTGCGGGGCTCCCGCTGTCGGACTCGGACAACACCCGGGGAGGGCCCCCGCCCGGCGGGATCGCGCCGGCGAACGTTACCGTAATGGTCCGAATTGCCACGGGAGAGCGATCCGGATTCCTCCTCGACCCGACGGACCACTCCGA
The DNA here is from genome assembly GCF_044754145.1 of Streptomyces sp. NPDC093149. Classification (NCBI taxonomy): domain Bacteria; kingdom Bacillati; phylum Actinomycetota; class Actinomycetes; order Kitasatosporales; family Streptomycetaceae; genus Streptomyces; species Streptomyces sp. NPDC093149. Next base: position 546,028 of record NZ_JBIVON010000004.1, read on the forward strand.
GCCGGGGCCCGACCGACCCGGCGCCGCGCATACACCCGGCAGTGAACACGCGACAGACTTTTATTCGTTTTTCACTCGAACGTGTGTTTGGCGCAACCTTTCGAAAGCCACTACCGTTGTCCAGCTAGGGAGACCATTCGAGAGGGGCCGACGTGACCACCACCGCAGACAGTGCCACCATCACTGCCCAGGACCGCTCCCAGAGCCGACTCGAGCCGGTGCATGCCATGAATGACCCAGTCACGAACGCGGAGGGGCCCGAGCCCATGCGCCCAGCGCGCTCGTTGCCCGGCCGGCCTCCAGGGATCCGGGCGGACAGCTCGGGGCTCACGGACCGGCAGCGGCGAGTGATCGAGGTGATCCGGGATTCCGTGCAGCGACGCGGGTATCCGCCCTCGATGCGGGAGATCGGTCAGGCGGTGGGCCTGTCCAGCACGTCCTCCGTCGCCCATCAGCTGATGGCCCTGGAGCGCAAGGGTTTCCTGCGTCGCGACCCCCATCGCCCGCGTGCGTACGAGGTCCGCGGCTCGGACCAGCCCGCCTCGCAGCCCACCGACACGACCGGGAAGCCCGCGGCTTCGTATGTACCGCTGGTGGGCCGGATCGCGGCCGGTGGCCCGATCCTCGCCGAGGAGTCGGTCGAGGACGTCTTCCCGCTCCCCCGCCAGCTGGTCGGCGACGGAGAGCTGTTCGTGCTCAAGGTCGTCGGTGACTCGATGATCGAGGCGGCGATCTGTGACGGCGACTGGGTCACCGTGCGTCGCCAGCCCGTCGCGGAGAACGGCGACATCGTGGCAGCCATGCTGGACGGCGAGGCCACGGTCAAGCGCTTCAAGCGCGAGGACGGCCATGTGTGGCTGCTCCCGCACAACTCCGCCTATCAGCCGATCCCGGGCGACGAGGCGACGATTCTCGGCAAGGTGGTGGCGGTGCTGCGGCGAGTGTGACGACTCGCCGGCTCCGACCGGGCCCCGGGATTCACTGCGCCGATCCCGGGGCCTGCCCATGCCCCCCGACAACCGGACGGACTACCGGCCGTCGGCCTTGGCGGCCGAATCGATCGCCGCGAGCGAGCGGCGCGCCTGATTACGGTCGGTCGTGTACCAGAAATCGGGCAGCGAGGCGCGCAGATAGCTGCCGTACCGGGCGTTGGCCAGGCGCGGATCGAGCACCGCGACCACGCCCTTGTCGCCCGTGGCCCTGACCAGTCGGCCGGCCCCCTGGGCCATCAGCAGCGCGGCATGCGTGGCCGCGACGGCCATGAACCCATTGCCGCCCGCCTCCTCGACCGCCTTCTGGCGCGCGCTCATCAGCGGATCGTCGGGACGCGGGAACGGGATCCGGTCCATGACCACCAGCTGACAGCTGGCCCCGGGCACATCGACTCCCTGCCAGAGGGACAGCGTGCCGAAGAGACAGGTCTCGGGGTCGGCCGCGAAGTTCTTGATCAGCTCTCCGAGGGTCTCCTCGCCCTGCAGCAGGATCGGCTTGTCGAGTCGCCCCCGCATTTCCTCGGCGGCGGCCTGAGCCGCCCGCATGGACGAGAACAGCCCGAGGGTGCGCCCGCCCGCCGCCTCCACCAGCTCGGCGAGCTCGTCCAGCATGTCGGTGCGCGATCCCTCCCTGCCGGGCGTCGCCAGATGCCGGGCGACGTAGAGGATGCCCTGTTTCGGGTAATCGAACGGTGACCCGACGTCGAGTCCCTTCCACTGCGGAAGGTCATCGCCCGCAGTGCCCTCGGGAGCGAGCCCGAGCGACGCCCCCACCCCGTTGAAATCCCCGCCGAGCTTGAGCGTCGCCGATGTGAGGACGACGGACCGTTCGGCGAAGAGCTTCTCGCGGAGAAGTCCGGAGACGGAGAGCGGGGCGACCCGCACGGAGGCGCCGAAACGGTCGTGTCGCTCGTACCAGACGACGTCGTACTCCGAGCCCTGGGTGATCCGCTCGGCGACGCCGTGGATCGTCTCCACCGATGCGAGTGCCTGCTTGCGGACGGCGTCCTCGTCCTGAACGGACTTGTCCCGGGTGGCGCCCAGGGCCGAGATCACCGTACGCGCGGCGTCCCGGAGCGCCAGCAGTGCGTAACCGAGGTCCTCGGGGACCTCCTCCAGCCGGCCGGGGAGCGCCAGCTCCATCACCCGCTCGAAGCCCTCCGACGCGGTCTGCAGGGCGTCGGCCGCCTTCTCGTTGACCAGCTTCGCCGCTCGGCGCACAGCGCGGTTGACCTGACCGGGGGTGAGCTCTCCGGTGGCCACTCCGGTGACCCGGGAGACCAGCTCATGGGCCTCGTCGACGATCAGCACCTCGTGCTGCGGGAGCACCGGGGCGCCCTCGATGGCGTCGATGGCGAGGAGGGCGTGATTGGTGACCACGACATCGGCGAGCTTGGCACGCTCACGGGCGAGCTCCGCGAAGCACTCGGCGCCGTACGCGCACTTGGAGGCGCCCAGACATTCGCGCGAGGAGACCGAGACCTGCGCCCAGGCGCGGTCGGAGACGCCGGGGGTGAGGTCGTCACGGTCCCCGCTCTCCGTCTCGTCCGACCAGTCCCGCAGCCGCAGCAGATCCTGGCCGAGTTTGCTCGACGGAGCCGCGGCCTCGAACTGATCGAAGAGTCCCTCCTCCTCGTCCTGCGGCACTCCTTCGTGGAGCCGGTGCAGGCAGAGATAGTTGGACCGGCCCTTGAGCATGGCGAACTGCGGGCGTCTGCGCAGCAGCGGGTGCAGGGCGTCGACCGTGCGCGGAAGATCGCGCTCCACGAGCTGGCGCTGCAGCGCCAGCGTCGCCGTGGCCACCACCACGCGCTCCCCGTGCGCCAGCGCGGGCACCAGGTAGCCGAGGGACTTGCCCGTGCCGGTGCCGGCCTGGACGAGCAGATGGGATTGGTCGTCGACAGCCTCGGCGACGGCCTCGGCCATGGCGGCCTGGCCGGGCCGTTCCGTACCGCCGACGGCGGTCACGGCGGCGTGGAGGAGCTCGGGGAGGGATGGCTTCGTCATAGCCCGACCACCCTACGGTGCACCACTGACAACGGCGATCACTCCCGGACTCGGACGGAGGGGTGGAGCGGGTTCGGAACGGTTCCGTGGATGGCGGCGTGCGGCCGCCGGGGGCGGTCCCGGTAACCGTCCACATGGAGGCGGTTGCGGTTCAGGCAGAGGCGTTGGATGCGAGGCGTCAGCATGTCGAACATCTCGAAACGCTCCTTGAGCTCGGGAAAGCGGGCGTGGTACCGCAGGATCTCGGCCCGCACGAGTGACCAGAAATCGGCTTCCGGGACTCCCAGCTGCTCCTCGCAGAGCAGGGACAGGAATCGGAAGACACCGATGAACAGTCCGGCGTGGATGAACTGGGTGAGGAACGAGGGGGGCTCGGTGAGCAGGATGCTGCGCACGTCCTGCGGCATCGACGCGTGCTCCGGCAGCGGCTGGGCGCTGATGTTCACATCGTCCACGAAGTCCTTGATCGCCAGGCGCACGGGTACGTCCTGGTCGTCGAAGACGACGATGGCGTTCTCGCCGTGCGGGGAGAACACGGTGCCGTAGCGGTAGAGGAAGTGCAGCAGCGGCGGGAGCAACGCGGCGAAGAGCCGGGTCAGCCAGACGGTGGGGGTCAGTCCGGAGCGGGCGACGAGTTCGGCCGTGAAGGCGCGTCCCCGGGGATCGGTGTGGAGCAGCGAGGCGAGGGTCCGGGCCCGTTCGCCCGGCGCGAGTCTGGGCTGGAGCGGTTCTCGCCAGATCGCGCCGAGGATCTCCTTGAACTGGTACGGGGCCTCGGGAAGGTGGTCGTAGAGCGGGTGCTCGACGGTCACGGAGGCCACCTCGCCGAGCAGGATGACCCCACAGGTGTCGCGCAGAAAGGTGTCCTGGTCACACAGGCCCTGGACCCACCCGGTGACGGCGGGGGCCGCGAGGGTGCGCTCGGTCGGCAGGCCCCGCCAGACCAGCGTGTTGAGGATCGACAGGGGCAGTTTGACCGTGTGCCGGTCGGGACGGGACACGTTGGTCAAGGTACGGATGGACTGCTGCGGCAACCGGTCGTCCGCGTCGGCGTGGAGCGGAACGATGTCGCCCGCGGCGATGGCCGGGGCGAAGACCGGAACGATCCATTCGTCCCACTGCCAGGGGTGCACGGGGAGACAGAGATAGCTGTCGGGGTCGAGACCGCGGGTGTGGAGCACGGCGGCGAAGGAGTCGCGGACCGACCGGTCGAGTTCCTGCGCGTACAGCTGCCGGGGGGTGGCCAGGCCGGTCACTCCGCGGTAGGCGGCGATCCGGGTGGAGACGGCGATCCACGGCAGCCTGACCGGCGTGCGGGCCTCGGGGGCGTAGCGGGAGGCGTCGGTGGCGGAGAAGCCGAGGCGCCCCTTGTTGGCCACGAGCCAGGGGTGGCCTGTCTGATGCCCTTCCAGCTCGGCGTAGTCGAGATCGGCCAGCCGGGCGGCGGGGAGCGCGGTGTGGTCGAGCCGGACGTCGGCGGCGAGGGTGGTGGTGATCTCGCGGATGAGGTGGCCGAGGGTGGCGCCGTCGATCCCGAGAAGGTGGCGGGCGCGGGCGAGGAAGCTCAACGGGTCGTGAAAGGGGACGGTGTCGCTGTTCCGGTCCCGGAGCTGCTCGGCGAACGTGTCCCGGTCACTGCCGTGCGTCGAGTCGGCGGACGCGCTCCCGTCACTGCCGCGCGTCGATTCCGCAGGCGCGGCCCCGGCGCTCCCGCGCTTCTCACGAATCGAATCGGGAGCGATGAGCCAGCCGCCGTACACGCCCCGTCGGGCGCTGAAGCTCAGGGTTCCGCCGTCGTCGAGTCCGAGGGTGTACGTGTCGCTCCCGTCGGCCTGTGCGACCGGTTCGACGACTTCCTCGTAGGCGAACTGACCGAGCATCTTCGCGAGCAGCCGCGCGGCGGCTCCGTCCCAGGCCGCCCGGTTCAGTTCCGGTGTGCTGAGCGATGGGGCTGACTCCGCTGAATCATGGCTCGCGGGATATTTCGGCACAGGGCCTCCTCGGGACGGAACCGATGGGGTGGTTGCGGTATACGCAAGGCGGCAGATCGTTCACAGCTGGGCACGGTGGGTTCGGTCGCGGACCATCAAGGCAGCTCGCTTGTCGGGGAGTTCGACTTCCGCGGAAAAGCGGAAGCCGGCGCTCAGGAAGGCGGAGACGGAGGGGGTGTTTCGCAGGTCTGGTTCCGCGACGACACGCGCGCACAGGGGGCGGTTGTCGAGCACGAGGTCGGAGACGGCCCGGAGCAGGGTGGTGCCGGCCCCGCGTCCCCGGTTGTTCACACCGCCGATGAGCAGGTGGATTCCGGTGTCGTGCGGGCGGGCTGGGTAGTGACGTGCCAGCGGATCGAGATCCGCCCGGTAGATCTCCCAGTAGCTCATGGGAATCCCGGCCAGCACGCCGAGACATGGGACGCTGCGTCCGTCGCCGTCGAGTTGAGGACGCAGGTGGTCGGCGGTGACCGCTTCGGATCCGGCGAGTTCCCAGAAAGCGGCGACCGCGGGGTCGTTCATCCAGCGGCTGATCACAGCGAGGTCGCGTTCCAGCCGTACGGGGACGAGCTGGAACACTCCGGCCGGGGTGGTCGCCGGTCCCCAGTCGGCCGGGTGGTCGAGCAGATCGGCGAGGGCCGCACTGCTCGTGGCCGTCCGTCGGCCTGCGGCCGGGCCCGCGTCGCCCGGCTCGGACGACGCGGGCGACGCGGACGACACGGACGTGTTCGACGGCAGGGACAGCGCCGGGGTGGCCGATGCGTCCTCCCCGGGCGCGGCCGGTGTCTCCTCCTCGAACAGAGCGAGGAGTTCTTCGGGGAGCGGCAGGTCCAGGGTGTCCTCGGCGCCCGTGTCGGTCGGCGGGGCAGGGCCGGCACCGGCTTCGGTGTGCGCATCGGCGGGAGCCACGGTGTCGCTCTCCTCTCGGCGGATCAGATGGTTGCCAAGTTCTTTCAGGCGTACAAGGGATTGGCCATGGTGACGTAGACGGACTGGGTGTCGACGGGCCCGACGAGTTCATCGAGGCCGTGCAGCCGGGTCAACAGGTTGGCCTTGCACCGCAGGTGGGAGTTCTCCAGCAGATGCGCGGGCAGGGGGGAGCCCAGTGCGGTGGCCGAGTCGAGGAATCGGCGGAACGCGGCGATGAGCACCTGTTCGTCGGCGAGGCGCTGTGCGCCGAAGGCGCCGATCAGGCCGAACACGTTGTTGATGCCGACGTAATAGGCGAAGCGTTCGTCGGTGACCGCGTCGGAGACGAAGGTGTCGCTGACCCGTCCGATACCGGGGAGCCGGTGCTCCAGCGCCGTGCGGTGGGACTCGCGGAAGTAGTAGCCCTGGTTGTCACGGTATCGGCCGCCGACGGGCCAGCCGTGGGGGTCGAGCAGCACCAGGGTGTTCTGCTGGTGGGCTTCGAGCGCGACACCGGCGTGACCGTCGAGCCAGAGAACCGGACGTACGACGCGGTCGAGATAGCGCAGGAACCACTCGGTGGCGACCGCCCCCACGGCTCGTCCGGTGGCGGCGGCCAGGGCGAGGACGATCCCGGTGAGGCGTGAGTGCGTACCCGTCCGGCCCGGCCAGGGGCGTGGGGCGGTGAGCGCGGCGATGCAGACCGCGTCGTCGAACGGCCCGAAGGGGTTGTGCCGCAGCATCACGTCGAGACCCGCGACGGGCTCGCCGTCCGGGCCGTCGACGGCGAGCCAGGCGGGGTCACGGACGATGTCGAAGCCCGGGTGGACCGCGTGCCACCGCGCGGCGAGGCCGCTGCGGAGCAGCCGGTGCACCTCTACCCCGCGGTGGAGTTCCTTGCGGAGGTTCTCCCGGCGGGAGTTGGTGATGCGGACGCCGAGGGAGAGCTTGAGCATCACGGCGGCGTCCGGCCGGTGCACGGTACGGACGGAGGAGGTGGGGTGCCAGGGCTTCCCGTGCGGCCCCAGGTCGTGGAGGAGTCCGGCGTCGAGCAGGGCGGCGACTTCGGGCCGGTGTCCGAGTTCGCGGGCCTGCCAGGGGTGGAGCGGAATCGGTGCGGTGTTGTCGGGGAGTCGAAGCCCCTCGGTGTGGGAGGTGACCAGTTCCGCCGCCGGTACCGGACGGCCGCCCTCGGTCCAGGCGGAGTCGGTGGCCAGTACGGACCGGTGGACAGCCATCCAGTGGAGCGGGAAGGAGCCGTGCGACTCGGGTGAATAGCGGCGGCACTCCGCGTCGGAAAGGCCTTCGCGGCTCTTGGGCGTGGGGTGGAGCGGATGTCCGAGGAGGAGTGACTGCTCGGCGGTGAGGAAGAGGTCCGCTTCGGCCGGGGCCTCGGGGGTGCGGCGCCGCTCGGCGATGAAGCCGGCGGTTCGCTGTACGGAGTCGGCGACCCGGGCCACCATGTCGGTGCCCCCGTCGTGGTCGGCCTCGCGGCTCAGGAGCGCGGCGACCGTCACGGCGTCGACGGGTGGCGCACCTTCGGGTGCGCCTTCCAGGACGGGCATGCCGAAGCGGTGCCAGCCCGTGGCGGACCAGTAGACGACGGGGGCGAGCAGAGCGGTTCCGCTCGCGGGAAGGGGGATACGGAGGGTCTCCCCGGCCGGTCGGGACAGATCGCTCTCCCGGACCCAGCAGCGGAGCAGATTCTCGACACCGGCCGTGTCGGCGGCGCGCAGCGGGTCCGGATGGTCGAGGAGGTCGGTGGGTGCCTCGGCGCCCTCCCTGTGCATCGGGAGGTACTGCTCGTCGTGCGGTGCCGCCTTCTGGCGCGGCACGATGGTGTGCTCCACGACGAGGTTGCCGGTGAGCCCGGCCGGTCCTCGCTGCGGGGTGGGGGGAGGGCCGTCGGCCTGGGGCGCGGGGGTGGGGTTCACGGCGGTCTTCCTTGTGAGGGGGGTCAGCGAATCGCCCCGGTCGTGGTCCGGCGGTGCGGCAGGCGCTCGGCGGCTGCCAGGGCGTCGGCGAGGCGGTCCACGACCGCTGTCGCCTGTTCGTCGGTGAGAGTGAGGGGCGGGAGGAGGCGTACGACGGTGGAGTGGCGTCCGCCGAGTTCGACGATGAGCCCGCGGCGCAGGCATTCCTGCTGGACGGCGGCGGCGAGGGCCGGGGCGGGCGGTGGCTCGGGGCCGTCGCCCCGGGCCGGGGCCTCGGGGTCGACGAGCTCCACCCCGATCATCAGGCCCCGTCCACGGACGTCTCCGATGGACGGGTGGTCCGTGGCCAGCGCCTGGAGGCGCGCGAGCATCCGGGCGCCGAGCGTCGCGGCACGCTCGGCGAGGTGGTTCTCCCGTACGAAGGAGAGGGTGGCCGTGCCCGCCGCCATGGCGAGTTGGTTGCCCCGGAAGGTACCGGCGTGGGCGCCCGGCTGCCAGGTGTCGAGTTCGGAGCGGTAGACGATCACCGCGAGCGGGAGGGAACCGCCGATGGCCTTGGAGAGCACCATCACGTCGGGCACGATCCCGCTGTGTTCCACCGCCCAGAAGGCACCGGTGCGCCCCACACCCGTCTGGACCTCGTCGGCGATCAGGGGGACGGAGCGGGTCTCGGTGATCTGACGCATCCGGCGCATCCAGCCGTCGGGGGCGGGGTTCACGCCGCCCTCCCCCTGCACGGGTTCGAGGATCAGGCCGGCCGGTGGGGGTGTGCCGCCCTTGGGGTCGTCCAGCAGGTTCTCCGTCCAGCGGGCGGCGATCTCCGCGCCGCGCCCGCCTCCGACACCGAAGGGGCAGCGGTAGTCGCGGGGGAAGGGAAGTCGTGTCACGCGTGTGTCCTCGGCGCCTCCCGAGGCGGCCAGGGCTCCGGCCGTCATTCCGTGGTAGGCGCCGGTGAAGGCGAGAAGCCCGCTGCGGCCGGTCGCGGAACGCACCAGCTTGAACGCCGCCTCGACGGCGTCCGTGCCGGCCGGTCCGCAGAACTGGATCCGGGCGTTGTCGGCGAACCGCCTCGGCAGGGTGGCGAACAGCTCCGTAGTGAAGGCGTCCTTGACCGGGGTGGCGAGGTCGAGCACCTGGAGCGGTGCGCCCGAGTCGATCACCTTCTTGATCGCCTCCAGGACCACCGGGTGGTTGTGCCCGAGCGCCAGGGTGCCTGCCCCCGAGAGACAGTCGAGGTATCGCCGCCCGTCCGCGCCCTCGATGGTCATCCCACGGGCCCGTACCGGCACGATCGGCAGTGAACGCGCATAGGTACGGGCGGCGGATTCACGCAGTGACTGGCGGCGCAGGATCCCCTCGTGCACCGCCGGTGCTGCCACCGGAGCTGGTTCGGTCACGGCCACGGCTGTTGGTCCTCCCGCTGTAACAGTTGCGTTGCACGTCGGTACGTCGGCGCACGGACGGACTGGGGGGATGAACGCTGTCCGCGAGTCCCTCGTACGTACCAACGACGCCGGACGCCGGGGATCACGGCCGAATCCGAAGATCCTTGCGGAGGCGGAACCGTGGCCCTGCCGCGTGCCGTCCCCATCGGCACCGGCATAGTGGGGGCCGCACGGAGGGCTCGGGCAGATTTCCGGCAGCTCGAATGGTGTTCGGAGCGAACGGCTCGCGGCAGTACCGAAGTGCAGTACAGAAGTGTTGAGTTACGAAGTCCCAGGGGGATCACCACATGCGACTCATTCGACCGGCTCTCGCCGCACGTCAGGGGGGCACACGCCGTAGGCGCTCCTCGGTGCTCGCCGCGGCCGCGGTCACCGCGGTCCTCGCGCTCACCGCCACCGCCTGCGGGCCCGGCGAGGACGAAGCGAGTGACAAGCCGAGCAGTCCCGCAGGCCAGGCCGCGGACGGCAAGATCACCATTCCGGACGATCTGAAGAACCGGCTCAAGGAACACGGAATCGACCTCGACCAGTGGAAGAACGGCGAGTGGAAGAACTGGGACAGGGACAAGTGGCTGCGCGAGGCGAAGGACTTCGTCAACCCGATCATCGAGGGCCTCTGGGACCCGGACCGGATGCGGGATGCCGACAAGTCGCCGGAGAAGCCGGTCGACAACGACATCTCGGGTGATGTGGGCGTGACGGACCCGACCCCCACGCCGGTGCGGGCCGCCGGTGTCGGAACGCCGTACCACGCCAACGCCGCGGAGTCCGGGAAGCTGCTCTTCGACAGCCCCGAGGGCTCCATGGTCTGCTCCGCGACGGTGGTGAAGGACCCGGCCCACCCCGGCAAGTCCAATCTGGTGTGGACGGCGGGGCACTGTGTGCACGCGGGCAAGAAGGGCGGCTGGTACCGCAACATCGCCTTCGTTCCGTCGTACAACAACAAGGGTCTGTCACTGGCGGAACTGAAGACGGCCACCAAGCAGGAGATCGCCCCGTACGGCGTGTGGTGGGGCCAGTGGGCGCAGACGTCCGACCAGTGGATCTCCCAGGGCGCCTCGGTCGGCGGCCAGGGCGCCCCGTACGACTTCGCGGTGCTGCATGTCACCCCGGAGAAGGGATCCACGGGCAAGTCGCTGGAGGAGACGGTCGGTTCCGCGCTGCCGGTCGAGTTCAACGCACCGGCCGTGCCGAAGATCAGCAGCATGACGGCCACCGGCTTCCCGGCCGCCCCGCCGTACGACGGCCAGAAGGCGTTCCAGTGCGCGGACAGGCCGGGCCGGCTCTCGCTGACCGCGCAGGACCCGACGATGTACCGCATCGGCTGCAGCATGACGGGCGGAGCCTCCGGTGGCGGCTGGGTCGCAGCGGGCCAGGACGGCAAGCCCGCGCTGGTCTCGAACACCTCCATCGGCCCGGTGACGGCCGGCTGGCTGGCGGGGCCGCGCTTCGGCAAGGAGGCCAAGGGCGTCTACGAGTCGGTCAGCAAGAAGTACGCGGGGCAGTGACGACGGTCCGTCAGCCGGGTCTTCCGGATGACGGATGACGGATTTTCAGGGGCTCCCGGTGCGGCAATCGCCCGCCGGGAGCCCTTGCCGTCGGGCGGTGGCCATGGGCCGCCCGCGGCCGGTTCCTCCGTGGCGAGGACCATGGTCCACCCCGTCATAGGGTGGGCCTGCATTCGCGGCGGCCATTGGTCCGGCCGCCGTTTCGTATGACAGGTTCATGGCATTTTCAGAGATTTCAGGGGGATTCCTTTCCATGCGATCCATGCGTCCGCTCCTCGCCGCGACCGGCCTCGTCGCCGCGCTCGCGCTGACGGCCACGGCCTGTGGTCCGAGCGAGGACACGGCGGCCGACAAGCCCGCCGCCGACTCCGCCGGTGGCCAGGATTCCGGCGGTTCGCTCTCCGGCGGCCTGGCCGAGAAGCTGAAGAAGCACGGTGTCGACCCGGAGAAGTGGAAGAACGGCGAGTGGAAGAACTGGAACAAGGACAAGTGGCTGCGTGAGGCCAAGGACTTCGTCAACCCGGTCATCGACGGGTTGTGGAAGCCCGAGCGGATGAAGTCGGCCAAGGATCCCGCGAAGACCATGGCGGCCGGCGACCTCTCCGGCGACCGGGGCGTCACCGACCCGGAGCCCGCCCCGGTCAAGGCCGAGCGCGAGAGGACTCCCTACCACGACTACGCCGCCCCGGTCGGGAAGGTGTTCTTCGACTCCCCCGAGGGCTCCATGGTCTGCTCGGGCACCGTCGTCAAGGACCCGAAGAACCCGGGCCGGTCCAATCTGGTGTGGACCGCCGGACACTGTGTGCACGCCGGCTCGAAGGGCGGCTGGTACCGCAACATCGTCTTCGTGCCCGCGTACAACGACAAGGGCCGGTCCGCCGCCGCGCTGAAGAGCGCGCAGCCGCAGGAGATCGCCCCGTACGGCGCGTACTGGGCCGACTGGGCCACGACGTCCGGTGAATGGCTCGCCGACGGCGGTCCCACCGGAGGTGAGGGCGCCCCCTATGACTACGCGGTGCTGCATGTGAAGCCGGAGCGGGGCACCAAGTCCCTGGAGGAGACCGTGGGCAACGCCCTGCCGGTCGATTTCGACGCCCCCGAGATCCCGCGGATCAGTGCCATGGGCGCCTGGGGATACCCCGCCGCCCCGCCGTACGACGGCCTGATCATGCACAAGTGCGTCGACCGCCCCGGCCGGCTCTCCATCAGCCCGAGCACTCCGACGATGTACCGCATCGGCTGCACCATGACGGGCGGTTCGTCGGGCGGCGGATGGTTCAGCAAGGGCGCTGACGGCAAGCTCGCCCTTGTCTCGAACACCTCCATCGGACCGGTGACTTCGGGCTGGCTCGCAGGTCCGCACCTGGGCAGGGGCGCGCAGGACGTCTTCACCATGATGAGCGAGAAGTTCGGCGGCCGCTGACGGCCTCCCGCACCAAGGACGCCCGAAGGCCCGCTCCCGAACGAGGGAGCGGGCCTTCGGTCCGTACCGGGCCGCGCCGTGTCGCGGTCAGTGCGCCACGGGCACGTACGCGGAGAGGTCGGCTGCCAGTTCCTCATGGACCCGCGCCCTGAGCAGGGTGCCCTCCGACGTGTGTTCCTCGGAGATCACCTCGCCCTCGGCATGCACCCGGGAGACGAGCCCGCCCCGGGTGTACGGCACGAGCGCCTCGATCTCGACCGACGGCCGGGGCAGTTCGCTGTCGATGAGCGCCAGCAGCTCGTCGATGCCGACACCCGTGCGCGCCGAGACCGCGATCGCGTGCCTCTCGATGCGCAGCAGCCGCTGCAGCACCAGCGGATCGGCCGCGTCCGCCTTGTTGATGACCACGACCTCGGGTACGTCCACCGCACCCACTTCGCGGATCACCTCGCGCACCGCGGCGAGCTGTTCCTCCGGCACCGGGTGGGAGCCGTCCACCACGTGCAGGATCAGGTCGGATTCGCCGACCTCCTCCATGGTGGAGCGGAACGCCTCGACGAGGTGGTGCGGCAGATGCCGTACGAACCCGACGGTGTCGGCCAGGGTGTAGATGCGGCCGCTCGGCGTCTCGGCCCGGCGCACAGTCGGGTCCAGCGTGGCGAACAGCGCGTTCTCCACCAGGACACCGGCCCCGGTCAGGCGGTTGAGCAGCGAGGACTTGCCCGCGTTGGTGTAGCCGGCGATGGCGACCGACGGCACCCTGTTGCGCTTGCGCTCCTGCCGCTTGATCTCGCGGCCGGTCTTCATCTCCGCGATCTCCCGGCGCATCTTCGCCATCTTCTCGCGGATCCGACGCCGGTCCGTCTCGATCTTGGTCTCACCGGGGCCACGGGTGGCCATGCCGCCACCGCCGCTGGAACCGCCGCCGCCCATCTGACGGGAGAGCGACTGGCCCCAGCCTCGCAGCCGCGGCAGCATGTACTGCATCTGTGCCAGCGAGACCTGCGCCTTGCCCTCTCGGGACTTGGCGTGCTGGGCGAAGATGTCGAGGATCAGAGCGGTCCGGTCGACCACCTTGACCTTGACGACGTCTTCCAGGTGGATCAGCTGGCCGGGGCTCAGCTCACCGTCGCAGACGACGGTGTCGGCCCCGGATTCGAGGACGATGTCGCGCAGCTCCAGTGCCTTGCCCGAGCCGATGTAGGTGGCCGGGTCGGGCTTGTCGCGGCGCTGGAAGACGGCGTCGAGCACCTGGGCACCAGCTGTCTCCGCGAGTGCGGCCAGCTCCGCGAGGGAATTCTCCGCGTCCTGCACGGTCCCCGACGTCCAGACACCGACCAGCACCACACGCTCCAGGCGCAGCTGTCGGTACTCGACCTCGGTGACGTCCTCGAGCTCCGTGGAGAGGCCCGCCACTCGCCGCAACGCGGCACGCTCGGAACGGTCGAACTGCTCGCCGTCCCGCTCTCCGTCGATCTCGTGGCTCCAGGCGACGTCCTCTTCCATCAGGGCGTCGGCCCGAAGGCTCTCGGTGAGGCTCTCGGTGACATTCTCCGTAGCGCTCTGCGCGTGCTGCGCGTCCTGGGGAAGGGAAGAAGAGGAGGTCATTGGATCCTTACGTCGATGGAAGTCCGTTACGTCAGTCACAACGCGTGACCTCTCCCGATGATTCCCACTGTCGGGAATCACCGATCCGGCCGCCGCGGCGACTCGTCGATAGTGGCATGGTCCGCCGCGCCCGTCACCCTGGTTTACCGCTGTCCGGCGGGCTCGGCACTGTGCCAGTCCGGGTGCCCCGGCATCGGCGGGGTCTTCTTGCCGTACAGCCAGCCGTCGAAGAACCTGGTGAGATCGCGGCCGGCCGTCTGCGAGGCCAGCCGGACGAAGTCCGCGGTGGCGGCGTTGGAGTCCCGGTGTTCCTTCACCCAGCTCCGCTCCAGCAGATCGAACGCTTTCTCTCCGATCTCCTTGCGCAGCGCGTAGAGGACCAGCGCGCTGCCGTCGTACACCACCGGCCGGAACAGGCTGAGCTTCTGTCCGGGCGCCGGAGTGTCGGGGCGGGCCGGCGGGCCGCCGGCGGCGCGCCAGTCGTCGGACCTGGTGTAGGCCTCACGCATGCGGCTCTCCAGCTTCTTGCCGGCGTGCTCCTCGGCGTAGCGGGCCTCGTACCAGGTGGCGTGTCCCTCGTTGAGCCAGAGGTCGGACCAGGCACGCGGCGAGACGCTGTCGCCGAACCACTGGTGTGCCAGTTCATGCACCATGATCGAGTCGACGTACCACTCCGGGTAGGCGGTGCGGGTGAACAGGGACCGTTCGAAGAGCGCGAGCGTCTGGGTCTCCAGCTCGAAGCCGGTTTCGGTGTCCGCGACCAGCAGTCCGTATGTCTCGAAGGGGAAGCGGCCGACCTGCCGCTCCATCCAGTCCAGCTGGGCGGGCGTCTTGCCGAGCCAGGGCTCCAGGCGCTTCCGGTCGGCGCTCGGCACCACGTCGCGGACCGGCAGACCGTGCGGTCCGGTGCGGCGCAGGACAGTGGAGCGGCCGATGGTGACCTGGGCCAGTTCGGTGGCCATGGGGTGCTCGGTCCGGTAGGACCAGGTGGTCTCGGCACCGTGCCGGGCCGTGCCGGTGGGCAGGCCGTTGGCCACCACCGTGAAACCCTTGGGGGCGGTGATCCGGAAGGTGAAGTACGCCTTGTCGGCGGGGTGGTCGTTGCTGGGGAAGACACGGTGCGCGGCGTCCGCCTGATTGGCCATGGCCAGACCGTCGGCGGTACGCACCCAGCCGCCGCTCTCCTTCTTCCCGCTCGGGTCACTGGTGTGCCGGACGGTGATGTGCAGCGGTACTCCGGCGGGGAGCCGGGCGGGGGGCCGGATGACCAGATCCTCGTCGGCCGTCGCGAAGTCGGCCCGCAGACCGTTGACCTGGACCTCGCGGACCTTGCCGTGGGTGAAGTCGAGGTTGATCCGGTCCAGCTGCTCGGTGGTCCGCGCGTCGATCGTGGTGACGGCGTCCAGCGGTTTGCTGTTGCTGCCGCGGTAGGTCAGCCCGATGTCGTACGAGAGGACGTCGTACCCGGGGTTGCCGAGGTGCGGGAAGAGCGGATCGCCGATACCGAGCGGCACGGGTGGGGGGAGGGCGGCGGCGACGAGGGTGGCCGATGCGGTGGCCAGCAGAGCGGCCCGCAGGCGGCGGGAGATGAACGGCATGACCTACCGCTACCAGCGACTCCCGCCCGAGCAGGCGCGGCGCGCGCCGCGCCACTCGAACGAGATCGTCCCGACGGACGGCTGCGCGGCGGGGCCGGACGGCGGCGGGCGTCAGACGGCGGCGGGGTGCTGGGCGCGGCTCACGTCGTAGACGCCCGGTACGTCGCGCATCGCGCGGATCAGCGCCGGAAGTCCGGCGGCGTCGGCGAGCTGCAGGGTGTAGGTGTGCCGGACGCGCTGTTCGCTGGGTGGTTCGACGGTGGCGGAGATGATCGCCGCGTCCGCCGTCGCGATCGCCTCGGTGAGATCGGCGAGCAGCCGGGCCCGTCCGAAGGACTCGGCGACCAGGGTGACGCGGCAGCCGACCGTGTCTTCCCAGCTCACCCCGACCGGCACCCGGCCGACGGACCGCATCCGGGACACCGCGGAGCACTCCAGCCGGTGCACGGTGACGGCGCCGCCGCGCACGACGAATCCGGTGACGGCGTCGGGGGGTGCGGGCGTGCAGCAGCCCGCGAGTCGTACGTCGGCGTCCGGCCGGTCCACCACGGCGCTCGCGGTACGGGGCTCGGCCCCGTCGCCCGCGGGGCCACCGGTTTCCTGGGCCTGCGGCTCGGACCTGGGCTCCGCGGTACTGCTGCTGTGCGGGCCCCGGGTGTCCTCGGGGTGGGCGTCCAGCCAGCCGGTGATGGCGATGCGGGCGGCGGGGGTGCGGGCGTGGTCGAGCCAGTCGGGCGACGGGCCGGAGGCGGAGTCCTCGGCGAGCAGCGGTTGCACGGTGTCGCCGTCGCTCAGCACCGTGCCGAGGGTGGCGAGCCGGCCGTTGACCCGGGCGCCGATGCAGCTGTGCGCCTCGTCGCCGTACTGCGCGTAGGCGGCGTCGACGCAGCTGGCTCCGGCGGGCAGCCCGAGCGTGCCGCCGTCCGTGCGGAAGACCGTGATCTCGCGGTCCTGGGCGAGGTCGGCGCGGAGCGTGGTCCAGAAGGTGTCGGGATCCGGGGCGGACTGCTGCCACTGGAGGAGCCTGGAGAGCCAGCCGGGCCGGGTCGGGTCGGCGCGCTCCCCGTCCGCGGGCTCGACGGCCTGGGTGGCGGAGCCGGTGTCCGCGGCGTACGGGTTGCCGAGGGCGATGACACCCGCCTCGGCGACCTTGTGCATCCGGTGCGTACGGATGAGCACTTCGGCGACCGCCCCGTCGGGGCCCACGAACGCGGTGTGCAGTGACTGGTACAGGTTGAACTTGGGTGCGGCGATGAAGTCCTTGAACTCGGAGATGACCGGGGTGAAACAGGTGTGCAGTTCGCCGAGCACGGCGTAGCAGTCGGCGTCGTCGCCGACGAGCACCAGCAGTCGGCCGAAGTCGGTGCCGCGCAATTCGCCGCGTTTGATCCTGACCCGGTGCACGGAGACGAAGTGGCGCGGCCTGATGAGGACTTCCGCGGGGATGTCCGCCTCCCGCAGCACCGTCGCCACGCTCTCGGCGACGGCCGCGAGCGGGTCCCGGACGGCCGCGGCGGCGGGGGCGTCCGGCCGCGCCGACGCGGCGGCGATCAGTGCGCGGGTGTGTTCGTACTCCTCGGGGCGGAGGATCGCGAAGACGAGGTCCTCCAGCTCGGTCTTGAGGGCCTGCACGCCGAGCCGTTCGGCCAGCGGGATCAGCACGTCACGGGTGACCTTGGCGATCCTGACCTGTTTCTCGGGGCGCATCACGCCGAGGGTGCGCATGTTGTGCAGCCGGTCGGCCAGCTTGATCGACATCACGCGGACGTCGTCCCCGGTGGCGACGAGCATCTTGCGGAAGGTCTCGGGTTCCGCCGCCGCTCCGTAGTCGACCTTCTCCAGTTTGGTGACGCCGTCGACGAGGTAGCAGACCTCTTTGCCGAACTGTTCGCGCACCTGATCGAGGGTCACGTCGGTGTCCTCGACCGTGTCGTGGAGCAGGGAGGCGGTGAGCGTCGTGGTCTCGGCGCCGAGCTCGGCGAGGATCAGCGTGACGGCGAGCGGGTGCGTGATGTACGGCTCGCCGCTCTTTCGCATCTGTCCGCGGTGCGAGGACTCCGCGAGCACGTAGGCCCTGTGCAGGACGGAGAGGTCGGCGTCGGGGTGGTGGGCCCGGTGGGCCTCGGCGACGTGGCCGATCGCGTCGGGCAGCCGGTCGCGGGAGACGGGGCCGAGCAGCGCGACGCGGCCGAGCCTGCGGAGATCGATCCGGGGACGGCCCCGCCTGCGGACGGGCACATCTGGGTTGGTGGCCTCTGCGCTCATGGGGCACCTCCGGCAGCGTCGACCGGCGGTGGGGAGGTGCGGTCGCTCCTCCGGGCCGGTGCTTGATGCTACCGAGCCCACCACGTGGCGGAGTCCGGCTCTCGCTCAGCGTGAAACGGATCACCCATTCGAGCGAAGGTCTAACCGATCGGCGTTTCGAGCCAGGCCGGGTCGATCAGGCCTTCGGCGACGATCTCGGCGGCTCCGGTCATCTCGATCTCGCCGTCCGGCCGCTCGGTGATCACGAGGGTGCCGCCGGGCACATCGACCGTGTACGTGACCGGGGTACCGGTCTGCGCGGGGTCGGCGCCGTCCCTGCGGGCCG
Source organism: Streptomyces sp. NPDC093149 (assembly GCF_044754145.1). Lineage (NCBI taxonomy): Bacteria > Bacillati > Actinomycetota > Actinomycetes > Kitasatosporales > Streptomycetaceae > Streptomyces > Streptomyces sp. NPDC093149. Next base: position 564,033 of record NZ_JBIVON010000004.1, read on the forward strand.
CGGCGACGGCCACGGCGCAGGCGCCCGTCCCGCAGGAGCGGGTCTCGCCGGAGCCGCGCTCATGGACCCGCATCGCGACATGGCGCGGTCCGCGGTCCACGACGAACTCGATGTTGACGCCGTCGGGGTAGACGGCCGCGGGGCTGTACGGCGGTACGGCGAGCAGATCACCGGCGTGCGCCAGGTCGTCCACGAAGGCGACCGCGTGCGGATTGCCCATGTTCACGTTGCGGGCGTCCCAGCTGCGGCCGTCCAGGCTGACCGTGACGCCGTTCTCGGGGAGGGTGGCGCGGCCCATGGAGACCGTGACGTCGCCGCCCTTGGCGATGTGCGCCTCCTTCACGCCGGCGCGGGTCGCGACGGCGAGATCGCCCTCCTCGACGTACCCGGCGCGCTGCAGAAAGCGGACGAAGACACGTACGCCGTTGCCGCACATCTCGGCGATCGAACCGTCGGCGTTGCGATAGTCCATGAACCACTCGGCCTCGCCCGCCATGGCCCGCGCCTCCGGGTGCGCGGCGGACCGTACGACGTGCAGCAGTCCGTCACCGCCGATGCCGGCCCGGCGGTCGCACAGTCGCGCGACGACGGAGGCGGGCAGGTCGACGGCGTTGTCCGGGTCGGGAACGATCACGAAGTCGTTCTCGGTGCCGTGGCCCTTGAGGAAGGGGATCCGGGATGTGCTCACGGGGCAACTGTACGAGGAGTCACCGGCAGTCGGCGAAAGCGGGCCGCGCGACGGCGCACGCGGGTGGGCGACGGAGCGTCGCGGCGGCCGGACGGCAGCGTGGCGGGGGCTCCGCCCGTCAGTGGCGCAGCCGTGCCACGCGCCAGACGGCCAGGGAGACCAGCACGGCGCACACAACGACGTACAGGGCGATCACGCGCCAGTCGGAGCGCTCGCCCGAGCCCCGCTGCGGCAGTCCGGGCCAGGTGTGGCCCACGCGGCGGGCGGCCATCATCCCCCAGCCGGCGGCGCAGCAGCTGATCAGCAGGCCCAGCATGGCGACGACCGGCCCGCCGTCGCCGAACTCGAAGGCCAGCGGGAACGCGAACATCAGCGAACCCACGGCGGCAAGCATCACGATCGGCGCGAGCTGCCAGATGCGCAGCCGCCGCGCAGGCCGCAACTCGACCTCGACCTCGGGGGTCGCCTCGGGCTCGTCGGGCCCGTCGGGGCTCAGCCGTACCGCCTCGTGCGGCGTTTCCGGTGCGTCTTGTTCCGTGTCGCGAGGGCCGGCCTCCATCGCCACGCGCCCTCCCAACTCGGACTCCACTGGTCGATCGATGCTCGATGATGGCACGGTCCTGACCGCCGAAATGACGGGCAGGGCTTCCCGATGCCATCACGTGATCAGGCTGTAACCGCCCGTTCGACCAACGCCAGCGCCTGACGCGGGAGTTCCCCGCGGTGCTCCGCCGCGCCGTTCAGCCAGTGGACCCGCGGGTCGCGACGGAACCACGAGTCCTGACGGCGCGCGAATCGTTTGGTGGCGCGGACGGTCTCGGCGCGCGCCTCGTCCTCGGTGCATTCCCCGGCCAGCGCGGCCAGCACCTGCTGGTAGCCGAGTGCCCTGGACGCGGTGCGTCCTTCGCGCAGCCCGTGCCCCTCCAGCGCGCGCACCTCGTCCACGAGTCCGGCCGCCCACATCCGGTCGACCCTCAGGGCGATGCGTTCGTCGAGTTCGGGGCGGGCCACGTCGACGCCGATCTGGACGGTGTCGTACACCGCATCGTTACCGGGGAGGTTGGCGGTGAAGGGCTTGCCGGTGATCTCGATGACTTCGAGGGCCCTGACGATTCGGCGGCCGTTGCTGGGCAGGATGGCCCGGCCCGCTTCGGGATCGGCGGTGGCGAGGCGGGCGTGCAGCACCCCGGAGCCGCGTTCGAGCAGTTCCTCCTCCAGCCTGGCCCGTACGTCGGGGTCCGTACCCGGGAACTCCAGGGCGTCGATGGCGCCCTTCACATAGAGACCGGAGCCGCCGACCAGGACGGGGGTGCGGCCCGCGGCGAGCAGTCTGTCGATCTCGGCACGGGCCAGCCGCTGGTACTCGGCGACGCTGGCGGTCTCGGTGACGTCCCAGATGTCCAGCAGCCGGTGCGGAATGTCACCGCGTTCGGCGGGCGTCAGCTTCGCGGTGCCGATGTCCATGCCCCGGTAGAGCTGCATGGAGTCGGCGTTGACCACCTCACCGTCGAGCCGCTGAGCAAGGAATACCCCCAGATCGGACTTTCCGGCCGCAGTGGGACCGACGACGGCGATGACCCGCGGCGCGGGAGCTGAACTTCTCACCGCCCCAGTCTCGCAAACCTCCGGACCTGAATCTCACGGGATCAAAGATAAGAAATCCATAAAGGAGTGGGAAACAAGGAAAAGAGGGCGTCTCCCGGCCGCACGCACCCGGCCGCGGCGGAGTGCGGGCGGGGCGGAGAGGCGGGGCCGGTCCCGTCGACAGGATCGGGCCGCGCGCCCCGTACGCGCGGCTGCGCGGCCCGACGGGCCCGGCCCCGACGGCACGGGGCCGGGAAGGACGGGCCGGGCCCGCAGACGCTCAGGAACGCCTTCCGGGCCGTCCTCAGCCGAGCTTGTCGACCGCCTGGTAGTACGTCCAGGCGGTCGCGTCGCAGGTGGCCTTCTTCACGCCCGAGTAGGTCGCGCACACCCGCTTGAGGTCGCCGTAGAAGGCGTCGTCCAGGCGGGACTTGTTGGCACCGAAGGAGCCGGCCGCCTTGTAGTTGCGATAGCCGAAGTCATGGCGGGCACAGGCGTTCCGGAAGGGAAAGCCCAGGGGGTTGTCCGGCGAGGTGGTGCAGTAGTCCGTGGACCAGTCGAAGCCGTACGCGGTCCAGGCCCCCTGGTCGGCGCGGGCTGCGAAGAACGCGTCATAACTGGTCGCACCGGACTGGGTCCAGCGGGCGAGCACCGCGTCCTTGTCGGCGGGGGCGGCCGAGGCGGGGGTCACGGACATCAGGGAGACGGTCATGGCGAGTGCCGTGCCGGCCAGCGAGACGGGGATGTGCCGACGCATGAATGTCCTCCATGGCGGGTGGGGGCGACCGCGACGTGGGTTCGTCGGGGCGCGCCCAGCTTCCGCCACGGGCATACGGCGGATGTGCACCGGAGCTATATCGGCCTGCCGCGCCGCCGCAGAAGGCCGGGAAGGGGAGGCAGAGGGCCGGGAAGGGCCGGGGAGGTGTCAGGCCCTCAGGAAAGCGAGCACCGCGAGCACCCGACGGTGCGTCTCGTCCGCCGGGGGCAGGTCGAGCTTGGTGAGGATGCTGCCGATGTGCTTGCCGACCGCCGCCTCGGAGACGACCAGCTCGCGGGCGATCGCGCCGTTCGACCTGCCCTGGGCGACCAGGGCGAGGACCTCCCGCTCACGCGGCGTCAGCCGCTCCAGCGGGTCCCGGCGACGGCGCAGCAACTGGCGTACCACCTCGGGGTCGACGACAGTGCCGCCGTCGGCGACCTCGGCCAGCGCGTGCACGAACTCCTCGACCTGGCCGACACGGTCCTTGAGGAGATAGCCGACGCCCGATCCGTCGCCGGAGTCGAGCAGCTCGGACGCGTAGGCCCGCTGCACGTACTGGCTCAGCACCAGGACGGGCAACGTCGGCTGTTTCTCGCGCAGTCGGACCGCCGCGTGCAGGCCCTCGTCCTGGAAGCCGGGCGGCATCCGCACATCGGTCACGACGATGTCCGGGTGGTGCTCGGCGACCGCGGTGAGCAGCCCCGGCGCGTCGCCGACCGCCGCGACCACCTCGTGGCCGCAGCGGGTCAGCAGGCCGATGAGTCCCTCGCGCAGCAGCACGCTGTCTTCGGCCAGAACTACGCGGAGGGGTCGGTCCGCTCGCAGGGGTCGCAAGGAATCTCCACACGCAACAGGGTCGGCCCACCCGGCGGGCTGGACAGGACAAGTCTGCCATCAAGGACCGACACCCGGTCCGCGAGTCCGGTGAGGCCGCTGCCGCCTTCCTCGCTCGCACCGCCCCGGCCGTCGTCGCGCACCTCCAGGACCAGCCGTCCGTCCCGGTGCCCACCGGTCACCTCGGCGCGGCTCGCCCCGCTGTGCTTGGCGACGTTGGCCAGGGCCTCGGACACGACGAAGTACGCTGCGGCCTCCACCGCTTGGGGCAGTCGCTCCGGGACCCGCAGGGCCGTCTCGACCGGAGTCGCCGAGCGGTCGGCGGCGTCCGCCACCGCCGCCTCCAGGCCGTAGTCCGTGAGCACCCTGGGGTGGATGCCGTGGATGAGTTCACGTAGTTCCGTGAGCGCCTGGCCCGCCTCGTCATGGGCCTTGGCGAGCTGGTCGGCCAGTGGCCCCGGGGGTGCGTCGAGGCGGGCCAGGCCGAGCGTCATCGTCAGCGCGACCAGGCGCTGCTGCGCCCCGTCGTGCAGATCCCGTTCGATGCGGCGCCGCTCCGTCTCGAAGGCGTCCACCAGCCGCACCCGGGAACGCACGAGTTCGGTGACCTTGGCGCCCAGGCCGGCATCCCTCGGGGCGATCAGAAGGCGCGTCAGCTCGGCCCGCGCCCCGGCGACGAGCCCCAGGAGGTAGGCGCCCAGCGCGAGGAGCACCACTCCGAGCACGGCCACACCGAACGCCGCCGGCCAGGTGGTGACCGTCCACTGCTTGAGCACCTTCGTCTCCCGGCCGTCCCCGAGGGTCGCCAGCAGGACCGGCGTGGCGGCCATCGACGCCGGGCACAGCAGAGCCACCATGACGGCGAGTGCGTCGAGCGGCCACAGCACCACCGCGAACAGCAGCGCGTACCCGAGTTCACGCCAGGTCGCCTGCTCCCGCAGCCGCGTGCGCAGCCATCCCCACAGACCCGGCACGGGCGGCATGCGGTGCGGGTCGGCGGCCGGGTCGAGGTCGATGAGGCGCAGCCTGCGCCGTTCCACGGACGCCACCGGGATCCCGCCGAGCGCCGCGAGCACGAGGAGCGGCAGACCCACCAGGACGACGGCGAGTACCCCGCCGACCGCGGCCGCGGTCACGATCGAGACCAGCGCGACGGCACCGGCCACCACGCCGGTGCCCAGGTACGCCACCGACCGCCAGGGCCACGCCGAACGCAGGAAGTCCGGCCCGGTCATGGCCTGCCACACATTCCGGGGGTGCATGGCGTCACCCTAACGGCCTGGTTCACGCCGGAGAGTGGCTCGGCGAGCGGTGTCACGCGGCTTCGGATCCGAGGCGGAGGAGGGAGGCGACGCGGAGCGTCGTCGGCCGACGACGACGCCGGAGGCGAAGCCGCATGGCGCCGGGAGCCCGCTCGCCGTCGCGCACCCGGCCGTAAGGGCTGTCCCGTAGCCCATCGGCGGGTGCACGACGGGGTGGGGCCGGCCCCACCTTCCCCGCTGAGGCCCTGTGCACGGCGGTGGCGGCCGGCCCAGCGAGGGCGGCGGCAAGGACTTGCCACCGCAGCCTGTTGCCATTTCCGAAGGCTCAATTCCGCCACAACTTGGCCGAACAATGGCCAGTAGTTCACGCTCCGGCGTGCTGATCGGCCGTGGCCGCACAGGGCGGCCACGGCCGTACAAGGGGGGCACACATGGAATTCCAGCTTCTGGGACCGGTCGAGGCAAGAGAGGGAACACGTCGCATCGCACTGTCGGGATCGAAGGCCCACACCGTGCTGGCCGTGCTGCTTCTGGCGCGCGGCCGGGTGGTGGGGGACGATCGGCTGAGCTCGTTGCTGTGGGGGTGGGAGCCACCGGTCACCATGAACGCCCAGATCTACACCTACATATCGAGACTCAGAAAGCTGCTCGGGCCCGGCGTCGAGCTGGTCCGCAGACAGCCCGGCTACCAGCTGATCGCCGAGGGCGCGACGGTCGACGCCGTCGAGTTCGAGCGCCTCGACCGGCAGGGGCGCAAGGCCCTGGAGGAACGGCGGTTCGCGGAGGCGGAGGAGCTGTTGCGGCGCGCGCTCGACCTGTGGCAGGGTCCCGCGCTCGCGAACGTGACGCCCTATCTCGCCGAGGCGGAGCTGCCGCAGCTGGAGGAAGCGCGGATGAGTGCGGTGGAGCACCGCATCGAAGCCGATCTGGCACTGGCGCGGCATCGGCGGCTCGTCCCGGAACTCACCGGACTCGTCGGCGAGTTCCCGGTGCGGGAGAGGCTGCGCGGCCAGCTGATGACGGCGTTGTACCGGTGCGGGCGGCAGGCCGAGGCCCTGCGCACGTACCACGAGGGCCGCAAGGTGCTCGCCGAGGAGCTCGGGGTGGATCCGGGCAGCGAACTGACGGCCAAGTACCAGGCCGTGCTGTCGGGCGAGTTGAGCCTGCTGCCGGAGCCTGCGCACCTGCCCACCTCGGCCCCGCACTCCGCGCCCCCCTCCGCCGTCGCGCCGATGTCACCGGTCATGCTGCCGCCCGACATCGCGGACTTCGCCGGCCGGAAGAGCCAGTTCACCGAGTTGTGCGCGCAGTTGACCGACACCCCGGCGGATCGGCGTGCCGGGGCGCGGCCACGGCGACTGCTGATCTCCGGGATGGCGGGCGTCGGCAAGACCGCGCTCGCGGTGCGTGTGGCGCACGCCGTCGCGGCCGAGTTCCCCGACGGACTGCTCCACGCGCGGCTGCGCCACCGCGACGGCACGGTCAAGGACTCCGGACAGGTGCTCTCGCATCTGCTGCGAGCGCTCGGTGAGCGGCCCGAGGCCCTTCTCTCCCCGGACGGCAGCCGGCTCCAGCTCGACGAACTGATCCGCCTCTACCGCACGAGGACCGCGGGGCGCAGGCTCCTCCTCTTCCTCGACGACGCGGCGAGCGAGCTCCAGCTCGACGCGCTGCTTCCGGCCACGGCGGACGCCGCCGTCCTCGTCACCAGCCGCAACAGGCAGAGCGCGGTGCCGGGCTTCCGCACCACCCCCCTCTACCCCATGGACGGCAGCGAGTCGCTCGCCCTGCTCTCGGCGATCGCCGGGGTCTCCCGCATCGTCACCGAGCCGCAGGCCTCCCGGGCCCTGGTCGACGCCTGCGGGGGGCTTCCGCTCGCGCTGCGGGCCGCCGCCACCCGGCTCGCCGCGCGGCCGCACTGGCCCGCCTCCCGCCTCGTCCGCAATCTCGCGCAGCCGGTGACGCGCCTCGCGGAACTGCATGTCGGCGATCTGGACATCGGCGGCCGCCTCGACTCCGCACTGCGTCTGCTGCCTCCTCACGAGCTGGAGTTCACCCGGGCGCTCGCCTCCTGCGGCCCCGCGGTCTTCTCCGCGTCGGCTGCCGCGCCGCTGCTCTGCAGGTCCGAGTCGGCGACCGAGGAATTCCTGGAGCGCCTCGTCGAGGAGTCGCTCCTGGAGATGTCGGGCGTCGACGCGGCGGGTGAACCCCACTACCGGTTCCACGAACTGGTCCGGCTGGCCGCCCTGGACTCCGGAGGGCTCGCGCTCGTCGCGAACCGGACGTTCACCGGGGCGAGCTGAACCGACCGCGGAGGGTATGCCTGGCCCTACCCCAGGTCTCGGTCCTGCCGCACTGCGCCGACCCCCCGCGACACGGTTTCGTTGAGTCATCGAAGTTGCGAGGAAGGCGGCATCCCGATGGTGGCTTGGCTGACCGAGCACACGCTGGTGCACGGAAGCCCCGGCGTCCTGGCGGCGGTGCTGCTCCTGCCCGCACTGGAGGCGGCGCTGCCGCTGGTGGGTGCGCTGATGCCGGGGCAGACCGCCGTGCTGATGGGCGGAGTCCTCGCCTGGCACGGACAGGTGACCGTGGCGGCGGCGCTGCTGACCGCGGTCGCCGGAGCCGTCGCGGGCAACCTCATCGGTTACGCGGTGGGGCGACGCTGGAACACCCGGGTCCTGAGCCGGATCCCGGACGGTGGGCGGTGCCGGCGGTACACCGAACGGGCCCTGGGCCTGATCGAACGGCGCGGCGGCGCGGCGGTGTTCGTCGGCCGCTTCACCGCCGTCCTGCGCACCCTCGTGCCGGCGCTGTGCGGGGCCACCCGGATGCCGCTGCGCCGCTACCTGGGCTGGTCGCTGGTCAGCAGTGCCGTGTGGGCACCCGCCTTCGTCCTGATCGGGTACGCCATGGGCCCCGCGGGGCCGGGCTGACCCGTGCCGTGTGCAACCTCCTGCCGTCGCAACTTCCTGCACCCCGCGCACCGCCTTCCGGCCGCCCGGCGACGGCCCGGCCAGGGCAAGGTGGCCGACGCGCTCCCGAACATCCGTCCCGCCCGATGTGCGGGGTGACCGACACCGAATGAGTGGAAAGATGACTGACGACGCGATCAAGTTGCGCTCCGTGAGCAGGCAGTACGGGTCGGGGGGCGGCGCGGTGACCGCCCTCGACCAGGTCTCTCTCGGCTTTCCCAAGGGCACGTTCACCGCCGTCATGGGCCCGTCCGGTTCGGGCAAGTCGACTCTGTTGCAGTGCGCGGCCGGGCTCGACCGGCCCACCTCGGGCTCGGTCACCGTGGGCGGCACCGAACTGACCGGGCTGAGCGAGACCAAGCTGACCCTGCTGCGCCGCGACCGCATCGGCTTTGTGTTCCAGGCGTTCAACCTGCTGCCCTCGCTGACCGCCGAGCAGAACGTGGCGCTGCCGCTGCGCCTGGCCGGGCGGCGGCCCTCGCGGGCCCGGGTCCGTGAGGTGCTGCACCAGGTCGGCCTCGACGAGCGCGCGGGGCACCGGCCCTCGGAGATGTCCGGCGGCCAGCAGCAGCGCGTGGCGCTGGCACGCGCGCTGATCACCCGCCCCGAAGTGCTCTTCGGCGACGAACCGACCGGTGCGCTCGACTCGCAGACCAGCCGCGAGGTGCTCGCCCTGCTCCGCGGCATGGTCGACCGGGAGCAGCAGACGATCATCATGGTCACGCACGATCCGGTGGCCGCCGCCTACGCGGACCGCGTCGTCTTCCTCGTCGACGGGCGCGTCAACGGCGAGCTGGTCGGGGCGAGCGCCGAGGAGATCGCCGCCCGCATGACCAAGCTGGAGGCCGTGCCGTGCTGAGCATCGCCCTGCGGACCCTGCGCACCCGCTGGATCACCTTCGTCGGCAGCTTCGTCGCGCTGTCGCTCGGTGTCGCGCTGATCGCCGTCATGGGGCTGGCCCTCGCCTCCTCGCTCGACGCGCCCGGCCGGGTGCCGGAGCGGTTCGCCGCCGCTCCGGTCGTGGTGAAGGGCGCGGACGAGCTCCGGGTACCGACCCGGATCGGCGACCGGGTCAAGAAACTGGCCGCGCCGCGCGCCGTGCCGGAACCCCTCGTGGTGAAGCTGCGCGAGCTCGGCCGGGTGGTCGAGGACCGCTCGTTCGCCGTACGCGCCGAAGGCGGGCCCGGTGACCTGGTGGGCCATCCCTGGTCCACCGCCGCCTTCGCCCCGTACCGGATCGGCGAGGGGCGCGCGCCCCGGGCCGCCGACGAGGTCGTCGCCGGCGGCGACTGGGCCGCTGTGGGGCAGCGCATCGCCACGGACCACGGCACCGTGCGGGTCACGGGCACCGTGAAGGGGCTCGGCTTCGAGGACGCGCTCTTCTTCACGGATGCGCGGGCCGCCCGGCTCTCGCCGCACAGCGTCCAGCTGGTCGTCGATGCCGACGCGGACGCGGTGCGCCGGGCGGCGCAGGGCAGCCCGGGTGTGCGCGTGCTGACGGGGGACGACCGCAGGCTCGCGGACGCCGACCCGGACCGCGACAGCGAGGCCCTGGTCGCGATGAACGCCATGTTCGGCACGGCCGCCGGCGTCACCGGCTTCGTATCGGTCTTCGTGGTGGCATCGACGTTCGCGTTCGCCGTCGCCCAGCGGCGCCGCGAGTTCGGTCTGCTGCGCACGGCGGGCGCGACCCCCGGACAGATCCGCCGGATGGTCTTCGCCGAGGCACTGCTCGTCGGTGTCCTAGCGTCGGCCGCCGGCTGTGTCCTCGGCTCGTACGGCGCCCCCCGGCTGGCCCGGTGGGTCGTCGACAATGAGCTGGCGCCGAGCTGGTTCACCATCGGTGACTACACCTGGCCGTACCACATGGCCTTCTGGACCGGCCTGCTGGTGGCGCTCTGCGGAGTGGTCGCCGCGTCGTGGCGGGCGGGCAGGACCGGCCCGGCCCAGGCGCTGCGCGAGGCGTCCGTGGACACCAGGACGATGACCTGGGGCCGCTGGCTCTTCGGCGGAGGCCTGCTGCTCGCCGCGGTCGTGACGCTCGCCATGGCACTGTCCACGGAACCGGGCGAACTGCTCCACCGCAAGACGTACGTGAGCCGCCCGATGCTCCTGATCACCGCGGTCGCCCTGCTCGCGCCGGTCCTGGTGCGCCCGCTGACCCGGATCGTCGCCTGGCTCCCGGCCCAACTCCCCGGCGCGGGAGGGATGCTGGTGCGCGAGAACGCGGCGGCGGGCATCCGTCGCACCGCGGCCATCGCGGCCCCCGTCCTGGTCACGGTCGCCCTCGCGGGCTCCCTGCTCGGCGCGACCGCGACACTCAACGAGGCCAAGGCCACCGAGACCCGCGACCAGGCCGCCGCCGACTACGTGGTGTCGCCCGCGGGTCCCGCCGGCTTCGACGCGGCCACCGTCGAACGGCTGCGGAAGGTCGAGGGCGCCGAGGTGTCCGCGACCTCCGCGAGCGCCGTCTACGTCCTGGAGGACGGCGTGGCGCTCGTCAAGTCCGAAGCGCGGGCGGCCGATCCGGCGATGCTCGCCAGGACCACGCGGCTGCCGATCGCATCGGGCCGCGTCGCCGATCTCCGCGACGACTCGATCATCGTCAACGAGGAGTGGGCGCGGCACACCGTCGGACAGCGCGTCGACGTCTGGCTCGGGGACGGCACGAAGAAGTCGCTGCGGATCGCGGCGGTGATGCGCACCGGCACCGGCAACAACGGCGTCTACGTCACTCCGCGCAACGCCCCGGGCGCGAGTGTCGACCGGGTCGACGTCAAGGTCGCGGGCGGCGCGGACGCCACCGCGGTCGCCGCGGGGCTGCGCGCGGCCGTCGCGGGCGGCGGACAGGTGCGCACCGAGGAACAATGGGTGCGGGCGAGTTACCCGGAGACCAACCGGACCACCCGTCTGGGCTTCCTGCTCGTCCTCGGCATCGCTCTCCTCTACACGGGGATCGCCCTCGCCAACACCCTGGTCATGGCGACGTCCGACCGGGTGCGCGACCTGGCGGTGCTCCGTCTGGCCGGGGCGACCAAGTGGCAGGTGCTGCGGCTGGTCGGTGCGGAGGCGCTGATGGTGGTGGCGGTCGGCGGGGTGCTCGGTCTGCTCGTCGCCGCGCTCAACCTGCTCGGCATCTGGAGCGCCCTCGGCATCCTCGAGGTGTGGACCAGTATCGAGGTCCCGTGGTCGACGCTCGGCGCGACCGTCGGCGCCTGCGCCGTCCTCGCCGTCGTCTCGGCGATGACCCCGGCCTGGTTCTCCCTGCGGCGCCGGGCGGTGGAGCTGGCCGGCATGCGGGAGTGAGCGGACGCGAAGAGCCGGGCACCGACCTCGTGAGATCGGTGCCCGGCTCTTCGCGTAACCGGGCTCAGGCCGAGGGCTCGGCCATCGCCACCGCGATCCTGCGCGGTCCGGTGAACGGCTCCCGGCCGTGTGCGGCCAGCATGTTGTCCACGATCAGCACGTCGTCGCGCTGCCAGTCGAAGCGGGTCGTCGCCGCGCGGTAGGCGGCCCTGAGATGGGCGACCGTCCCGTCCGGGATCGGGGTGCCGTCGCCGAAGTAGGTGTTGGTGGGCAGGTCCTCGTCCGGGAAGATCTCCCGCAGTCCCTCCTGCACCTCCGGCGCCAGCGAGGTGACGTGCCAGAACGTGGCGTGGTTGAACCAGACCCGCTCGCCGGAGACCGGGTGCGTGTGGACCGCGTCCCGCGTCGTCGTCGTGCGCAGACCGCCGTCCTCGCGCCACTCGGGCGAGATCCCCCTGTCCCGGCAGTACGCCTCGACCGCGGCCCGGTCATGGGTGCTGAACGCCTCCTGCCACGGCACTCCGAAGTCGCCGTGGAAATTGCGCACCACCCGCCAGCCGCCGCGCCGGGCGAACTCCTCGCGGACCTCGGGGTCGATGGCCCGGTACACCTCACGGATGTCGGCGAGCGGTGTGGCGCCCCGGGTCAGGGCCGGCTCGACGCAGTAGAAGTACAGCGCGAGCGGCCAGACGGCCTGGTACGAGTTCTCGTTGTGCAGGAAGATCTCCTCGTCGGCGGGATAGTCCGTCGACGTGTACACCTGGCCCTTGATGGTGGAGCGCGGTGACGACCGCTCGGTGTAGCTCAGGGGGCCGGTGCCGGAGAACTCCCGCACCACTGCGTCGAAGCCGTCGACGCCGCCCACCTCGAAGCCGCGCAGCAGGATCGCCCCGCGCTCGCCGAGGATCCGCCGCAGCTTCGTCCGGTTCCCGGCGATGTACTCGTGCACCTTCGTGCCCGGCTCCGCCGTGTACGCGATCGCGGTCATGGGACCAGTACCCCTCTCCACTGCCGCTCCTCGTTCCGCGGCTCCTCGTAGTCGCACAGTTCCACCGGCCCCGTCGAGCCCGCCTCGCGGGCCAGCGCGGCGAACGCTCCGCCGGCCGTCGGCAGGTCCTGCACCAGCCAGGTGCCGGGGCCCGTCGGCTCCGTGTGCCGCACCACGACGGGGCCGTCCCGGTGGGGCTGTACGTCGACCGCCTTCAGGTTCGTGATGATGCCGACGCCGCTCGCCTTGACGACGGCCTCCTTGCGCGTCCAGGCACGGAAGAAGGCGTCGAGGCGCGCCGCCTCGTCCGGCCGGGAGCGGGCGTGCGCGAGTTCGGACGCGCTCATCACCAGTTTCGAGGCCCCCTCGACATCGAGCCGGCGCCCGTCCTCGACGTCCACTCCGACCTGCCGGCCGACGACCACGGCGAGCAGCCAGTGCCCCCCGGACCGCGAGAAGTTGAAGTCCAGGTCGGTGACGGGAGCGTCGATGCGCGGTCTGCCGTGCCTCGGGTGGCCGCAGCGCGGGCAGGGACGGCGCCCGAGGACGACCTCCTGCGGTGCCACGTCCAGATACCGGGCGAGCACCCTGCGCAGTGCCGCGTGCGAAGCGGTGTAGCGCGCCGCGGCGCGCGAGGACATCCGCCGCACGCTGCGCAGTTCGTCCTCGCCGAGCAGGACGGCGTCGCCGGGGGCGGGTTCGTCGGGGGCCCTGCCGTGCCAGATGTGGGCCGCGTCGCGGTCCCTCAGGTACTCGTATGCGGCTGTCATCGCCTCAGTCCGTTCTCCCGGGTCCGTGGTTCTCGCCCACGGAAGTCAGTCCGACATCGCGACGAGCACCCGGCGGTCGCCGGTGAACGGGCGCCGTCCGTGGGCGAGCAGGACGTTGTCGATGAGCAGCAGGTCGCCGGGGTGCCAGTCCACGTCGACGGCGTGCTCCAGGCCGCGGTCGCGGATCTGGGCGACGTACTCGGCGGGAATGGGACTGCCGTCGGCGAACGTGACGTTCTGCGGCAGCTCGTCCTCGGGCAGGATCTGCGCGAGGGCGCCGGCCGTGTCGTCGCCGAGCCCGGCCGGGTGCCACTGGTCGGACTGGTTGAACCACACCTCGGTACCGGTGACCGGGTGCCGGGTGGTGGCGGGGCGCAGCGAGGAGACGCGGATGCCGCCGTCCGCCTTCCACTCCCAGGTGGCGCCGGTCCGGTCGAGGAAGGCGTCCACCTGCGCCCGGCTCGTCGTCTCGAAGGTGTCCTGCCAGCTCTTGCCGAAGCCGTATCCGTCGTGCAGGTTCTGGACGTAGCGCACGCCGTCGGCGAAGGCCTCGCGCACCTCGGCGTCCAGGGACTCGAGCCACACGGCCGCGTCGACCACAGGTGTCGCGCCACCGCTGCCGGGCTGCACCTGGCAGTAGAAGGCGAGCCGCGACGGCCAGGCGTGCGCGTAACTCATCTCGTTGTGCATGGAGATGGTGAATTCCTGCGGGTACTCCGTGGACGTGTAGACGTTGCTGCCGACCTTGGTGCGCGGCGAGTTGCCGTGCACATAGGCGAGCCGGTTGGGCAGCAGGGTGTCGAGCACCTGGTCCAGGTCCGCGGGGGTGACTCCGAAGCCGCGGAAGACCAGGCCCTTCTCCGCCACGAGCAGCTTGTCGAACTCCTCCCCCATGCCGGTGATCCGCTCGACGAGCTCCTCGGAGCCGCCGATGCTCTCGGTCTCGATCTCCAGGGGAGTCCAGGCCTGTGTGTGCGTCATGGGTTCATGCCTCCAGATCCTTGGTGATGTCGGCGACCAGTTCGGCCTCGCGGGGAGCGAGGTAGAAGTGGTCGCCCGGGTAGGTGCGCAGGGCGAAGTCCCCGGCCGAGGTGAGCTCGGACCAGGCGAGGACGTTCTCGCGGGAGCAGCCCGGGTCGTCGCGGCCGAGGTACGCGGTGACCGGCGCCGACACCCTTGGCGGTGGCGACGCGGGCCGGTACTCCTCGATGAGCCGGTAGTCGGCGCGGAGCGCGGGCAGCAGCAGTTCGCGCAGCTCCGGGATGTCGTACGCCTCAGAGCCCAGGTCGCCGAGCCTGCGCACTCCGGCGACCAGGTCGTCGTCGCCGCGCAGATGCAGTCCGGTGGGGCGGGCACGGTGCGGTGCGGAGCGGGCCGACACCAGGAGGCGGCGCGGTACGACGCCGTGCCGGCGCTCCAGCCGCAGGGCCGTCTCGTACGCCACGGACGCGCCCATGCTGTGCCCGAACAGCGCGAGGGGCACGTCGAGTTCGGGCAGCAGGGCGGCGTCGACGGCGTCGGTGAGCGCGGCCATGGACTCCACACAGGGTTCGCTCAGCCGCTCCTGGCGGCCCGGGTAGCGCACCGCGAGCAGCTCCACGTCGAACGGCAGGCGCGCCGGCCAGCCGTGGAAGAGCTGCGCGTTGCCGCCCGCGTGCGGGAAGCAGACGAGGCGCAGCCGCGGCCGCCCGGACGGGGCCGGGTAGCGCCGTAGCCACGGCTCGTCGCGCACCGTCCGCTCACTCGCTCCCCTTGGCCGGTTCATGTGTCACCTCTCGCTTCAGGTCCGGTGCCAGTACGGCGAGCAGGGCCAGCACGCCCATGGCCGCGGCGATCACGCGGACGGTGGGCAGTGCGCCCCACGCCGCGAGCAGCAGGCCGCCCGCGAAGGACCCGAGCGCGTTGGTGCCCGAGCCGATGAGGGTCGCCGTGGCAGCGACCCGGCCCTGGAACGCGTCGGGTGTGATGCTCACCTGGTAGACGGCGGCGGCCACGTTGAACACGGCGCCGACGAATCCCGTCCCCGCGTACAGGGCGCCGAGCAGCACCGGGTGCGCGGTCAGGGCCATGGCGCCGATGAGCAGCGCCCAGGCGGCGGCTCCGCCGATCAGCAGGGTGCGCTGGCGCATCCGGCGCCGCACCCTGCCGCCGGCCAGTGCCCCGCACAGTCCGCCGACGCCGCCGATGCCCACGATCACCGCGAGGGCCGAGGCCGACAGCCCCGACTCCTTGACCCGCACGATCAGGGCGAGCGCCAGCATCTGGAACAGGACGTTGGTTCCGGCCACGTAGCCGAGCGCTGAGCGCAGGAACCGCTGACGCCACAGCCACCTCATCCCTTCGACGACCTCACCGGTCAGCCGGGAGCCGTCCCGCCGGCCGGTCTCCTCCGTCTGGAAGTCCTTGCGGATGAACAGCAGCGAGAGCAGCGACAGGAGATAGCCGAGCGCCCCGAACCCGAAGGGGAACGAGCGGCCCAGCGAGTGCAGCAGCACTCCGCCCGGCTGGCCGAGCAGCCCTGCCGCGCGCCCGCGCGCCTCGTTCTGCGCGAGCGCGGCGGGCAGGTGGTCCGGGTGCACCAGATTGCGTACCGCGCCGCGCTCGGCGAGCCGGTAGAACACCGAGAGCGACGCCTCCGCGAACGCGGCCGCCGCCAGGTGCACCACGAAGACGCGGCCGGCGGCGAGCGACAACGCCACGCCGCCGACCACCAGCACCCGGCCCGCCTCGCAGACCAGCATCACCCGGCGCCGGTCCCAGCGGTCCACGAGGGCCCCGGCGGGCAACTGCACCAGGAGCAGGGGCAGCAGGGCCGCCGTGGTCACCGCGGACATGGCGAGCGGCGAGCCGGTGTGCCAGAGCACGATCAGCGGATACGCGACGGTGGTGACCCGCGCGGCCAGGAACGACATGCTCGCCCCCGACCACAGCAGCAGGAACTCCCGGTTGCGGCGCAACGGCCCGGCCGGTGCTCCGGCCCCCCGCGCCGCGCCGTCCACGAGCGTCATGTCCTGCACCACTCCAGGACCGCCATCGCGCTGTGCATCTTGTTCTCGGCCTGCGCGAAGGCGATGCTCGCGGGGCCGTCGAGCACCTCGGCGGTGACCTCGTCGCCGCGGTGCGCCGGCAGGTCGTGCATGAAGACCGCTTTGGGGCTGCTCTCCCACAGGGCCGCGGTCACCCGGAACGGAGCGAAGACGTCCCGCCAGTCGGCGTCGGGCTTGCTGGAGCCGGTGGTCTGCCAGCGCGTCGTGTAGACGACGTCCTGGTCGGTGGGCGGTTCGTCCATGTCGTGCCGCTCCCGGAACATGGCCCCGTACCGGGCCGCCTGCTCGGTGGCGCGCTCGCGGTAGTACGGGGCGAGGCCGTAGCCGGGCGGGGTGCGCAGTTCGAGCGTGGCGCCGGGGAAGCGGGTCAGGGCGAGCGCGAGCGCCGAGGCGGTGTTGTTGCCCTCGCCCACGTACAGGACACGCAGTCCCTCGATGCGGCCGAACTGCCTGTGCAGGGTGGTGAGATCGGTGAGCGCCTGGGTGGGGTGCTCCTGAGCGCTCATGGCGTTGACGACCGCCATGCGGTCCTGCGCCGCCCAGGCCCGCATCTCGGCGGGGTCGCCCGCGGTACGGGCGACCAGCACATCGAGCATCCGGGACATGACGTGTCCGGTGTCCTCGCTGGTCTCGCCCGTGTTGAGCTGCAGGTCTCCGGGCCCGTACGAGACGATCTGCCCGCCGAGCCGCAGTGCGCCGCTGGAGAAGGCGGTACGGGTACGGGTGGAGGTCTTGCTGAAGTAGATGCCGACGACGGACCCGGTGAGCGGGGCGGGGCGGCCCGCGCCGCCCGCCGAGAAGGCGGCGCCGCGGGCGACGAGGGCGTGCAGGTCGGTGTCGGTGAGGTCGTCGATGGAGATCAGATGCCGTACATGGGCCACGGTGTCCTCCTGAGGTACCGAAGATGTGGATGACATGTCGTCATGCGTCGTTCCGCGACGCGCGGTCCTCGTCGGTGACGACCGGGGCCAGGACCGCGGGGAGTTCGCCCGTGCCGGAGGCGTCGCGCCAGCCGGAGGCGAGCCTGCCGCTGCCGAACCGGGCGTCGTGGGCGGTGAGTTCGGCGGTGAGGTGCTTGACGACCGCCTTGCCGGAGTCGGCGTTGGTGAGGGCGACGAACCCCGTGCCGCCGTGCATCCGGCTGATCGCCATGTTCCAGTAGCCCGACGGCTCGCCGCCGTGGCCGAACTCCAGATCGTCGCCGGTGTCGTCGACGATGGTGCCGAGCCCGTAGAACGTGCCGGCCTCCCCCGCGAGCAGCTCCCGCGCCAGGGCCTGGGGAACGAGCGCGCCCGGCGTGCCGAGCAGGGAGTCCCGGACGGCGAGTGCGAACCCGGCGATGTCGCCCGCGGTGGCCCACAGACCGGCGGCGGCGAGGTGGGCGCGGTTGCGCCAGCCGCCCTTGAGAGGGGTGCCGTGCGCGTCGTGGCCGAGCGCCACCGGGAGACCACAGGTGCGCGGGTGGTCCTGGTCGAAGCTGCTGTCGGCAAGGCCGAGCGGGTCCAGGACCAGTCGGCGCATCAGGGCTTCGAAGGGCTCCCCCGTGACGTCCTCCAGCACCTGCTGCAGCACCCAGTAGTGCGTGCTGCTCTTGCGGAAGGTCCCGCCCGGTGTCAGCTCGCGCCGCACGCGCGGAGTGCCGACCGGGCCGCTTCCCTCCAGCAGGTCCAGCAGGGTGGGCAGTTGCTCGCCGGGCCGGAATCCGACGCTGCGGTGCCGGGCGAGGCCGGCCCGGTGCCCGAGCAGCGCGCGGACCGTGACGGGCCCCGGCGCCGCCGGGTCGTCGTCCAGGTGCCAGGAGCGCAGATACGTGTCGATGTCCGTGTCGAGGTCGATCAGGCCCTGGTCGACGAGGCGCAGCACCGCGAACGCGGTGAGGTGCTTGCTGACGGAGCCGACCTGGAAGAGCGTGCGCCGGGTCACCGGCCCGTCGCCCCCGGCCGTGAGGACCCCGTGGGTCCGCAGTTCGGCGAGCGCGCCGTCGCGGATGACCGCGAGGGCGACGCCGGGCACGTGGTGCTCGGCCATGACGTCGGTGAGCCGCGCGGCGAGCGGGTCGGGGTCCACGTCCTCGGGCGCCGGACCGAGCAGCGCGGCGGCCCGTGCGACGGCGCCGTGGTCCGCGTGTCCGCCTCCGGACGCCTGCGCGAGCAGCGCGGCGAGGAGTTCCGCGGGCACCTCCACGGTGGCGGCGGCACCGGCCGCCGGGTGGTCGTCCTTTGCCGGGGAGGCAGCCACCGGCGACTCGGCCGGGGAGGCGGCCGGTGCGGTGTCGCCCGTCGGGGAGCCCGCCGCGTCCTCGTCCACCGCCGCGGCCAGGTCGATCAGGGTGTCGTGCTGATACATGCGGTAGACGGAGACCGTCAGACCCGCCGCGCGGGCCGCGGCCAGGACCTTGATCATCAGCAGGGAATGGCCGCCGAGGTCGAAGAAGCGGTCGTGGACGCCTATCTCTTCGACGCCCAGGACGTCGGACCAGATGGCGGCCAGGGTCTTCTCCGTCGAAGTGCGCGGCGGCACGTGTTGCGTACCGGTGCGCAGCGCGCCGCGGTCGGGTACCGGCAGCGCCTTGCGGTCGACCTTGCCGTTGGCGTTCAGCGGCAGGGCGTCCAGGGCGACGAAGGCCGACGGCACCATGTAGTCCGGCAGGCGCAGCGCGCAGTGCTCGGTCAGTGCCTGGGGGTCCGGTGCGGCGGTGTCCGGAGCAGGCGTCCAGTAGGCCACCGTACGCCGGTCGCCGGGCACCGGCTCGTGCACCGTCACATGGACGTCGCGCACGGCGTCGTGGGCGGCGAGCACCGCCCGGATCTCACCGAGCTCGACACGATAGCCCCGGATCTTGACCTGGTCGTCGAGCCGGCCGAGGAACTCCACGTTCCCGTCGCCGAGTCGACGCACCAGGTCACCCGTGCGATACAGCCGGGCACCGGGCCGCTGCGCATACGGATCCGGCACGAAACGCTCCGCCGTCAGATCCGGACGCCCCGCATAACCACGCGCCACACCCGTACCACCGACATACAGCTCACCCGCCACCCCGACCGGCACCGGAGCCAGCGCCGCGTCCAGCACGTACACCGTCATGTTCGGCAGCGGACGCCCGATCGGCACCACCTCCCGGCCCACCGGTCCGGTCACCGGGAACACCGTCGACCCCACCGACGCCTCGGTCGGCCCGTACTCATTGATCAGCCGGCCGGGTCCCAGGATGTCCAGGGAGCGGTCGGCGACCGTGCCGGGCAGCGCCTCGCCCGCCACCACCGTGACCTCGGCCAGCTCCTGCGCCTGTTCAGTGGTGAGTTGCGCGGTCAGCAGCTCCAGATGGCCGGGGGTGAGCTTGATGAAGCTGTACGGGGCTCCGGCCAGCAACTTCCGCCCCAGGGCGCCCGGTTCGGTGTCCTGGGACACGGCGAAGACGCGCTGGCCGGTGATCAGCGGTGCCCACAGATTGGGCACGACCAGGTCGAACGCGACCGAGGAGAACAGCGGCGCGCCCCCCGTGCCGCGGGAGGCCAGCTCCCGCGCCGCCCACGCCACATGATTGACCAGACCCCGGTGAGGCACCTCCACACCCTTGGGCACCCCCGTCGAACCGGAGGTGAAGACGACATACGCCAGGGCGTCCAGATCGTCCACACGCTCCGGCGCCGTGGACGGCAGGGAGCCGACGTCGTCGCCGATGAGCAGTACCCGGGCCGCGGCGCCGAAGCGGTCCTCGTACGCCTCGGACGTGACGGCCGTCCCGGCCCCCGAGGTACGCACGATCGCCGCGACCCGCTCGGCCGGGTACGACGGGTCGACCGGCACATACGCGCCGCCCGCCTTCCACACCGCGAGCAGCGCCGCCACCAGGGCGGGTCCCCGGTCCAGCTGGACGGCGACCCTGGACTCCGCGCCCACGCCGCGCGAACGCAGCGCGTGGGCCAGGCGGTTGGCGTACGTGTCGAGTTCGCCGTACGACAGGGTCCGCCCGTCCAGGGTGACGGCCGGGGCGTGCGGGGTGCGGACCGCCTGCTCCTCGAAACGCCGCAGCACCGTCGCCGTCTCCGCCTCGTACGCCGTGTCGTTCCACTCGACGAGCTGGCGCCGGAGCTCGTCCTCGGGCAGCGGGACGGTCCGGGCGTCACCCGCCGGGTCCCGCGTCATGGCGGTGAGGACACCCTCGTACAGAGCGGTGAGCCGGTCGGCGTGGTGACGGGACAGGGCGTGGGTGTGCGTCGTCATCAGGAGGTGGCCGGAGACCGCGGACACGGCCAGGCCGAACTCCGTGGCGCCCTCCCCCGAGCTGTCGCCGACATCCACGCGCTCGGTGTCCACGTGATCGAAGTCCTGATAGCTGAACCGGACGTCGAGCAGGCGCTCCACCCCGGCGTCGCGCTGGATCGCCGGCATCGGGTAGCGCCGGTGCTCCCACATCCCCGCCTCGTGGGCGAAGACGTCACGGACCAGTCCCTCCCAGCTGCGTTCGCGGTCGGCGTCGAAGGCGAACGGCAGGGTGTTGAGGTACATGCCGTACACGCGCTCGGCCCCCGGCGCCTCGGGGCGGGCGCTGAAGACCAGCCCGGAGTGGAAGCGGGTCTCCTCGGTGAGCATGCTCAGGACCTTCAGGTGAGCGGCGAGCAGCACGCTCTTCAGGGAGACGCGGGCCCGTGCGGCCACTGCGCGCAGCCCCTGCTCGAACGGGGCCAGCCGCACCGCGACCCGGAAGGTCTCGCGCGGTGCCGAGCGGTCGCCCGCCCACGCCGTCGGCAGGGTGAAGCGCGCATGGCCGCCGGTGACGCCGGCCCAGTGCGCACGGTCGTCGTCGGACCGGAGGGAGCGCTGCTCGGCGGCCACGAAGTCCGCGTAGCGGACGGCGGGCGCGGGCGCGTCGGAAGGGGCGCCGCCGTCGCGGACGCGCCGGTAGTCGTCGAGCAGTTCCATCAACAGCGCGCGGTGGCTCCAGCCCTCGGTGATCGCGTGGCACACGGTGAGGCCGAGCCGCCAGGCACCGGGTCCCTCGACGTGGGCGGTCATCCGCAGCAGGGGCGCCCGCTCCAGGTCGAAGAGGTCGGCCCGCTCCCGGGAGATGAACTCCCCCACGGCGTCCCGCAGTCCCGTCCCGTCGAGCCCGCTCAGATCGTGCACGGCGACGGGGATGTCCGCCTCGGCGTGCACCACCTGAAGCGGCTGGGACCAGGTGTCGAGGTGGAAGGAGGTGCGCAGCAGCTCGTGCCGGGCGACGACGGCGCGGGCCGCGGCGCGCAGCGCGTCGGGCGAGAACGGCACGTCCTCGGTGATCCGGAACGACGACACGTTGTGGTACGCGTGCTTGGTGTCGTCGGCGAGCATTTCCAGGACCATGCCGAGCTGCACCTGGGTCAGCGGATACGCGTCCACGGCGTCCTCGGGCAGCAGCGCCCGGTCCTCGACGGACACCAGCGCGAACCGCTCGACGGGGGCTTCGGCCTCGGTGGGCGCCGGCCTGCCGGTGAGGTGCTCGCTGAGCGCGGCGACGGTGCGGAACTCGAACACGTCGCGCACCCCGATGTCGAACCCGGCGGCGCGCAGCGCCCCGACGAGGGCGACGGCACGGATCGAGTGGCCGCCGATGGCGAAGAACTCGTCCTGGACGCCGACCCGTTCGAGGCCGAGGACCTCGGCCCAGACCGCGGCGACGCGCTCCTCCGTGCCGGTGCGCGGCGCCACGTAGCCGTCGTCCACCGTGCCGGCGGGGTCGGGCGCGGGCAGCGCGCTGCGGTCGACCTTGCCGTTGGCGTTCAGCGGCAGGGCGTCCAGGGGGATCAGGGCCGCGGGGACCATGTAGTCGGGCAGGCGCCCGGCCAGGTGGGCGCGGATCTCGTCGGCGGCGGCCGTCGCGGGTGCGTAGTACGCGACCAGTTCGCCGTCGGTGCTGGTCACATGGGCGTCGTGCACGGCGTCGTGGGCGGCGAGCACCGCCCGGATCTCACCGAGCTCGACACGATAGCCCCGGATCTTGACCTGGTCGTCGAGCCGGCCGAGGAACTCCACGTTCCCGTCGACGAGTCGACGCACCAGGTCACCCGTGCGATACAGCCGGACACCGGGCCGCTGCGCATACGGATCCGGCACGAAACGCTCCGCCGTCAGATCCGGACGCCCCGCGTACCCACGCGCCACACCCGTACCACCGACATACAGCTCGCCCGCCACCCCGACCGGCACCGGAGCCAGCGCCGCGTCCAGCACGTACACCGTCATGTTCGGCAGCGGACGCCCGATCGGGAGCACGTCGAGATCGACCGGCCCGGTCACCGGGAACACCGTCGACCCCACCGACGCCTCGGTCGGCCCGTACTCGTTGATCAGTTCCGTGTGCGGGGCGAGCGCGCGCCAGCGTTCCAGCGTGCCGCGCGTGAACGCCTCGCCGGCCACGACCAGGACCGGGGCGAGCGCGGCCGCCTGCTCCGCCGTGAGCTGCCCGGCCAGCACGTCCAGGTGGCCCGGGGTGAGCTTGATGAAGCTGTACGGTCCCGAGGCGACGAGACGCTCCCCCAGGTCGGCCATGTCGACGTCGCCGCCGACCGCGTGCACCGCCTGGCCGGTGATCAGCGGTGCCCACAGATTGGGCACGACCAGGTCGAACGCGACCGAGGAGAACAGCGGCGCACCCCCCGTACCGCGGGAGGCCAGCTCCCGCGCCGCCCACGCCACATGATTGACCAGACCCCGGTGAGGCACCTCCACACCCTTGGGCACCCCCGTCGAACCGGACGTGAAGACGACATACGCCAGAGCGTCCAGATCGTCCACGCGCTCCGGCGCCGTGGCCGGCAGGGAGTTCAGGGCCTGTTCGGGGAGTTCCGTGAGAACCACCGTGGCACCGGCCGCCTCGCGCATCACGGCCATGCGCTCGTCCGGGTGGGTCGGGTCGACGGGGACGTAGGCGCCGCCTGCCTTCCACACCGCGAGCAGGGCGGTGAGCAGGTCGGGGCCGCGGTCGAGCCGGACCAGGACCCGGGACTCGACGCCGACGCCGCGCCCGCGCAGATGGTGTGCCAGCCGGTTGGCCCGTGCGTCGAGCTCGGCGTACGACAGGCTCCGCCCGTCCAGGGTGACGGCCGGGGCGTGCGGGGTGCGGACCGCCTGCTCCTCGAAACGCCGCAGCACCGTCGCCGTCTCCGCCTCGTACGCCGTGTCGTTCCACTCGACGAGCTGGCGCTCCCGTTCGCCCTGCGGCAGGAACGACGCCTGCGCGTCGCCCTCCGGATCCGCAGCCATCGCCTCCAGGACCTGACGCAGCATGGCCGCGAGGCGGTCCGTGCCCGACCGGCTGAGCGCGCGCGGCGACGCCGTCAGGACGAGGTGGCCGACGCGTGCGGAGACACCCAGCGGGAACTCCGTGGGGCTGTCGTCGATGCTCGCCAGGTAGTCGACCTGCTCGCGGTCGACCTGGTCGAAGTCGTGATAGCTGAAACGCATGTCGATCAGCCGCTCGCCGTCGGCGAGCTCCCGCTGGATGACCGGCATCGGGAAGGTCCGGTGCGGCCACAGCTCGATCTCACGGGCGAACACCGCGGCGACCAGCTCGCGCCAGGTGGCGGCCGTGCGGTCGTGCGCGAACGGCAGCGTGTTGAGGTGCATGCCGTAGACGCGGTCCGCGCCGAGCACCTCGGGGCGCGCGTTGCACACCAGTCCGGTGAAGAAGCGCTCCTCCTCGGTGAGCATGCCGAGCGTCTTCAGGTGGGCTGCGTGCAGCACGCTCTTGAGGGAGGCGCCCGATTTCGCGGCCAGCGCGCGCAGGCGGTCCTCCAGGTCGTGGAAGGGCACCGGAACCCGGTAGGGGGCCCCTTCGTCGGCGGGGTCGCCGCGCCAGGGCGCGGGCACGGTGAGCCTGGCGTGGCCGTCGACGACCGACTGCCAGTACCCGCGCGATTCCGCGGAGCCGAGGACGTCCAGCTCGGCACGGACGAAGTCGGCGAACCGGACGGCGGGGCGCTCCGGTGCGGCCGGCTCCTCGCCGTCGACGAGGCGGCCGTAGTCGTCGAGAACCTCCATCAGGAGGGAGTGGTGGCTCCAGCCGTCGAGGATCGCGTGGCACTCGGTGTGCGTGATCCACCAGCTGCCGTCGCCCGCGACGTGCGCGTACAGGCGCAGCAGCGGCGGCGCGGCCAGGTCGAACAGCTCGCCGCGCTCCTTGAGGGTGAACTCCTTCAGGGAGGCCTGGAGTTCCTCCTCGGTCAGGTGCGACAGGTCGCGGGCGCCGACCGACATCTCGGCCGCTTCGTGGACCAGTTGCAGCGGCACGGAGCAGCCGGTGAGGGCGACGGAGGTGCGCAGCGCCTCGTGCCGGGCGACGACCGCGGCCGCGGCGGCGCGCAGCGCGTCGAGGGAGAAGGGCCGCTCGTCACGGATCCGGAAGGACGTCACGTTGTGGTAGGGGTGCTTGCCGTCGTCCGTCAGCATCTCCACGACCATGCCGAGCTGCACCTGGGAGAGCGGATAGGCGTCCACGAGCCCCTCGGGCAGCAGCGCCCTGTCCTCGGCGGTCACCAGTGCGAACGGCTCGACGGTCCGGACGGCCTCGGCGGGTGCCGGGCGGCCGGTGACGAGTTCGGCGATCCGGGCGACGGTGCGGTGCTCGAAGACGTCGCGCACCGCGAGGTCGTAGCCGATGGCGCGCAGCCGGCCCACGAGCGTCACGGCGCGCAGGGAGTGTCCGCCCAGCTCGAAGAAGCCGTCCTCGACGCTCACCCGGTCGAGCCCGAGGACCTCGGCCCACACCTGCGCGATGCGCTCCTCGGCGACGGTGCGGGGCGCGACGTGCCCCCCGGCGCCGAGCGCGTCCTGTCCCGGTTCGGGCAGGGCCCGCTTGTCGAGCTTGCCGTTGGTGGTCAGCGGCAGCCGGTCCAGGGCGACGAAGGCCGCGGGGACCATGTACTCGGGCAGTACCCCGGACAGGTGCGTGCGCAGCTCCGCCGGGGTGGGGGCCGCGTCCGCGGCCGGGGTCACGTAGGCGACGAGGCGCTTGTCGCCGGGGGTGTCCTCACGGGCGAGGACGACGGCGTCGCGCACGGCGGGGTGCGTGGCAAGGGCGGTCTCGATCTCACCGAGCTCGATGCGGAAGCCGCGGATCTTGACCTGGCCGTCGATGCGGCCGAGGAACTCCAGGCTGCCGTCGGGCAGCCGCCGGGCCAGGTCGCCGCTGCGGTAGAGGCGGGCGCCCGCGGGCCCGTAGGGGTCGGGCACGAAGCGCTCGGCGGTCAGCGCGGGCCGGCCCAGGTAGCCTCGGGCCACGCCGGGCCCGCCGACGTGGATCTCTCCCGGCACCCCGATCGGCACCAGGGCGCCCTGGGCGTCCAGGAGGTACACGTCCAGGTCGGTCAGCGGATGTCCGACGGGGTTGCCGGCCCGCGGGTCCAGGTCGCGCCCGGTGAGCCGGTGGTAGGTGGTGTGGACCGTCGTCTCGGTGATCCCGTACATGTTGACCAGGGCGGTGCGCTCCAGGCCGAACCGGTCGGTCCACGGGCTCAGTTCGGAGACCTCCAGCTTCTCCCCCGCGAACACCACGGCCCGCAGCGGGAGTTCAATGTCCGTGTCCACCAGCGAGCGGAACGCGGACGGCGTCTGGTTGAGCACCGTGACCTGCTCGCGCTTCAGCAGGTCGAGGAACTCGTCGGGGGAACGGGTGACGGCGTGCGGGACCACGACGAGCCGGCCGCCGTGCAGCAGCGCGCCCCACATCTCCCACACCGACACGTCGAAGGCATAACTGTGGAACAGCGGCCATACGTCGGTCTCGGTGAACGCGTAGTGCTCGTGGCCGCGCTCCATGAGACGTACGACATTGCGGTGGGTGAGCGCGACGCCCTTGGGGCGGCCCGTCGAGCCCGAGGTGTAGATCGTGTAGACGAGGTTGTCGGGGCTGCCCGGCACGGCCGGGTCCGTGTCCGGCTGGGCCTCGATCAGTTCGGCGTCGGTGTCCAGGAGCAGCAGGTCCACGTCGAACGGCCCGGCGTGCGCCGCTGTGGTGACGACGACGGGGGCCTGGGCGTCCTGACGGATGCAGGCCAGGCGGTCGGCGGGATTGGCCGGGTCGAGGGGCAGGTATCCGGCCCCGGACTTGAGGATGCCGAGCAGCGCGGGCAGCAGCTCGATGCCGCGCTCCAGGCTCAGGCCGACCAGGACCTCCGGGCCGGCACCCCGTGCGATCAGGGCGTGCGCGATGCGGTTGGCGCGGGCGTTGAGCTGCGCGTACGTCAGGTCGGTGCCCTCGAAGGTCACGGCGACGCGGTGCGGGGTGCGGGCCGCCTGCTCCTCGAAGACCTCGTGCACACGCCGCGTCACGGGCCGCGTCCTCGCCGGGGTGCCGAGCAGTACGGTCCGCTCCCGCGCGTCGAAGATGTCGTACGAGGACAGTGCCGCGTCCGGCGTGGCGGCGATCCCCTCCAGCAGTCGCAGCAGATGACCGGCGAAGCGCTGCACGGTCGCCCGGTCGAAGAGGGCGGTCGCGTACTCCAGGTGGCCGCCGAGCGAGCCTTCGGCGCCCTCCCGGACCTGCAGGTCCAGGTCGAACTTGGCGACCCGGCCCGAACCCTCGAACGGGGAGGTCTCGACACCGGGGAACGTGAAGGACGAGCCGCGGTCGCCGTGCATCGTGAACGCCACCTGGAACAGCGGCGTGCGCGACAGGTCGCGCTCGGGGCCAAGTGCGTCGACGACCTGGGTGAAAGCCACGTCCTGGTGGTCGTAGGCGTCGAGGACGGTGGCGCGGGTGCGGGCGAGCAGCTCGGTGAAGGCGGGGTCGCCGCCGACGTCCGCGCGCAGCACCAGGCTGTTGATGCCGTAGCCGATGAGCTGCTGCAGCTCGGGCCTGCCCCGGCCGGAGACGACCGTACCGACGGCGATGTCCGTGCGGCCGCTCCAGCGGGCGAGCAGCGACTGGTAGGCGGCGAGGAACAGCATGAACAGGGTGGCGTCGTGCCGGGCGGCCAGGTCGCGCAGCCGGGCGGCGAGCGGGCCGGGCACTTCGAACGCGACGGCGCTGCCCGCCCCGTCCCGCACGGCGGGGCGGGGCCGGTCGGTGGGCAGTTCGAGCGGGGCCAGGCCGGCCAGCTGCCCGCGCCAGTAGTCCAGGTGGTGTCCCACCACGTCGCCGGTCAGCTCACCGCGCTGCCAGGCCGCGTAGTCGGCGTACTGCACGGCGAGCGGCGCGGGCACGTCTCCCCGGTACAGCTCGCTCAGTTCCTGTCCGAGGACGCCGGTCGACCAGGCGTCGCAGGCGATGTGGTGGAGGACGACCGCCAGGACGTGCTCGTCGGCGGTGAGCCGGATCAGCCGGGCCCGCACCGGCCAGCCGCCGGCGAGATCGAACGGTTCGGCCAGGTCGGCCTCGATCAGGGCGCGGGCCGCGTCCTCGTCGGCCGCGTCGGTGACGACGATCGGGAACTCCCGCGGCCGGTCGATCACCTGGACGGGCTCGTCGCCCCGCAGTTCGTAGCGGGTGCGCAGGATCTCGTGCCGGTCGAGCACCGTCTGCCAGGCTTGGCCGAGGGCCTCGGTGTCGAGGTCGCCGCGCAGCCTCAGCACCAGCGGCACGAGGTATTCGGGGCTGTCGGGTTCGAGGCGTCCGAGGAACCACATCTGCTGCTGCCCGTACGAGAGCGGCAGCGGCTCCCCCCGGTCGGCCCGCGGGATCCCGGTGCGGCGGGCGGTGGTGCGCCGACCCGCGAGGCGGCGGCGCAGCAGCTCGGCGCGGAGTGCTTCGGCGTCGACGCCCGGGACAGCGGGCCTCTCCATTTCCCCGGTGCTCATGCCTGGTGCTCCTTGGATGTCTGCGGTGCGTTGTCCGTGTCCTCGACCGCCGCGCGGAGGTCGTCGTCGGTCAGCGCTGCTATCTGTGCCGTGATGTGCTCCTCGACCACTTCGGCGAGCCGCCGGACGGTCGGGCCCTCGAAGACCGCGCGGACGGTGAAGTCGATGTCGAACGCGCGCTGGATCTCCGAGATCAACCGGATCGCGAGGATCGAATTGCCGCCCACGTGGAAGAAGTTGTCGTGCGCGCCGGCCTGGACGCCGAGCAGCTCGGTCCAGATCCCGGCGATGCGCTCCTCGACGGGGCCGCTCGGGGCGACGTGTCCGCCGTCCTGCTCGGGCCGTACGGGGTCGGGCAGGGCGCGTCGGTCGACCTTGCCGTTGGCGTTGACGGGAATCACGTCGAGGGCGGTGTACGTCGCCGGGACCATGTAGTCGGGCAGCCGCTCGGCGCAGTGCGGGGCGAGGTCCGGCAGCGGTGCGTCCGTGTCCGTGGGCACCACGTACGCGGCGAGGCGGGGTTCGGCGCCCTCGGCCCGGTGCACGGTGACGACGGCGTCGCGCACGGCGTCGTGGGCGGCGAGCACGGCCCGGATCTCACCGAGCTCGACGCGGTAGCCCCGGATCTTGACCTGGTCGTCGACGCGGCCCAGGAACTCGACGGTGCCGTCGGGCAGTCGGCGCGCCAGGTCGCCGGTGCGGTAGAGGCGGGCGCCCGGGTCCTTCGCGTACGGATCGGGCACGAAGCGCTCCGCCGTCAGGTCCGGGCGTCCCGCGTAGCCACGCGCCACACCCGTACCGCCGACGTACAGCTCGCCCGCCACCCCGACCGGCACCGGGGCCAGCGCCGCGTCCAGGACGTGCACCGTCGTGTTCGGCAGCGGACGCCCGATCGGCAGCACGTCGGCGTCGGGCGTCTCGCCGTCCGGCGGTACCGGGTGGACGGTCGCGCCGACCGAGGCCTCCGTGGGCCCGTACTCGTTGAGGATCCTCATGTCCGGGGCGAGTTCGCGCCAGCGCTCCAGGCCGGCGCGGGTGAACGCCTCGCCCGCCACGACGAGGACCGGGGTGAGCGCGCCCGCCTGGGTCGCGGTCAGCTGGGCCGCGAGGATGTCGAGGTGTCCGGGCGTCAGCTTCAGGAAGCTGAACGGCTCGGCCTCCGCGAGGCGTTTGCCGAGCTCCGAGAGGTCGGTGTCCTGCGGCAGCAGGAACAGCCGCTGCCCGGTGACCAGCGGCGCCCAGAGGTTGGGGACGACCAAGTCGAAGGCGACGGAGGAGAACAGGGCGCCGCCGCCGCAGTCACCCCCGGCCAGCTCCCTGGCCGCCCAGTCGATGTGGTTCGCGAGGCCCCGGTGGTGCACCTCGACCCCCTTGGGCGTGCCGGTGGAGCCCGAGGTGAAGACGACGTACGCCAGCCGGTCCAGGTCCCTGGTGCGGGCCGGTACCGCCGAGGGCCGCTCGGCGACGGCCCCGGCGTCGGTGTCCAGGCACAGCAGGCGCGGTCCGCGCGAGGGGAAGCGGCTCGCGTACCCGGCGACGGTCACCGCCGTGCGCACGCGCGCCGTCGCGCACATCTCGGCGACGCGTCCGGCCGGGTGGGACGGATCGACCGGCACGTACGCGCCGCCCGCCTTCCACACCGCGAGCAGCGCCGCCACGAGGTCGGGCCCCCGGTCGAGCAGCACGGCGACGCGTGACTCGGCGCCCACGCCCAGGGTGCGCAGATGGTGGGCGAGGCGGTTGGCACGGGCGTCGAGCTCCCCGTACGTGAGCGTCTGCGCGCCGTGCGTCAGTGCGGTGCGCTCCGGCGCGGTGCGGACCTGCTCCTCGAACCGTTCGAGTACGGAGCGTTCGTCGGTGGCGTACGCCGTGTCGTTCCAGTCCACGAGGATCCGCCGGCGCTCGTCCGGCGACAGCAGCGGCACCTCCCCCAGCACGGTGCCGGGGTCGTGTGCCACCGCGTCCAGCAGGCTCAGGAAGTGGCCGGTCATCCGCTCGGCCGTGGCCCGCTCGAACAGTGACGTGGCGTACTCCAGGACGCCGTCGAGGCCGCCCTCGGGGGTCTGCCGCATGAACAGCGACAGGTCGGTCTTGGCCACCTGCCAGGCCTCGGTGAACGCCGCGAGGTCCGCGTCGTGCGTGACGACGCTGGTCACACCCTCGCTGTGCAGGTCGAAGGCCACCTGGTAGAGCGGGGTGCGGGACAGGTCGCGTTCGGGCTGCAGCTCGTCGACGAGCCGTTCGAAGGGCAGCTCCTGGTGGACGAAGGCCGCGCGGGCGGTGTCCCTGACCCGGCCGAGTGCCTGGACGAAGCTCATCCCCGGCCGCAGTCCGCAGCGCACGACGAGGGAGTTGAGGAAGAAGCCGACCATGCCGTCGGTCTCGGGCCGGGTGCGGCCGGCCACCGGGGTGCCGACCGGGACGTCC
Source organism: Streptomyces sp. NPDC093149 (assembly GCF_044754145.1). Lineage (NCBI taxonomy): Bacteria > Bacillati > Actinomycetota > Actinomycetes > Kitasatosporales > Streptomycetaceae > Streptomyces > Streptomyces sp. NPDC093149. The sequence continues at coordinate 594,449 of NZ_JBIVON010000004.1, forward strand.
CACTGACCGCTGTAGCGGGCCACCAGCGTGGCGTACGCGGTGAGGAGCGTCATGAACGGTGTCGCACCATGCGTCCTGCCCAGTTCGCCCAATCTCGCGGCCAGTCCGGCAGGAATGCGGAACGGTACGACCGCGCCGTGCGGGTCGCGCACCGCCGGGCGCGGCCGGTCGGTGGGCAGGGCGAGCGGGGCGATCCCCTCCAGCGCGACCCGCCAGTGGGCCAGCTCCCTGTCGATCACCTCGTCGGTGAGCCGGGCGTGCTGCCAGGCGCCGTAGTCCGCGTACTGGAGGGCCGGCGCGGGCAGCCGGGGCGCCTCGCCCGCGGCGAACGCCTCGCACAGGTCGCGCAGTTCGCGCTCCAGGATCACCGTCGACCATCCGTCGCAGGTGATGTGGTGCATGGTCAGGAGCAGGATGTCGCCGTGGCCGTCGACCCGGGCGAGCAGCGCCCGCCACAACGGTCCCCGTGCCAGGTCGAAACCCCGCCGGAACTGCTCGCCGAACAGGGCCGGCAGGTGGGCCCGAGTGGTGGACTCGACGCGCAGTTCCACGCTCGTGCCGTCCGGGGCGTCGATGATCTGGCGCGGCTCCCCGTCGCTGTCGGCGTACCGGGTCCGCAGCGGCTCGTGCCGCGCGGCGAGAGCGTCCAGGGCACGCCGGACCGTCGTCGCGTCGAGACCGGCCGGCAACCGCAGGAAGAGCGGGGCGACCCACTCGGGGCTGCCGGGGTGCATCCGGTCCAGGAACCACAGGCGGCGCTGGCCGGACGACAGCGGCAGCTCGCCGTCGCGCGGCACGGCCACGATGCCGGGCTCCTCGGTCCGCGTCCGCGGTGCCGAGCCGATCAGCCCGGCCTGCGCCTCGACCGTGGTGGCCGCGAACAGGCCGCGCAGCGACACCTTCTCGCCGGAGGCGGCCCGCAGCCGGGCGGCCAGGCGCGTCAGTTGCAGCGAGGTGCCGCCCAGGGCGAAGAAGTCGTCGTGCGCGCCCACCCGCTCCAGGCCCAGCAGCTCCGCCCACACCCCGGCGACCAGTTCCTCGGCCGCGTCGCGCGGCGCGGTGAACGCCGGCTGCTCCGCGGCGAGGATCTCGTCCGGTGTCGGCAGCTGCGCCCGGTCGACCTTGCCGTTCGCCATGAGCGGGAAGGCGTCGAGGGTGTGGAGGAAGGCGGGGACATGGCTGTCGGGGAGCCGCTCGGCGAGGAACCCGCGCAGCTCGGCCGCGCCGACGGGGGCGCCGACGGTGAGGTGCGCGGCGAGCCGCTTGCCGCCGTCGACCGTGTACGGCGTCACGACGGCGCCGGTGACCGCCGGGTGCGCCGCGAGGGCCGCCTCGACCTCGCCGGGCTCGATCCGCACCCCGTTGATCTTGACCTGGTGGTCCAGCCGGCCCAGGTACTCCAGGGTGCCGTCGGCACGCCAGCGCACCTGGTCGCCGGTGCGGTACGACCGCCCGCCGGGCTCGGGGGCGTACGGGTCGGGCACGAAGCGTTCGGCGGTCAGATCGGGGCGTCCCGCGTAGCCGCGGGCCACTCCCGTGCCCCCGGCGTACAGCTCACCGGGCACGCCCACCGGTACGGGCGCGCCGTTGGCGTCCAGGACCATGACCCGCATGCCGGGCAGCGGACGGCCGATGGGCACGGGCCCCGTGATGATGTCCGCGGCGACCTGCTGGGCGGTGACGTCGATGGAGCACTCGGTCGGCCCGTAGGTGTTCCACACCTCCAGCCCGGTGCCCGCCCGTTCGCGCACCCGGGCGACGAGCTCGGCGTGCAGGGCCTCGCCGGCCGAGAAGAGCAACCGCAGCGAGCCGCAGCCGCTCCAGTCGCCCTCCTCGACGAGGAGGCGCAGCACGGACGGCACGACCTGGAGCACCGTGACACCGGTCTCCGCGACCGTGCGCAGGAGTCCGGCCGGATCGCGCTCGGCACCGGCCGGGGCGAGCACCACGGTGCCGCCGCTGACGAGCGGCGCGAAGATCTCCCAGGCCGCGGCGTCGAAGCCGATGGTGGTCTTCTGGAGGACGCGGTCGTCGGCCCCCAGCCGGTGCCGGTCCACGGTCCAGCCGACCCGGTGGGCGATGCCCGCGTGGGTGATGACGACGGCCTTCGGCTTTCCGGTCGAACCGGAGGTGAAGACGGCGTACGCGACGTTGTCGGGGTGTGCGGCGGCGAGCGGCGGCCCGTCGGGCGCATCGCCGGCCGGGACCTCCTCGGGTCCCACGCGCCGGGCCCCGGCGTCGCGCACCGCGTCCGCCAGCTCGGGCCCCGCCAGCACCAGGTGTGCCCCGCTGTCGCGGACCAGGCCGGACAGCCGCGCGGGCGGCTGTGCCGGGTCGAGCGGGACGTAGCCGGCGCCGACGCGCCACGCCCCGAGCAGCGCCACGACCAGATCGACGCCGCGCGGCAGGCCGACCCCGATCAGCGTCTCGGGCCCGGCACCCAGATCCCGCAGGTGGTGGGCCAGGCGCAGCGACGCGTGGTCCAGCTCCTCGTACGTCACCGCCCGGTCGCCGTCGACGACGGCGACCGCGTGCGGGGTACGGAACGCCTGCTCGGCGAAGCGTTCCGAAAGCAGTTCGGCGTTCACGGTAACTCCTGTCACAGATCCGGGTGGGCGGGCGAACGGGCTCAGGCCGCGGAGGACTCGTGCATGCGGCGGCGCAGGCTCAGCGGCCGCATGTCCGTCCACACCTCGTTGATCCTGGCCAGGCACTCCTCACGGGTGCCCTCCGTGCCCTCGGCGTGCCAGCCGGCGGGCAGCTCGCGCCCGGCGGGCCACAGCGAGTACTGCTCCTCGTCGTTGAACACCACGCGCTGGACGGGGCCTTCGGACTGCTCTGCGGTCATGACTGACTCCTTGGTGTGGATGGGGTGGTGGGTACGGGATCCGGTCGGAGCCCGTGGGATCAGGCGGGCAGGAAGTCCTCGACGCGGACGCCGAGGCCGCGCTCCTCGGCCCGCTCGCGCACGTACTCCGCGAGCGCCATGTCGAGCACGCCCAGGCCGAACGGCGAGAACACGACGGGGCGGTGCGGCTCGCGGCGCAGCGTGGCCGTGCCGCGCAGCAGCGCCCCGATCGGCGCTGCCACGAAGTCGCGGTTCCCCACGGCCTGTTGGGCCAGGTCGAGAGAGGTGCGTTCACGGCAGACGTGGTCGGCGTCGTCGACGACGTTGACCGCGCCGAGGACCGTGTCGGCCGTCAGGTCCCGCAGCGAGACGTGCAGCACGGTGGTGTCGGGGCCGCAGGCCGCCAGGTCCATGTGCGGGGCCGCGGCGGTCGTGGCGAGCGAGATGAGCCGGTGCGCGCCGAGGGCCTCGGTCAGGTCGGTCACCACGGACGTCGTGACCTTCGGGGCCGCCTCGGCACACCGCTGCGTGAACGCCGCGGCGCGCGCCGGATCGGTGTCGTACAGGGCGGCCTCGCGCAGCCCGGGCAGGGCCGCGGCCAGGAAGCGCAGGACCTCCAGGTTGATCACGCCGCAGCCGATGAGCAGCACGGAGTCCGGGGCGCTTCCCGCGGTCAGCTCCCGGGCGGCGAGAGCCGCGCTCGCGGCGGTGCGCTTCGCGGAGATCACCGCGCCCTCGACGAACGCCGTCGGGCGGCCGTCGTCCAGCGAGTTGAGCACGATGGCCGCGCTGGCCCGCTCGGTGCCCGCCTCCACGTTGCCGGGGAACGAGGCGATCCACTTCATCCCGGCGACGGGCCGGCCGCCGCCCCGGTAGGCCGGCAGGCCGATGATCCGGTCCCGGCCGTGCCGCTCCTCGGGGAAGCGCAGGAACGTCGAGTGCGGCAGGGACGTGAGCCCTTCGTCGTGCAGCCGGTAGGTCTCGCCGACGAGCTCGGTGATCTCCGCCTCGCGGTCGGCCAGGACGTCCGCCACATCGGCGCGCCGGAGAATCAGCATGAGGTTCCCTTCCTGCGGGGCTGACGGGGGGGGGAGGCAAAGCCCGGTGATGCGGAGATGGTGCGAGAGGCCGCTATATACGGCCTATACGGACGGTCCGCGCCCCGGCGGCATGCCTCCCCGCCGGGGCACGGACCGTCCTCGGGGCACGAGCCGTCCTCGGGCCACGGACCGCCCTCGGGCCACGAACCGTTCTCGGGGCACGGCGCCGTCCGGAACCGCCCCGTTCGGCGTGCGGCGCCGTTCAGGACCCGTGCCGGCTCAGAACCCGTGCCGCTCCGCTTCCACGTCGTACAGTCCCGTCCCCTTGAGCAGCGGGTCCTGGCGGGCCGTGACGGTGAAGCCCCGGGAGCGCAGCAGGGCCGTGAAACGGGCGAGGCGCTCGTCCTCGTCGTGGACCTCGGCGACGACCGCGCCGATCAGGGGCCAGTGCTCGTCCTCGACGCCCCGCAGCACATCCATCTCGGCACGTTCCACGTCCACCTTCAGCAGGTCGACCCGGGCGACGCCGTGGCGGCGGACCAGCTCGGAGACGGTGAGCGCGGGGACCGTGAACTCGACGCCGTCGTGGAGCCCTTCCACCAGTTCCTCGGCGTCCTCGGCGTCGACGCCGCTGTTGCGCAGGTACGCCAGGGTTATCTCGTCGTCGGCACGCCGGTCGGCGTAGACGCCGGAGTTGCCCGGCGCCTGCGGGTAGTACGTGAAGCGCAGCTCGCCGGGGCGGTCCGCGACGGCCGCGCACTCCGCCTGCCATCCGGGGGCCGCGTGTTCGGCGAGATTGCGGACCAGACAGGCGTGCAGGTCGGGGGCCGGCTCGGCCGCGACGACGCGGACGTCGGGCCGGACGCGGGCGCAGTGCACCGCCATGAGCCCGATGTTCGCGCCGATGTCCAGAACGGTGGCGGCGGCCGGCAGCCTGTGCGCCACCCGGTGGTAGGCGCCGGGCGGCTGCATCTCGCGCCACATCGCCACGGCGGCGGGCCCGTTGGTGCACCAGACGGCGGGTCCTGCGGGAAGCCGCAGCCGGAGCTGCTCGTCCGGACCGGCCTGGACCGTTTCCCCCCTCATGGCGCACCTGCCCCGAGAGCGATCAGACGTGCCAGGTCGTCGACGGCGACGAGGCCGACATCTGCGACGCGGGCCGCGGGCGTGTCGAGGGACACGTCGATCAGCCGCCGCCAGGTGTCGCGGAACCGCTCGATGGTCTCCCGGTCGAACAGGTCGGTGTTGTAGCGCAGAACGGCCCTGAACTCCGCGCTGTTCTGGAGGACTTCGACGGCGAGGTCGAGCTGGCCCTCCTGCTGCGGCACGTCGCACAGTTCGGCCCGCAGCCCGCCGAGGCGCACCGGGCCCTCGTAGAGCCCGGGGATCGGCAGCCGGTCCACGGCGATGAGGGTGCAGACGATCCGGAAGAGCGGACCGCGCTCGGCACCGCCCGGCAGGAGCTCGACCGGGTGGCGGGCGTGCGCGATGCCGGTGCGCAGCTGGCGCTGTGCCGCCTCGAAGGTCTCCAGGAACGTGGTGGCGGGCACGAACCGGCCTGCCACCGGGAGGGAGTTGACGTAGTAGCCGACGGCTTCGCGGGTCGAGGGCGTGAACCGGGTGGTGACCGGGCAGCCGACCAGGAAGGCGTCCCCGGCGCCGCAGCGGTGCAACGCGGACTGGAAGGTGCCCAGCAGCCACGCGAACGGCGTCAGCGCGCGTTCGGCGGCGGCCTCGCGCAGCCGGCGGGTGGTGGTGGCGGGCAGGGTGAGTTCGGCAGTGGCCCCGTTGAGGGTGGGCTGTTCCGGGCGCGGCCGGTCGGTGGGCAGAGCCGCCGCGGGCAGACCCCGGCACAGGTCGCGCCAGTGCGCCGCCGACCGCTCGCCGCGCGGTGAGGCGATGAACTCGTTCTCCGCGCGGACGTGCTGGTCCCAGCCGGCGGGGGCCGGGGGCCGGGTCGCGCCGCCCTGACCGGTGCGTGCGCCGTACTCGGCGAACAGGTCCCTGACGAGCAGCCACTGCGAGGTGGCGTCGCTGACGATGTGGTGCGTGACGGTGACGAGCACGGCGTCGTCGGGCGCGCCGCGCAGCAGTACCGCCCGGAAGGCGCTCCTTTCGGCGAGGCGGAACGGTTCCTCGGCCGCTCGCCGGGCCAGCCGGAACAGCTCCTCCTCGTCCGCTCCCGGTACGTCGCGCACGTCGAGCCGTACGGAGTCGGCGGGATCGGTCACCCGTGTCGGCCCCGCGTCCGTACCGGGGAAGCGGGAGCGCAGCAGTTCGTGCCGGAGCACGAGCGCGGTGAGCGCGTCCTGGAGGACGTCGGTACGGACCGGGTCGCGCAGCCGCACCGCGAGAACCACGTTGTACGCGGAGCTGTCCGGGTCGAGTTGATGGGCGAGCCAGAGTCCTTCCTGGCCGGTGGAGATGAGCCCGGTGGACATGCAGGTCAGTCCTTCCACAGGTGTGCCACGTCGCCGAAGTTCCGGCTCACCCAGTTGTCGGAATAGATGGTGTCGAGGTAGCGGTCGCCGCCGTCGGGGAAGACCAGCACGCAGTGGGAACCCCGGGGGACGCGGTCCTTGAACTTCCACAGTGCGGCGACGGTGGCGCCCGACGATCCGCCCGCGAGGACGGCCTCGCGGGCGATGAGACGGCGGCAGGCGACCACGCACTCCAGATCGGATATGTGCACCACCTCATCGGCCGCCGACGCGTCCATCAGGGGCGGTACCACCGAGGCGCCGTGCCCGGGGATGAGGCGCTGGGTCGACTCCAGGCCGAAGATCGCGCTGCCCTGGGCGTCCACCGCGACGATCGTGGTGTCCAGGCCCCGGGCCCTGATGTGGTCGCGGCAGCCGCGCAGGGTGCCGAAGGTGGAGACCGAGCAGAAGAGGTAGTCGACCTTGCCGTCGAGGGCTTCCTCGATCTCGCGCATGGTGGTCTCGTGTGCCTTGGGGTTGAGCAGGCTCGCGTACTGGTTGGGCCAGTACGCCCCGTCGATGGAGGCCACCAGTTCGCGTACCCGGCGCAGCCGCACGGGCAGGTACTCCCCGGTCAGCTGGTCGCGTTCGGTGACGACCTCCACCTCGGCGCTGAAGGCGCGCAGGATCGCGAGGTTCTGCTCGGTGGTCTTCGCGTCGACGACGCAGACGAAGCGCAGTCCGTAGTAGCGGCAGATCTGCGCGAGTCCGACGGCCAGGTTGCCGGAGCTGGACTCGACGATCACCGAACGGCCGGGCTCCACCTCGCCGCTGCGGATGGCCTCGCGCAGCATGCCGAGGGCTGAGCGGTCCTTGATGCTGCCGCCCGGATTGAAGCGTTCGACCTTCCCGAAGACCCGGGAGCCGAAATCCGGCAGCAGTTTCTCCAATTCCACGAGTGGGGTGTTCCCCACGGTCGACAGAATGCCTGGGAACGGTTTTTCGGGCATGGCTGCCCCTTCCCGGATAGTCACTGCGAAGCGCGTACTTGGGCGCGACCGGGGCCCTGTCCGGCCCCGGTCCGCCGGACCAGGTCGTGTCTGACGGATCCCGCCTGGCGTGCGAGGCCCGGCACGCACACTCCCCGCATTGCCGGAATCGTCCACGTACGCCCGGTACGGTGACGGTCCTCCGTCTCGCGATTGCATGCGCCGGACGGCGCTATCGGTCGGACGCGGCCCGGCCGGCCAGCTCGGCCACCAGGTGGGCGGTGATGGCCTCGACCGTCGGGTGGTCCCACGCCATCGTCGGTTCGACGACGAGGCCGAACCGGTCCTCGATGTCACCGCAGAGCGTGAACACGTACACCGAGTCCAGGCCCATCTCGGCGAGCTGGACGCCCTCGTCGATCTCCGAGGCGGGGCGCTCCAGGTAGTAGGAGACGCGGTCGACGAGCCAGGAGCTGATCGCCTGCGGCGTGCGGATGGCCGGGTCGGGGCTGGTTGCGGTGGTCTCGGTCATGCGATGACTCCCTTGGCGGGGACCGGCCCGTGGGCGAGCCGTCCGCGGAACAGGTCGAAGGTGCGGTGGTGTTCGTGTCTGGTGGCGAGTTCCGCCGTCAGGCCCCGGACCAGGTGTCCGGGCAGCGGGCCGCGGCGCGGCCCGAGCCGGTCGGCGAGCCGGTGCAGCGCGCCGGTGACCCACAGCGGGTCGGCGGCGAAGCCGTCGGCGGGCGTGGCCGCGTGCCAGATGCCGAGGCAGGCGGCGGCCGCGAGCAGATGGGTGCAGCGCTCGGCGAGCAGGAAGGCCCGACGGCTCGCGAGCGGAGTGCGGTCGCGCGGCGGCAGGGCGGCGGCCCGGTCGGCGAGGCCGGCCAGTTCCTCGGCGAACAGGCCCGCCAGTGAGGCGAGTTCAGCGAGTTCGGGTTCGCGGACGGCGCGTTCGGCGAGGTCGCGGGCGAACGCGGGCAGGCTCGCCGCGAGGCCGTCGGCGCCTCGCGCGGACAGTTCGAGCAGGCCGAGGTCGAGGTCGGGCATCGGGTCGTCGGGCCGGAACAGCGCCGCGGCACAGGGGAGGGCCGTCCCGCCGCCGTCGAGGGCGGGCCGCCAGGACCGCTCCGCGAGCCGCGGCAACTGGGGAACGATGTTCGACAGGCACACCGCTCCGCTCGCGTGCGCGAGGGCGACGACCGGCAGGTCCCGGGCGGCCTTCTGGAAGACGGCGTACGGCCCCTCACGCACATAGCTGCGGGCGCCCAGCGTCACACCGAGGCGGTAGGAGTTGTCCTGAAGCAGCTTCGGCACCAGGTACTTCACCGCCGCGGCGCGTACGCTCGCCTCCCCCGGTGCCAGATGCAGTGTCCGCGCTCCCACGACCGACAGCGCGTCGCAGATCAGCAGATCGAGGAAGGACTCCGCCAGCACGCCCTGCACCTCGGGGAGTTCGGACATGGGCCGTCCGTAGAGGAGGCGCTGCCGGGCGAAGTCGAGCACCGTGCGCAGCTGGGTGTCGCCGACGCCGACGACCATGCCCGGCAGCACGCTGCGGGTGACCTGGAAGACCTTCAGGACGGTCTCCATGGCACCCCCCTCGACGCCGAGGAGCGCATCGGCCGGTACCCGGCAGGCGTCGAAGTCGATGCCACCGAGGCGGCATCCCCGTACGCCCGATGTGGCGAACCGGGCGGAGCGGTCCGCGCGGTCCGTGGGCAGCGCGTCGAGATCGACCAGGAAGTGCGCATGGGCGCGGCTGCCGGTGTCCTCGCCCGTGCGGGCGAACAGGACGGCGGCCTCGGCGCGGCCGATGTTGTTCACCAGCTGCTTGCCGCCGTCCAGGAGATATCCGCCGGGTGTCGGCCCGGCGGTCAGCGAGATACGGGCGAAGTCGCTGCCGTGGTCGAGTTCGGTGTACGCGGCGACGATCCGGCCGCCGCCGATGAGCAGTTCGGCGGCTCGACGGCGCTGTTCGTCGCTGCCGTCGGCCCAGATGGGCAGGCCCGCGATGAAGCTGGTGACGCCGTAGCCGATGCCGAGCGCGCAGTCGCGCCGGAACAGGGAGCGCATGAGCAGCGCGAACCGGTCGGCGCGCGCGAACCGGCCGCCCAGACGGACCGGCACGAACTCGGCACCCAGCCCGAAGTCCGCGAGCGCGCGCTCCCCCTGGGCCGACAGCTCGCCGCGCTCGTCGGCGGCGAGCACCGCTCGCAGACCGAGCGGATTGGCGGCGTCCCGCGGATCGCCCAGCAGGGTCTCCAGTCGGTCGACGCGCGCCAGGTCCGGGTCGGACACCGGACCCTCCCCGGCCAGGTGCGGGGCCTCGCGGGCGCCGGTGGTCAACAGGTCCGTCATGCCAGGTCCTTCGTCGATGTCGGGGTGGTGGTCGGGTGCGTCACGCCGCGTCCCTCGCCGGCCCGCCGCCGGGCACCCGGCGCCCCTCGCCCAGCGGGCAGGGAAGCAGCGAGAACAGCAGCCCCTCCTCGTGCTGGGCGTACAGGGCGGGCAGCAGGGCGTCGAGGGCGGTCCCGTCCTCGTCCTCCAGGTCGGGGGCGCCGGTCAGGCGGCGCAGCAGACGGGCCAGGACCGCGTCGAGCCATGCCGCGTCCTGCCAGAGCGGGCCGCTCGCCCGGACGGTGCCGGCGTTCTCCAGCCACAGGTGCACCGCGGCGGCGCCCGCGTACACGAGGGCGTAGCGGCGCGCCGCGGCGAACGCCTCCGGCGGCACCGCGCGGGGGCTGTGCCGCGACGCCTTCAGCTCCTCGTGGAGTTCGGTGGCCAGGGCGAGCAGCCGGCCGGCGCGCTCGGCGACATGGGACGGCGCCGCCGACCTGATCCGCGCCACCGCGTCCGGCAGGGACTGCACGACGCCGGAGCCCGACCGCGCGTACAGCGCGAGCCGTCCGTGGTCGAGCTCGGGCGGCGGCCCGTCCAGGCGGGCGGCCGCCGCGACCGCGTCCCGGTCGGCGGTGCCGTCGCGGTAGCCGCGGGCGAGCACCGGGAAGTGGTTGATCAGGGAGTTGAGGTTGACGGCGGTGCTGCCGTCGAAGATGCCGACGATGCGGTGATCGCGCTCCAGCTTCTGGAACGCGCCGTCGGCGAAGTCCTCGACCAGCATCGCGCGTGCCCCGAGCAGTCCCCGCAGCGCCCCGATCGTCTCGTCGCCCAGGGTCGGCACCAGGTACTTGACGACGGCGGAGACCGCGGCCAGCTCATCGGTGAGTGTGTGGATCGAGCGGGTCGCGACGAGGCTCACCGCCTCCATCGCGAGCAGGTCGGCGTAGGACTCGGCCAAGGTGCGTGCGGCGTAGGGCAGTTCGGCGAGCGGACGCCGGTAGAGGTGGTGCGTGCGGGCGAAGTCCAGCGCGATGCGCAGCGCGTGGTCGGTCATGCCGAGCGACATCGCCGAGCAGAGGGTCCGGGTGATCTGGAATCCCTTGAGGACGATCTCCAGGCCCTCGCCCTCGGCGCCGATCAGCGCGTCGGCGGGCACCTCGGCGCTGTCGAAGGCGATGCCGCTGATGTCGGCGCCGCGCACGCCGTGCGTGGGCACTCGGGGAAGGGCGCGCCGGCTCCCCGTCCCCAGCCGGGACGTGTCGACCAGGAAGAGGCTGAAGCCCCGGCTTCCCCCCTGGTCGGTGGTGCGGGCGAGCACGGTCACGAAATCGGCCCGCGTCGCGTTGTTGATCAGCCACTTCTCACCGTCGAGCCGCCATCCGCGCTCCGTGCGCGTGGCCCGCAGCTCCCCTGCGAGCAGGTCGCTGCCGTGCTCCCGCTCGGTGACCGCGAGCGAGACGACCGCGCCCGAGGCGACGCGCGAGGCGAGGGTCCGGGCCTGTTCGGGAGTTCCGGCCACCCACACCGAGACGGCCCCCAGATAGGTCTTGACGTGTCCGAGGGCGACGGTGAAGTCGCGCCGTCCCAGCGTCCTGATGAGCTGCGCCAGCTCTTCGCCGGAGCGGAGTTCGCCGCCGTGCCGGGCGGGGGCGAACCAGCGCGGCACCCCGAGGGCGTCCAGCTCCCGGCAGATCGCGGCGGGGAACTCCTCGGCCCGGTCCAGCCGTGCGCAGGCCGAACGGGAGAACACCCCGCTCCCGTCGCCGGGGTCGCCCAGCCTCGCCTCCAGTTCGCGGCTGAGCGCGTACGGGTGCCAGGGCTCGTCGGCCGGCACGCTCAGCGCGTCCACGGGGCGGGCCCGCCCCGCCGCGGCCGGTCCCCGGAACGCGGCGGCCACCTCCGGCGCCAGCTCCTCGTGCAGGACCTCCAGCTCACCGCGCTCGAAGAGTTCTCGCATCATCGCGCGCCGCACCTTGCCGCTGGTGGTGCGCCGGACCCGTCCCGGTCTGACCAGGACGAGACCGCCGACCCGCAGTCCGAGCCGCCGGGCGAGAGCGCCGCGGGCGCCGCGCGCGAGGGCGGTGAGCTCCTCCCCCGACAGGCCGCGCGCACGGGTCTCCTGCACGGCGACGATCTCCTCCGCCGCGTGGCTGCCGCCCGGACGCACCGCGAAGACGGCCGCGGTGTGCTCGGCGAACGCGGGTACCGCTTCGCGGAGTTCACGCTCGATGTCGTGCGGGTACAGGTTGCGTCCGTGCACGATGATCATTTCCTTGATGCGCCCGGTGACATACAGCTCGCCGAGGCGCAGCGCGCCCAGGTCGCCGGTGCGCAGGAAGCCGGCCTCGCCGGCGGCGGTGCGTGCGCCGAAGACGGCGGCGGTCTCCTCGGGACGGTTCCAGTAGCCGAGTGCGACGCTGCCGCCGCGGATCCAGATCTCGCCGACGCGCCCGTCCGGCAGTTCGGCGCGCGTGGCGGGGTCGACCACCCGGACGTCGAGTCCGCGCACGACGCCGCTGCTCGCCAGTTCCTGCACCGGCACGCCCTGCCGGGCCTCGGTCAGCTCGCCGCGGGCCAGCGCGTCAGAATCCGCGCGGAGCACCGTCGGAGGCAGTTGCGCGCGGGTTCCGCTGACGTACAGGGTGGCCTCCGCGAGGCCGTAGCCGGGCAGCAGGGAGCGCGCCTCGAAACCCGCTTTGGCGTACCGCTGCGCGAAGCGGGCGAGGGTCGCGGCGTCGACGGGCTCGGCGCCGTTGCAGGCGTATCGCCAGCGTGAGAGGTCGAGTCCGGCCGTCTGCTCCTCGGTGAGGCGACGGGCGCACAGGTCGTAGGCGAAGTTCGGGGCACAGCTGATCTCGGCGCCGTGCCGCGCGATCAACCGCAGCCAGGACACCGGCCGTTTGAGGAAGTCGGTGGGCGACATGAGGACCGCGGTGCCGCCCAGGTACAGCGGGGCGAGCATCATCGCGATGAGGCCCATGTCGTGGTGGGCGGGCAGCCAGCTGCACCACGTCATGCCGCCGTGCCAGCCGTGGCTGTCCCGCATCAGACGCAGGTTGTGCACCAGTGCGCCGTGCGGCACCATCACGCCCTTCGGGTCGCCGGTCGACCCGGAGGTGTACTGCAGGAAGCAGAGCGTTTCGGGTTCGACGGAGTGCTCGCTCCACGCGTCCGGATCGCCCGCCCGCTCGGCGGACTCCACCGTGACGGCGTCGAGGCCGGGCAGTGCGGCACGCTCGTCCTCGATCCAGCGGGTGACGACGACGGCACTCGCCTCGTCGGTGAGGACCAGCCGGGCCCCGGTGTCCACGGCGATGGCGTTGGTCCGGGACTCCTGCCGGCCGAACCCTCCGGGGGCGGGGACCGGGACCGGGACCGCACCCGCGTACAGGCAGGCGAGGAAGGCGCGGAGGAAGCCGGTGCCGGGCAGGCAGGAGACCAGCACCCGGTCGCCCGGCGCCACCAGCTCCGCGACCGTCACGGCCGCGGCCCGCGCCCCGGTGTCCAGGGACGCGTAGGACAGTTCCTCCTCGCCGGACGCGGCACCGAACACGACGGCGCGGCGCTCGGGCGCCGCCGCCGCCCCGCGGCGCAGCGCGCTGACGAAGCTCTCGAAGCCGGACACCCAACCACCCACCTTCTCGTAGAGTTACGGATCCCCAGGCAACAGCCGTGCGCTATGCGGCACCTATACGCGGACGCGGCCGTCCGGGGACACGGAAGGGCCGCCGCACGACGCGGGGGAGGCGTCGTGCGGCGGCCCTGGGCGCGGCCTGCTCCGGGCCGCGCCGGCCCGGGGCGAATCAGAGCCTGTCGGGCGGCCCCTGACCGGGCGGTCACACCCTGGCACGCACGCTTCGCGCGTTGCCGAAATGCCCTGGTGCCCCTCCCGGCAAGCTTTGCCCCGCACCGTCAAGCACGCACGCTCGCGGCGTTGGCCGAAAGTCCTGGTAGCTCTGCTGCGAGGACATTCCGGCCGCCTTGCGATCGCACGCACTGGACGACCCTTACGGGGCAAACATTGCCGGTCACGGCACTGGCAGCTCTGCTGCGAGGACATTCCGGCGCCTTGGAATCGCACGCACCGGACCGAGTCCGCTGTCCGTTCGAAGGCCGCCCGACAGGCTCTCAGCCGCAGCCGCCCGCGTGGCCGTCGTCCACCGAGGCCGCGGGGGCGGGCGGCGGGACCGCGTCCTCGGGAGGCCGGGCCTCGGGGGGCTGGGCTGCGAGTGCCGCGGCGAAGGCCGGCAGCCGGTCGACGCCCCAGTACTTGTCGAAGTGGTCGACGAAGAACGGTACGCCGAAGACTCCGTCCCGCTGGATGTCGAGCAGCACCCGCACGCCCTCGGCCCGCAGTCCCGGGTCGTCGGCGGCGGACGCCAGCTCTTCGCCGTCCAGGCCCAGTTCGGGGCCGAAGCCGCCGATCACCGAGCGGTCGCAGATGTCCTGTCCCCGTTCCCAGCGGGCCCGTGCGGCGAGCGCGATGAACTCGGCCCCCCTGCCGTGCCGGTGAGCCGCGAGGTAGCCCAGATGCGGCACCTCCCACACCGGATCGCGGTCCACCGGCCAGGTGAAGGACAGTTCCCGTTCGGCGGCCAGACGCCGCACGTCCTGGAGGATGTAGCGGTGTTTGGCCGGGGACATCGGCGTGTAGGGGAAGGCGCCGCCCGCCTCGGCGAGCAGCTTCCGGCTCAGTTCGTCCGGCTCGAAGAACGGCACCCACTCCACGGCCGCCGCGGTGGCCGGATAGCGGTCGAGCAGATCCCGCCACGCCAGCCACGAGTACGGGCTGCGCAGCGAGAAGTAGAACCGCGGGGGGCGCCTGCGACGGCGCTGCTCGCGGGCGGCGCCGCTCACAGCGCGATCCCGCCGTCCACCTGGAACACCTGCCCGGTGACGTACGACGCCTCGGGCGACACCAGGAACGCCACGAGCGACGCCACGTCCTCGGGTCGCCCGAACCGCTTCAGCGGGATCCGGCCCAGCATCTCCTTGGCCACCTTCGGCGGCAGCTCCGAGGTCATGTCCGTGTCGATGAAGCCCGGCGCCACCGTGTTGGCACGGATGCCGTGCCGCCCGCCCTCCTTGGCGAGCGACCGGGTGAAGCCGATGATCCCCGCCTTGGACGCCGAGTAGTTGGTCTGGCCCGCGTTGCCCGCGACGCCCGCCACCGACGACAGCGTGACGACGGCGCCGCCGCCGCGCTTGATCATCGGGAAGGCCACCGCGCGGCACAGGTTGTACGTGCCGTCGAGGTTGGTGCGCAGGACGGCGTCCCAGTCCTCGTCCGGCATCAGCACCAGCGGGGAGTCCCGGGTGATGCCGGCCGATGTCACCGCCGCCGACGCGGGGCCCAGCCGGTCCTCGGCGGCGGCGACGAAGTCCCGCACCTGCGTGCGGTCCGTGACGTCCACCCGCCGCGCCAGGACGCGGCGCCCCAGCTCACGTACCTCCTTCTCCACCAGGGCCGCCGCCTGGTCGTCGGAGCGGTAGCAGAAGCCGATGTCGTAGCCGTCGCGGGCCAGCCGCCCGACGACCGCGCGGCCGATGCCCCGCGACCCTCCGGTGACGAGTGCGACCTTGTCCCCGTGCGGTTCGCCGCCGCTCTGTGCGGTGGCCTGGTTCCGTGCAGTGCTGTGCGCACTCATCGCGTCCTCTCCTCACACCTTCAGCAGGGCGCGGTCGGGCGCCGGAAGCAGCTCGGTCATGTCGCGCAGCGCGACCACGAACGCGCCGACCCGCAGCACCTCGCGCCCGCCGACGAGCGTCTCGCCGGCCAGGACCGAGGTCTCCCCGGCGGCCTTCACCAGGCGCACCCGGTGCTCCAGCACGTCGCCGGGCCAGGCGCGCCCGCCGACGACGACCTCGTTGATGGCCCCGGCCAGTTCGACCTTCCCGGCCAGCACGTCGGGGTTGGGTTTCTCCCACACGGAGAGCAGCACCGCGGACTGGGCCCACGACTCGATGACGAGCGAGGTCGGGTAGGCGTAGTCGGACGCCGTGGCGTCCTGGCCGAGCGGCGCGTACACCGGCTCGTTGCCGGAGACGGCCTTGTACGCGGTCAGGCTCTCGCCCGGCACCACGTCCGCGACCCGGTCCACCAGCAGGATCTCGCCGCGGTGCGGGATGGTGCCCTTGATCCGGTCGACGCCGTGGACGGTCATCGGACCTCCTCGTGCCGGTCCTTGTCGCGGTAGCGCAGCCGGATGTCGGCCACCTTGCCGCGGTTGGTGGTGACGGCCGCCTTGAACAGCAGCCCGGCGGCGCTCTCCGTGACGCCGATGTCGGTGTGCACCCGGTCGCCCGGGTAGACCGGGCGGTGGAAGCGGCAGCGGTCCATGGCGACCAGCTCCACCTCTCCGTCGTCGCCGCCGGGGGTGGCGCGGTTGCTCCTGGCCCACTGCCGGACCGTGCGGTCGGCGGCCTCGATGAGGAACACGCCGGGCAGCAGCGGGAAGCCGGGGTAGTGCCCGTCGACGACCGGGCCGTCGACGGGAGCGTCGAACGCGGCGATCGCGCCCTGCGCGCCGGTGCGGATCAGCTCGATGTCGCCTAGGGGCGTGGCGGCGCTCACCGTGCGTCCCGCAGCTTGTCGGCGAGCAGCTCGTAGGTGCCCAGCAGCGAGGTGATCGAGGTCAGTTCGGACTCGGCGAGCCGGACCCCGTACTCCTTCTCCAGGCGCACGACGATCTCCAGTGCCATCAGCGAGTCGACCTCCAGGTCCTCCATGAAGTGGGCGGTGTCGGTGACCTCGGCGACGTCCAGGTCGAGGACATCCGCGACCAGGTCGCGCAGTTCTTCCTTGTCGAGTGCGGGGGTGGTGGTCTCGGGCATGAGCGGGACACGTCCTTCCGGGTGTGGTTCGGCATACGGGCAGTGGTCGGGGATCCGGTGCGGCCGGCACGCCGCGCGGAGTGCCGTGGCGGCGGTCAGGACGCGCCGGTGCGCAGTACGACCGCACCGGTCTGGCCGTCCGGATCGATGGAGGTGACGAGCACGGGCCCGGCCGCGGCGTCGGCGGCGAGAGCGCCGGCGAGCTGCAGCGACGCGGACGCCGCCCCGGCGTCGCCGAGGAGCTTGCGCAGCCGCAGCCGCGGCGGCAGCCGGCCGCCGAAGAGCGCGGCGAGCGCGGCGTCCTCGCGGGCGCCGAGCGGGCCGCCGCTGTCCGACGGCACGATCAGCGTGATCTCGTCGGGACGTACGTCGGCGATCTTGAGCGCCTCGGTGACGGCGCGGGACACCGCGTCCTGGGCACGCTCGGGGTCGGTGAACGCCATGAAGCGGGTACCGAGCAGCGTGGCGAGCGGGGTCCGCCCGTAGGAGCGGGCCCGGTCCGGCGATTCGAGCAGGAACAGGGCGCAGCCCTCGCCGAGCGGCCCCGCGGGCCTGCGGTGCGGGCCGCCGGTGCGGGCCCGGTACTCCAGCCAGGCCCGCTCGGCCGAGAACTCCTCCACGGCTCCGCACAGCACGGCCTCGCAATGCCCCTGCCGCAGCAGCCTGGCCGCGTAGTTGAGCGCGAGCAGCCCGGTCGGGGCGCCGCCCGCGACCGTGGTGTTGGGACCGCGCAGGGTGTGCCAGATGGCGCTCTGGCCCGCCGCGCGGTTCATCACGGTGTTCGGGAACAGGGCCGGGTCGACGTGGAAGGGCTTCTCGCCGGTGAGGGAGTCCCGGGTGAAGTCCATGATGCTCTGGACGCTGCCGTGTCCGGTGCCGAGGACCATGCCGACGGCCTCCGGGACGTCCTCGGCGAGACCGGACCCGGCCTCGCCGAGGAGCATCCCGGCCGTCGCGACGGCGATGGCCGTGGCGCGGTCCATGGCACGGGTGCCCTTGCGGCCGAGTACCGACCGGGCGTCGAAGTCGGTTATGCGGCCCGCCCGTTCGTAGGGTCCGAGGTCCGCGGTGCCGTCGGCGGCCCGCGTCCCGTCCCGGTCGGCGCGGATGCCCTCGGTGAAGGCCGCCGCGCCGAGGCCGTACGGGGAGGACGCCGACCAGCCGGATACGACCAGGGTGTCCGGGTCCGCCCCGGTGGCAAGACTGGCACTCATCGCGTTCTGCTCCTGTCGGTGAAGGATCCGTGGTGAGGACCCGTCGGTCGAATACCTGGCCGGTGTGGTTCCCCGTCCGGTGCCCGACCCGGCCGGGGGCGGGCGGACCGGACGAGGGGGATCCGGTGGAGGCCCCTGGGGGCCGACGGGCGCGGGAGGCCGGTGGTGCTCAGAGGCTGTCGGGTGACCTTCGGCCGGAGAGCGGAGGTCGCCCGGCAGGCTCTCAGCCCCACGCCCCGGCGGCGGCGTGCAGTTCCGCCCCGTCGACGCCGATGGTGTTGCCGGTCAGCCACGAGGAGTCGCTG
Source organism: Streptomyces sp. NPDC093149 (assembly GCF_044754145.1). Lineage (NCBI taxonomy): Bacteria > Bacillati > Actinomycetota > Actinomycetes > Kitasatosporales > Streptomycetaceae > Streptomyces > Streptomyces sp. NPDC093149. The sequence continues at coordinate 612,439 of NZ_JBIVON010000004.1, forward strand.
CGTGAGAGCAGGGCGACCGCCTCGGCGACGTCGTCGGGCCGGGTGAGACGGCCGTGCGGGTTGTTCTCCGCCGCGCGCTCGATGTAGCCGGCGTGCTCCGGGATGCGCCGCAGCGCGGGGGTGACGGTGGTACCGGCGCGCAGGGCGTTGACGGCGATGCCGCTGACGGCCAACTCGCAGGCCAGTTGGCGCACATGGGACTCCAGGGCGCTCTTGGCCGCGGAGACCGCGCCGTAACTGGGCAGCGCCTGGGAGGTGCCCGCGCTCGTCATCGCGTACACCTTGGCGCCGCTGCGCAGCAGGCCCGCGGCGAGCAGGTCCTGGGTCCAGTACACGAGGCTGTTGGCCATGACGTCGAGCGTCATCTCCAGCTGGCGCGAGCCGACCTGCTTGTCCCAGCCCTCGCGAGGCGTGAACGGGACGAGGGTGCCGAAGGCCAGCGAGTGGACGAGGATCCGGATGCCGCCGCCCGATCCGGTCAGCTCGGCGAGCCGCGGCACGATGTCGGCCCGGGTGGCCCTGGCGGCGGCGTTGGCGTTGAAGAAGTGCGCCTCGACACCCAGCGACCGGATCTCGTCGACGACGGCCTCGATCTCCTCGGTGCGGGAGGCCGTGTCGAAGTGCACCCCGGCGATGTGCACGCCCTCGCGGGCGAGTCCGAGGGCGATGGCCCGGCCGATCCCGCTGGACGCTCCGAGGACCAGGCTCCAGCTCCCCTCAAGCGGTTTCAGCATGCTGCGACTCCTGTGTGTGGTGGGCCGGCGCGGAGGAGATCCGGACCAGGGCGACGTGTCCGGCGCCGTCGGCCGTGACGACGATCCGGTCCTCCTCGTGGGCTGTGGTGACGGCGTGCGCGACGGCGAACGCGGGCCCGAGGCAGCCGGCCCCGCGTTGCGGCGACTGCGGCTGCGTGCGGCGCGGTTCGGCCGTCGCGCCGCCGGGCGGCGGCACGGTCCGGCCCGCCGCGGTCCGGGCCACGGCGAGCGCCACCGTCTCGGACACCGCGGACCCGTCGAGGTCCAGATGTACGGTGCGGGGGCCCGGTACCGCCGCGAGAACCTCCGCGAGACGGTTCACCGCGCCGTCCCGGCCCGCGGGGCTCTCCAGCGCCCGCGGCGGCAGGAACAGGGAGCGGGCCGCCACCAGGGCGTGCACCCCGGCTCCCCGGGCCCGCGCGGCGGCGAGCGGCTCCAGCGCGAGGGCCGCGGCCCCCTGCTCGCCCCGCCCCCCGGGCGGCGGCTCCTCGGCCGCGGCCATCAGGAGCGTGTCGCAGCGGCCCGCCGCCAGGGCGAGCGCGCCGGTGGCCAGCGCGTCGGCGGCGGCGGTGCGCTCGTTCGCGACCGTCAGCGCGAAGCCCTTGAGCCCGAGTTCGGCGGCCAGCCGGTTGCCGAGGACATTGACGGCGAAGTAGGGGGCCGTGGCCGGGGAGAGGCGTGCCGTGCCGCCGTCCTCGGCCACGGTCGCGTCCATGGTGTCGAAGAGCCCGGCGAGCCCGGCGTTGGTGGCGAGCAGCAGACCTCGCCGGTGGTCGGGCACCGCGTCGGGCCGCCCGCCGTCGGCGAGCGCGGCTCGGGCCGCGGCCAGCGCGTACTGGGCGGCGGCGGGCAGGTACTTGTAGCCGCGCGGCCCGAGCCGGTCCCGGTGGTCGAACCAGTCGGCGTTCCCGGCCGGGGCGGCTCCCCGTGCGGCGTGGGCGGGTCCGGGCCCGTCGCCCCAGGGTGAGACGACGCCGACGCCGGTGACGGCGAGCTGCTGTCCGTACGGGCCGTTCACCGGTCCTCACCTCCCGCGAGAACGAGCGAGGCGTTGTTGCCGCCGAACCCGTACGCGTTGACGAGTACGCGCCGCCGCGACGGCGGCAGCGGGACGGCTGCCCCCTGCGGGAGCAGCACCTCGCACTCGGGGTCCTGGTCCTTGAGCGGCACGTTCGCGGGGACGGAGCCGTGCCGCAGGATCAGGGCCGCCGCCACCGCGCCGAGCGCCGCGGACGCGCCGCCCGCGTGACCGAGCAGTGCCTTGAGACTGTAGGCGGGGACGCGTGCCGCGCGCGGGCCGAACACCTGGTGCAGCGCGCGGCTCTCCAGCACGTCGTTGAGGCGGGTGCCGGTGCCGTGCGGGATCACACAGCCGACGGTCTCCGGCGCATCGCCGACGGCCTGCCGCATCGCCCGTACGATCTGCTCGCCGTCCGCTTCGGGGGCCGTCGGGTGGCCCGCGTCGCAGCTCCACGCGGTCCCGCTCAGACGCAGTGCGGGCCGTACCCCCCGGGACCCGGCGTGCGCGGCCGATTCGACGACGAGGATTCCGGCGCCTTCGGCGAACACCGTGCCGGCCCGGTCGCTCTCGAAGGGGCGGCACCGCTCGGGGTCCACGGCACCGAGCCGGTTGAAGCAGCCGAGCGCGACGCGTGAGTACGCGTCGGATCCGCCCGCGATCACCACGTCGGCCTGCCCCGCGCGGATCAGGTCGGCGGCGATGCCGAGGGCGTAGCCGCCGGCCGCGCAGGCGTTGGCGATGTCGTGCACCGGCCCGAACACGCCCAGTTCGGAGGCGAGTCGGCCAGCGAGCCGGAACGGAGGCGTCCAGTCGAAGCCGTCGCCGTGCACCCCGCGTCCCCGTCCGCGCTCGTTCGGTCCGGGCTCCCCCATGCAGCTGCCGATGACGACGGCGGTGCGGCAGGCGCGCAGTGACGCGGCGTCGTGGCGGGCGTCGGAGAGGGCTTCGGTGGCGGCGCGGGAGGCGAAGCGGGTCGCCCGCTCGGCCGCCGGGTCGGGGTCGGGGCCGAGGTCGGGCACCAGGTTGATCAGCGGCAGGTCCATCCGGGCGAGCGGGTCCGACGGCCGGTCGGGCCGACGGACCCCGGCCGCCGTCATGGCCCGCCACAGGGTGTCGGCACCCGCACCGTGGCAGGTGACGGCGCCGATCCCGGTGACCACGACCTCGACCTCGGTATTCATGCCGTCCGGCCCTCCAGGGCCGCGTTCATGCGGTCGTCGAAGGGCACGAGGCTCCAGTCGCGGCGGTTCTCGATCACCGCGTAGCCGTGGGTGATCCGGCCGGTCGCGGTCTGCAGCAGCTTCCCGTCACGGACGACGTAGGTGTCCATGCGGGAGTCGTACGTGAAGCCCTTGAAGACGTTCTCCACGGTGAGGACGACATACAGGTCCTCCTCCATCCGCGCCTCGTCGAGCACGGTGATCCGCGAGTGCGGCACGACGGGGATCCAGTTCTGCTCGTCGAGCAGCGTCTTGATGGAGACCCCGCGGTCGGCGACGAGCCGGTCCTTGGCCTCCTCCATGAGCCGCAGATAGCCGGACATCTGCTGACGCTCGGTGAAGTGGCAGTACCAGTAGGGGATGCGGAACTTCCAGGCGTACGCGTTGCGTCCGGCTGTCAGCTCCTTGACCAGGTCGGCGGCGGCCGGGTCCGCCGCGACGGGCTCCGGCGTCCAGCCGGGCACGGCGCCGAGCCGGTCGACGGCGTAGGGGGCGAGCGCGTCGGGGACGGGCTGCTCGCCGCCGCCGCGCGGGTCGAGGCGCAACTGGACACGGACCGTGGAGGTGACCGCCTTCAGGAGGGACTCGCGCTGCACCTGGAGCGTGACGGCGAGGACGAGCTCGCCGTCCTTGGCCCTGCGGTGCGGCCTGACCTCGGCGACGGCCGTGTCGTCGATGTGGAAGGCGTGCAGGATGCGGGTGTCGATGTCGACGATGTCCGTGCACAGGCCGTACGTCTCGTAGATCGCGCCCGGGGCGATCCCGGCCTGCCTGAGATGGTTCAGGACGGCTTCCTCGACGAGGTAGTTGACGTGCTTGAAGCCGATCCAGGTGCAGATGTTGGAACCCTCGTAGCGAGGGCGGATCTCCAGGGTGCTGGGCTCCTGGAGCGCGAGAGCCGCGGCCTCGATGCCAGCGGTGTTCGTTGTCACGTCAACTCCGGTACGTAGGGATGGACATCGGATGGGGAAGGGGTGGCGGGAGCGGCGGGGAAGGTCTCGCGGAGCAGTTCGTGCACCGCGTCGGCGAAGCGCTGCGGCTGTTCGGCCATCGCGAAGTGGCCGCAGTCGTCGAAGAGCCGGAACCTGCCGTCGGGCAGGGCGGCGGCCAGCGCGCGGGCGTCGTCCGGCGGGGCCGCGAAGTCCTCGCTCCCGGCCACGACGAGCACCGGAAGCCGCAAGGAGGCGACGTCCAGGAAGGGGCTGCGCAGATAGGCGCCGAAGAACTGCTGCCAGCCGTAGGGGCCGACCCGGTCGCGGACCCGCAGCGCCATCGCGGCCCGCACCTCGGCCGGCAGCCGCTCGCCGCCGCCGATCCGCAGGCCCTCCTCCAGGATGCGGTGGAAGCCGCCCAGGTAGTACGTGGCGTCGTCCCAGGAGAAGTCGTCGGTACGGCGCCGGTGGAACGGGGCGACGACCACGGCGGCCCGGGGGCCGCCGGAGTGTGCCCGGCGTACGAGGGCCTCCAGCGCGGGGCCCGCGGTGAAGGAATGCACGATGAGGAGGTCGACGCCTCCGGGCACCGCGCCGAGCACGCGCTCCACATGGTCGGCCGGGTCGTCCCGCAGGCTCCAGCCGGGGTCGCCGGTGGAGCCCCAGGGCAGCTCCCCGTCCCACAACTCGACCTCGTCGAGGGCGAGTCGCTCGTACGGCGCCCAGCTGGACACGCTCCCGGCGAGACCGTGCAGCGCGAGCACGCGCACGGCGCCCTCCGGTCCGCGGGCGGCACGCCGCAGCCGTACCGAGGCCATGGGCTCCGGGCTGTCCTCCCCGTCGTGGTGGGTCATCGCGCCGCGCCCGCCGGACCGGGTACCGGGGCACCGGGGGCCGCCAGGAGCAGGGCCGCGCTGGCGTCGTCCCCGCCCGCGTCGCCCGTACCCGCGCTGGCCAGGACCAGGGTCCCGGAGCCCGCCTCCGCGTCGTCGAACCAGAGGGCCGCCGCCGCGCACTGGAGCACGCCGAGCGCGCCCGACGACGGGCCGTACAGCGCGGACAGGTCGTGGACCGGGGCCGTTCCGGCCCCGGCGCCGAGACCGGGTGCGGGGGCGCGCACCCCGTCCGGGTGCTGCGGCACGCACCACAGGCCGACCGGTCCCGGCAGCCTGCCGCGCACGTCGGCGACGGCGACGGCGTGGTCGCCGCGGCGTGCGTACGGTCCGATCGCGGCCAGCGCGTCCACTCCACGGGCCGTGGCGGAAGCGTCGGACTCGACGACCAGGGCGACCGCGCCGTCGAAGAGCGCGGGCGCGCCGGTGCCGTCGTCGTCCGGCACCTCGGTGAGGTGACGCACGGGGTCGTTGTCCGGTTCGGTGCCGACGACGAGCACCCGTTCCACCCGGCCCGCCCCGATCAGCAGCCGGGCCCAGTGGACGGCGTCGAGCCCGGAGGTCGGCCCGTTGCACAGGGTCAGGTTGGCGCCGCGCAGGCCGTGCGTGATGGCGAGCCACGAGGCGACCACATTGCTGGAAGTGGCGGGGAGCATCATCGGGCTGGTCGCCAGATAGGTGGACTCGGCGATGGTCCGCACGGTCTCGCAGACCGTGTCGGCGTTGCCGTAGTTGGTACTGGTGACCACCCCGACGCTCTCGCCCGGAACGGTCAACTCTCCCTTGGCGTCCACCAGTCGGGCCTCGGCCAGCGCGTCCCGCGCGGCGGCCATGGCCAGCTTCGTGGCCCGGTCCTTGTAGCGCAGGCCGCGTCCGGTGAGCCGGGACACGGGGTCGGGCGCCGCCCGGTGGTTCTCGGGCAGCGGCCCGAGCAGTCCGGCGGGCTCCGTCAGGCCGCGCACGGCCGTGCCGATCCCGGTGATCACGGCGCGTGCCGTGGGTGTGGTGCTCACTGGCCCGCTCCTTCGTCCGGTTCCCCGGGGCCGGCCGGGTGTCCGTCGACCCGTTCCACGACCGCGACCGCGTTGAGCCCGCCGAATCCGAACGAGTCGATCTGCGCGAGCCCCAGCGGCTGTCCGGGCCGCTCGGCACGGCCCCGGACCAGCCGGAATCCGGCCACGGCGTCCACCGGGTCGTCGAGGTACACCGTCGGCGGGACGGTCCCCGTGCGCATCGCGTCCACGGCGGCGACCAGGCTGTGCAGTCCGGAGGCCCCGGCGGTGTGTCCGGTCATCGACTTGATGGCCGTCATGTACGGGGAGGGGTCGAGGCCGGCGAACACGGTGTTCAGGGCCGTGGACTCGGCCTCGTCGTTGAGCGGTGTGCCGGTGCCGTGCAGCATCACGAGATCGATGTCGGCGGGCCGTACCCCGGCCCGCTCGTGCGCCTCGTGGACGGCCGCGGCGATGTTCTTCGCATCGGGTGCGGACGGGTGGTGGGCATCGCAGTTGACGGCGACGCCCCGCACCCGCGCGTGGACCCGGGCGCCCGCTCCGGGCCCGTCCGCCTCCCTGCGCAGCACCACGGCCACCGCGCCCTCGCCCTGCAGCATGCCGCGCCGGGCCCGGTCGAACGGCCGGACCCGGTCGGGGGGTTCGGGGTAGCAGCGGTCGAGCAGGCCGTAGGTGCTCTCGGTGATGGTGTCGACCCCGGCGACGACGACGGTGTCCGCGGCGCCCAGGTCGAGCAGGTCGGCGCCGAGGCCGAGCGCGTACAGCGAGGCGGAGCAGGCGTTGGCGACGGTGTGGGTGTCGTCCGCGCCGAAGCGCCTGCGCAGGGCCGTTCCGAAGTGCAGGTCCCGTACGTCGAAGGGCACGTCGTCGCGCCAGGACAGTTCCACCGACCGCAGTTCGCGCAGGGTGGTGCCGATCAGGACCGGCACCCCGGACAGGTCGTCGCCGAGTCCGGCGTCCGCCGCCGCCTGTGCGACGGCCCGCTCCAGCCAGCGGGTGGCGCGCAGCGGCTCGTCGACGCCCGGCGCGGGCCGGTCGTCGATCTCGTAGGCCACCCGCGCACGGAAGTTGGCGGGGTCGTAGCCGCGCAGCGGGGCGAGCCCGCTGCGGCCCGCGACCAGCGAACCGAAGATCTCCTCGACGCTGTCGCCGATGCTGGCGACGGCGCCCATGCCGGTCACGATCCAGCTCATGACGTGCTCCGGTGGGCCCCGAGGACCAGGACCGCGTTGTTGCCGCCGAAGGCGAGCGCGTTGTTCTGCACGACGGACAGTTCCGCCTCGACCGCCTCGTTGGGTACGCAGTCGACTCCGCACTCCGGATCGGTCTCCCGGTGATTGACCGTCGGCGGGATGAAGCCCTCCGTCAGGGCGAGCGCGCAGGCCGCGGCGGAGACGGCGCTGGCCGCGCCCATGCTGTGGCCGATCATCGACTTGATGGACACGGTGCGGGGCATGGTGTCCGCGCCGAACACCTGGCGGATGGCGCCGGCCTCGGTGATGTCGTTGGCCTTGGTGCCGGTGCCGTGCGCGGACACGAAATCGACCTGGTCCGGCGTGATGCCCGCGTTCCGGTGGGCGATGCGGATGGTCCGCGCGATGCTGTCCCGGTCCGGGGCGACGGGATGCAGGGCGTCGCAGGCGAGCCCGTACCCGAGGACCTCGGCGTAGATGCGGGCACCGCGCGCCAGTGCCGAGTCGAGACTCTCCATGAGGAGGATGCCGGCTCCCTCACCGGTGAGGATGCCCTCCCGGTCCTTGTCGAAGGGCCGGCACACCTCGGGGGCGATGGTGCCGAGCCGGTAGAACCCGGTGAACGTCTTGCGGCAGGCCGCGTCGGCGCCGCCGCACAGGGCGATGTCCACGTCCCCGCTGCGCAGCGCGTCGTAGCCGTATCCGACCGCGTAGTTGCCGGCCGCGCACGCGGTCGGGATGGTCACGGCCTCCACGTCCTCCAGCTGCAGCTCGCGCACGATGCCCGCGGACAGCCGTCCGGCGGAGAAGCGCCGGGCGACGACCGGGTCGTACTCCTCGGGCCCGCCCTCCAGGCCCGTGGCGACGAGCTGGTCGAGGTCGCGGGACTCACCGTCCGTGGTGCCGACTGACACCAGGGAACGGCGGGCCCGCACGTCCTGCGCGCTCAGCCCCGCGTCCTCGACCGCCATGCGGGCGGCCGCCACCGAGAACTGGGCGGCCCGGCCCAGCTCCTCCACGGGCTGCCCGGCGATCCAGCGCTCCGGCTCGAAGTCCGTGACCTCGCAGCCGTTGGCATGGGCGAACCCGGTCGTGTCGAACGCGGTGATCGGCTTGACGCCACTGCGTCCCTCGCGAAGGCCGGCGGTGAAGGCCTCGACACCGATCCCGATGCTGGTGACCACACCGAGTCCGGTGATGACCACCCGTCGTCCTGCGGTCTCGGAGGAAGGACCGTCGTGTCCGCCGTGACCTCGCGCGTCTGTCTTGATCGAAGCGTTCATCGAAGCTCACCCATCTGCTGGCGTTCGGGACGGCAGATCAGTTGCGGGCGGCTTCGGACACCACGACGTACACACCCTCCAGGTTGACCATCCGGCTCAGCTCCGCCTGGTCGATGGTCACCTTCTGGGTGCGCTCAAGAGCGGCGAGAATCTCGATGGCGCGGAGCGAGTCCGCGTCGTGCTCCTCCTTGAAGAGGCTGGTCTCGGTGACCTCGTCCTCGTCGATCTCAAGAATGTCGCAGACGATCTCCTTGATCTCCTGCTTGCGGGCAGCGTCAAGTCCGGTCGTCACGTTCGCGTTGGTCATCTCGACTCCCTCAGGATCGGAACCGGAGTCGGGCGACTCCGCCATCCATGTGATGAGTCGAGAGTGGGATCGGCGGCTATACGCGCCCTATACGGTTTCTGGCCCCTCCAGCCAGCCCAGTTGCACGGCTCGCAGGCCCGCCTGGAAACGGCTGCGCGCGCCGAGCCGCCCCATGAGATCGGCGGTGATACGACGCCCGGTGCGCACGGAGATGCCCAGCTTGCGGGCGACGACCTCGTCGGTGAGCCCCTCGCTGAGCAACCGCAGCACGGCCTGCTCCTGCACGGAGAGACTCTCGTTCCCCGGTTCGCGCGACGGCGGCCGGTAGCCGCTGAACGGGACGGCGCTGTCCCAGATCCGGTCGAAGAGTTCGCACAGCGCCGTGATGACGCCCGCACCGCTCAACACGAGTGCGCCGGAAGCGGAGTCGTCCGGATCGATGGGCAGGACCACGTGGGTGCGGTCGAACAGGAGCATGCGCGACGGCAGCGAGGGAGTGGTGCGCACCTGATCGCCATGGGTGTGCAGCCAGCGCAGGTGCTCGACGGTGGCGGGGTCGTTGTGGACGCTGTCCAGATAGATGCTGCGCATCACGACACCACGCGCGGCCAGATCCTCCAGCAAGGGGCGACTGGCCTGCCGGCTGGCCTCGGCCTGCCGGCCTCCGGCCGCGAAGGTGAGCAGTTCGGAGGAGCAGTCCTGGGTGAGTTCCTCGATACGGGAACGGATTTCCTCGATCCCTGTGAGTCGCTCCACAAGGAAACTCCGTAATTTCTGCTGCACTTCGGTGTACTCGTCGATAAAACGAGCAACTTCGACCCGCGTCTCGGTTATTTTCTGCTGCCGCTCCAGGAGTTCACTCTCCTGACGCGCGAGAAGCGCCTGCAGGCCGACTTCGGGACTGACCGGTCTGACCCTTCCGGGCGAGTCCCACGAAGGTTTCACAAGTAAGAGGCGCACACATTCGTCGAGCGCGGAACGGACCTGCTCCACATTCCAGCCCAACGCCTCGGCGAGGCTCTCCACATCGGAATTCGGCCGTCCGAGTACGGCTCGATAGACCTCCGCCGCACGGGGTCCGATCCCCAACGGTTCAAGCATGTACGTCCCCCACCCTTCGCCGATCTCCACGAAGCATGAAGCATCATGAAGAATTCGAAAGGATTTAGCAACGAACATACGTATGAACCGCACGGTAGCACAGAGCAGACATGGGTGCAGGGCTGCACAGTTGCGCAACCCTGCATCTATTCATGTCTCACGATGCGAATGTCATCCCCAGATCGGGTCCTGGGGGTCGGTCGGCTCCACTCCCCAGATGGGGTCCTGCGGAGTTGTCACCGAAACCATCGCGGACAACGCATTCGAGCGGTCGGCCGCAGCCGCACCGACGGTGCCGGCGGCACCGAAAGCCGCAGCGAAGAAGGCCAGTGTGACAACAACAGCACGCACCTGCATCTTGCCCATGAAACGTACGCCCCCCCGGGAGTATGGATTCCTTGCCGATTCCCTGGCCCGACTCGCGTCGGCCGGTGATGGAATCCTCGCCGAAACCCTCCACCGGAGACCAGCGGATTCAACGGCAGGGAACTGCGCTGACAAGGTACTGACAGCGGAATTGTGACTCCCACTTCCCGCCCGGACGGCCCCGCGAGGGAACTCGCCCGCCTCCGAGGTGGGAGTTGCCCCTTTTCACGCCGTCCCGCACCGCCCGGTCGAGCCCTGACGGCCTTGAGCGATCGGGCGGCGCATCCCGCCCCCGCCCCCTCGACGTGCAGCATGATGCCAGCCCTGCCGGTCCCCCCTTCCGGGCGCGGCGGACACGGCCTCCCGGCACGGGAAGCGATGCGGGCCAGGAAGCGGCATCCGGACGAGGAACCGGTTGCCGCGCAGGCCCCGGGGCCTGCGCGAGACAGGGAGCCGGCACGTTCCGGCCGACGCGGATCCACGCCCATACCAGTAGAATTCGTAGGTGAATGAGGGCGTTTTTCCTGGTTTGTCGTTTGTGCAGGACCGCCCGACGAGGCGGTCCTGCACGGCCGGAGAGGGCGCCTGACCGTAGTCCCCCAGCAGGGAAGGTGTCCGATGGGCTTCCTGGACAATCTGAAGGCGAAGCTGAGCCCCGCCAAGGACAAGGTCGGCGATCTCGCGCAGCAGCACGGGGAGAAGATCGACCACGGGCTCGAAAAAGCCGCACGGACGGTCGACCAAAAGACCAAGGGCAAGTACAGCGACAAGATCGAGTCCGGCACGAGGAAGGCCAAGGAAGCGGTCGAGCGCCTGTCCCACAGACACGACGAGGGCGGTACGCCCAAACACGACGAGGGTGGTACGCCGCCGGGTACGCCGCCCGCTTCCTGAACAGCGGCCGTTCAAACGGTCGGCACCGACCGGCGGCCGTACGGCAACAGCGCCGCACGGCCGCCGTCAGCCGTCCGCACCGGGTGCGGCACGGACTCAGGACCAGGCGGCGACCAGGTAGCCCACGCCGTACGGGGCGTCCTCGTACAGCAGCCGGCCGCCCAGGCCCGCCTCTTCGGCCGCGCCCGCGAGCACCTGCCACGGCGCCCGGCCCGCCGCCTTCAGTTCGTACGCCAGCGACGCGTCCAGCGCCGACAGCGCCTCTGGATCCGCCGCGGCAAGCGCGCGGGCGGCCGCCGCGTCGAACGCCTCGGCGCGGGCGTCCAGGTAGCCGGGGGCCTTGAGCGTGCGGCAGGCGCTGCCGTCGCCCATCACCAGCAGCGCCAACCGGTCCGCCCTGGCGGCGAGGTCCCGTCCGGTGCTCATGCAGCGTTCGGTTTCGAGTGGCGCCCCCACGGCGAGCCCCTCGACCGGCGCGGCGGCCCAGCCCGCGCGGGCGAGCAGCCAGGCACCGACGGCCAGGGACGGCGGAAGCGGCCGGTCCGCCACGGGTCCGCGGTCACGCCCGAGCCGTACGCCGAGATCGACGCCGAAGCCCTGGAAGGTGCCCGTGGCCCCTTCGGGGTGCGGGCCACGGCCCTCGTGGTCCGCGGCCCCGATCACGATCAGCAGATCCGGCCGGGCGGCGGCCAGTACGCCGAGGGCATCGGCGCAGGCGTCCCGCAGGGTGTCCAGCTCGGGGGCGGCACCGGCCGCGACCTCGGGCACCAGCAGCGGCGGACAGGGGCAGACAGCGGCGGCGACAAGCATGGTGGGCAGCGTACTGCGTGGGCACGACGCCGCCGTCGGCCACCGCCGCCGACCGCTCCTCGCGGCGTCAGTCGCAGCCGCAGCCGGGGGCGGCCGCTTCCGGCAGCGGCGCCGGGGCGCCGATACCCGGAAGCCCCAGCATCACTCCGGCCGGCTTGGCGGCCTCGGTGGCGGTCCGCTTCTCCCAGGCGTCCCCGGCGCGGGTCCGCCGCACGCCCACCGGAGCGCCCTCGGCGAGCAGGTGGTGCGGGGCGGCGTAGGTGATCTCGACGGTCACCACGTCGCCCGGCCGCACGTCCTCGTCCGGCTTGGTGAAGTGGACCAGGCGGTTGTCGGGGGCACGGCCGGAGAGTCGGTGGGTGGCGCCGTCCTTACGGCCCTCGCCCTCCGCGACCATGATCTCCAGCGTCCGGCCGACCTGCTTCTTGTTCTCCTCCCAGGAGATCTCCTCCTGGAGGGCGGACAGGCGCATGTACCGCTCCTGGACGACCTCCTTGGGAATCTGCCCGTCCATCTCGGCGGCCGGGGTTCCGGGGCGCTTGGAGTACTGGAAGGTGAAGGCGTTGGCGAAGCGCGCCTCGCGGACCGCGTGCATGGTCTGCTCGAAGTCCTCCTCGGTCTCGCCGGGGAACCCCACGATGATGTCGGTGGAGATGGCGGCGTCCGGCATCGCGGCGCGCACCTTCTCGATGATGCCGAGGAAACGCTCCTGGCGGTACGAGCGCCGCATCGCCTTGAGGATCGTGTCCGAACCCGACTGCATCGGCATGTGCAGCTGAGGCATCACATTGGGGGTCTCGGCCATCGCCGCGATCACGTCGTCCGTGAAGTCGCGGGGATGCGGCGAGGTGAAACGGACCCGCTCCAGGCCCTCGATCCTCCCGCAGGCGCGCAGCAGCTTGGAGAAGGCCTCGCGGTCGCCGATGTCGGAGCCGTAGGCGTTCACGTTCTGGCCGAGCAGGGTGATCTCCGAGACGCCCTCGGCGACCAGCGCCTCGATCTCGGCGAGGATGTCGCCGGTGCGGCGGTCCTTCTCCTTGCCGCGCAGCGCCGGGACGATGCAGAAGGTGCAGGTGTTGTTGCAGCCGACGGAGATGGAGACCCACGCCGCGTAGGCGGACTCGCGACGGGTGGGGAGCGTGGAGGGGAAGGCCTCCAGGGATTCGGCGATCTCGATCTGCGCCTCCTCCTGGATACGGGCGCGCTCCAGCAGCACCGGCAGCTTGCCGATGTTGTGCGTACCGAAGACGACGTCCACCCAGGGGGCCCGCCGGACGATGGTGTCGCGGTCCTTCTGCGCCAGGCAGCCGCCGACGGCGATCTGCATGCCGGGGCGCCTGGTCTTCATCGGGGCGAGCCGGCCGAGGTTGCCGTAGAGCTTGTTGTCGGCGTTCTCCCGGACCGCGCAGGTGTTGAAGACGACGACGTCGGCGTCGCCGTCGGAGCCCTCGGCGGCACGTACGTAACCCGCGTCCTCCAGCAGCCCCGACAGCCGCTCGGAGTCGTGGACGTTCATCTGGCACCCGTAGGTGCGCACCTCGTACGTTTTCAAACCGTCCACTACTCCACCAGCCACGTCGTTGCCGCTCACCCGTCCAGGGTAACGGTCCGGTGGACGAGGGAGAGTGGACCCGCTCGCCATCGTGCACCAGGCCCTGAGGGCTCCGTCCGGGCCGCGACGACGGACGCCCCACCGGCCGGCGTCCCGGCGCCCGGCCCTGGTCATCCCCGGGACGGGCTGGCAGGATCGCCGCCATGCTCCAGGCACTGTCCCGTATCGGCCGGCGGCGCACCCTCCAGGCGTGCGCGGCCCTCGTCGTCGTGCTCGGGCTGCTGCTGTGGTGGCTGCTCCCGCTCGGGAAACCGGCGCCGAGCGGCACGCTGACCTTCAGCACCGGCGTGCGCAGCGGCGTCTACCAGCGCTACGGCGAGCGGCTCCGGGGTGATCTGGCCAAGGACCTGCCGAAGGTGTCGATACAGCTGCAGACCAGTGAGGGCTCGCAGCAGAACATCGCTCGGGTGGCGACCGGCAAGGCCGACTTCACCATCGCCACCACCGACGCCCTCGCCACCTATCTGCGCAACGGCGGTCCCGGAGCCGAACGACTGCGGGGCTGTGTGCGGTTGTACGACGACTACATCCAGCTGGTCGTGCCCCGGAACTCGGAGATACGGAAGGTCTCGGACCTGCTCGGCAAGCGCGTCGGAGTGGGTCAGCCGGGGTCGGGCGTGCGGCTGGTCGCCGACCGGCTGATGACGGCCGCCGGTCTCGATCCCACCGACGATGTGACGCCGGTCCCCAACGGCATCGACACCATGCCGAAGGAGCTGGAGAACGGCCGGATCGATGCCTTCTTCTGGTCCGGCGGACTGCCCACCTCCGCCGTGCAGGAACTGTCGGACCGGTTCGCGATCCGGCTGGTGCCGCTGGAGGCCCCCCTGATCAAGGAGCTCCAGGCCGTGGGCGGCTCCGCCCGCTACTACCGCTCGGCCGTGATGCCCGCCGACGCCTACCGCAACGCCCAGCAGGGGCAGGCGGTGCCGACGGTGGCGGTCGCCAATGTGCTGGTGACCACGGACCGTACGGATCCGGCGATGACCGAGGCGTTCACCCGGACCGTGATCGACAGCCGGGACCGGATCGGGCGCGAGGTGCACGCCGCCCAGCTGGTGGATCTGCGTACGGCGATCTACACCGATCCGCTGCCGCTGCACGAGGGGGCCAGGCGCTACTACCGGTCGGTCAAGCCCTGATCGCCGGTCCGCTCCCCTGCCCGCCCCGCCCAGGGTCGGCCGGGTGACCTTCGATCGGTGGTCGCCCGACAGGCTCTCAGCCCTGCGGGTTGTCGCGCGGCACCGACACCGTCACCCGCAGCCCGTGCGGCTCATGGGCGGCATAGCTCAGGGAGCCGCCCCCGGCGGCCAGGAGGGCCTGGGCGATGGAGAGCCCGAGGCCGGAACCCTGCACGTTCTGGTGCCGGGTGCTGCGCCAGAAGCGGTCGCCGACGCGTTCCATCTCCTGTGCGCTGAGGCCCGGTCCGCGGTCGGCGACGACGACCGTGACGTCGTCGCGGCCGGAGGCGACCGTGACGCGGACCTCCTCGTCGGCCGGGGTGAACTTCAGGGCGTTGTCGATGATGGCGTCGAGGGCGCTCGACAGCGCGATGGGGTCCGCCCAGGCCGTCACGGCGGCCGAACCGTCCGCCCTGAGCGCCACCCCCCTCTCCTCGGCCACCGGCCGCCAGGAGGCGACGCGTTCCGCGGTGAGGGCACCTATGTCCGTGAGCTGCAGGTCGGCCCCGGCGTGCTCGGCCAGCGCCAGATCGAGCAGGTCGTCCAGGACCTGTGCGAGGCGCTTGCCCTCCGTGCGCACCGAGGCGATCTCCTCGTTGCCCTCGGGGAGTTCGAGCGCGAGGAGCTCGATGCGGAGCAGCAGAGCGGCCAGGGGGTTGCGCAGCTGGTGCGAGGCGTCCGCGACGAAGGCGCGCTGCTGCTCCAGCACGTTCTCGACGTTGTCGGCCATCTCGTTGAACGAGCGGGCCAGACGCCTGAGTTCGGGCGGCCCTCCGGAGGCCGCGACCCGGGATCGCATCCGGCCACTGGCGATGTCGTGGGTGGCCGCGTCCAGGGTCCGCACGGGCAGCAGCACCCAGCCGGTGAGCCGGATCGCGGCGCCGACCGCCACCAGCATCGCGACCACTTCACCGGCCGCGATGAGCAGCCAGCCGCGCAGCGTGCGCGCGCGCATCTCGGTGGTGGGCGAGTCGATGACGACGACGGCGACCACATCGCCGTCCCGTACGACGGGCGAGGCGACGACGACCCTGCCCCGCTGCCAGGGCCAGACCTGCGGCGGATCGTGGCTGCGACGCCCGAGGAGCGCCTCCTTGAAGGCCTCCCTCCCCTCCCCCTCGATCGGCAGCTGCCAGGTGGCCGGGGCCTTCGCCATGGCGCTGTCGTCCCGGTAGAAGACACCGGCGCGGATGCCGTACACCGAGGCGTAGGTGTCCAGTTCGCTGCGCAGGGTGCGGCGGCGCTCGTCGTAACCGGGGGTCCGTTCGGCGATGAACTGGGCGAGCGCGGCGAAGCGTGCCGTGTCGTCGATGCGGTCGATGACGACGCGCTGCTGCTGGGCGCCGGCCACGCTGACGGCCAGCGGGAAGCCGAGTGCGAGCAGCACGCTCGCCATGAGAACGATGAGCAGGGGTAGCAGCCGGGTGCGCACCTGGGACGTACGCCTCTACGCGGACGGGGCGACGAGGCGGTAGCCGACCCCGCGCACCGTCTCGATCAGTGCGGGCAGGCGCAGTTTGGAACGCAGGGACGCGACGTGCACTTCGAGTGTGCGCCCCGTTCCCTCCCAGCTCGTGCGCCACACCTCACTGATGATCTGCTCCCGGCGGAAGACCACCCCGGGGCGCTGGGCGAGCAGCGCGAGCAGGTCGAACTCCTTGCGGGTGAGCTGGACTTCACAGCCGTCGACACTGACCCGCCGGGTCGGCAGCTCGATCCGGACGTGGCCGAGCCGAAGGGCGGCGACGGGCGTGGGCACGGTGTCCTCGCCGGCCGGTTTGCGGCGGCTGACGGCATGGATGCGGGCGAGGAGCTCGCCCGTGTCGTACGGCTTGACCACGTAGTCGTCGGCCCCGAGGTTGAGGCCGTGGATCCGCGACCGGACATCGGCGCGCGCGGTCACCATGATCACCGGGGTGGAGGTGCGCTTGCGGATCTTCCCGCACACCTCGTAGCCGTCCTGGTCGGGCAGGCCGAGGTCGAGGAGCACGACGCCGAAGGGCTCCGTGTCCGCGGGCAGCAGCGCCTGCAGCGCCTCCTCGCCGCTGCGGGCGTGCACGACCCGGAAGCCGTGCCGGGCGAGGACCGCGGAGAGGGCGGCCGCGACATGGTTGTCGTCCTCGACGAGCAGCAGTCTCATGCCCCCTCCTTTCCGATGGTGCGATGCCGGTTCCCGTGGACGGGCTGCCGGTGCGGTCTCCTGTACGCCTTCGTACACCTCTCGTCACTTCCCCGTACCGAGGTGTTTCACGTCATGGCGTACCAGGGCATCCACTCCGATGACCGGTACGTCAGTCAAGGGCCCGCCCCTCGCATCGAGCCATCCGTTATGCACCCGGTACGCCCGGGGCGCACCGCCTGCCGCCCTGTTCACACGGTGTGTCCGAGTGCCGCCGGATCGTTATCCTCAATTCTCGCTCAGATGTGATGACGCTGATCTCACCGCGTCCTAGGGTCCTTCCCAACCGAGGAGGACGGAGCAAGAAGCCGATGAGCGGAGTTTCAGTGACCAAGGGCGCCGAGGACGCCGCACCTGCGGCGAACGACCTTGTCGTACTGAGCAACGTCAACAAGCACTTCGGCGCGCTGCATGTGCTCCAGGACATCGACCTGACCATCGCCCGTGGCGAGGTCGTGGTCGTCATCGGGCCCTCCGGGTCCGGGAAGTCCACGCTGTGCCGCACGATCAACCGCTTGGAGACGATCGACTCGGGCGCCATATCGATCGACGGCAAGCCGCTGCCCGAGGAGGGCAGGGAGCTGGCCAGGCTGCGCGCCGATGTCGGCATGGTCTTCCAGTCGTTCAATCTCTTCGCGCACAAGACGGTGCTCGAAAACGTGATGCTGGGCCAGCTCAAGGTCCGCAAGACGGACAAGAAGGCGGCCGAGGACAAGGCCCGTTCGCTGCTGGACCGGGTGGGCGTGGCGACGCAGGCCGACAAGTACCCCGCCCAGCTCTCCGGCGGTCAGCAGCAACGCGTGGCCATCGCACGGGCGTTGGCGATGGATCCGAAGGTGATCCTCTTCGACGAGCCGACCTCCGCGCTCGACCCGGAGATGATCAACGAGGTGCTGGACGTCATGCAGCAGCTCGCCCGGGACGGCATGACGATGGTCGTCGTCACCCATGAGATGGGCTTCGCGCGCTCGGCCGCGAACCGCGTCGTCTTCATGGCCGACGGAAAGATCGTCGAAGAGGCCACGCCCGACCAGTTCTTCAGCAACCCGCGCAGCGACCGGGCCAAGGACTTCCTGTCGAAGATCCTTCACCACTGATTGATCCTTCACCGCCGGTACCCGGACCGGCCGATCACTCACATCGCGTCAACTCTAGGGAATCTCACCATGCAGCTTCGTAAGGTCACCGCCGCCTCGGCCGCCGTGCTCGCCCTCGCCCTGACCGCCACCGCCTGTGGTTCCGACAAGAAGGACGGCGGCTCGGACAGTGCGGGCGGCAGCAAGAAGATCACGATCGGCATCAAGATCGACCAGCCGGGCCTGGGTCTGAAGACCCCCGACGGCAAGTACACCGGTTTCGACGTCGACGTCGCCACGTACGTCGCCAAGGAACTCGGCTACGACGCCAAGGACATCGTCTTCAAGGAGACCAAGAGCGCCGACCGCGAGACGGCGATCGAGCGCGGTGACGTGAAGTTCATCGCCGCCACCTACTCGATCAACGACGAGCGGCTGCAGAAGGTCGACTTCGCGGGCCCGTACCTGCTGGCGCACCAGGACATCCTCGTCCGTGCCGACGACGACTCGATCAAGTCGCCGGCCGACCTGAACAAGAAGAAGCTCTGTTCGGTCACCGGCTCCACCTCGGCGCAGAACGTCAAGGACAAGCTGGCCCCGAAGGCCGACCTCCAGGAGTTCGGCGGGTACTCGGAGTGCCTGACCGGCCTGGAGAACAAGGTCGTCGACGCACTGACCACCGACGACTCCATCCTGGCCGGTTTCGCCGCACAGCAGAACTTCCAGGGCAAGTTCAAGCTGGCCGGCTTCAAGATGAGCAACGAGAACTACGGCATCGGCCTGAAGAAGGGCGACGCCGACCTCAAGAAGAAGATCAACGACGCGCTCACCAAGATGGTCTCGGACGGTTCCTGGGACAAGGCCGTGAAGGCCAACTTCGGCCCGGCGAACTACAAGAACGAGCCCGCCCCGAAGATCGGCAACATCGTCAAGTGAAGCAGGGCTGACCGGGCGCGCCGTCCGTGAACGGCGGCGCGCCGTGCCCTCCTACACGCGGAAGCGCGGGAGATCGTGTTCGACTTTCTTGAAGGTTACGACCTGTTGGGGGCCTTCTGGGTGACGGTGCAGCTGACCGTCTACTCCGCCCTCGGCTCCCTCATATGGGGAACGCTGCTGACCGGCATGAAGGTCAGCCCGGTCCCCCTGATGCGCGGCTTCGCCACCGCCTATGTGAACGTGGTCCGGAACATTCCACTGACCGTGATCATCGTGTGCTCGTCGCTGGGCCTCTACCAGACCCTGGGCATCACCCTCGGCGCCAGCGATTCCAAGGACATCAACTTCCGGCTCTCGGTGCTCGCCCTGATCGCCTACACCTCCGCGTTCGTGTGCGAGGCCCTGCGCTCCGGCATCAACACCGTCCCGGTCGGCCAGGCCGAGGCGGCACGTGCCCTCGGTCTGAGCTTCACCCAGGTGCTGCGGCTGATCGTCCTCCCGCAGGCGTTCCGCGCGGTCGTCAACCCGCTGTCCAATGTGCTGATCGCGCTGACGAAGAACACCACGGTCGCCTCCGCGATCGGGGTCGCCGAAGCCTCGTACCTGATGAAGGGCATGATCGAGGCCGAGGCCCAGCTGATCCTCATCGCCGTGGTCTTCGCGTTCGGCTTCATCGTCCTGACCCTCCCGACCGGCCTGATCCTCGGCTGGGTGAGCAAGAAGGTGGCGGTGAAGCGATGAGTTCCGTCCTCTACGACGCCCAAGGACCACGCGCCAAAAAGCGCAACATCCTGTACACGGTGCTGTTCGTGCTGTGCGCCGCGGCCGTGGCGTGGTGGGTCTACGACGGCCTCGCCTCCAAGCACCAGCTCGACTGGATCAAGTGGGAGCCCTTCTTCACCAGCTCCCAGCCCTGGGTGACGTACATCTGGCCCGGCCTCCAGAACACGCTCAAGGCCGCGTTCTTCGCCCTGATCATCGCGCTGCCGCTCGGAGCGCTCTTCGGTATCGGCCGACTCTCCGACCACCGGTGGGTACGGGTGCCGGCCGGCGTGGTCGTGGAGTTCTTCCGCGCCATCCCGGTGCTGATCCTGATGATCATCGCGAACGCGGTGTACTCGAAGTACACGACCATCAGCGCCGACGACCGTCCGCTGTACGCCGTGGTGACCGGCCTGGTGCTGTACAACGCCTCCGTGCTGGCCGAGATCGTGCGAGCCGGTATCCACACCCTCCCGAAGGGCCAGGGCGAGGCTGCCAAGGCGCTCGGCATGCGCAAGGGCCAGACCATGGTGTTCGTGCTGCTGCCGCAGGCGGTGACGGCGATGCTGCCGGCGATCGTCAGCCAGCTCGTCGTCATCGTGAAGGACACCGCGCTCGGTGGTGCCGTGATGACCTTCCCCGAGCTGCTGGCCTCGATCCGCCCGATGGCTGCGAACTACGGCGCGAACACCATCGCGTGCTTCACCGTCGTCGCCCTGATCTACCTCGTGGTGAACTTCGCGCTCACCTCCTTCGCGAGCTGGCTGGAGCGGTGGCTCCGGCGCAACAAGAAGGGGAAGGGCACCGCGCCCGGGGGCGCACCGGAGACCATCGGTACGCCGTCGCTCGTCGTCGACGACGGACGCGCCGTCTGACGGCTCGTCGCATGAGGTTCCCGAGGGGCGGTGGCAGATGAGCCACCGCCCCTCGCCGCCTTCCGATGTCGCTTGACGCAGGCACCGGCAGTAGGTTGCATACGTTCTGTGATCGCGCCCCCAGCCCCCGCCGCCGCCACACATACTCCGCCGCCTACCCCTCTTTCGAGCCGTCGGCTCCTTTCGTCCGCGTCCTCGGCGTCGTTCGCACGGATCCGAGGAGCCGCTCCGTGGACCCGGTGATCGTCGTCGGCGCCGGGCCCGTGGGCCTGACGCTGTCGCTCGCCCTCGCGGCACAGGGCGTTCCCTCCGTCCTTCTCGACGAGGACCCGGCCAAGGACGAGACCCGTCCGGCCCGGACGGTGGTGCTGCGCGACGACACCGCGGCCCTGGTGGAGCGGCTCGGCTGCAAGGCACTCCACCACGAGAGCATCCGGTGGTCCGGCTGGCGGTCCATGCGGCGCAGGCAGCTGGTGCGCGAGCTGTCGCTCGGCGAGGAATCCCCCGAGGGCGATCCGTTGCCGGCCCCCATCCATCTGCCGCAGCACGTCCTGACGCGCGGGCTGCGGGACGCGGTGGCCGCACAGGAGCTGGTGCGGGTGGCACCGTACAGCCGGATCGACACGCTGGAGCAGGACGCGACCGGGGTCACGGTGCGCACCAGGGAGCCGAACGCGACCTGGTGGCGCGGGAGTTACCTGGTGGGCTGCGACGGCGCCAGGTCCACCGTGCGCAAGCTCCTCGACATCCGCTTCCCGGGCAGGACGGCGGTGGAGCGGCACGCCGTCGCGGCGCTGCGCGCCGAGCTTCCCTGGCCGGGGCAGGCCGTGCTGCACCGGCTGCCGCCCTGGCGCACCGGGGGCGCCGAGGTGACCGCACGACCGCTGCCGGACGGCGCCTGGCGGCTGGACTGGCTGCTGCCGCCGCGCGGTGAGCTCGTCACTCCGGATGCCTTGATCACCCGGATCCGGGACACCCTGGCGGGCTGGTGCGGCGAGACACCGCCGTACGAACTGCTGGACACGGGCGTGTACACGCTGCACCACCGGCTCGCCCTGCGCTGGCGGGTCGACCGGGCCTTCCTGGCCGGGGACGCCGCCCATCTGCTGGGCGCCCTCGGAACCCAGGGGCTCGACGAAGGACTGCGGGACGCCGAGAACCTGGCCTGGAAGCTGGGCCAGGCCTGGCACCACGGCGCCTCGGACGTACTGCTGGACAGTTACCAGGCGGAGCGCCGGGCGGCCGTCGCCGCACGGCTGCGCGCCGCGGACCAGTCGCTGCCGATACTGCGCGGCGGCGGAGGTCTGCGGACCCTGGTCCCGGGGAGCGCACGGGGGCACGACTCGCTGCTCACCGACGGACATCTGGGCCGGGGCCCGCTCGGTGCGCCCCCCTCGTACTCGCACTCGCCCCTTGCGCCCCCACGCGCCGAGGCGCACACGTCCGTGGATACGCCCCCTGGTGCGCCGGTCGCCGATGTACGGGTGACCGCACCCGACGGCACGACCGTGCGGTTGCACGAGCGGCTGGGACAGGGGCACCTGCTGGTGGTCCTGGTGGCGCCCGGCACAGGGGTGTGGGACCGGCGTCACTGGATGAGCGCGGGTGTCATGCCCCGTCTGGTCGCGGCCGTCGACGCGATGCCGGTGAAGGGCGAACTGCTGGTGACCGAGAGCTATCCGGGGGCGGCGGCCCACACCGTGCTGCTGATCAGGCCGGACGGTCATCTCGTGGCGTCGTTCGGCGGGGTCCGGCCCCGGGAGCTCTTCGCGGCGGCGGACACCGTGCGCGGCGGACCGGCGCGCGGCTCGGTACGCCCGGACCAGACTGCGGGCATCAATTGACCGCCGCGGGCGCGCATGGTGTACTCCGGAACGTGACCGACACCGATGTGCGCCTGTGGCGGAGGGTCCATATGGACCTCGTCCGCTATGCGGGCTGCGTGTGTCGCCCGGCCTGCTGAATCGCCTCTCCCTGCCCCGCCGTGCGCTCCACCGTGCGGCCGGGCATCCGCGCGAACTCCCAGGACGGTCCCTGTGTCTGCCCCTTCATCACCCTCTGTACGCACGCCCGCATCCGTACGCGGTCGTGGCTCCGGTCCGTCGGCAGCGGAGCTGCTCGAATTCGTCCGCCGCGTCGCCGCCGACACCGAGATCGTCGCCTCGCTCCCGCTCGACCCCGAGGGCCGCACCTGGATCCCTCTCGAAGGGCCCGGCGGCAGCGAGGCCTGGCTGATCGGCTGGCCGCCCGGCAGCGGCACCGGCTGGCACGACCACGCCGACTCGATCGGCGCCTTCACCACCGCGGCCGGCACCCTCAAGGAGCTGTCGCTCGCCGCCCGGCTGCCCACCGACGGCTGGAAGACCCTTGAACTCACCGAAGGCATCGACCGTTCCCGGCACTTGGCCACCGGGCAGGGCAGGACGTTCGGCCGCCACCATGTCCACGAGGTGCTGAACGAATCCGGCACCGAGCACGCCGTCTCCGTCCATGCGTACTACCCGCCGCTGCCGCGGATCCGGCGCTACAGCCGGACCGGTGCGGTGCTCCGCCTCGAACAGGTCGAACGACCGGAGGACTGGCAGTGAGCGTCAGCCGTGGGAGCGGTTCGGGACCGGTGGGGATCGACGAACTGCTGGAACGGGTCCGGGCAGGGTTCGTCCGGGTCGGCCCTCAGGAGGCGATCGCCGCCGCCGCGGACGGTGCGCTGCTCGTGGACATACGCTATGCGGAGCTGCGGGAACGGGACGGACTCATTCCGGGCGCGCTCGTCGTCGAGCGCAATGAACTGGAGTGGCGGCTCGATCCACAGGGCAGCCATCGGGCTCCGGAGGCGGTGAGCCACGATCTGCGCATCGTGGTGGTCTGCAACGAGGGCTACGCGTCGAGCCTGGCCGTCGCGTCCCTGCGTCAGCTGGGACTGCACCGGGCGACGGATCTGATCGGCGGATTCCAGGCGTGGCGCGCGGCGGGACTTCCCGTCGAGGCGTGAGGGAGGGTCTCCGGGGCGGGACATCCCGCCCCGGAGGCGCCGTCCCCGGATCCGTACGTGCCGGGACCAGGGCTCCTGCTCCTGATCCGGGGCGTTCCCGCCCCGTGGGTGGGCACAACAGCCAGTAGGCAGGTCCCCCGCGCTCCGTGTTCCTGGTCACTCCGGGCTCCGTGCGGTGCGGAACCGCTCCCCGCCGCCCTTCGCGTCGGCCAGCGCCTCTCGTTCGGATCATGCCGGGCTCGCGCGCCCCGGCATCGCGCCGCGCCGCCCTCCGCGCCGTTCGTCGGCCCCGAATCCGCGGTGACACACCCGAACGCCACGCTCCGGTGGAGCGATCCCCGTAACCGACGGACATTCGGCTCAACGCCAAGGACCGACGTGACGGAGACCTCGCACCCATGCCGACGCCCACCCTGACTCCCGACCGGCTCGACGACCGGGTCGCCCGCCTCCACGACACCGGTGCATGGCAGCAGATCGTCACCGGATGGGATCTCACCGCCGCCGAACCCGCACGCCCCGTCTCCCTCGGCACCGCGGATCACCTGCCGGACCGTCAGCCGGCTGACTGGCGCGGCCTGCTGTCCGTACCCGTCGATCAGCTCATCGCCGAATCCGTGCGTGCTCTGCCTGCCGCCGCACCGCGCGAACGGCCCCTTCCCGGTCGGCTGGGCGCGATCCTCCCCGACCGGTTCCACTCCTGGCGGCGCATCGGGCAGCCCGAGGTGCGGCCCTCCACCCACCTCGCCCACGCACGACGGGTCCTGACCGAGTGGGGCTGGCAGAACACCCCGTACCGACTCCGCAACGCGCGCGGCGCCCGGTGCGTCTGCGGGGCCATGCTGACCGCACACCGTCTGGGCTACGGCTCCCTCGACACCGTGGACCGGGCGGGCGCCTGGCTCGTCGCCGAGCTCCGCTCACGGGGCTGGACGGGGCTGATCGGGCCGTGGAACCG
Source organism: Streptomyces sp. NPDC093149 (assembly GCF_044754145.1). Classification (NCBI taxonomy): domain Bacteria; kingdom Bacillati; phylum Actinomycetota; class Actinomycetes; order Kitasatosporales; family Streptomycetaceae; genus Streptomyces; species Streptomyces sp. NPDC093149. The sequence continues at coordinate 636,798 of NZ_JBIVON010000004.1, forward strand.
GCAGCCCGGACGTACGGCCGACGAGGCGCTCGCCCTGATCGATGCCACCATCGAACGCGCCGCCCGCGCCGGGCAGTGACCCGCCCCAGGGCAGCCATGAACCGCCGGGTCCCGCGATCGACGAGGGCGTGCGAGGGCGGGGGCGCGGCCGGTGACCGGACGCTGCGCCTCGTCTCAGTGACGGGTGAGCAGCGCTTCGACCAGATCGCGCAGCGGCCCGGTGAGGTCCTGCTCGGTGGCCGATCCGAGCGGCTCCAGCCCCGGAGAGGCGCGCAGCACCGTGATACCGAAGGCCACGGACAGCACGAGTTGGGCGCGCAGGAGCAGTTGGTCGCCCGCGGGGTCGTCCGGCCGCCATCCGGCCGCCGCGGCGAGCCGTTCGCTGAATGTGCGCAACAGGCCGGTGCGCATCTGCTCGGTGCGCTCGTCTCCGGAGGAGCGCAGCAGCAGGAGAAGGGCGTCCCTGGGACCGTCCACGGCGAGCACGCCCGCGGTGTGGCTGACGATGATCTCCGGGATCTGTTCCAGGTCGGCCACCGTGCGGGCCGCGTGGACGAGTTCGTCGATGACCGCCTTCAGACAGGCTTCGAAGAGGCCTTCCTTGGACCGGAAGTAGCGGTTGATGAGCGCAACGTTGACGCCGGCGTCATCGGCGATGTCGCGCACGGTGGTGGCCGCGTACCCGTCGTACGCGAAGCGGCGGCGGGCCGAGTCGAGCAACAGCCCACGGGTCCTGGCAGCGGCACCCCGCCGGGATGGCGGCGGGCTGTTGTCCGTCGGCGTCAGGGGCGCGGGACCGGCCTGGGAACTGCTGGCTTTCATGGCTGTCCTCTCTCTGCTCGAACGGTACCGCCCGCGCCGCGTGTAAACAGATGTTGACCTCACTCCCGCACCTGCCCTAGCGTCTATGTAAGCAGATGTTTACTTATGGCTCCGGGCGAGCGAAAGATGCCCGGCGGCCCCCTCACCTTCTGGAGTCCCGAATGGACGCCCCCCAGCCCACGGCCCGCACCGGCGGTGTGGTCGCCACGCTGGCCCTCGCCGGCATCACTGCCGCGATCATGCAGACGCTGGTCACGCCGCTCATCGCGGAGCTGCCCCAGATCCTGCACACCACCTCGTCGAACGCGGCATGGGTGATCACCGTCACCCTGCTGGCGGGGGCGATCTGCGTACCGATCTCCGGGCGCCTCGGCGACCTGATCGGCAAGCGCCGCATGCTTCTCGCGTGCTCCGTACCGCTCGTGGCCGGCTCACTGGTCTGCGCCCTCGCCTCCTCCGTCGTCCCCATGATCATCGGGCGCGGGCTGCAAGGCATGGGCATGGGCATGGTGCCCCTGGGCATCGCCCTGCTGCGCGACGTGGTCCCGGCGGAGAAGCTCAGCTCCTCCATCGCGCTGGTGAGCGCCTCCATGGGCATCGGGGGCGGGCTCGGCCTGCCGATCGCCGCGGCGGTCGCCCAGTACGCCAACTGGCGCGTGCTGTTCTGGGGCTCCACCGTCCTGGCCGTGCTGATCGCCGCGGCGATCTGGTTCCTCATCCCCGACGTCCCGCCCGGCGCCAAGGGTCAGCGCTTCGACACCCTCGGCGCGGTCGGCCTCGGCGCGGGACTGATCTGCCTGCTGCTCGCCGTGTCGAAGGGCGCCAACTGGGGCTGGGGTTCGGCGACCACCCTCGGACTGTTCGCCGCCGCCGTCGTGATCCTGCTGGCCTGGGGCGCCTGGGAACTGCGCACTCGGGACCCGCTGATCGACCTGCGCACCACGGCCCGCCCCCGGGTGCTGCTCACCAATGTCGCCTCGATCTTCGTCGGCTTCGGAATGTACGCGAGCATGCTGGTCGTGCCGCAGCTGCTCCAGTTCCCGGAGGCCACCGGTTACGGCCTGGGCCAGTCGATGCTCGCCGCCGGCCTGTGGATGGCGCCCGGCGGCGTCATGATGATGATCGTCTCGCCGTTCGGCGGGAAGCTCACCGACGCCCGCGGCCCGAAGTTCACCCTGATCTGCGGCGTCCTGGTGCTCGCCGCCGGGTACGGCCTGTCACTGATGCTCATGGGCTCCGCGTGGGGCCTCATGCTGGCCCTCATGGTCATCAACAGCGGAGTGGGCCTCGCCTACGGTTCGATGCCCGCACTGATCATGAGCTCGGTGCCGCTCTCCGAGACCGCCGCCGCCAACGGGTTCAACACCCTCATGCGGTCACTGGGCACCTCGGTCGGCGCCGCCGTGATGGGCGTGGTCCTTTCCCAGCTGACGGTCACCATGGGCGGTCACACCTTCACCTCCGAGAGCGGCTTCCGCACGGGCCTGATCATCGGCTGCGGCATCGCACTGGTCGCCGCGGTCTTCGCGAGTGTCATCCCGGCCGCCCGCGCCATGTCGAGCGCCGACGGCGGGAACAGGGCGGCCGCACCCGAGCAGGCCACGGCCGAAGTCTGATCCGGGCGTCAGCCCCTCAGCGGCTTCCGTCGACCCCGCCGGCCCCCGCAGCGGAGGGCCGGCGGAAGCCGCCCGGCGCCACCCGGTACGTCGGCCGACGAGCCTCCGGGCGGCGTACCGCGCACGGGAGCAGGACCTTGTCCGTCGGCACGGATGTACCGCACACACAGAGGCCCGATACATCCTTTGACATAGCTATGGCTTCAGACTAATATGTCGGACCATGTCCGATTCCCGCGCGTCCGTCCAGGATCTCGACCGTGTGGCCTCTGCGCTCGCGGCGTGCCTGCCCGCGCTGAACCGGGCTCTCGACCGGCGGATCGCCCAGGACTTCGAGCGGCCCAAGCCGCCCGAGGGACAGCTCGCGCTGCTGCGCTTCGTGTCGCAACAGGAGGGCGCCACCGTGCGCGAGGCCGCCGACGCACTGCTGATGCGGCCGAACAACGTCAGCGCGCTCGTCTCCCAGCTCACCGAGCAGGGACTGCTGGAGCGCCGACAGGACACCGGCGACAAGCGGATCGCCCACCTGTATCCGACCCCCAGGGCCCGGCGGGAGCTGGCCGAGGTCCGACGCCTCGAGGGCGCACACCTCGCCCATGCCCTCCGGTCCCTCACCGACGGCGAGATGGACGCTCTCGGTTCGGCCGTCGGTGCGCTGACATCGCTCACGCGCCATCTGCGCCCCGTGCCCGCCGCCGAGTAGATCCCCGCGATTCCCCATCGGGGACACGACCGACCGTGCGCACGGCCTTCTCCGTGCCCGCGGGAATCCCCCGTGCCCGGAGGCAGGTCCGAATCCGGCCGCACCGGCGGCCGGGGCCCGGCGCGCCCTGTTCCCGCCCCGATTCCCGTAGCACTCCCGACAGACAAGGCACCTCCATGCCGTCCACCACCGTGGATCACTCATCCCTGCCCGCCGCGTCACCGCCGGACGCGAGCCCGCGCCGGGGCAGACGCTCCAACCCCTGGCTGACCCTCCTTGCGGTCGCTTTCGGCCTCTTCATGGTCCAGCTCGACGCGTCCGTCGTGGCGATCGCCAACCCCGAGATCGGCCGCGCTCTCAAGGCGTCGACCGCCGGCCTGCAGTGGGTGACCAACGCCTATCTGCTCGCCCTGGCGGCCTCGCTGATCCTGGGCGGCAAGCTCGGCGACCGCTTCGGACGGCGCACCTACTACCTGGTCGGCGTCGTCGGGTTCACCCTCGCGTCGGTCGCCATCGGTCTGTCGGGCTCGATCGAGGGCGTCATCGCCTTCCGCGCGGCACAGGGCTTCTTCGGCGGCCTGCTGATGCCCAACACACTCGGCCTGCTGCGCGCGGTCTTCCCACCGCGGAGGTTCGGCATGGCCGTGGGCATCTGGGCCATGGTCTCGGCGGTCTCGACCGCGCTCGGCCCGATCGTCGGCGGCCTGCTGATCGAGCACATCGACTGGGAATCCGTCTTCTACATCAACGCCCCCATCGGCGTGATCGCACTCCTGGTCAGCGCTGCTGTGCTGCCGCAGAGCAAGAACGCGACCGGCCGCCGGCACCGCTTCGACGTCCCCGGTGTCGTGCTGCTGGCGCTGGGGCTGCTGTGTGTGGTCTTCGGCGTCGTCAAGGGTGAGACCTGGGGCTGGTCCTCGGCGGGCACTCTGGGGTTCGTCGCGGCGGGCGTGCTGATCCTGGCCGCCTTCGGCTGGTACGAGAACCGGATCGAGCACCCACTGCTGCCGATGCGGCTGTTCCGCAACCGAGCGCTGACCACCGGTACGGTCATCACCGCGCTGAACTTCTTCGTGATGCTCGGCCTGATCTTCTTCGTGATGCTGTACCTGCAGAACGTGCGGGGCTTCACCCCCGTCGGGGCCGGTGTGCGCACGCTGCCGCTCAGCCTCGCCTCCCTGGTGGCCTCTCCCCTGGGTGCGGCCCTGACCGCCCGCTTCGGACCCCGGCTCTCCATGCCTCTGGGCATGCTGCTCCAGGCCGCGGCCGCCTTCGCCATGCTCACCTGGGACACCGGCTCCTCCTACGCCACCATGTGGCCGCCGTTCGTCGCGCTCGGCCTCGGCGTCGGCATGGTGCTGTCCGCCTCCTCCGACGCCATCGTCGGCCAGGCACCCGTCGAGGACGGCGGGGTGGCGGGCGGCATCCAGGCCACCGCTCTGCAGATCGGTGGCGCACTGGGCACGTCCGTACTGGTCTCGCTGATCAGCAGCCGGGTCGGCTCGACACTGAGCGGCGAGCTGACCGGGGCAGGGGTGCCGGCGGAGGTGGCTGCCGGGATGACGGAGGCCAAGGACGCGGTGGCGATGGGGGTCGCGCCGGTCTCGCCCGACATGCCGGCCCGGCTCCGGGCGGCCGTCGTGGAAGGCAGTGGCCAGGCCTTCATGAACGGTGTGCACACGGCCGTCGCCGTCACCGGGGTGCTCTGCCTGCTGGGCGCCGTCATCGCGGCGGCCGGCCTCCGGCACGCCCCGGCGGCCGCACGGCACTGAACACCGACGGCTCGTGTCCGCCCCGGCCGGAGCGGACACGGGCCGTCTCCCACCGCCTCATCCGCCTGCCGCTTCCCGAGATCGACGCGAAGTGCCCTGTCGTATGCGACCGGCGCGGGCTGCTTCCCGCGAACTGCTTCCACCGTCCGATCACCCCCCGTCCCCGACCCCGCGGAGGGCCGACCGCCGGGCCGTCCGCCCCGGGTTCAGCCGCGGATCGGAGCGGGAGCGGATGCACAACGCCGAACTCCGGAGCCGTACGACCGATCTCGATCCCCATAACGACAGGCTCCGGTCCTGCACGACGGCCCTGATCGCGCACGCCAGTCCCACGCTCCGGTCCCACACGACGGCCCTGATCGCGCACGCCAGTCCCAGGCTCCGGTCCTGCACGGCTGGCCGTGCCCGGCAATGCGCCTTCCGCTGTCCCTCGCCCGCGCCTCGTCGGCACGAAGCAACCCGGGTGGTCCCGTACCCGGACGGTCCCGTACCCGTCCGCCCCGTGTGCCTCGCCCGCCCCGTGTCATGGTTCCCCCACGTTCATCGCGCGGTGCGGGCCGCCGTTCAGAAGGGCTCGTCCAGGCCCTCCGTGTCCTCGCCCTCCTCCTCCAGCGCCTGCCGCACCACGCGCAGGGCCATGCCTTCCCCATATCCCTTGCGGGCGAGCATGCCCGCGAGTCGGCGCATCCGCTTGTCCCGGTCCAGGCCGCGAGTGGAACGCAGCTTGCGCGCGACCAGCTCACGGGCCGTCTGCTCCTCCTGCTCGGAGTCGAGCTGCCCGACCGCCTCGTCGATGACGGCGGAATCCACCCCCTTGGTACGCAGTTCACGGACGAGCGCGCGGCGCGCCAGCCCTCGTCCGTGATGCCGGGACTCCACCCAGGCGTCCGCGAAAACGGCATCGTCGATCAACCCGACATCCTCGAAGCGCGACAGCACTTCTTCGGCCGCCTCATCCGGGATCTCCCGCTTGCGCAGGGCATCCGCGAGTTGCTTTCGGGTGCGTGGCGTCCCGGTGAGCAGCCGCAGACAGATGTTGCGCGCCTGCTCGACCGGGTCTCGCGGCTCCCCCTTCTCGGCCCTCGACGAGGAAGGGGAGCCGCTGCTCCTGGAGCGGGAGCGGGCACGACGCCCCGCCCCCTCACCGAATCCGGCGTCCGAGCCGGTGCCACGGCCTGGACCGGCCTCCGGCTCGTACCCGCCTTCGGACTCGGCCGTGTGTCTCGTGACGGCGAACCCGGGACCGGTACCGGCGCCATCGTCATGGGCGCTGACCGGCCATTCCGTACGACGCGTCACGGTCTAGCTCTTGGCCGCAGCCTTGGCCGGCTTGGTCTTGCCGGCCGGAGCGGGCACCGACTTCGCGCTGTCGGCCGGAGCCGCGGCGCCGCCTGCCGCATCCGCACCGGCTTCGCCGGCATCGGCATCCGGCCTGACGCCGACCCCGAGCTTCTCAAGGATCTTCTTCTCGATCTCGTTGGCGAGATCGGGGTTGTCCTTGAGGAAGTTACGGGCGTTCTCCTTGCCCTGTCCGAGCTGGTCGCCCTCGTACGTGTACCAGGCGCCCGCCTTGCGGACGAAGCCGTGCTCCACACCCATGTCGATCAGACCGCCCTCACGGCTGATGCCCTGGCCGTAGAGGATGTCGAACTCGGCCTGCTTGAAGGGCGGCGCGACCTTGTTCTTCACGACCTTGACACGGGTGCGGTTGCCGACGGCGTCGGTGCCGTCCTTCAGCGTCTCGATCCGTCGGATGTCGAGGCGCACCGAGGCGTAGAACTTGAGCGCCCGGCCACCGGTCGTGGTCTCGGGCGAGCCGAACATCACACCGATCTTCTCGCGGAGCTGGTTGATGAAGATCGCGGTGGTCTTGGACTGGTTGAGCGCGCTGGTGATCTTGCGGAGCGCCTGGCTCATCAGGCGGGCCTGCAGACCCACGTGCGAGTCGCCCATCTCGCCCTCGATCTCCGCACGCGGCACGAGCGCCGCGACGGAGTCGATGACGATCAGATCGAGGGCGCCGGAACGAACCAGCATGTCCACGATCTCGAGAGCCTGCTCACCGTTGTCCGGCTGGGACAGGATGAGGCTGTCGATGTCGACGCCGAGCTTCTTCGCGTACTCGGGATCGAGGGCGTGCTCCGCGTCGATGAAGGCCACCGAGCCGCCGAGCTTCTGCGCGTTCGCCACCGCGTGCAGCGTCAGCGTCGTCTTACCGGAGGACTCCGGTCCGTACACCTCCACCACACGGCCGCGCGGCAGTCCGCCGACGCCGAGGGCCACATCGAGGGCGGTCGACCCGGTGGGGATCACTTCGATCGGCTCGTTCGGCCGCTCACCGAGGCGCATCACCGCGCCCTTGCCGAATTGCCGTTCAATCTGTGCGAGTGCGGCGTCCAGCGCCTTCTCGCGGTCGGTTCCTGCCATGGGTTCCACCCGATTTGCTTGAGTCGATCGCTTCACGTCAAAGACGCTAACCCCTGCCACTGACAATGGGCCTCGACGTCCTCCCGGCCTGTGGACAACTCCACGGTCGGGCCCGGGAAAACCCGGCCGGAATCCCATAAGAATGGATGTTCGATTTTAGTGTCAAGCGCACCGCGCCGGACCGAACCGCCCCTCAAGTGTCCCTGTCCTGTGCCACCGAGGTCTTGGCCGTCGAAGGTTGATGATCGTGAGTTCGTGCAGTCGAAAGTTGAGCGGCACTGAGTGCTGGGGGTCACAAACGGTGGATCACCGTCCGGCTATCGTCGCTCCGCATGGCCCATACCGAGATCGAGATCACTGCGGAGTAGGTCCGGGACCTTCTGCGTGACCAGCACCCTGACCTGGCCGATCGCCCTGTGACGCTCGGCGCTCGTGGTTGGGACAACCAGCTGTGCCGGCTCGGCGACGACCGCGCCGTGCGGTTGCCCTGGGCGACGCTGTCTGCGGACGCGCTCCTGCGCAAGGAGTATGCCTGGCTGCCCTCCCTCGCCCCGCGGCTTCCTCTGCCGGTCCCCGTCCCGCAGCGCCTCGGCGAGCCCTCCGAGCGGTTTCCGCGCCCCTGAATCGTCACCACGTGGGTGCCGGGCGAGCCCGCCGACCCCGCCCCCGCCACGCGGGCCGCGGAGGCGGCCGACACCTTGGCCGCCTTCCTGACGGCTCTTCACCGACCTGCTCCCACCGGGGCGCCCGCCAGTCATGATCGCGGGGGGCCGCTGGCCGGCCATGCCGAGGGGTTCGCCAAGATGCTCGCCTCGGCCACCGAGCCGGGGCTGATCCCCGACCCGGACGCCGTCCGCGCGGTCTGAGAGAACGCCGCCGCCGCGCCCGACCGGGCGGGCCCAGCTCTGTGGCTCCATGGCGACCTGCATCCGGCCAACGTTCTCACCGCGGACGGCACCTTCTGCGGTGTGATCGACTTCGGTGCCCTCTTCGCAGGCGATCCGGCCTGCGACCTCGCCGCCCCTTGGGTACTGCTGCCGGACGGCGCCGCCGACCGCTTCTACGGGACCTATCAGCCGACCCCGGACGCCGCGACCTTGCGTCGCGCCCGCGGCTGGGCGGTGCTGCGCGCCCTCGCCTGCATATTCATCGGAGATGCCGGCATCCACGGCCGCCCCGGAGGCCCTGGGAGTTCGAAGACACACGCTCAGGGTTCGATGGTCACCGGACGCGGATCGACGTGACGCAGGCGCGACCCTCCCCGCTCCGCCGGCCCCGGGAGCCCGGCGTTCGCCGGCCGGGCGCCATCGAGGCCGTCAGGCACGCTCCGGTTCCTCCGGTGTCCCGGCCCCGCCCGGTCCGCCCCGGGCCTCATCGCTCTCGACGCCCCCCAGGGAGCGGCGCAGCCGTGCGAGCACCGTCCCGCCACGCTGCTGATGATGGCGGCCGTGCACCCGCGGGTCGTCCGTCACGTCGTACCGCTTCACATAGGCACCGAGGAACGCCTGGAGCGTGGCGACGGCCGGAATCGCGATCAGCGCGCCCACAGCGCCCATCAACGCCGTGCCCGCGATGACCGATCCAAAGGCGACTGCCGGATGGATGTCGACGGTCTTGGCGGTGAGCTTGGGCTGCAGCGCGTAGTTCTCGAACTGCTGATAAACCACGACGAAGCCGAGCACCCACACGGCGTACCAGGGGTCGACGGTGAACGCGATCAGCATCGGCAGGGCGCCTGCGAGATACGTACCGATCGTGGGGATGAACTGGGAGACCAGTCCGACCCAGATGGCGAGCGCGGGTGCGTACGGAACGCCCAGGATCACCAGCAGGATGTAGTGCGCGATCCCGGAGATGAGTGCCATCAGGCTGCGCGAGTAGAGATAGCCACCGGTCTTGTCGACCGCGATCTCCCAGGCCCGCAGGACCTCGGCCTGCCGGGCGGGCGGCAGTACGGAGCACAGGGCACGCCGCAGCCTGGGGCCGTCGGCGGCGAAGTAGAACGAGAACAGGAAGATCGTCAGAAGACGGAACAACCCTCCGAGCACAGTGGTGGAGATGTCGAGCACCCCGGTCGCGCTGTTCTGGACATACTTCTGCAGCCAGTCCGAGTGCAGCAGGCTGTCCTGGACCTCGACGCGGGAGAGCTCGGTGTGGAAGTTCTGGTTGACCCAGTTGATCACCGAGTCCAGATACTTCGGGAACTCCTCGACCATGTCGACTATCTGGCCCGCGAGCATGGATCCCAGCAGTACGACAAAACCGGCGGCGGCTGTCAGTACGACAAGAAAGACCAGGAAGGTGGCCATGCCGCGACGCATGCCGCGCGCTGCCATCCGGCTCACCGCGGGCTCGATGGCGAGCGCCAGGAAGAACGCGATCAGCACGTTGATCAGCAGCCCGATGAGCTGGTCGAACGCCCAGCTGCCGAGCTGGAAACAGGCGTAGAGCGTCAGGGCGAGCACCATGGCACGCGGCAGCCATGCGGGCATACGGGTCGGCCCATTGCCGGACGGCGCGGCCGGCGAGGGGGACGGGGCGGGCTGGGGGAAAGTCGTCTGGGTCTGGGCTGTCTCGTCTGTCGGTGACACGGCTCCAGTCTCGCCTACGGCAGTGACAAACAGCGGCCCGCCCCGGACAACAGCACAGGTCCGGCCGCTGACGAGCCGGAAATCGGCGCCTGTCGGCGGGGACGACCGAGCCGACCGGGCTCAGCGGTCGTCGGCGGGGACGATTGGACCGGCCGGGGCTGACGAGCCGGAAACCAGCGCCTGCCGGCGGGAGCGACTGGACCGGCAGGGTCGGCGTTCATCCGCGGGTGCGACCGGACCGGCCGGGTCGGCGTTCATCGGCGGGAGCGACCGGACCGGCCGGGATCAGCGCTTGTCGGCGGGAATGTCGACCGCCGCACAGACACCGCGCCAGACATCCTTGGCGTCCCAGCCCGCGGCCAGCGCCTGGTGCACCGTCCGTCCGCCCAGCTCGGCCATCACATGATCGCGCGCGAAGGAATCGGCGTAACCCGCGCCGAAGTGGTCCGCCATCCGTTCCCAGAAAATCGTCAACCGCATGACCTCAGTATCCCGCTCCTGAGAGTGCAGCCGGGCCGCTACGTCTTGCCGAGAGCGCTTACCGCCCTACGGTCGGTCCATGGCTGGAACCGGAACAAGTCCCCTCAACCGCGCCGAGCAGTTCATTTGGCTCACGGCCCGTGCCCTGGAACAGCGGCGGTTCGCCCATCACTTCCTGGAAGGAAGTGCGGATGCCGTGGAAACGGCACTCGCCGCCTATCTGAACGAGGACGGCGGGTACGGGCACGCGCTCGAACCCGACCTGCGCGGCCCCGTCAGTCAGCCGCTGCACACCGCACACGCGCTCAACGTCCTCGATTCCATCGGCCACTGCGGCGGGATCCGGGTGGAGCGGATCTGCCGCTTCCTGACCGAGGTGTCCACCAAGGAGGGGGCGCTGCCCGCTCTCCTGCCGTCGCAGCGCGGCTATCCGGCCGCGCCGTTCATCCCGATCCTCGACGACCCACCCGCGGAACTGTTGGCCACCGGCCCCGTCGTCGGGCTTCTGCACCGTAACGCGGTGTGGCATGCCTGGCTGTTCCGGGCCACCGATTTCTGCTGGGCCGCGATCGACGCCCTGGACCGGTCGCATCCGTACGAGATCGAGGCGGCGATCGCCTTTCTGGACGGCGCTCCGGACCGGGCCCGCGCGGAGGCCGCGGCCGACCGGCTCGGCCGACTGGTGCGGGACCAGCGGCTCGCCGTGCTCGATCCGCAGCGGCGCGCGGAGTACCCGGTGGCGGCCGGATACGCACCGGCCGAGCAGCACTTCCCGTACGACTACGCCCGTACACCCGACTCGCTCGCCCGCCGCTGGTTCACCGACGAGGAGCTGGAGCGCTCGCTCGACCATCTCGCCGCCGAGCAGCAGGCGGACGGCGGCTGGCCGGTGAACTGGCGGCAGTGGGCGCCGGGAACGGCTCTGGAGGGGCGCCCCATCGTGACGCTCAAGGCGCTCATGACACTGCGGGCCCATGGACGCAGCCTCGACTGAGACGTGGAGCGACGAATCGGGGAGCGTGAGCCCGACCGCGGTGTCTAACCGAGGGCGCGTACCCCCGCGGTGACGCCCACGGCGGCCCCCACGACCACGAGGAAGGGCGCGCGGAGGACGAGTGCGAGCGCCGCCGCGGCGAGCCCGGCGCCCCTGGCGTCGAGCGTCAGGTGCCGGCCGGCTCCGAACGTCTGCTGCGCGGTGAGGGCGGCCAGCAGTGCCACGGGCAGGAGCGCGGCGAGCCGCTGCACGAGCGGACGTTCCAGGACACCGGCGGGCACCAGGAGTCCGAGCAGTTTGGCGAGGTAGCAGCCGACGGCGGTCAGCGCGATGGCGATCCAGACGTTCATCGGTTCTCCTCCACCGTGGTCGTGTCCGCGGTTGTCGTACCCGCGGTTGTCGTGTCCGCAGTTGTCGTATCCGCAGTTGTCGTCTTCACCGTGGCCGAGTCCGCCGTGTTCGTCCGCGTCGTGGCCGTGCTCCCGCTCGTTCCGTTCCGGCGCCCGCCCAGGAAGAGGACGGCGGGTGCGGCGAGTGCGGACACCAGGACGGGGACACCTGCGGGCAGAACAGGCAGCAGTCCGAGCGCCAGCAGAACCGCGACGGCGGCGGTGATCCGCTCCGTCGTGGTCCTGAGCATCGGCGCGAGCAGAGCGAGGAAGACCGCGGGCGACGCCGCGTCCAGCCCCCAGGCGTCGGTGTCGCCGAGCGCCTCGGCACCGAGGGCCCCCAGCAGCGTCGTCAGGTTCCACAAGGCGTAGAGGGTGAGTCCGGTGACGGCGAAACCGATCCGTGCGGCCCGCCGGGTGGGCTGCGGCAGTGTGACGGCGGTGGTCTCGTCGATGACCCACTGGGCGGCGAAGGGGCGGAGCGTGCGCGGAAGCGCGAGAAGCTGCGACAGCCGCAGGCCGTAGAACGAGTTGCGTACGCCGAGGAAGAAGGCCCCGGCCGCCGCGGTGTACGGATTGCCGCCCGCGGCGAGAGCGCCCACGAGAGCGAACTGCGAGGCGCCGGTGAAGACGGCGAGGCTGAGCGCGCAGGTCTGCAGCAGGCTCAGCCCGGAGCCGGCCGAGGTCACACCGAACGCGAAACCGGAGAGTCCGACGGCTGTGCCGACCCCGAGTGCGTCGCGCACCACGGCCGCGTCCGACTTCGTCGCAGCCACGTCCGGCTGCGCCCCGGGGAGCGCCGGGCTCCCGTGGGGCGGGCCGGCTGCTCTGCCGACGCCCTCTGGAAATGTTGTCTGTTCTGCCACGGCCGGAACGTTACGGGGGCAGATCCTGACCGGTCTTGTACGTTCTTGCACGTTCGCGCTGGTTCCAGGTCCTTGCACGTTCGCGCTGGTTCGTTCTCGCACGTTCGCGCTGGTACGCGCCGGGTGGCACCCCCACAATCCGGGTGAAATGACGATTGAGATGCGGCTGATCGGTGAAGCCGACCTCGGCGGCCGCCTCCGCGGGCGCCCTCCCCTTGTCGAGCATCCGGCGTGCGGCCCGCACACGGGCATCGGTGAGCCAGGCGTGCGGAGGCATCCCGTACTGCTTCTTGAAAGCTCTCAGCAGCGCGAACGGACTGGTGCCGAGTTCCGCGGCCAGCGCGGCCAGCGTGGGCGGCCGCACCATCCGGTCCTCCAGCAGCACGCGGGCCCGCGCGGCGTCGCGGGCACCGGCCGAGCGGGGCGCGTGCACGGGCAGCGCGCCGCCGTGCCGGCTGAGCAGCCGCGCGACCATGACCCGCAGCACGGTGTCGGCGGCGAGCGCGTTGCCCTCCTCCGCGGCCCGGTGGACCTCACCGATCAGCCGGGCCGCGTACGCGTCCACGACGCTGGTCTCGGCGAAACCGACCGTGCCGCGCAGGCTCGTCGTATCGGCCGCGATGTCGTTGATCACCCGCGCGGACGGGTACAGCGTGGCGTACACCCAGCCCTCGGGAACACCCGCGCGGGCGGTGTGCGGCACCTCCGGATTGATCATGACGACGACTCCGGGACCCGCGTGGACGGTGCCGCCCGGCAGCCCGACGTCCTCCACCCCGCGGGTGATGGTGCCGAGGACATACCCCTCGTGGCTGTGGCGCGGGAAGGTGTGGCGCACGTACCGGGCACGCAGCAGATCGAGGCCGGGCAGCTCCGCGTGCTGCCAGTACCTCGCCCACTCTCCCGACCCCGGCTCCGGTCCGGCTCCCACGGGCGAATTCTCGCAGGCCCCGCGACAGGGTCGACGGTGGCCGTCACGGCCGTTGTCAGTGGCGGGGTGCACGATGGGGGACATGGCCGGCTCTGCGCTCGATTCGTTCTCCCCCGCGACCCGCGGCTGGTTCGCGGGTGCCTTCAGCGCGCCCACCGCCGCGCAGGAAGGCGCCTGGCGCGCGATCGGCGAGGGCTCGGACGTGCTGGTCGTCGCGCCCACCGGCTCCGGCAAGACCCTGGCCGCGTTTCTCGCCGCGCTGGACGGGCTGGCGTCCGTCCCGCCGCCCGCCGAGGCGAAGAAGCGCTGCCGTGTGCTGTACGTGTCGCCGCTCAAGGCCCTCGCGGTCGATGTCGAGCGCAATCTCCGCTCACCGCTGACCGGCATCCGCCAGGAGTCGATGCGGCTGGGGCTGCCCGAGCCCGAGGTCCGCGTGGGAATCCGCTCCGGCGACACCCCCGCCGCCGAGCGTCGTTCGATGGCGACCCGGCCGCCGGACATCCTGATCACCACGCCCGAATCGCTGTTCCTGATGCTGACCTCCTCGGCCCGGGAGGCGCTGTCCGGCATCGAGACGGTGATCCTCGACGAGGTGCATGCCGTGGCGGGTACGAAGCGGGGCGCGCACCTCGCCGTATCGCTGGAGCGTCTCGACGAACTGCTTCCGCGGCCCGCCCGTCGGATCGGGCTGTCGGCGACGGTGCGTCCGGTCGACGAGGTCGCGCGATTCCTCTCACCGCAGCGGAAGGTGGAGATCGTCCAGCCACCGTCCACCAAGCGGTTCGACCTGTCGGTGGTCGTGCCGGTCGAGGATCTGGGCGAACTCGGCGGCTCGCCCGCCACCGACACCGACCAGGCGGGCCAGGCGGACAAGCCGTCGATCTGGCCCCACGTCGAGGAACGCATCGTCGACCTCGTCCAGGAGCATCGCTCCACGATCGTCTTCGCCAATTCCCGCCGCCTCGCGGAGCGGCTGTGCAACCGGCTCAACGAGATCGCGTACGAGCGGCTCACCGGTGAGACGATCGCCGAGGCCCACTCCCCCGCCGAGATCATGGCCGAGTCCGGCGCGGCGAAGGGCGCCCCCGCGCTGCTCGCCCGCGCCCACCACGGCTCGGTCTCCAAGGAACAGCGTGCCCAGGTCGAGGAGGACCTCAAGGCGGGGCGGCTGCCGGCCGTGGTCGCCACCTCCAGTCTGGAGCTGGGCATCGACATGGGAGCGGTCGATCTGGTGATCCAGGTGGAGTCGCCGCCGTCGGTGGCCTCCGGTCTGCAACGGGTCGGCCGGGCCGGGCATCAGGTCGGTGCGGTCTCCACCGGCGTGGTCTTCCCGAAGTACCGGGGCGATCTGGTGCAGGCGGCCGTGGTCACCGAGCGAATGCGCGAGGGCTCCATCGAGGCGCTCCGTATCCCGTCCAACCCGCTGGACGTGCTGGCCCAGCAGCTCGTCGCCATGGTCGCCCTGGACAGCTGGCAGGTGGACGAACTGCTGGCGTTGACGCGTCGCGCCGCCCCCTTCGCGTCCCTGCCCGAATCGGCGTTCACCGCCGTGCTCGACATGCTCGCCGGCCGCTATCCGTCCGACGCCTTCGCCGAACTGCGTCCGCGTGTGGTCTGGGACCGGGTGGCCGGTACGGTCACGGGCCGCCCCGGTGCCCAGCGGCTCGCCGTCACCTCCGGGGGGACCATCCCCGACCGTGGGCTCTTCGGGGTCTTTCTCGCCGGTGCCGACCCCAAGAAGGGCGGTGGCCGGGTCGGTGAGCTGGACGAGGAGATGGTGTACGAGTCCAGGGTCGGCGACGTCTTCACGCTGGGCACCACGTCCTGGCGGATCGAGGACATCACCCGCGACCGGGTCCTGGTGTCGCCCGCCCCCGGTGTTCCGGGCCGGCTGCCGTTCTGGAAGGGCGACCAACTGGGCCGTCCGCTGGAGCTGGGACGTGCGCTGGGTGCGTTCCTCCGGGAAATCGGCGGGATGTCTCCGGAGGATGCCCGGCAGCGCCTGCTCGCCGCCGGCCTCGACGTCTGGGCCGCCGACAACACCTTGTCCTACATCGACGAACAGCGCCGCGCCTGTGGTCATGTGCCGGACGACCGGACCATCCTCGTCGAGCGTTTCCGTGACGAGCTGGGTGACTGGCGGGTCGTCGTGCACTCCCCGTTCGGCGCGCAGGTGCACGCCCCCTGGGCGCTGGCGCTGAACGCCCGCCTCGCCGAGCGGTACGGACTGGATGCCCAGGTGATGCATGCCGACGACGGCATAGTGCTGCGATTGCCCGACGCGGACCTGATGGGCCTGGACCTCCTGGACTTCGATCCGGTGCAGGGCGCGGCGCAGGACCCTGTCCGGGATCCGGTACCGCTGCCGGGCCCTTCGTACGACAGCGAGCAGCCGCCTGTCGGCGCCGGGGACGTGACCTTCGACCAGGGTGAGATCGGTCAGATCGTCACCGACCAGGTAGGCGGATCAGCGTTGTTCGCCTCACGGTTCCGCGAGTGCGCGGCGCGGGCCCTGTTGCTGCCGCGACGCAGCCCCGGCAAGCGCACCCCGCTCTGGCAACAGCGGCAGCGCGCCGCGCAACTGCTCCAGGTCGCCTCCGAGTTCGGCTCGTTCCCGATCGTCCTGGAAGCGGTCCGCGAATGCCTCCAGGACGTCTTCGACGTCCCCGGGCTCACGGAACTCATGGGTGACCTCGAAGCCCGTCGGGTCCGGCTGGTCGAGGTGACCACCCCGGAGCCCTCGCCCTTCGCCCGCTCGCTCCTGTTCGGCTATGTAGCCCAGTTCCTGTACGAGGGCGACTCGCCCCTCGCCGAGCGGCGGGCCGCCGCGCTCTCCCTCGACTCCCACCTCCTGGCCGAACTCCTCGGCCAGGCCGAGCTGCGCGAGTTGCTGGACGCCGATGTCCTGACCGAGCTGGAGCAGGAGCTCCAGTGGCTGACCGAGGACCGCCGGGTCAAGGACGTCGAGGGGGTGGCCGATCTCCTCCGCGTTCTCGGCCCGCTCACCGAGGCGGAGTTGGTCGAGCGCGGCGCCCGGCCTCCATGGGCTCCGGAGCTCTCCGCCGCCCGCCGGGCCATCCGGGTCCGGATCGGCGGAGCGGACCACTGGGCCGCGATCGAGGACGCGGGACGGCTGCGCGACGCGCTGGGCACCGCCCTCCCGGTCGGCGTGCCCGAGGCCTTCACCGAACCGGTGAAGGACCCCCTCGGTGATCTCCTCGCCCGGTACGCCCGTACGCACGGGCCGTTCACCTCCACCGAGGCCGCCGCACGTTTCGGCCTCGGCACGGCCGTCACGGACGGCGCACTGCAGCGGCTCGCCGCGACCGGCAGGATCGTGCAGGGCGAGTTCCACCCCGCCGGCATCGGTCAGGAGTGGTGCGACGCGACCGTGCTGCGCCGACTGCGCCGCCGCTCGCTCGCCGCGCTCCGCCACGAGCTGGAGCCGGTCCCGCCGACCGCCCTCGCCGGATTCCTTCCGCAGTGGCAGCACCTCGGCAACAACAGCTTGCGCGGAATCGACGGACTGGCCCGCGCCATCGAGCAGTTGCAGGGCGCGCCGGTCCCCGCGTCGGCTCTGGAGAAGCTGATCCTGCCGAACCGGGTCACGGGCTACACCCCCGCGCTGCTGGACGAGCTGACCACCACCGGAGAGGTCGTCTGGGCCGGGGCGGGTGCCCTTCCCGGAAAGGACGGCTGGCTCTCCCTCTACCTCGCCGACAGCGCACCTCTGCTCCTCCCGCCGCCGCACCCGCTCGAACTCAGCGCGTTGCACGAATCCGTCCTGACCGCCCTGAGCGGTGGCTACGGACTGTTCTTCCGGCAGATCTCCGATCAGGTCCGCGCCACCACGCACCCGGACTGCACCGATCCGCAACTGGCGGACGCCGTATGGGACCTGGCCTGGTCGGGCCGGCTCACCAATGACACACTCGCCCCGCTGCGTTCGCTCCTCGGCTCCGGTCGCACGGCGGGGTCGACCGCCCACCGCGCCAAACGGAGCGTGCCGCGCGCGCGTTACGGCTCGCTCACCGCCGCCGCCCGGCCCGCGTCCCGCACCGGCCCCCCGACCGTCTCGGGCCGCTGGTCCCTGCTCCCCGTCATCGAACCCGACCCCACGCACCGTGCGCACGCCCTGGCCCGCACCCTCCTCGACCGTCACGGGGTGGTGACCCGCGGCGCGGTCCAGGCCGAGGGTGTCGAGGGCGGCTTCTCCGCCACATACCGCGTCCTCTCCGCCTTCGAGGACAACGGGCAGGCCCGGCGCGGCTACGTCGTCGAGGGCCTGGGGGCGGCCCAGTTCGCGATGGACGGGGCGGTCGACCGGTTGCGTGCCATTTCCACCGCACACGACCGTACACAACCGGGCGCCGCCTCCCACGCCTTGGTTCTCGCCGCGGCGGACCCGGCCAATGCCTACGGCGCGGCGCTGCCCTGGCCCGAGCCGCCGGACGGTGCCGGGCACAAGCCGGGCCGCAAGGCCGGCGCCCTGGTGGTGCTGGTCGACGGCGAGCTGACGATGTACATGGAGCGCGGCGGCAAGACGCTGCTGGCCTGGCCCACCGATCCGGAGGATCCGACGCTTCTCGCGGCAGCCGCGGCGCTGGCGGCCGCCGCCCGAGCGGGGGCGCTCGGCACGGTCACGGTGGAGCGCACCAACGGCGCCTCGTCCCTGACCTCTCCCCTCGGCCGCACATTGGAGGCAGCCGGCTTCCTGGCCACGCCGAGAGGACTCCGTCTGCGCGCCTGAACCGCCGCACGCCTCGCGCCCCCGGCGCTCCGTTCACCTCGCGCCCCACCGTCCCGCACCCCGCATCATGGAGGCATGCCCGAAGGAGACACCGTCCTGCAGACCGCCGGACGTCTGCGCACCGCGCTGGCCGGCCGGATCCTCACCCGCTCCGACCTGCGCGTCCCGCGGTTCGCCACCGCAGACCTCACCGGCCGGGCGGTTCTGGACGTCGCTTCGCGCGGAAAGCATCTCCTCACCCGCCTCGAGGGCGGTCTCACCCTCCACAGCCACCTGCGGATGGACGGCGCCTGGCGGGTCTACGCCCCTGGTGAGCGCTGGCGCGGCGGACCCGCCCACCAGATCCGCGCCGTCCTCGCCAACACGGAGCACACGGCCGTCGGCTACCGGCTCCCCGTACTCGAACTCCTCCGCACCCGCGACGAGGATCAGGCGGTCAGACATCTCGGCCCCGATCTGCTGGGCCCCGACTGGAACCCTGACACCGCTCTGCGCAATCTGCTCAGCGACCCCGCCCGCCCCCTCGGTGAGGCCCTCCTGGACCAGCGCAATCTTGCCGGAATCGGAAACGTCTACACGGCCGAGCTCTGCTTCCTCGCCCGTGTCACACCTTGGCTCCCCGCCGGCGACCTGGCCGCCCCCACCGCCGCCGGCCTCGTCACCACGGCCAAGCGGCTCCTCGAAGCCAACCGTGACCGCCCCATGCGCACGACCACCGGTGCCGTACTCCGCGGACACGGCCCGCACGAAAGGCTCTGGGTCTACGGCAGGACCGGCCGGCCGTGCCTGCGTTGCGGCACACCCATCCGCACGGCGGACCAGGACTCCCGACCCGCCTACTGGTGTCCGCGCTGCCAATCGGGCCCCACACACTAGTTGACGATCCGTCAGATCCAGTCGTAACGTCCCGGTCATGTCCCTCACCGCGTACGACCTCACCGGCCGCTCCGCGTTCATCACTGGCGCGGCCGGCGGCATCGGCCGCGCCGGAGCCGTCCTGCTCGCGGCAGCGGGCGCCACCGTGCACTGTGCGGACCGCGACGAGAAGGGCCTGCTGGAGACCCGGGACCTGATCGCCGAAGCGGGTGGCACATCCCATGTACACACCCTCGATGTCACCGACCGCAGTCGGATCAGGGCCGCCGTCGCCGCCGCGGGCGACCTCGACATACTGGCTGCCGTCGCCGGGATCATGCATACGAGCAGCGTCCTGGAGACCGCGGACGAGGACCTCGACCGGGTGCTCTCCGTCAATTTCAAGGGTGTTCTGTCCGCCTGCCAGGAAGTGGCGCGCAGCATGATCGCGCGCGGCGCGCCCGGCTCGCTGATCACCATGGCCTCGGGGGCGGTCGACGCCGCAAGCCCGGGACTGCTCTGCTACAGCGCGGCCAAAGCGGCGGTCGTCCAGCTGACGAAAACCCTGGCGACCGAGCTGGGACCTCATTCGATCCGCGTCAACGCCGTCGCCCCGGGCTGGATCCGTACACCCATGACCGCCCGCCACGACGCGGACCTGCAACACCGGGCGGAGACCACGATGGCGCGGATGTCCCCGCTCGGCCGGGTCGGCGAAGCCGAGGACGTCGCCCATGCCCTGCTGTATCTCGCCTCCGACGCGTCGGCCTTCATGACCGGCCAGATCCTCCGCCCGAACGGCGGCGTAGCCATGCCCTGGTAGTCCGCCGAGCCCGGTCGACGCCGCGTATCGCAGCACCGGGCCATCGACCCGCGTAGCGCGTCCCGGCAGTAGAGCACCAACGCGCGCACCGTACCGGGACACCGGACCACCGTCCCGTGTCCGCATCCGCCCCGCCGGCCCCCGCGGACCCGGCGGTCGCGGCCGCATGCACGGGCAGAAGGCTCAACCCCCATCCGCCCGCCGCCACCGCACCCTCGACAAGCCCCGCATGGGCCGGTTCCAGCATGAGCCGCAGCACGGCCCACCACCACGCTCCGCCGAGAACGAGCGCCGGTACCCACCGCCGTACCATGGCTGCCTCCTCCGGCCGAACCTAGTCCGGTCCGCTCGCGCGGCGGGAGGGCGCACCGGTGCACCACCGGCGCGCAGTACGCAGCCGTATACCGTTGTGCGCTCTCGCCTGGAACTCCCCGAGCGTGCTGTGCCCTGCCTCTGCCGGAGACTCGCCGGCGGGGGCCCGATGCGCGACCCCTGTGCGATCACGCCGATCGGCGCCCTTCTCTCCGCAGTCTCACCCGGTAGTGCCCATACCGCATCCAGAGCGAACGACGCCGCGGAGGCGCTGAGCCCCCAACGCCTCGAACGGGGCCCGACAACCACGCTCAGTGCTTGTCACGGGCGGGGAGGCGATCCTTGACACCCGCAGTCCGTTCCCGAACCCCACTCGCGGCGTCCTCGGCCGGCCCCCTCGGCCCGGCCCGCCTTGCCTCCGGCCCCCTTGCGCCGGTCGCCGGTCATCCTGCCCATGGCCTCCTCGGCCTTGCCCTTGATCTCGTCCTTGGAACCTTCTTCAACCACCGCGGCCCCTTCGGGCACGGCGATCTGCCGCTCTGCCCCGTTCAGGGCGCACCTCCCGCTCCGAACGGTCCAGGCGCTCTCCGCCTGGCCCTCTGCACGCCCGGGATCACCCGGACATGCGTAAGCCCCGGCCTACCCCAGAGGGGCCGACCGGGGCTCCGATTCACACCGGACCGCGCGGGTCAGGCGGCGACGACATCCACCGCTTCCGCGGGCGCCTTGATGGTCACCCGTCCCGTCGGCACACCTGCGACCGACGTCACGGAGACGGAATTGAGCATGGGACGTACCGGCACAGGCACCTGATCGCCGGCTGCTGCCGACTCGGCCAGTTCGGCCAGCGACAGCTCATCGCTCACTTCACGCATGAGCTCGGACATCCGTACGTCAAGCGCGTCGCAAATGGCGGAGAGCAGTTCGGAGGATGCCTCCTTCTGCCCCCGCTCCACCTCGGAGAGATAGCCGAGCGAGACTCGGGCGGACGAGGAGACTTCGCGCAGAGTACGGCCTTGGCGCTGGCGCTGCCGACGCAGCACGTCACCAAGCAGGCGACGGAGCAGAATCATCGGTGGCTCCCTCCTCGGACCGCGTAGCCGCATCCTTCACGCCCCACCGTACCGCCTTGCGCCGCGGCCGTGCGGGGAGCGATGTCGTGTTCACTCAGGGCTGCAAACATCAATTCCCCCCGTTCTGTTCCGTATCCTGTGCGCTTGCATTCTTGCCGAGTTCGGCGCAGAGCAATGCGAGCACGCTCCGTACGCTCTCTCTACGGATGTCCTCACGCCCGCCGTTCAATCGCAGCGCGGCCACATTCTCCGCGCCGTCCGGCCCGGCCACCGCAACATAGACCGTGCCTACGGGCTTGCCGTCCTGTGACTCGGGGCCCGCGACGCCGGTGGTGGCCATACCCCAGTCTGTACCGAGAACCCGGCGCACGCCTGCCGCCATCTGGCGCGCCACCTCCGGGTCGACTGCGCCGCGTTCCGCCAGGAGGCCACCGTCCACACCCAGCAATTCCCTCTTCAGGGGCGTTGCGTACGCCGTCACGGACCCGCGGAAGGAGTGGGAGGCACCCGGTACGGACGTCAGCTCCGCCGCGACCAGACCGCCGGTCAGCGACTCGGCGACGGCAAGGGTCTCCCCGCGTTGCTCCAGCAGCTCCAGCACCTGGGCCGCGGCAGTCACCGCTCGGCCTCCGCCGAACCACGGCCACCCCGGGCCCCGGAGACCGGGCCGGCCCCCTCGGACGCCCCGGCTCCCCCGGAACCGGCAGTTCCCTCGGAACCGGCAGTTCCCTCGGACGTCCCGGAGCCCGCATTCCCCGCAGAATCCGCGGTCCCCGCGGCAGCCCCTGAGGTGGCCTTCGCTCCAGCGGCCTGCTCGGCCGCGAGCCCCTTGCGCCGCAGTACGACGGCCTGGCGCACATAGTCGAGCCCGGTGACGACCGTCAGCACGACGGCCACCGCCATCACCCAGAAGCGGAGGGTGGCAAGTGGACCGGTCAGCGCCAGGACGTACATCCCGACAGCCGTCCCCTGCGCCAGAGTCTTCATCTTTCCGCCGCGACTGGCCGGAATCACCGCATGTCGTATCACCCAGAACCGCATCAGAGTGATGCCGATCTCGCGGAAGAGGATCACACCCGTGACCCACCAGGGCAGATCACCGAGGTACGACAGGCAGATCAGCGCCGCGCCCATGATCGCCTTGTCCGCGATCGGGTCGGCGATCTTTCCGAAGTCGGTGACCAGGTTGTACGTGCGCGCGAGATGACCGTCGAACAGGTCCGTGATCATGGCGACGGCGAACGCCGCCCAGGCGAACGACCGCCAGACCGGGTCGTAACCGCCGTTGTGCAGCAGCAGCAGCACGAAGCCGGGCACCAGCACCAGACGCAGCATGGTGAGCAGATTGGCGATGTTCCACAGGCTGGCCTGGTTGACGGCCGCACTGCCCAGCTTGCCGCCGCGGACCGGCTTCGCGCCGGAGCCGCCTGCCGCGGATGCCGGGACTCCCGTCATCTGGCTGCCTCCACGAGCTCGGAACACTCGGCCACCAGGTCCACTCCCTCGGTGCCCACCACCTTTGCCTCGACCATACGGCCGGGCGCGAGACCCTCGCGTGTGGTGAAGAGGACCTGGCCGTCCGTCTCGGGGGCCTGGTGCGCCGCGCGCCCCACCGCGCGTGGCTCGTCCTCGGTGGGGTCGACGGACTCGACCAGCACCTGCAGGGTCTCCCCGAGGCGCTCCTCCGCACGCTGCGAGGTCAGCTCCTCGGCCAGCTGCGAAATGTGCGCGAGCCGCTCCGCGATGACATCGGCGTCCAGCTTGTTCTCGTAACCGACCGCCTCGGTGCCCTCCTCGTCGGAGTAGCCGAAGACTCCGATGGCGTCGAGCCGGGCACCGGTGAGGAAGCGCTCCAGCTCCGCCAGGTCCTCCTCGGTCTCGCCGGGGAAGCCCACGATGAAGTTGGAGCGCGCACCGGCCTGCGGCGCCTTGCCGCGGATCGTGTCCAGAAGCTCCAGGAAGCGGTCGGTGTCACCGAAGCGCCGCATCGCCCGCAGCACGGTGGGAGCCGAGTGCTGGAAGGACAGGTCGAAGTACGGCGCCACCTTCGGGGTCGAGGTCAGTACGTCGATGAGGCCCGGCCGCATCTCCGCGGGCTGCAGGTAGCTGACCCGGATCCGCTCGATCCCCTCGACGTCGGCGAGCTCCGGCAGCAGCGTCTCCAGCAGTCGGATGTCGCCGAGGTCCTTGCCGTACGAGGTGTTGTTCTCGGAGACCAGCATGACCTCCTTCACGCCCTGCTCGGCCAGCCAGCGGGTCTCCCCCAGCACGTCCGAGGGGCGCCGCGAGATGAAGGAGCCCCGGAAGGACGGGATGGCGCAGAACGAGCAGCGACGGTCGCAGCCCGAGGCGAGCTTCACCGAGGCCACGGGGCTGGTGCCCAGCCGCCGGCGCAGCGGCGCCCGCGGTCCGGAGACCGGTGCGACGCCCTCGGGGAGGTCCGCGGGCGCGGGGACCGGTGCGGCGTCCTGCGCGTGCCCCGGCAGGGCCACTGCGGCGTCCTGCCGCTCGGCCGGGCTGATCGGCAGGAGCTTTCTGCGGTCGCGCGGGGTGTGCGAGGCGTGGATGCCGCCGTTGAGGATGGTCTGGAGGCGGTCCGAGATGTCGGCGTAGTCGTCGAATCCGAGGACGCCGTCCGCCTCGGGCAGGGCCTCGGCGAGGTCCTTGCCGTAGCGCTCGGCCATGCAGCCGACGGCGACCACGGCCTGGGTTCTGCCGTGGTCCTTCAGATCATTGGCTTCGAGGAGGGCGTCGACGGAGTCCTTCTTGGCGGCCTCGACGAATCCACAGGTGTTGACGACGGCGACATCGGCGTCGGAGGCGTCCTCGACGAGCTCCCAGCCGTCCGCTGCCAAGCGGCCTGCGAGCTCCTCCGAGTCCACCTCGTTACGGGCGCAGCCAAGAGTGACAAGGGCGACGGTACGGCGTTCGGGCATGGGCTCAAGACTACTTTGTCCCAGCACTCGCCCTGCCGTGCAGGGTTCCCCCGTTACACCGAGTAACAACAGGGCGGGTGCCCGGCAGTCCTGCCGGGCACCCGCCCTGTCGCCGGTCCCGCTTCGGAACCTCGCGTGTACTGGTCAGCCGACCGCCGGATCGCCCTTCGTGTACGAGAGCCGCTCGACCTGACCGGGCTGGAACTTGTCCTCGACCTTCTTGCCGTTCACAAAGAGCTCGATGGACCCGGCGTCACCGAGGACGAGGTCGACCCGCTCCTGGTCCTGGAAGGTCTTGGACTGGCCCTGGAGGAGCAGACCGTCGAAGAGCAGCCGGCCGTTGTGGTCCTTGGCGGAGATCCAGCTCTTGCCCTGGTTGGCGCTGAGCTTCACCGTCACCTTGTCGCGGGGTGCCGCGGCGATGGCGCTGTCGGAGGGCGCCGGCTTCGGATCGACGGACTTGCTGGTCTTCGGCGCGGGGCTCTTCGTGTTGGGTGTCGAGCCCTCGGCGACCTGAGTGGTCTTGGGGGTGTCGTCGCCGCCCTTGAAGAAGGTGAAGCCGACGAACCCGACGACGGCGACGATCGCCGCGACCATGGCCGCGGTCCAGTTGGGCCGCCGGGGCTCGGAACGGATTCTCTCGGCCTCGAACAGCGGCGCCGCGGGCGTGGGTGCGGGACGGCCGCCGTGCTCGGCGTCGAACTGCGAAACCAGCGGTTCCGGATCGATGCCGACGGCACGCGCCAAGGTACGGATATGGCCGCGCGCATACACGTCGCCGCCGCAGCGGGAGAAGTCGTCCTCTTCGATCGCGTGCACGATGGGGATGCGCACCCGGGTGGACGAACTGATTTCTTCGACCGTGATACCTGCGGCGATACGAGCCTGCTGGAGCACTCGACCGATCGAAGGCCGGTCGTCTTCGGGGGAGTTGCCGATGGACACGGGGGCGCCTTTCGAGCGTGAGCCACCTGCTGGATGTTCAGTCTAGGGGGGGTACGAAAGGGTGGGGCAACCGGGAGGAAGGACTTTGTACGCCATCAGACTCGAACGCCGTCGGCTTCACCGGGCCACCCCGAGAAGGACAATTTTGCCGTCCCTCCCTTCAACTTGACGTACGACCCGGCGAAACGGTTGCCCGTACTTCACCTACGAAGCGGATTCCCCGCGGATCAGTGCCAACACCCCGTCCAGCTCGTCCGGTTTCACCAGGACGTCGCGGGCCTTGGATCCCTCACTCGGACCGACGATGTTTCGCGACTCCATCAGGTCCATCAGCCGGCCGGCCTTGGCGAAGCCGACCCGCAGCTTGCGCTGCAGCATCGAGGTGGAACCGAACTGGGTGGAGACGACCAGCTCGGCGGCCTGGCACAGCAGGTCCAGGTCGTCGCCGATGTCCTCGTCGATCTCCTTCTTCTTGGCCGCTCCGACCACCACGTCCTCGCGGAAGACCGGCGCCATCTGATCCTTGCAGTGCTGGACGATGGCCGCGACCTCGTCCTCGGTGACGAAGGCACCCTGCATACGGGTGGGCTTGTTGGCCCCCATCGGCAGGAACAGACCGTCACCCTTTCCGATCAGCTTCTCGGCACCGGGCTGGTCGAGGATGACGCGGCTGTCGGCCAGCGAGGAGGTCGCGAAGGCGAGCCGTGAAGGCACGTTCGCCTTGATCAGACCAGTGACGACGTCGACCGAGGGCCGCTGCGTCGCGAGCACCAGGTGGATACCGGCGGCGCGGGCCAGTTGGGTGATACGGACGATGGCATCCTCCACATCACGCGGAGCGACCATCATCAGGTCGGCCAGCTCGTCGACGATCACGAGCAGGTACGGGTACGGCGAGAGCTCGCGCTCGCTGCCCTCCGGCGGCTTGACCTTGCCGTTGCGGACGGCCTGGTTGAAGTCGTCGATGTGCCGGTATCCGAACGCGGCGAGGTCGTCGTACCGGAGGTCCATCTCCCGTACGACCCACTGGAGAGCCTCGGCGGCGCGCTTGGGGTTGGTGATGATCGGTGTGATCAGGTGCGGGATGCCCTCGTACGCGGTCAGCTCGACCCGCTTGGGGTCGACCAGCACCATGCGGACGTCGTCCGGCGTCGCCCGCACCATGACCGAGGTGATCAGGCAGTTGATGCAGGACGACTTGCCGGAACCCGTCGCACCGGCCACCAGGACGTGCGGCATCTTCGCCAGGTTGGCCATCACATAGCCGCCCTCGACGTCCTTGCCGAGCGCGACCAGCATCGGGTGGTCGTCCTCGGCGGCGTCCGCGAGGCGCAGCACATCGCCGAGGTTGACCATCTCCCGGTCGGTGTTGGGGATCTCGATGCCGACCGCCGACTTGCCCGGGATCGGGGAGATGATCCGGACGTCGGGGCTGGCGACGGCGTACGCGATGTTCTTGGCGAGCGCGGTGATCCGCTCGACCTTCACCGCAGGACCGAGCTCCACCTCGTAGCGGGTGACCGTCGGTCCGCGGGTGAAGCCGGTCACGGCGGCGTCGACCTTGAACTCGGTGAAGACGTTCGTCAGGGACGCGACGATCGCGTCGTTGGCGGCGCTGCGGGTCTTGCCCGGGCCACCACGCTCCAACAGGTCGAGCGAGGGCAGCGAGTAGGTGATGTCGCCGGAGAGCTGCAGCTGTTCGGCGCGGGCCGGCAGCGGCTCGGACTGCGACCGGTCGGGCGCGGGCTTCGTCAGATCGGGAACACCACCCGCGGGCACCGCCCGTTTGTCCGGCTTGCCTCCCCCGGTGGCGGGTTCGCCCTCCCTGGCGCCCGGCACCGGCGTACCCGGGCGTTCACGCTCGACGGAGACGCCCTGGGTGAGGTCGGCGACGATCGGCGAGGGCGGCATGCCGTTGAGCACCGCCCCGTCGAGCGCCGCGGCCGCGGCCGCGGCCACATCCACCGCGTCCATGGTGCGGTTCATCGCGGGCTGCACGGAAGGCCTGCGCGGCCTCGGGCGCTTGGAGAGAGCGTCGGCCTCCGCCCGGTCGGGGTCGTACTCCGCGGATGTTTCAGAACGGCGTGCGGAGGAGCGGCGGGAGCGGGCGGGGAGCGACTCGCGCCACTGCTCGTCGTAGCGCTCGTCGTCGTTCTCCTCGTCCGCCTCGGGGTCGTGGACCGGGTCGAGGATGCCCAGCTTGGTGCCGAGCAGACGCAGCCGCTGCGGAATGGCGTTCACCGGGGTGGCGGTGACGACCAGCAGCCCGAAGACGGTGAGCAGCAGCAGCAGCGGTACGGCGAGAACCTCACCCATCGTGTAGATCAGCGGCTTGGAGGCCGCCCAGCCGATGAGTCCGCCCGCGTCCTGCATCGCCGTGGTGCCGTCTCCCCGGCCGGGCGATCCGCATGCGATGTGCACCTGCCCGAGCACCCCGATGACCAGGGCGGAGAGCCCGATGACGATACGGCCGTTGGCCTCGGGCTTCTCCGGGTAGCGGATCAGCCGTACCGCGATGGTGCCGAGCAGTATGGGCACCAGCAGATCGAGTCGCCCGAAGGCCCCGGTGACGAGCATCTCGACGAGGTCACCGACGGGTCCGCGCAGATTCGACCAGGTACCCGCGGCGACGACCAGCGCGAGGCCGAGCAGCAGCAGGGCGACGCCGTCCTTGCGGTGTGCGGGATCGAGTCCCTTGGCACCGCGGCCCACGCCGCGGAACATCGCACCCACGGCGTGGGCCGCGCCGAGCCAGACGGCACGAGCCACCCGATACACACCACCGGTGGGCGACGGTGCCGGTTTGGGCGCGGCCGCTTTCTTGGCGGGAGCTTTCTTCGCAGGCGCGGTCTTCTTCGCGGCGGTCTTCTTCGCGGGCGCGGCTTTCTTGGCCGGCCCCGCGGTACGGCCGACGCGCTTCGCGGTGCCCGCCGTGCCCTGGGAACCCTTGCCGGACGTACGTGAGGCCATGGTGCCGAGGTTACCGGTGTCGACGGCCGTGAACACGCGCGCCTGCCGCTTCACCCGTCCGTGTCGCCTTGCAGAGGCAGCAAACTGACGCGCTCTCACGTGTCCGTACCGGTGGAAGCCCTCGTTCCCGCTGTCGAACGGGCCGGGCGGCAGGGAAGTTGGGTCGAAGCCCCGGACAAGCGCCGTTGGCCGACGGCAGGTCGCACGGCCGGACCGCTCCCGCCGTGGCTCCGCGCCGCGGCACGATATTACGAGGGAACGACGCTCGCGCCGCTTCCGGTGCCGGGTTCCAGCGCGTCGAGCGCCCGGCGCAGGCCGGTCAGCTTCCGCTCCAGGTGGGCGGCGGTGGCCACGGCCGCGGCGTCCGCCGACTCGTCGTCGAGCTGCTTGGACAGCGCTTCGGCCTGCTCCTCGACGGCTGCGAGACGCGCCGAGAGTTCGGCCAGCAGTCCCGCGGGCTCGTTCTCGTGGCCCGTGTCGCCGTTGACATCGCCTTCGAGCTGGAGCCGCAGCAACGCCGCCTGTTCGCGCAGCTTGCAGTTCTTCATGTACAGCTCGACGAAGACCGAGACCTTGGCCCGCAGCACCCACGGGTCGAACGGCTTCGAGATGTAGTCCACCGCGCCCGCCGCGTAACCCCTGAAGGTGTGATGCGGACCGTGATTGATCGCGGTGAGGAAGATGATCGGGATGTCCCGGGTCCGTTCCCGCCGCTTGATGTGCGCGGCCGTTTCGAAACCGTCCATGCCCGGCATCTGGACGTCCAGCAGAATGACCGCGAAGTCGTCCGTGAGCAGCGCTTTGAGCGCTTCCTCCCCTGACGATGCCCGTACCAGGGTCTGATCGAGCGCAGAGAGGATGGCCTCCAGCGCCAGCAGATTCTCCGGCCGGTCATCGACCAGGAGGATCTTGGCCTTCTGCACCATGGCCCGTCCTCCTCGCCCCGGAATTGCACCGGGCGCCGCCCCAGGGGACGACTCCCTTGCGCCGTCCGTCCTTGTGCCGGTCATGGTAGCTGCACCCCGCCCGTCGCCACACCCTGTCACCGCGATGTCACTGTGCACACAGGAAAAACGCGGTGGGGGACCAGAAGGTTCCCCGTACAGCGCCTTCTCACACCCCTGTGAGCACAGCCAATCATCAACTCATCGCGATTCCCTCAATAAATGATCACTCTCCGCGCATCCACTGCTCCATTACGGAGAGGAGATGATCAGGATCGACAGGCTTGGTGACATAGTCGGAAGCGCCGGATTCGATGGCCTTCTCCCGGTCGCCCTTCATGGCCTTGGCCGTGAGCGCGACGATCGGCAGCCCCGCGAACTGCGGCATCCTGCGGATCGCCGCCGTCGTGGCATAGCCGTCCATCTCCGGCATCATGATGTCCATCAGTACGACCGTCACATCGTCGTGCTGTTCCAGGACTTCGATGCCCACCCGCCCGTTCTCCGCGTACAGCACGGCGAGACCGTGCTGCTCCAGCACGCTGGTGAGCGCGAAGACGTTACGGATGTCGTCGTCGACGATCAGCACCTTCTCGCCGTGGAACCGGAACGTCCTGCGCACCTCCGGTTCCTCCTGCCCGCCGAGCGCCCACGGCTCCTGTGCAGACGCCGGTGCGGCGGCGCGCGACGGCAGCGCGAGCCGTCGCACCGAGCTCCCCAGGGGCTTGCGGCTCCGCGCCGGTCCGCCGGCTCCGGCCGGATCGTGCACACTCACCGCCGGGCCGACGCCCGGACGGACGCCCGTGAACGGACCCTCCTCGACCACTGCACCGTGTGCCTCGACGGCCCCCGGACCCACCTGCGGATAGCCCTGCGGCGGCAGCTCGCTCGGGTGCAGCGGCAGATACAGCGTGAACGTCGAGCCGCGGCCCGGCTCGCTCGCCGCGTGGATCTCACCGCCCAGCAGCCGCGCGATCTCCCGGCTGATGGACAGGCCGAGTCCCGTGCCGCCGTACTTGCGACTGGTCGTCCCGTCGGCCTGCTTGAACGCCTCGAAGATCACCAGCATCTTGCTGGACGCGATCCCGATGCCGGTGTCGGTGACCGAGAAGGCGATCAGATCGGCGTCGGCGTCATGCAGCGATCCGGCCTCCAGCAGCTGCTCACGGATGGCGTTCGGCACATCCGTGCTGGCGTGCCGGATCACCAGCTCGACCGCTCCGCTGTCGGTGAACTTCACCGCGTTGGAAAGGAGATTGCGCAGCACCTGGAGCAGCCTCTGCTCGTCCGTGTGCAGCGTCGCGGGAAGCTCCGGCGACACCCGTACGGAGAAGTCGAGCCCCTTCTCCGCGGTCAGCGGCCGGAAGGTCGCCTCCACATAGTCGACCAGCTGGACCAGCGCGATCCTGGTCGGACTGACATCCATCTTGCCCGCCTCGACCTTCGTCAGGTCGAGGATGTCATTGATCAACTGCAGCAGGTCGGAACCGGCCCCGTGGATCGTCTCGGCGAACTCCACCTGCTTCGGCGAGAGATTCCCCTCGGCGTTGTCCGCGAGCAGCTTGGCCAGAATGAGCAGCGAGTTGAGCGGGGTACGCAACTCGTGCGACATGTTTGCCAGGAACTCGGACTTGTAGCGCATCGAGACCGCGAGCTGTTCGGCGCGTTCCTCCAGGACCTGCCGGGCGTCCTCGATCTCGGTGTTCTTGACCTCGATGTCGCGGTTCTGCTGGGCCAGCAGCTCGGCCTTCTCCTCCAGCTCGGCGTTGGAGGCCTGAAGCGCCTGCTGGCGGATCTCCAGCTCCTTCGAACGGTCCCTCAATTGCTCGGCCAGCTCCTGCGACTGCTCAAGGAGCTTCTCGGTCTTCGTGTTGACGCTGATGGTGTTGACGCTCGTCGCGATCATCTCGGCGAGCTGATTGAGGAAGTCCCGCTGGATATGGGTGAACGGCTGGAACGAGGCAAGTTCGATCACACCGAGGACCTTCCCCTCGAACAGCACCGGCAGCACGATCACATGCGCGGGCGGCGCCTCACCGAGCCCGGAGGAAATCTTCAGATATCCAGGCGGAACATTGTCCACCTGAATCGTCCGCTTCTCCTCCGCCGCGGTGCCGATCAGCGTCTCACCGGGCCGGAACGAAGTCGGCATCGAACCCGCCGAGTATCCGTAGCTGCCCCTCATCCGGAGTTCGTACGAGCTGTCCTTGTCACTCTCCGGCCCCACCGCGTCGGTGTCACCGGTCGGCATGGCCAGGAAGAACGCACCGTGCTGCGCGGAGACGACCGGAGTCAGCTCGCTCATGATCAGCGAGGCCACGTCGTCGAGATCACGCCGACCCTGCATCAGACCGGAGATCCGGGCGAGATTGCCCTTGAGCCAGTCCTGCTCCTTGTTGGTGGCCGTGGTGTCACGCAGGTTGGCGATCATCGTATTGATGTTGTCCTGCAGTGCCTGGATCTCGCCGGACGCGTCCACATCGATCTTGAGATTGAGATCGCCGCGGGTGACCGCCGTGGCGACGGCCGCGATGGCCCGCACCTGACGGGTGAGGTTCCCGGCCATCTCGTTCACCGACTCGGTGAGGTCGCGCCAGGTGCCGTCGACGTCCCGGACCCGGGCCTGGCCACCCAACTGCCCCTCCGTGCCCACCTCACGGGCTACACGGGTCACCTGCTCGGCGAACGAGGACAGCTGATCGACCATCGTGTTGATGGTGTTCTTCAGCTCCTGGATCTCACCGCGCGCGTCGATGTCGATCTTCTTGGTGAGGTCGCCCTTGGCGATGGCCGTGGTGACCGTGGCGATCTGCCGCACCTGACCGGTCAGATTGGACGCCATCGAGTTCACGGACTCGGTGAGGTCCTTCCACGTACCGGAGACACCCGGAACGCGTGCCTGGCCGCCCAGCTCACCTTCCGTGCCCACCTCACGGGCGACCCGCGTCACCTCGTCGGCGAACGAGGACAGCGTCGTCACCATCGTGTTGACGGTGTCGGCGAGCTCGGCGATCTCGCCGCGCGCCTCGACGGTGACCTTCTTCGTCAGGTCGCCCGTGGCGACCGCGGACGAGACCCGGGAGATGTTCCGCACCTGGCTGGTCAGGTTGTTGGCCATCAGGTTGACGTTGTCGCTGAGATCCTTCCAGATACCCGTCGCACCACGCACCCGGGCCTGACCGCCGAGGATTCCCTCGGTACCCACTTCGCGGGCGACCCGCGTCACCTCGTCGGCGAAGTTGAGCAGCTGGTCGACCATGGTGTTGACCGTCGTCACGAGTTCGAGGATCTCCCCCTTGGCGTCGACGGTGATCTTCTTGGACAGATCGCCCTTGGCGACCGCGGTGGTGACCTCGGCGATGTTACGGACCTGGAGGGTCAGGTTGTTCGCCATCCCGTTGACGGACTGGGTGAGGTCCTTCCACGTACCGGACACACCCTGCACCTCGGCCTGGCCGCCGAGCATGCCTTCCGTCCCCACCTCACGCGCTACCCGCGTCACCTGCTCGGCGAAGTTCGAGAGCTGGTCGACCATCGTGTTGAGGGTGTTCTTCAGTTCCAGGATCTCGCCGCGCGCGTCCACGTCGATCTTCTGCGACAGGTCGCCCCGCGCCACCGCCGTGGCGACCTGGGCGATGCTGCGGACCTGATCGGTGAGATTGCCGGCCATGCCGTTCACCGAGTCCGTCAGATCGCGCCACACACCGGCGACGCCGGGCACCTGTGCCTGGCCGCCGAGCCGCCCGTCCGTACCCACCTCGCGGGCCACCCGCGTCACCTGCTCGGCGAAGGCGGAGAGCTGGTCGACCATCGTGTTGATGGTGTTCTTCAGCTCCAGGATCTCGCCGCGCGCGTCCACGTCGATCTTCTGCGACAGGTCGCCCCGCGCCACCGCCGTGGTCACCTGCGCGATCTGGCGCACCTGGGAGGTCAGGTTTCCTGC
Source organism: Streptomyces sp. NPDC093149 (assembly GCF_044754145.1). Lineage (NCBI taxonomy): Bacteria > Bacillati > Actinomycetota > Actinomycetes > Kitasatosporales > Streptomycetaceae > Streptomyces > Streptomyces sp. NPDC093149. The sequence goes on from NZ_JBIVON010000004.1 coordinate 669,940, forward strand.
CATGAAGTTGACGGAGTCGGTGAGCTCCTTCCACGTACCGGAGACACCGTCGACCCGTGCCTGGCCGCCGAGGCGCCCCTCCGTGCCCACGTCGCGGGCCATCCGCGTCACCTGGTCGGCGAAGTTGGACAGCTGCGCCACCATGGTGTTGACGGTGTTCTTCAGCTCCAGCATCTCGCCGGCCACGTCGACGGTGACCTTCTGCGACAGATCACCGTTGGCGACCGCCGTGGTCACCTGGGCGATGTCCCGCACCTGACCGGTCAGGTTGCGGAAAGCGGTGTTCACCGAATCGGTGAGGTCCTTCCACGTGCCCGCGGCACCCGGCACCTCCGCCTGGCCGCCCAGCCGGCCCTCGACACCGACCTCCCGGGCGACCCTCGTCACCTCGGACCCGAACGACTGAAGCTGGTCGACCATCGTGTTGACGGTGTTCTTCAGCTCCAGCATCTCGCCGGCCACGTTGACGGTGACCTTCTGCGACAGGTCACCACTGGCCACTGCCGTGGTCACCTGCGCGATGTCGCGCACCTGGGTCGTCAGGTTGCGGAAGACCGTGTTAACCGAATCGGTGAGGTCCTTCCAGGTGCCCGCGGCACCCGGCACCTGGGCCTGGCCGCCGAGCAGGCCCTCGCCGCCGACCTCGCTCGCCACACGCGTCACCTCGTCGGCGAAGGTGCGCAGCGTCTCGGTCATCTGGTTGATCGTCTCGGCGAGCTGGGCGACCTCGCCGCGGGCGCTCACCGTGACCTTCTGGGAGAGGTCACCGTTGGCGACGGCGGTCGTCACCTCGGCGATCCCGCGCACCTGGGAGGTCAGGTTCCCGGCCATCGTGTTGACGGAGTCGGTCAGGTCCTTCCAGACCCCTGCCACACCGGGCACGGTCGCCTGCCCGCCCAGCTCGCCCTCCGTGCCCACCTCGCGGGCGACCCGGGTCACCTCGGAGGAGAACGACGACAGCTGGTCGACCATCGTGTTGACGGTGTTCTTCAGCTGAAGCATCTCGCCGGCCACGTGCACGGTGACCTTCCGTGACAGATCACCCTTGGCGACTGCCGTCGTCACCAGGGCGATGTCCCGCACCTGTGCGGTCAGCCGGTAGGCCATGGTGTTCACGGAGTCCGTGAGGTCTTTCCACGAACCGGACATGCCGCGCACCTGGGCCTGTCCACCCAGCTTCCCCTCGGTACCCACCTCGACCGCGACCCGTGTCACCTGCTCGGTGAACGCCGACAGCTGGTCGACCAGGTTGTTGACCGTACGGGCAACCTTCAGGAACTCACCGCGCAGCGGGCGCACCGTCTCGTCGGAGGTGTGCGACCGCAGCTCCATGCGCTGTTCCAGATCACCGTCGGCCACCGCCGACAGCACCCGGCCGACCTCCGAGACCGGACGGGCCAGATCGTCGACCAGTTCGTTGGAGGCGTCGATGGCTGCGGCCCAGGAGCCCTCGCAGGCACCCGTCTCCAGCCGTTCCGCGAGCTTCCCCTCACGCCCGACGACCCGCCGCACCCGAGCCAGCTCGCCGGTGAGATGGAGATTGCGGTCGGCTACTTCGTTGAAGACTGCCGCGATCTCCGTCATCACGCCGTCGCCCGAGACGGTCAGGCGCCTGCGGAAATTCCCGTCTCGCATGGCCACCAGGCCCGCCAGCAATCTGTTGAGTGCCGCCGCGTCGACCTCGATGGTTCCATTGCGCTGCTTCTTCACGGACTGTCCGCCTTTTGTGCGCGTGCCTGATCCCCGCGCCGCCACGCCAGACTCCACCGTGATCCCTCCCGCAGGGGTTGACCGTTTAGCTCGGTCCTTGTCTGGGAGCTTGCCCAGTTCCTCATTGGCTCACCGCCACAGCCCACCGTCGACGGGTGACCATGCGGACGTCAAATCGTTGAAACGTACCAGGCCCCACCCGATCAGGGTGCAGCCTCCAAGGGTTGCCCCACATCACCCTGTCGGGAAGCCCACACTTGTCCCGTCACGTTCCTGTTCCTCACCGTTCCTGCCCGAAGTCGGCCCTCGTGTATCCGGCACCGAGACCGAGCGTCTAGCCTGGCAGGCGAATCGAAGCGGCGAGAAACGGGCACAGGACTCGGGGAAGCGACGAGACACCAAATGGGGAGTGCTGTGATCACCGCGCGCGCGGCTGCCACCTTCGACCCGGTCGGGCGCTCGGTCGCGACCGCCCGCGCATTCGTCCGTGACACGCTCCAGGGATGGGGATACGCGGATGTCGTCGACGACGCCGTCGTCCTCACCAGCGAGCTCGTGACCAACGCGGTGGTGCACGCGGGCACCGCCGCGGACGTGCTGTGCCTGCGTACGGAGGACGGCGTCCGCATCGAGGTCTCCGACCACTATCCGGAGCGCGAGGTCCCGCTCCAGAGCTCGGGGCCGCAATTCGGCAGCCCGGACCGTGAGAACGGCCGCGGGCTGCTGCTCTGCGCGGCACTCGCCTCCCGGTGGGGCGTCGAGTATTCGCCCACCCACAAACATGTCTGGTTCCAGCTCGATCTTCCCGAGCGCCCGGTGGGCATCCGTTCCGCCGGTCCCCTGCTCCCGGTCGGCCTGCTCCCGGTCGCCGACGAGCGCGTCCGGGTGGCCGTCGTGCAGATCGACAGCACCGGCTCCATCGCCGCCTGGAACGAGGACGCCGCGTTCCTCTTCGGATACGCCGTGGACCAGGTCACCGGGAAGCAGCTCACCGACTTCACCGCCTGGCCGCAGACACCCGGCACCAATACGGGCATCGTCGAAGCACTGCAACTCTCACGCTGGGAGGGCAGTTACGGAATCCGCGGCGCCGACGGCCGCACCATCCCCGTCTACGCCTCGCACCTCCGGGTCCGCGACACCGGCGGTGAACCGTCCACGGTCTGCCTGCTCGTCCGCGACTACGAACGCGCCGTCCTCCAGTCCCCCGCACGCGCACCCGTGTCCGACGCGAACACCGAGCACCGCAAGGCGGACCCGTTCGAGATCTTCATCGGCTCCCCCGCCCCCGACGACCTCGACGGCCTGCTCCAGCGCACGGTCGAACGGGCGCGCGACATGCTCGACGCCGACTCGGCCTTCCTGCTGCTGGCGACGGACGACGAGACGGAACTGGAGGTACGGGCCACGACCGGCCTGCCCTCCGCCCGTCAGCGTTTCGCCCGGGTTCCGGTGGAGGCCGGTACCGGACGTTACGGCTCCGCACGGATGCCCGCCGTCCACGAAGACCTCGACCACGTCCCCGGCGCCGTCCCGCTGCTCGGGGGTACGGGGATGCGCTCGGTCGTCACCGTCCCGTTGAAGGTCGAGGGACGTCTGACGGGCTCGCTCGGCGTCGCCGCGGAAGCCGCCGGCCGCTACTCCAACGAGGAGGCCCTGCGCCTCCAGTTCGCCGCGGACCGCATCGCGCTGGCCGTCGAGTCGGCCCGGCTCGGCGAACTGGAGCGCCTGCGCCGCGGTTCCCTCTCCTTCCTCGTCGAGGCGTCCGATCTGCTCGCCGGCACCCTCGACCGGGACCAGACCCTGGCCCTGATGGCCCAGATGACGGTCCCTACCCTGGCCACCTGGTGCGCCGTCTACACGATCGCCGACCAGTCCTCGGAGCCCTACCTCTCCTACGTCCTGCACGAGGACGAGGAGCGCATCGACGGTCTGAAGGCTCTGCTCTCCAGGATCGCTCCCCCCGACCCCGTACCGACCCCCGGTGCCCGGGTCTGGACGGCCCCGACCGCGGCCGCCCATCAGGCGGCCCTGCGCGCCTCGATGCGTACGCTCGGCCTCGGTGAGCCCGACGGGCTCGGCTCCGGCGCCCGTACGACACTCGCCACCGCCGCCGCGGTGGGTGGAGAGACAGTGGTCCTGCCACTCGTCGCCCGAAACCGCGTCATCGGCATGCTCACGCTCGGAAAGCCCTCCGACGACCACTTCCGCCAGGAGATCCTGGAACTGGCCGAGGACCTCTCCCGCCGTGCCGCCCTCGCACTCGACAACGCCCGCCTCTACTCGGAGCGCATGGCGATCAGTCAGTCCCTCCAGCGCAGCCTGCTGCCGCCGGGGCTGCCCGAGGTCCCCAATGTCGAGATCGAGGTCATCTACCGCGCGGCGGGCGAGGGCAACGAGGTCGGTGGCGACTTCTACGACGTCTTCCCGATCCGCGACGGTGCCTACGGCTTCGCCATCGGCGACGTCTGCGGAACGGGTCCGGAGGCCGCGGCCGTCACGGGCCTCGCCCGCCACGCCCTGCGCCTCCTCGCCCGCGAGGGCTTCGGCGGCCCGGCGGTCCTCGAGCGTCTCAACGCCGCCATCCTGGACGAGGGAGCCCGCAGCCGCTTCCTGACCCTCCTGTACGGGGAGCTGTGGCCCCAGGAGGACGGGAGCGCGCTCCTGAAGGTGGTCTGCGCGGGCCACCCCCTGCCGCTGCGCCTGCGTCAGGACGGCTCGGTCGAGGCAGCGGCCGAACCTCAGCCGCTGCTGGGCGTGATCGAGGACCTCGAACTGTACGAGCAGACGGTCACCCTGGCCCCGGGCGACGTCCTGCTGTGCGTGACCGACGGCGTCACCGAACGCCGTGAGGGCACCCGCATGCTCGGCGACGACGGTCTGGCGGACGTCCTCTCCACGTGTACCGGTCTGACGGCCGGCGCGGTGGCGGCACGCATCCTGCGGGCAGTCGAACGCTTCGCCGTGGATCCGGCTTCCGACGACATGGCCATCCTCGCCATGCGTGTCCCCGAACCCCCCACCCTCTGAACACATTCCATCGAGGCTCGGGCCCGCTGCGGAACTGCGGCCCATGAACCCAAAGACGATCAGCGCATCAGCCGCGGGTACGTGGGAACTCGGCGATCTGACAGTCAATCGGCTCGGCTTCGGTGCGATGCGCCTGACCGGCAACGCAGCCTTCCATCTGGGCACCCCGAGCAACCGTGAGCAGTCGATCGGCGTGCTCCGACGGGCGATCGAGCTCGGTGTGAACCACATCGACACCGCCACGTTCTACTTCTCGTCTCTGCGGTCTGCCAACGAGCTGATCAACCGGGCGCTCGCCCCGTACCCCGAGGACCTGGTGACAGCCACCAAGGTCGGTCCGCGACGGGACGCCTCGGGCGAGTGGATCGCCCCCGTGAGGCCGGACGAGCAGCGCGGCCAGGTCGAGGAGAATCTGCGCCAACTGGGGCGCGACCACCTCGATCTGGTGAATCTGCGTCTCATGGGCCAGGAGTCGCTCTCCGAGCACTTCGGTGCACTGTCCGAGCTGCGCGAGGCGGGCCTCGTACGCCACCTCGGCATCTCCGGAGTCAAGGCAGTCCATCTGACCGAGGCCCGGGCCATCGCCCCGGTGGTCTGTGTACAGAACCGCTACGGCCTCGATACGCCCAGCGCGGGCACGGATAACGTCCTGCGAATCTGTGGTGAGCGAGGCATCGCATTCGCCCCCTTCTTCGCCCTGGCCGGCCAGGGACGTGAGCAGGGCGCGGGTGCCACACGCTCCGGGGGCTCCGACGCGGACGAACTGCTCGCCGTCGCCCACGCGCACGGTGTGACAGCGGCGCAGGTACGGCTGGCCTGGACGCTGCATCAGGGTTCACACGTCCTTGCCATCCCCGGCACCGGCAATCCGAACCACTTGGCGGAGAACGTGGCCGCAGGGGCCTTGCGCCTCTCAACGACGAGATCGCCCGCCTCGATTCGCACCACACGGGCACTGGGTAAGGACGCACCGAACATGCGAAAGGCCCCCGCCGAACGGCGGGGGCCTTTGTTTTCACTGAGCCCCAATGCGGAATCGAACCGCAGACCTTCTCCTTACCATGGAGACGCTCTACCGACTGAGCTATTGGGGCCTGCTGCGCTGTGGCAACGAGGTAAAGCATACCCTGAACTCAGGGGTACTCAAAACCACTGGCCACAGAAGATTCTGATGAGCCCTCATCCACCCCACCGGCCCTCTCGCCCCACTGGCCGTCTCGCCACGTCGCACCGATGTCGCCGACCCGGAGGAGGACAGGCAGAGCCGGCAGAGCCGAACGACGGCATGAATGGGTTCTGAAACGCGGAAAAGCCCCGTGCCACAAGGACACGGGGCTTCCCGTAAAAGGAGTTCGGCGGCGTCCTACTCTCCCACAGGGTCCCCCCTGCAG
>NZ_JBIVON010000005.1:0-567874 GCF_044754145.1 Streptomyces sp. NPDC093149
CCGCTACGAGAAACGCGCCTACATCTACCTCGGCACCGTCACCCTCGCGGCCCTCGCGATCTGGCTCCGAACATGATCCAAGAAACAGACCCTAGAGCGCGCACGACTGGCTGTCGACCTGCTGGTTGGCGGAGCGGCCGTGCGCGATGTCCTGGCGGATCTCGTCGGCTGTCAGGGCGTAGCCGGTCTCGGGGTCGTCGAGCGATTTCGCGAACACGACCCCGTAGACCTTTCCGTCGGGGGTCAGCAGTGGTCCGCCGGAGTTGCCCTGCCGGACCGTCGCGTAGAGCGAGTACACGTCGCGGCGAACGGTGCCCCGGCGGTAGATGTCCGGGCCATCGGCGTCGATGCGGCCCCGGACGCGCGCGGCACGCACGTCGTACGAGCCGTTCTCCGGGAAGCCCGCGACGATGGCGCTGTTCCCGGTCCGGGCGTCGTGGTCGGTGTCGGTGAACTTCAGCGGCTTCGCGCGAAGATCCGGTACGTCGAGTACGGCGATGTCGCGCCGCCAGTCGTAGAGGACGACCTTCGCGTCGTACAGCCGCCCCTGGCCGCCGATCTGGACGGTCGGTTCGTCGACGCCGCCGACGACGTGGGCGTTGGTCATCACCCGGCGGTCGGAGAAGACGAAACCGGTGCCTTCGAGAACCTTGCCGCAGCTCGGGGCCGTACCGACGACCTTGACGATGGACTCCTTGGCGCGGGCCGCCACGGGGCTGCCGACCAGCGCCGGGTCCGGGGCGCGGACCTCGGTGATCGGCTCGTTGGCGAAGGGACTGAAGACCTGCGGGAAGCCGTTCTGCGCGAGGACGGAGGAGAAGTCCGTGAACCAGGTGGAGGCCTGGTTGGGCATCACGCGGGAGATGCCGAGCAGAACCGAGGAGCTGCGGACCTCCTTGCCCAGAGTCGGCAGTGATGTGCCCGCCAGCGCCGAACCGATGAGCCAGGCGACCAGCAGCATCGCAACGACGTTGACCAGGGCGCCGCCGGTGGCATCGAGGGCGCGCGCGGGTGACCACGTGATGTAGCGGCGGAGCTTGTTTCCCAAGTGGGTGGTGAATGCCTGCCCCACCGAGGCGCAGACGATCACGATGACGACGGCCACGACGGCTGCGGTCGACGAGACCTCGGAGCCGTTCGTCAGCTGGTCCCACAGGACCGGCAGCAGATAGACGGCGACGAGACCGCCTCCCAGGAACCCGATCACCGACAAGATGCCGACGACGAACCCCTGGCGATAGCCGATGACCGCGAACCACACGGCGGCGACCAGCAGCAGGATGTCCAGCACGTTCACCGTCTATAGCCTCGCAGATTCGTCACCGGGCCCGTTCGTTCGGCTGGGTCCGGGCGGGGCCGGACGGCGCAGCACGGGGGTCAGCCTGTCATGCGCGCCAGTCGAGCGGCACCTGCCTGGCGGTGTCCCACGGGCGCTCCCAGCCCGCGAAGTGGAGAATGCGGTCGATCACTCCGGCCGTGAAACCCCAGACCAGGGCGGATTCGACCAGAAATGCCGGGCCCCGATGGCCACTCGGATGGACCGCGGTCGCGCGATTGGCCGGATCCGTGAGATCCGCCACGGGAACGGTGAAGACCCGGGCCGTCTCACCCGGATCGACCACGCCGACCGGGCTCGGCGACCGCCACCAGCCGAGAACCGGCGTCACGACGAAGCCGCTCACGGGGATGTAGAGCCGGGGCAGCACGCCGAAGAGCTGGACCCCGCGCGGATCGAGGCCGGTCTCCTCCCGGGCCTCCCGCAGCGCGGCCCTGAGCGGCCCTGTCGTCGCCTGGTCGCCGTCCTCCGGGTCCAGGGCGCCACCGGGGAAGGAAGGCTGCCCAGCATGGGAACGCAGGCTTCCGGCTCGCTCCATGAGGAGCAGCTCGGGCCCTCGCTCGCCCTCGCCGAACAGTACGAGTACGGCGGACTGCCGCCCGGCGCCGCTCTCGGGCGGCAGAAAGCGGCTGAGCTGGTCGGGCTCGATGGTCCGTGAGGCACTGGCCACGGGGTCGAGCCAGTCGGGCAGGCCCTCGGCCGTGACGGTGACGGCGGAGTCGTGTGCCGCATCCGCCGTTGCGGCGGCGGCCGCCGCAACGGCCGCCGCCGGGCTGACCGCCGCAGGCGCCGTCGAAGCCTCCGCGACGCGATCACGCCGCGCCTGCTCGTGCGCGCTCTGTTTGTGCGAGTCCTGCTCTTGCGTGCTCTGCTCTTGCGTGCTCTGTTCGTGCGTCTTCATAGGCACCCCTCGTCTCACAACGCCTGTCGTCACGCATTTCGTTCCGGAGCGAGCGCAGTACGTCAGCCGGCTCCCAGGGCCGGCGCGGGCTTGCCCGGGTAGTCCGGCGGCGGGCTCAACCGCTGGCCGGGCTGACCGCCCATCTCGTACTTCAGCAGCTTCCTGGCCTTCTCCGGGTCCGTCTCGCCCTCCCCGTACGCCGGGCAGAGCGGGGCGATCGGACAGGCGCCGCAGGCGGGCTTGCGGGCGTGACAGATGCGGCGGCCGTGGAAGACGACGCGGTGGGAAAGCATCGTCCACTCACTCTTGGGGAAGATCGCGCCGACCTCGGCCTCGACCTTCTCCGGGTCCTCCTGCTCCGTCCACTTCCAGCGGCGGACCAGGCGCCCGAAGTGGGTGTCGACCGTGATGCCCGGAACGCCGAAGGCATTCCCGAGAACGACATTGGCGGTCTTGCGGCCGACCCCGGGAAGCGTGACGAGATCAGCAAGGCGCCCCGGCACCTCACCGCCGAAATTGTCTCTGATCGCCACGGAGAGGCCTATCAGGGACTTGGTCTTGGCCCGGAAGAAGCCGGTCGGCCGAATGAGCTCTTCCAGTTCCTCCGGGACGGCCGCGGCCATGTCCTCGGGAGTGGGGTAGGCGGCGAAGAGCGCGGGGGTGGTCTGGTTGACCCTCAGGTCGGTGGTCTGGGCGGAGAGCACCGTGGCGACGAGAAGCTCGAAGGGGTTCCTGAAGTCCAGCTCGGGGTGGGCGTACGGGTAGAGCTCGGCGAGCTCACGGTTGATCCTGCGGGCCCGGCGGACCATCGCCAGATGCGATTCCGGTTTCGTTCCGGCCTTCGCTCCGGCCTTCGTTCCGGGCTTCGCTCCGGGCTTCTTTCCTGCCTGCGCGGCTTTCACGGTGGTCTTCGGGGTGGACTTCGCGGTGGACTCGGACGCGGCCTTCGCGGCGGTTTTCCCGGCGGTTTTCCCGACGGATTTCCCGGCACCTTTCGATGCGGGCTTCGCGGCTCGCTCCGCCGAGGACTTCACCGCGGACTTCGCCGTCCGCTCGGCCGCAGGCTTGGTCACGGGCTTCTCCGCCGCCTGCGCTCCGGCCTTCGGGGCACGCCCGACCGCAGCGCGTTTTGTCACTTTTTCCGGATTGCTCCCAGCCTGTTCGCCCACAGCGGAATCACGGCCTTCCGACACCCCACCAGCCCCCTTGGCCTGCGCTCTCACCGGCGATCTGGACACCCGGCCAGCCTAGAGCCACGCACCGCCATCCGCCCCGGCCGCAATGTATCCACCCCCGATCGGCCCCCTGCCGCACGGTTCGGCACGTCCGTGCGTCAAACTGGTTTGTGATTGATCGCACTGTTTTACCGTCCGGCATGATGGGGACCACGGTTCCCGGAACAGGCCGACAAGGAGAGAACTCGTGGACGACGTTCTGCGGCGCGCCCCGCTTTTCGCGGCGCTCGATGATGAGCAGGCCGCGGAGCTCCGCGCCTCGATGAGTGAGGTGACCCTCGCACGCGGCGACGCGCTCTTCCACGAGGGCGACCCGGGCGACCGCCTCTATGTGGTCACGGAGGGCAAGGTGAAGCTCCACCGCACCTCCCCCGACGGGCGCGAGAACATGCTGGCGGTCCTCGGCCCCGGCGAGCTGATCGGCGAGTTGTCGCTCTTCGACCCGGGCCCGCGTACGGCCACCGCGACCGCGCTGACCGAGGTCAAGCTCCTCGGCCTCGGCCACGGTGATCTCCAGCCCTGGCTGAACGCCCGCCCCGAGGTGGCCACCGCGCTGCTGCGCGCCGTCGCCCGCCGACTGCGCAAGACCAACGACCAGATGTCCGACCTGGTCTTCTCGGACGTCCCGGGCCGCGTCGCCCGCGCCCTCCTCGACCTGTCACGCCGCTTCGGTGTCCAGTCGGAGGAAGGCATCCACGTCGTCCACGACCTGACCCAGGAAGAGCTGGCCCAGCTGGTCGGCGCCTCCCGCGAGACGGTCAACAAGGCGCTCGCCGACTTCGCCGGCCGCGGCTGGCTGCGCCTGGAGGCGCGCGCCGTGATCCTGCTGGACGTGGAGCGCCTGGCGAAGAGGTCCCGCTAACCCCTCGTCCGTCCCTGGTCCACAGGACACGCCCCGTCCGTCCGGTCGGGACTCACGGACGGGTGGCGTCCCGGCTGCCTGCGCCAGGCCCTGCCTCCCGGTGGGGCCTGGCGCATGTCCGTCCCAGGACGGATGCCTAGCTAGGGCGGTTTCGAAAGTCCCGCCTGCCAGGCGGCGTCCGGCCCGCCCTGCGGGCGGACGACGCTACTTTCGAAACACGCCCTAGAAGCCCTGGATCAGCCCGTGCTCGCCCAGGTACTCCAGCTGCGCCAGCACCGAGAGCTCCGCCGCGGGCCACAGGGACCGGTCCACGTCCGCGTACACCTGCGCCACCACCTCCGACGTCGTCCGGTGCCCGGCCTCGACCGCCGTCTCCACCTGGGCGAGCCGGTGTGCGCGATGTGCGAGGTAGAACTCGACCGCGCCCTGCGCGTCTTCCAGGACCGGACCGTGGCCCGGCAGCACCGTGTGCACGCCGTCGTCGATGGTCAGCGACCGCAGCCTCCGCAGCGAGTCGAGGTAGTCGCCGAGTCGCCCGTCCGGATGCGCGACGACCGTGGTGCCGCGTCCGAGGATCGTGTCCCCCGTCAGCACCGCCCCGTCTGCGGGCAGATGGAACGAGAGCGAGTCCGCGGTGTGCCCGGGGGTCGGCACGACACGCAGTTCCAGCCCTCCGGTGGTGATCACGTCCCCCGCCGTCAGGCCCTCGTCGCCCAGGCGCAGCGCCGGGTCCAGGGCACGTACCTTCGTACGGGTCAGCTCGGCGAAGCGTGCCGCGCCCTCCGCGTGATCGGGATGTCCGTGAGTGAGCAGAGTGAGCGCGATCCGGCGGCCCGCCCGCTCCGCGGTGTCCATGACTGCCCGCAGATGCACGTCGTCCAGCGGCCCCGGGTCGATGACGACGGCGAGGTCGGAATCCGGCTCGGCGACGATCCAGGTGTTGGTGCCGTCCAGCGTCATCGCCGAGGCGTTGGGCGCCAGGACATTGACGGTACGAGTGGTGGCCGGGCCGGACAGAACGCCGCCGCGTGGCTGTCCGGGCAGCGCGGCCGCGTCGCTCATACGGCTTCACCTCCCCCGCCGCCGGCCGGCCCGCGCGGGATGTGCTTGGTGAACTCGTCGTGCCCAGGCCAGCTCAGCACCAGCTCGTCACCCTCCAGCCGCGCCTGTGCCAGCACGGGGGTGAGGTCCTGGGAATCCGCCGCCTTCAGGGCCTCGGCAGCCGTCCCGTACGGCCTGAGCGCCCGCAGCGTCGAAACGGTCGGCGGCATCATCAGCAGTTCGCCCCTGTCGTACCCGTCGGCCGCCTCGCCGGGCCGGATCCACACGGTGCGGTCGGCCTCCGTGGAGGCGTTGCGGGTGCGCTGGCCTTCGGGGAGCGCGGCGACGAAGAACCAGGTGTCGTAGCGGCGCGGCTCGAACTCGGGGGTGATCCAACGCGCCCAGGCGCCCAGCAGATCGGAGCGCAGCACCAGGCCGCGTCGGTCCAGGAACTCCGCGAAGGACAGCTCCCGGGCGACCAGCGCCTCTCGGTCGGCCTCCCAGTCGGCGCCGGTGGTGTCGCTGACGACCGTGTCGGCGGTCGGGCCGGCGAGAAGGACGCCCGCCTCCTCGTACGTCTCGCGGACCGCCGCGCAGACGACGGCCTGGGCCTCGGCCCCCGTGTCGACACCGAGCCGCTCGGCCCAGCTCTCCAGCGCGGGTCCGGCCCAGTCGACGAGCCGGTCGTCGTCGCGCGGATCGACTCCGCCACCCGGGTAGGCGTAAGCCCCGCCGGCAAAGGCCATGGAGGAGCGGCGGCGCAGCATGTGGACCGCGGGGCCGCCCTCGGTGCCGACGGCAGGATCCCGGAGCAGCATCACGGTCGCGGCACGCCTCGGGGTCGCGGCCGTCAGCTCACCGGCGGCGAGTGCCCGGATCCGGTCGGGCCATTCCGGTGGGTACCACTGACCATTGGACTTGGACATGGCCGGAGGCTATCCGGAACCGCGACGATGTTCGAGAGGCACGTTGATCTGTACATGCCTCGTACACACATGATCCCGCCCGGTCGTGACGACCGGACGGGATCGGAGAGCAGACAGCGGACGGATCAGCGGGCGGCGGGCGGGCAGCCTCCCGCCGAGGGCCCGCGGCGGGACATAGGGCTCAAGTCCCTCCGCTGCTTCAGGCCCCGACCAGCTCGACCTGGACCTCGACCTCCACCGGTGCGTCCAGCGGCAGCACCGCGACACCCACCGCGCTGCGCGCGTGCACGCCCTTGTCACCGAGGACCGCGCCCAGCAGCTCGCTGGCACCGTTGATCACGGCCGGCTGGCCGGTGAAGTCGGCGGCCGAGGCGACGAAGCCCACGACCTTCACCACGCGTGCGATCCGGTCCAGGTCGCCCGCGACGGACTTCACGGCGGCCAGCGCGTTGAGCGCGCAGGTCTTCGCCAGCTCCTTGGCCTCGTCGGGTGTGACCTCCGCACCGACCTTGCCGGTGACCGCGAGCTTGCCGTCCACCATCGGCAGCTGGCCGGAGGTGTACACGTACGCCCCGGACCGAACGGCCGGCTGATACGAGGCCAGCGGCGGTACGACGTCCGGCAGCGTCAGCCCGAGCTCGGCGAGCTTCGCCTCGACGGAGCCCGCCACTACGCCTTCTCCCGCTTCAGGTAGGCCACGAGCTGCTCGGGGTTGTTCGGGCCGGGAACGACCTGGACCAGCTCCCAGCCGTCCTCGCCCCAGGTGTCCAGAATCTGCTTCGTCGCGTGCACGAGAAGGGGCACGGTCGCGTATTCCCACTTGGTCATGGCCCGACTGTAATGCCTGGCACGCACAGCCTCGTGCGTAGCCCGTGGCCCGACTGGTTAGGCTCGAATACGTGAGCAGGTTCCAGGTCGTCAGCGGCAAGGGTGGTACCGGTAAGACCACGGTCGCCGCCGCCCTCGCGCTCGCCCTCGCGACCGAGGGCAGGCGCACCCTCCTCGTGGAGGTCGAGGGCAGGCAGGGCATCGCCCAGCTCTTCGAGACGGAGTCCCTTCCGTACGAGGAGCGCAAGATCGCCGTCGCGCCGGGGGGCGGCGAGGTGTACGCCCTCGCGATCGACGCGGAGCGCGCCCTTCTCGACTACCTCCAGATGTTCTACAAGCTCGGCAGCGCGGGCCGGGCGCTCAAGAAGCTCGGCGCGATCGACTTCGCCACGACCATCGCGCCCGGCGTACGCGATGTACTGCTGACCGGCAAGGCCTGCGAGGCCGTACGCCGCAAGGACAAGCAGAACCGGTACGTCTACGACTACGTGATCATGGACGCCCCGCCCACCGGGCGCATCACACGCTTCCTCAATGTCAATGACGAGGTGGCGGGGCTGGCCCGGATCGGCCCGATACACAATCAGGCACAGGCCGTGATGCGGGTGCTGAAGTCCCCCGAGACCGCGGTCCATCTGGTGACACTGCTGGAGGAGATGCCCGTCCAGGAGACCGCGGACGGCATCGCGGAGCTCCGCGCCGCCGAACTCCCGGTCGGCCGGGTCATCGTGAACATGGTGCGACCGCATCTGCTGGACGAGGACGCGCTGCGCGCCGCGGCCGGAGGCCGCCGCAAGGAGATCGCCAAGGCGCTGACGCGGGCGGGCGTGACCGGTTCCGCGGCGCTCGTGCGCCCTCTGGTCGAGCAGGCCGCCGAGCACGCCCAGCGGGTCGAGCTGGAGCGCGAGCAGCGTGCGGTGCTCGCCGGTCTGGAGCTCCCGGGGTACGAACTCCCGCTGATCGGCGAGGGAATGGACCCCGCCGGGCTCTACGACCTGGCGACCGAACTGCGCAAGCAGGGCGTGGGGGACGGGGCGGGCGAAGGGCCGGGACAAGGGGTGGGTACGTGACACAGGGCACGAGTACGGGTGCCAGCACCGGCACAACCACGGGTACCGGCACCAGCACCGGCACCGAATCGGCCGCAACCACTGCCACAGGCATAGACACAGCCCCGGACTCGGCCGCCGCCGAGGTCTCCACCACGGCCACGGGCACAGGCACGTCCGTGCTCGCGGCCTGGGTCACGGACACGGGCAGGGGCAAGAACGCCGTCCCGTCCACATCCGCGTCCACGCCCACGTCCACGCCCACGTCCATGTCCACCTCCGCGAACAAATCCGCCGGAACGGACACCGACGCAACCGCCACCATGGACAAGGCCGCAGCAGCCACGTCCACGACCCAGGACCCCGCACCCTCGCTCGCCCCCGTGCTGGACATCGACGCGCTGCTGGGCGACCCCGGGATCCGGATCGTCGTGTGCTGCGGTTCCGGTGGAGTGGGCAAGACCACGACCGCCGCGGCGCTGGGCGTACGGGCGGCCGAGCGGGGCCGCAAGGCAGTCGTCCTCACCATCGACCCGGCCCGCAGGCTCGCCCAGTCCATGGGCATCGACTCGCTGGACAACATCCCGCGCCAGGTGCCGGGCATCACGGGCGAGGGTGCCGGGGAACTGCACGCCATGATGCTCGACATGAAGCGGACCTTCGACGAGATCGTCGAGGCGCACGCGGACGGCGAGCGGGCCCGCGCGATCCTGGAGAACCCCTTCTACCAGTCCCTGTCGGCCGGTTTCGCGGGCACGCAGGAGTACATGGCGATGGAGAAGCTCGGCCAGTTGCGCGCGCGCAACGAGTGGGACCTGATCATCGTCGACACCCCGCCGTCGCGCTCCGCACTGGACTTCCTGGACGCGCCCAAGCGACTCGGTTCGTTCCTGGACGGAAAGTTCATCAAGCTGCTGATGGCCCCGGCGAAGATGGGCGGCCGGGCCGGGATGAAGTTCCTCAACGTGGGCATGTCGATGATGACCGGCACCCTCGGCAAGCTGCTCGGCGGTCAGTTCCTGCGCGACGTGCAGACCTTCGTGGCGGCGATGGACACCATGTTCGGCGGCTTCCGGACCCGGGCCGACGCCACGTACAAACTGCTCCAGGCGCCCGGTACGGCGTTCCTCGTCGTCGCGACACCGGAGCGGGACGCGCTGCGCGAGGCGGCGTACTTCGTGGAACGGCTGGCCGCGGAGGAGATGCCGCTGGCCGGTCTGGTGCTCAACCGTGTCCACGGCAGCGACGCCGCCCGGCTCTCCGCCGAGCGCGCCCTGGCAGCCGCAGAAAATCTTGACGGGGTCGGCATTGTGGATCAGACGGCCGGGAAGGCTGGACTTCGTGACCCGGCCGACTGGTCGGTAGCCTCTCCCGAAGCCGTCACCGCCCTCGTTGCCACCGAGAAGGACATCGAAGACCGCGAGTTGGACCCCGAAACGACCCGAGACTCCGAAGGGGATCCGGAAACGGATCCGGAACCGGCTTCCGGGACTGCTCCCGGTCCCGATACCGCTTCCGTCGAGCAGCTGACCGCAGGCCTGTTGCGGCTGCACGCGGAACGTATGCAGGTGGTCGCGCGCGAGCGGCACACTCGCGACCGCTTCACCGCGCTGCATCCCGAGGTCGCCGTGACCGAAGTGGCCGCGCTGCCCGGTGATGTACATGACCTCGCAGGACTCCGGACCATCGGGGACCGGCTCGCGACCGGTTCCGCCCCGGCCGGAGCTGCGTAACCGTCCGTTCGCCCTATCCCACCGCGGCGTACCTCTCGTGGAGTTCGTCGTCGTCCAGTCCGATCGCCACGGGCAGGATGCCCGTGGACTGCTCGTACTCGCTGCGCGCGGTCTCCAGCAGCCGGCGCCAGGACGTGACGGTGGGCCGTCTGCGCAGCAGTGCGCGGCGCTCCCGCTCCGTCATTCCGCCCCACACGCCGAACTCGACGCGATTGTCCAGCGCGTCGGCCAGGCACTCGGTCCGCACCGGACATCCGGTGCACACCGCCTTGGCCCTGTTCTGCGCTGCCCCTTGTACGAACAGTTCATCCGGATCAGTAGTGCGGCAGGCTGCCTGCGCACTCCAGTCGGTTACCCAGCCCATCACGGCGCCGTCCTCTCCCGAATCGAGGCTCCCCCACGGCGGTAGCGGCATATTCACCGCTGCCAGTTGAGGACGTTACGGAAGGCGGCGACAGCACAACACCCCCTTCGGGCCCAATCTTGGATGGCCCGAACGGACTATGCGTATGCGGCAGATCACCCAGGGGAGTGAGGTGAGGACATACGTGACTACCCCCCTGAATTCGGGACAGATTCCCTGGATCACAAAGGACGTTCGATGACACAGGGGGTGAATTCGGGAGCACCTGAACGTGTGGCCGAATCGCGCATGGGGGTTGATGCGCAACGGGACTGTTGTGACAGTTGAGAGCAGCTTAGGCCAAGGCATATACGTGTGTCCGGCGAATGAGAACGTAGGCTGCCCCCATGCCAAAGAAGCGCTCGGGCGGGGGTCTCACGACGACCCAGCAGGCCGCCAAGTTCCTCGGTGTCGCCGCACTTTCCGGAGTTGTGCTCGCGGGCATCGCGCTGCCGGCCGCCGGAGCCCTGGGGCTTGCCACCAAGGGAACGGTCCAGGGATTCGACGAGATCCCGGCCAATCTTCAGACTCCGCCGCTGAGCCAGCGCACCACGATCCTGGACAGCAAGGGCGGAATGATCGCCACGGTGTACTCGCGCGACCGCACGGTGGTCAAGCTGAAGGACATCTCGCCGTACATGCAGAAGGCGATCGTGGCGATCGAGGACGCCCGCTTCTACGAGCACGGGGCGATCGACCTCAAGGGCATCCTGCGCGCACTGAACCGCAATGTGCAGACGGGCGGGACCGCGGAGGGCGCCTCGACCCTCACGCAGCAGTACGTGAAGAACGTCTTCATCGAGGAGGCCGGTGACGACCCGGACAAGGTCGCGCAGGCCACTCAGCAGACCATGGGCCGCAAGATCCAGGAGCTGAAGTACGCGATCCAGGTCGAGGAGAAGCTCGGCAAGAAGCGGATCCTGGCGAACTACCTGAACATCACCTTCTTCGGGCAGCAGGCGTACGGCGTCGAAGCCGCCTCCCAGCGCTACTTCTCCAAGTCGGCGAAGGACCTGACGCTGGAGGAGGCCGCGCTGCTGGCCGGCATCGTGCAGTCGCCGAGCCGTTACGACCCGGTCAATGACCCGGCGGAGGCGACCAAACGACGCAACACCGTGCTCCAGCGCATGGCCGACGTCGGTGACATCACGCAGGCCCAGGCCGACAAGGCGAAGGCCACCCCGATCAAGCTGCAGGTCAAGAAGCCGAAGAACGGCTGCATCACGGCCGTCAGCGGCGCGGGCTTCTTCTGCGACTACGTACGCAACGTCTTCCTCACCGACCCGGCCTTCGGCAAGACCAAGGAGGACCGGGCCAAGATCTGGAACCGGGGCGGTCTGACGGTCCGGACGACGCTCGACCCTCAGTCCCAGGAGTCGGTGCAGGCCTCGATCAAGAGCCACGTCTACAAGTCGGACAAGGTCGCGACGGCCGTGACGCTGGTCCAGCCGGGCACCGGCAAGATCATGGGAATGGGCCAGTCGAAGCCGTACGGCTTCGGGCCCGACGAGACGCAGTACAACTACTCGGTCAACAAGAGCATGGGCGGCTCGAACTACGGCTTCCCGACCGGTTCGACGTTCAAGCCCTTCCTCGCCGCTGCGGCCATAGAGGGCGGCAAGCCGGCCACCCAGGTCTATCCGTCCCCGTACGAGATGGACTACCCGGACACGGTGCAGTCCTGCGGAAAGCCATGGGTCAACGACGGCGTGCCGAGGTATCACCTGGAGAACGAGAACGAGTCCGAGAGGGGGCCGTACGCGCTGAGGGAGGCGATGGAGAAGTCCGTCAACACCTACTTCGTGCAGATGCTCCAGGACATCGGCATGTGCCCGGTCTCGCAGATGACCGACAAGCTGGGCGTGGTGCAGGGCGACGGCACCAAGCTGCCGCAGAACCCGTCCACGCTGACGCTCGGGTCCAACGGCCTGTCGCCGCTGACGATGGCCAGCGCGTACGCCGCCTTCGCCAACCGCGGCACGTACTGCACGCCGATCGCCATCGAATCGGTCAACAAGGCGGACGGCACCTCGCTGCCCGTGCCGAAGACCACCTGCTCACAGGCGATGTCGCAGACGACGGCGGACACCATCAACACCCTGCTGCGCGGCGTGGTCGACTCCGGTACGGGCCAGGAAGCCGGCCTCCAGAGCCGCGACAACGCGGGCAAGACCGGTACGACCGACTCCCGTAAGAACGCCTGGTTCGTCGGCTACACGCCGAACATGTCCGGCGCGGTCTGGGTCGGCAGCCCGTCCCAGAGCGTCGAGATGGAGCACGTCACCATCGGTGGTGTGTACCAGGACAAGGTGTACGGCGGACAGGTCCCCGGACCCATCTGGCGGGACGCGATGACGGGCGCCCTCAACGGAGTGGCCGCACCCGCGTTCAACACCGTCAACATCCCGGACCCGCCGAGGGGCGACGACCGCGACGACAGGGAGGGGGGCCGGTGGGGCGCCGGGGGCAGCAAGCCCGGCAAGAAGCCCGGCAACAAGAACCCGTTCCCCGGCATCAGCATCCCGCCGGACCTGACCGGCGGGAACCAGGGCGGCCACCGCGGTCAGACCAACGGCGGCACGCAGGGCCCCTGACCCGTACGGCACGCGCGCATGAAGGTGGGGCGCCCGGATCGATCCCGATCCGGGCGCCCCACCTTTTCGCGTACAGCCCTGTCCGTGGTCCGT
Organism: Streptomyces sp. NPDC093149; assembly: GCF_044754145.1. Taxonomy (NCBI): domain Bacteria; kingdom Bacillati; phylum Actinomycetota; class Actinomycetes; order Kitasatosporales; family Streptomycetaceae; genus Streptomyces; species Streptomyces sp. NPDC093149. Next base: position 13,002 of record NZ_JBIVON010000005.1, read on the forward strand.
ACGGCGCGTCGTCTCAGCCCGCCAGGAGCTTCTTCACCGCGGCGGCCACCCGGCCGCCGTCCGCTAGCCCCGCGACCTTCGGGTTCACGATCTTCATCACGGCGCCCATGGCCCGCGGCCCCTCGGCCCCGGCGGCCCTCGCCTCTTCGACGGCGGACGCCACGATCGCGCCCAGCTCGTCGTCGCTCAGCTGCTTCGGCAGGTACGCGTCGAGCAGCTCGCCCTCGGCCCTCTCGCGCTCGGCCTGCTCGGCCCGGCCGCCCTTGGCAAAGGCCTCGGCCGCCTCGCGGCGCTTCTTGGCCTCCTTGGCGATCACCTTCTGCACCTCGTCGTCGGAGAGCTCACGCGCCGTCTTGCCGCTGACCTCCTCCTTCGCGATGGCGGTGAGGGTCAGCCGGAGCGTGGACGAGGTCAGCTCGTCACGCGCCTTCATGGCCGTGGTGAGGTCTTCCTTGAGCTTGGACTTGAGCGTGGTCATGTACTGATTGTGGCAGGTACGGGGCGGCGGGCGCCCGCCGGTTTTCTTCGCGCCGCACAGTGTCTGCGACGATGGGCGCATGCGCGCACGCTACGGAGTACCCCTGAAAATCACGGCAGTCGGCGCAGCGGTCGGCATGGCCGGCCTCGCCTACGCCGCCGGGTTCGAGGCCCGCTCGTTCCGCCTGCGGCGGGTCACCATCCCCGTACTCCCCGACGGGGCACGCCCGTTGCGCGTGCTCCAGGTCTCCGACATCCATATGGTGAGCGGTCAGCGCAAGAAGCGCGCCTGGCTGCAGTCGCTGGCCGGACTGCGCCCTGACTTCGTCGTGAACACCGGCGACAATCTCTCGGACCCCGAGGCCGTGCCCGAGCTGCTCGACGCGCTCGGTCCCCTGATGGAGTTCCCGGGCGTGTACGTCTTCGGCTCCAACGACTACTACGGCCCCAAGCTCCGCAACCCGGCCCGCTACCTCTTCGAGAAGGCCCAGGGCCGGCACGGCCTCAACGGGAACACCCCGGCGGTCGGCGTCGTCCACAACCCGTGGGAGCCGATGCGCGACGCCTTCGACAAGGCGGGCTGGCTGGGGCTGTCCAACACCCGTGGCCGCCTCGGGATCGACGGCCTGGAGATCGCCTTCACCGGCCTGGACGACCCGCACATCAAGCGCGACCGCTACGCGGAGGTGTCCGGCGGCCCCGAGAAGGGTGCCGACCTCTCCGTAGGCGTCGTCCACGCCCCCTATCTGCGCTCCCTCGACGCCTTCACGAGGGACGGTTACCCCTTGATCCTGGCCGGTCACACCCACGGCGGCCAGCTCTGCATCCCCTTCTACGGGGCCCTGGTCACCAACTGCGACCTGGACACGGACCGGGTCAAGGGCCTGTCCACCCACTCCGTCGAGGACCGCCGCGCCTACCTCCACGTCTCCGCGGGCTGCGGCACCAACCGCTACACCCCGGTCCGCTTCGCCTGCCCCCCGGAGGCGACCCTGCTGACCCTGACCCCCCGTGGCTGATCAGCCACGGCCTCCTCGCCCCTCCCCCGCCCTCAGCGGCACGTAAACCGGATTTCGTCTGCGGGCGCGGGTGGGCTAAAGTAATCGATGTCGCCGGGACATCGACGGCGATCGGGGTGTAGCGCAGCTTGGCAGCGCGCTTCGTTCGGGACGAAGAGGTCGTGGGTTCAAATCCCGCCACCCCGACAGCTGAAACACCAGGTCAGGGGCCTGATCCACTCAGTGGATCAGGCCCCTGAGTGGTTCCTGGAGATCGTTTGGGAGAAATCCGGGAGAAGATCTTGATCGGGGTCTCCCCCGCTTGCCGCCCGGCTTCGGCCGGCTCCGGCTCAGTCGCGCCGCCCAGACCGATCGTCCCGCCCAGAACACCAATGGCCGCTCCCACTTCGTCCGGCCCTCCACGCACCGGCGTCCGGGGTCCGTCCGCTCCTGGGGCGGAGTCATGGAGCACCGAACCGCCACCGCGCCCCGGCCCTGGGAGGCCAGGGCCGAGGCGCGGTCAAGGACCGATCAGATCGTGTCCGCGACCTTGATGTAACCCCGCTGGATGACCCACTTCTGGTTGGTGTGGTCGACGCACTGCCAGATGCGTACACGATCACCGTTGTTGCGGCTGTTGCCGGCGTCCAGGCACATCTCCTTGGGCCGTCCCACCGTGTCGGCGAGCACAATCTGCGCGTTGCGGATGATCCACTTCTGGTTCGTGTGGTTGACGCACTGCCAGATGCGCACACGATCACCGTTGTTGCGGCTGTCGCCGGCATCCAGGCACATCTCCTTGCCGGTGCCGATCGTGTCTTCAAACTTGATCTGTCCATTGGCGATCACGAACCGCTGGTTCGTGTGGTCGACGCACTGCCAGATGCGTGCGTGATCTCCGTTGTTGCGGCTGTCGCCGACGTCCAGGCACATCTGATTGGCAGCCCGGGACGCCGGAGCCGCCACGGAGGACGGCACCCCCGCGCCGAGGGTGAGCACGAGCGCTGCGCCGGTGACGGAGCCGAGGCAGCGAGGAGAAAGGAACGAAGCCATGAGCACAATCCCAATCGTTGGAGGGGAACCGACAGCACCGCCACGAGACCGGCAGTCGGCGCCCATGCATCCTGGATGCCGCTTTCGGTCGCCGGCAGCGGATATCTCCAGGCACCCCCCGTTGGAGCGAAGCAGGATCACCCATCCGTCGGAACCACAGATGGATCACGGTGACGTCTCCGGCAGAGCGGGGCCGTCGACCGTCGCGACGACCCGAGAACAGAGCCAACCGGCCGATGTTCGATGTTCGTGAGCAGCGGCGGCACCCCGGCCTCCATCGGCAGCAGCCGTCCGAGCAGCGCCCCCGGCGGTGGGCGAGCGCATCCGTGATCACAAACAGGACAGCCGCCAAGAACCGCGCAACGGGCCGGGGCCGTGGGCGCTGATACGGGCCTGCTGCGCATCGCACAAGTCAGCGCTAAACGCCCGTGGCCACCGCAGCGCCGCCGATCATGTCGCGGCGGCGATCCTGCACAGCATCGGCGTGGACTGACATCCGCAGCCCCCATCCCGCGTTATCAGTCGCAGGTGGCGCATCAGGACACTCCGCGTCCGGAGAGCTCTTGCTCGCCGGGGATGCCGAGTTTGCGGCAGCCGGAGCCGGTCGCGACGATCACGGCCTTCGCACCGGGGACGTGCCGGTCGAGTCGGTGAGCAGTGTGACGGGGCCGGTGAGGTCGACGGCGGTGATGCCGTCGTCGATCGACTCGGCACCGAACTTCTCGGCCTCAGCCCACATCTTGTCCATGAGATCGGGGCCGTCGACGCCTTCGGGAAAGCCGGGGAAGTTCTCGACCTCGGTGGTGGTGGTCAGGCTGCCGCCGAAGAAGATGCTGCTGCCGAACAGCACGGCCCCGGCCGGGCACGGGCAGCGTGGAGGGCGGCGGTGCAGCCGGCGGGGCCGGAACCGATCATGACGACGTCGCACAGGCCGCTCACGCCCTGGTCTCCGGGGCGATCTCGGCGATCAGGCCCTCGACCAGGGTCTTGATCTCGTCGCGAATGGGGCGGACGGCTTCGACGCCCTGGCCGGCGGGGTCGTCGAGCTTCCAGTCGAGGTAGCGCTTCCCGGGGAAGACGGGGCAGGTGTCGCCGCAGCCCATGGTGATGCACACGTCGGACTCGCGGACGGCGTCGATCGTGAGGATCTTCGGGGTCTCGGCGGAGATGTCGATGCCGACCTCGGCCATGGCCTCGACGGCTGCCGGGTTCACGGCGTTGCCGGGGTTGGAACCTGCGGAGCGGACCTCGACGCGGTCCCCGGCCAGGTGGGTCAGCCAGGCGGCGGCCATCTGGGAGCGGCCGGCGTTGTGGACGCAGACGAACAGGACGGACGGCTTGCCGGAGGACTCGGCCATGTTGATCGTTCTCTCTCGTCGCACGGCGGGACCAGCCGCCAATGACTTCAGTCCCCGCTGGTATCAGTGGGTGATGATGTGAAAGTATCAGTACATGCTGACTTCAGTCGATCCTGATCTGATCCGGGTGCTGGGCGATCCGCTCCGCCTCCGGATCGTGACCCTGCTGGCCCGCGAGACGCTCTGCACGACGCACCTGGTCGAGGAGACCGGCGCGAAGCAGACCAACCTCTCCAACCACCTGAAGGTGCTGCGCGAGGCCGGCGTGGTGGAGACCGAGCCGTGCGGCCGCTTCACCTACTACAGGCTGCGGCCCGAGGTCCTGGCCGGCCTCTCCGAGCAGTTCGCGGCGCTGGCCGAGTCCGCCCGCAGCGCGGCCGCGAACAAGAGGGCCTGCCCGTGACCTCCACCGAGTCCACCGCCGCCGCGACGGCCGGGGATGATTCGATCGTCAGGAAGCTCTCCACTCTCGACCGGTTTCTCGCGGTGTGGATCCTGCTCGCCATGGCCGTCGGCCTGGGGCTGGGGCGGCTGATCCCGGGGATGAACGACGCGCTGGCGAAGATCGAGGTCGGCGGGATCTCGCTGCCGATCGCGCTCGGTCTGCTGGTGATGATGTACCCGGTGCTGGCCAAGGTCCGCTACGACAAGCTGGATACCGTCACCGGCGACCGCAAGCTGATGGTGTCCTCGCTGGTCATCAACTGGCTCGTCGGCCCGGCGGTCATGTTCGCGCTGGCGTGGATCTTCCTGCCGGACCTGCCCGAGTACCGCACCGGCCTGATCGTCGTCGGCCTCGCCCGGTGCATCGCCATGGTCATCATCTGGAACGACCTCGCGTGCGGCGACCGCGAAGCCGCCGCCGTCCTCGTGGCGCTGAACTCTGTGTTCCAGGTGATCGCGTTCGGCCTGCTGGGCTGGTTCTATCTCGATCTGCTGCCCCGGTGGCTGAACCTCGGCGACGGCCAGGGCCTGGACGTCTCCGTGTGGCACATCGCCCTCAACGTCATCGTGTTCCTCGGCATCCCGCTGCTGGCCGGCTTCCTCACCCGCCGCATCGGCGAACAGAAGATGGGCCGCGAAGGCTACGAGCAGCGCATCCTGCCGAAGATCGGGCCCTGGGCGCTGTACGGGCTGCTGTTCACGATCGTCATTCTGTTCGCGCTGCAGGGGAAGACGATCACCTCGCAGCCCCTGGACGTGGCCCGGATCGCGCTGCCGCTGCTCGTCTACTTCGCGATCATGTTCTTCGGCACCTTCCTGCTCGGCAAGGGTCTGGGGCTGGCGTACGACCGCACGGCGACGCTGGCGTTCACTGCGGCGGGCAACAACTTCGAGCTGGCCATCGCCGTCGCCATCGCCACCTTCGGCGTCACGTCCGGTCAGGCGCTGTCCGGAGTCGTCGGCCCGCTCATCGAGGTGCCCGTCCTGATCGGACTCGTGTACGTCGCGCTCGCCTGGCGCAAGAAGTTCACGCCCGCGGCACTCACCACCCCGGGAAGGGACAGCTGACGCACTGCCTGTTCCCCCCGGCCGCGTTCTCCGCCCTGCCCGGCCGCATCAGGCCCGCCCCACCGGGCCAGGAGTACCCGGGCGCCGGGCACGCGGTGGAGTACCTGACCGACTGGAGGTCGTGGTCGTACAGGACTGCCGAACGAACAGCTGACTGCCGGCCGGTTTCGGCAGGTGCTGGAGGCGGCCGGGTGCAGGCGGCCGATGTCGTCACACGGGTGGTCACCGACCGGGCCGAGGCCGAACGCGATGTCGGGCGCGAAGTGGTGACAGAGAACGCAGTGGTGACGGAGAACAGCGACGAGAAAACCGCGGTGGATCCGGCGACGGCCGACTCCCTCAAGGCCCTGGCCGGTGAGACACGGCAGAAGGTGATGCGGCAGCCCTCCGGCGGCATCGAACTGACGGTCGACGAGATCGCGGAGCGGCGCGCGCCGAAGCCGTCGACCGCTTCGGAACACCTGAGCCTGCTGCGCCGCTGCGGCCTGGTGATCTCTCGCAAGGAAGGCAAGCAGGTCTTCCACAGAGCCGACGGAGCCACCACGGCCGAGCGCCTCTCCGCATTCCAGGCCTATCTGGCGCTCTGCTGTCCACCCGACCGCACCGGCTGACCCGCAAGCGCGGTCCGGAGGATCAGCTCCGCAGGTCGAGCATGGCGGACATGCCCGCCACGACGGACGGGGCGACCTGGTAATAGACCCAGGTCCCGCGCCGCTCGGAGGTCAGGAGCCCGGCCTCGCGCAGCTTCTTCAGATGGTGGGAGACGGTCGGCTGGGAGACACCGACGTCGGAGATGTCGCACACGCACGCCTCGCCGCCCGGATGCGAGGCGATCTTGGAGAACAGACGCAGCCTCACCGGGTCCGACAGTGCCTTGAACATCGCGGCCATCTTCTCCGCGTCGTCCTGCGACAGCTCCCCGGCGGTGATCGGCGGGCAGCACGGCACCACAGTCCCCGCGTCCAGGACCGGCAGCTCCACAACCTCTGACTTCGACATGTGTCTATGTTGACACTCATCGATACCGGGTGGCAAGCTCCGGACATCGACAGCAATCGAAACAGCGGTCGGAGCGGCCGCCCGTCTCGGAGGAGATCACCGTCATGACCACCACTGCAGACCTCCCGGTCGTCGTCATCGGCGCCGGCCCCGCCGGGCTGGCCGCCGCCGCCCACCTGGTCGAGCGCGGCATCGAACCGCTGGTCCTGGAAGCCGGTCCGGCCGCCGCTTCCGCAGTACGTGACTGGTCGCATGTGCGGCTGTTCTCCACCTGGGGCGAGGTCACCGACCCGGCCGCCGAGAAGCTCCTGGCACCGACCGGCTGGGCCAAGCCCGACGCTGCCACCTACCCGTCCGGTGGTGACTGGGCCGAGCAGTACCTCCAGCCCCTGGCCGATGTGCTGGGCGAGCGCGTCCGCCTGGGCGCCACGGTCACCGGGGTGTCGCGCACCGGCCGCGACCGCGTCGTCGACGCCGACCGCGAAGCCCAGCCCTTCGTCGTCCACTTCACCACTGCCGACGGCGGTGAGGAGCGTGTCCTCGCCCGCGCGGTCATCGACGCCTCCGGCACCTGGACCACCCCGAGTCCGGCCGGGGCCGGCGGCCTGCCCGCCCTGGGCGAGAAGACGGCGTCCGACCGCATCACCTACCGTGTCCCCGACCTCGCGGACCCCGCCGTACGCGCCCGTTACGCCGGCAAGCGCACCGCCGTCATCGGTTCCGGCGCCTCCGCGTTCACCGCCCTGGCCACCCTGGCCGACGTCTCGAAGGACGAGCCCGGCACGCACGCGGTGTGGATCCTGCGCCGCGGCATCAGCGGCTCCACCTTCGGTGGCGGCGCCGCCGACCAACTGCCCGCCCGCGGCGCTCTCGGCCTGGCCGCGAAGGCCGCCGTCGACAACGGCCACGCCGACGCGGTCACCGCCTTCCGTACCGAGGCCGTCGAGCGCGACGGCGACGGCCGCCTGATCCTGATCGGCGAGGACGGGCGCCGGCTCGACCCGGTCGACGAGGTCATCGTCCTGACCGGCTTCCGCCCCGACCTGTCCTTCCTCTCCGAGGTCCGCCTCGGCCTCGACGAGCGCCTCCAAGCTCCCACCGGGCTGGCCCCGCTCATCGACCCCAACCAGCACTCCTGCGGCACCGTCTACCCCCACGGCCACCGCGAGCTCTCCCACCCCGACTCCGGCATCTACCTGGTCGGCATGAAGTCCTACGGCCGCGCCCCGACCTTCCTGGCCATGACCGGCTACGAGCAGGTCCGCTCCGTCACCGCCGCCATCGCCGGTGACATCGAGTCCGCCGACCGGGTCGAACTCACCCTTCCCGAAACCGGAGTCTGCGGCGGCGCGGGACTCTTCGACGATCCGGCAGCCGACCGGACCGACGGCGGAGGATGCTGCGCCGCTCCGGCACCCGCACGCGTACAGACCGGCGTCGGTGCCTCTCTGCCGGTCGCGGCCACCGAGGAATCGTCGTCGTCCGGCGGCTGCTGCGGAGCCTGAACAGCGCGCCCCGGCCGGCTGACGGCCGGGGCGCTTCCACCGTGCGTCAGGAGGATCGTCATGTCCCGAGTGCAACTCGCCCTGCGCGTCCCCGACCTTCCCGCCCCGATCGCCTCCCGCAGCACGCTCTTCTGCGCCGAGCGGGCCGAACTGCGCGACGGTTATGCCGACTTCGCCATCGCCGACCCCCCGCTCGAACTCGTCCTCGTCCAGGGCGCGCCGGACGAGGACACGCGCATCGACCACCTCGGCGTCGAAGTCGACACCGGCGAAGCCGTCCGTACGGCCACCACCCGCCTCGCGGGCCAGGGCCTGGCAACAGACGTCGAGAACGACACAGCCTGTTGCCACGCCCTCCAGGACAAGGCCTGGATCCACGGGCCCGGCCGGCAACCGTGGGAGGTGAATGTCGTCAAGGCCGACGCCGACTCCATGACCGAGCAGAAGGGCAGCACCCGCTGCGCGGACCCTGCCGTCACCGGAGCAGGCCCGGCCGCACCGGTCGAGGCCGGTGGCCGCTGCCCGTGACCGAGCTCAATACGCGCGGGGGCCCGACCGGAACAGGAGACCGATCTCGACCCCGCGCCGTGCTCCCGGCGCTGTGCATCACACAGATCACCAGCTGGGGCATCGTCTACTACGCCTTCCCCGTGCTCAACCCGGCCATCACCGCCGACACCGGCTGGCCCACCGGGGCCACGACGGCCGCGTTCTCCGTCGCTCTGCTCATCTCTGCCTTTGCCGGGATCCGGGTCGGCCGGATCATCGACCACCGGGGCCCACGCACCGTCATGACCACAGGCTCCGCCCTCGGCGCGGCAAGCCTCCTCATCATGGCCGCCGCGCCCGACCTACCGGTGTTCTTCGCCGGTTGGCTGCTGGCAGGACCGGCCATGGCGGCCACCTTCTACCAGCCCGCCTTCGCCGCACTCACACGCTGGTGGGCGCCCGACCACGTCCGTGCTCTCACCCTCGTCACCCTGGCCGGCGGGCTGGCCTCCACCGTCTTCGCACCCCTGACCGCCCTGCTCGCCGACCACCTGACCTGGCGCGCCACCTATACCGTCCTGGCCCTCGTGCTCGCCACGGTGACCGTGCCCGCTCACGCGCTGGCGCTGAAAGCTCCCTGGCCCGAAGCACCACCCGCACCGGCTCACGCCGGCGATTCCGCGACCGCGGTGGCGCGCAGCCGGCCTTTCCGGATGCTGGCCATCGCACTGACCCTCTCAGCGTTCACCGTCTACGCCGTCGTCGTCGCCTTGGTCCCGCTTCTCCTCGAGCGCGGATATTCCGCCAGCCGGGCTGCCTGGGCGCTCGGCCTCGGCGGCGCCGGACAGACCCTCGGCCGCACCCTGTACGCGACACTCGCCCGCCACACCGGGGTCACCGCGCGTACCACCACCCTGATCGCACTCGGTGGCGTCACCACCGCGGCCCTCGCCTTCACGCCCGGCCCCTATGCCCTGCTGGTCGCCCTGTCGGTCGCGGCCGGGATGGTTCGTGGCAACCTCACCCTGCTTCAGGCCACCGCCATCACCGACCGCTGGGGCACCGCCCACTACGGCCGCCTGTCCGGAATTCTTGCCGCACCGACCACCACGGCATCCGCGCTCGCCCCGTTCGCGGGCGCAGCCCTGGCATCACCGCTCGGCGGATACCCGCTCCTGTTCGGACTGCTTGCCGCGGTCGCAGGATTTGCAGCTCTGATCGCGCTGGGCACAGCGACCGGGCCCGGCCCTGGCCGCCTCCGGCCCGACCGACCGTGTGGACGGTGACGGGGTGCCGGCTGCTGCGCGTCGGCATCGCGAGGCTCCACGCGCTCCGCTGCGGCGTCAGCGTGCGAGGCCGGCCAGGCCGCGGAGCCCTTCGAGAACCTCGTCAGCGGTGGGGGCGGCCGCCGGGTCGCTGAGGTGCTGGATCAACATGCCCGACATCAGGGCGACTTGGACGCTGCCGATGGTTCTCACGGATTCCTCGGGGACCTGGTCCTCGGGTACACCCCTGAGTATCGCCGCCATGCCCCGGCGCCCCTGGGCGATGCCATCGGCCAGGGGCGCACGCAGTTCCGGCTGCCGCCGAGCCTGCATGAACAGTTCCACCGAGGCCAGCCACAGATCGGGGTGGGCCCCGAAGTCCGCGATCAGCCCCTCCCACATCTGCTCGAAGTGACGCTTCGTGGAACCGTCGGCATCAGGGACCAGCGCCCGGCCCATCGCGTCCCCCCATTCATCGAGCATCTCGAACAGGGCCTGATTGAGCAGCGCTTCTCTGGAGCCGTAGTGGTAGCCGATGGCGGCCATGCTGACGCCGGCCGCGGTGGCGATGTCACGGACGCTGCTGCGGTCGTACCCCTTCTCCCGCAGACACGTCTTGGCGCCGACGAGCAGGGCTTCGCGGTTTCCCATGCTCCGGACCGTAACACCGGGCCCGCGCGAACGCCTCAGGCGATCGATCTATACATACGTATTGCACGGTCGTGCAAAGTCTTCTACGGTCCTTGCCATGACACGCGCCAAGAACGTCTCCAAGTGGTCTGTCGCCGCCCTGTCGTTGGGGATCGGAGTGGGGCTGGGACTCGTCCCCGCCGCTCCTGCCTCCGCGCAGCCGGGACCGACCGGCAGTACGATCGTCGGCACGACCCATGGCAAGGTGCGCGGCAGCGTCGACGGGCAGGTACGCAGCTTCCAGGGCATCCCGTACGCCGCCCCGCCCGTCGGCGAACGGCGCTGGCGAGCGCCCGAGCCCGCCGCGACCTGGACCGGAGTCCGCGAGGCGACCGCCCCGGGCGCCGCCTGCGCGCAGCCGCAAGGGCTCCCGGTCGGGGTTCCCAGCACGAGCGAGGACTGTCTCTATCTGAACGTCACCACCCCGACCGAGACGGGCGGCAAGCGCCCGGTGATCGTGTGGATCCACGGCGGAAGCCTGATGTACGGCACCGGCGACCTGTACGGACCCGAGCGGCTGACCACCAGCGGCGCGGTCGTCGTCTCGATGAACTACCGGCTCGGTGTCATGGGCTTCCTCAGCGATCCCTCCCTGCCCGGCGCGGACGGCCTCGGAATCCAGGATCAGCAGGCCGCCTTGCGCTGGGTCCGTGCGAACGCGGCTGCCTTCGGCGGCGACCCGGAGAACGTCACGATCATGGGCCAGTCCGGCGGTGGCTACAGCGTCTGCGACCACCTCGCCTCCCCCTTGTCGGCAGGGCTCTTCGACCGGGCCGTCGTGCAGAGTGCGCCCTGCGCCACCGGCGGCACCCGGACCGAGGCCGAGGCGGTGGCCGACGCCGAGCGGGTCGTCACCGCGGTGGGCTGCGAGCGGAACACAGCGGCCTGTCTGCGGAGAACGCCGGTGGCCGAGCTGCTGAAGGCGTACGGAGCGTTCAACGAGCCCCGTCCGGTGGCCGGGACGAGGCTGCTTCCCCTGTCGCCCGCCGAGGCCCTGCGTACCGGAAGGTTCCACCGGGTACCCGTGCTCGTCGGGGTCAACCACGACGAGGAACGCGGCCGTGTCCTCGGCCAGGAACTGGCCCCGGGGGCCTCGCCCATGAAGCCCGAGGAGTACGAGCCCGCCATCCGGAAGCAGTTCGGCGACCGGGCCGACGCCGTGCTGGAGCGCTATCCCCTGAGCAGGTTCGCCTCGGCGGGCGAAGCCCTGGCCACGGTCCACACCGACGCGACGTGGTCGGTCCCGGCACTCGACACCGCACGCCTGCTGTCGAGGTGGACCCCGACGCGGATGTACGAGTTCAGCGAACGCGACACCCCCTGGTTCAAGGGATATCCGGCCCCCAGCTTCGACCCGCGCTCCCAGCACATGGCCGAACTGCCGTACCTGTTCGACCTGGCCCTCTTCGAGAACGTCAAGGATGAGCAGACGGGGTTCCGCGACCGGATGCTCCACACATGGGTGGACTTCGCCACTTCGGGCAGGACGAGCTGGCCGGCCTTCCTCGGTGGGCGCGGATACGTGCAGACACTGTCCTCCGAAGCCTGGCAGCGCGCGGACTTCGCGGCCGACCACGGCTACACCTTCTGGAAGAGCCTTCGGTGATCCGGTTCCGGCAAACCGGGTTCTGCGCCGATCGGACATTCAAGGTCGGGGCGTACGCCCTCGGTCACAGCCGATTCCCGCCGCGCAGCAAGCCCGTCGGGGGCGGCCGGGTTCCCCGCGAGGTGACGGGAGATGCCGTCAGCACTCACGCCACGGCGACCTTGGCCACGAAGGCATCCAGGTTGCCCCACATGCGCGCGCGACGCTCGTCCAGAGTCAGGGACTCCTCGTACCGCCCGGAGCGCAGCTTCGGCTGCCGCTTGCCCCGCAGGTACAGGGGGCAGGCGAGGTCCGCGCACATGTAGATACCGACCGTGTTCCCCTCGCGACCCCGGGCGCCCGCCAACGGAGCGGCGAGCAGAGCGACCCCGGAGGAGGCGTGGCCCGTCAGGCAGATCTGGCACATGCTGGACTTCACCGCGCTGGTGCGGCCCACCGAGGGCACACGCAACGAGATCCCCAACGGACCCTGCTCCCGGGGCAGCACGAGATGCGCCCGCAGCGGTGCTCCCGGGTCCACCCAGCCCAGGAAGTCCAGCTCTTCCCACGGCAGTTCGGCGAAGTCGAGCGGCAGTCGCAGCCGCGCCGCTTCGCCCTTGGTGCAGTTCACGAAGGACGAACGGATCTGTTTCTCACTGAGCGGTTCCACGAGCGCCGACTCTAAGTCCGCCCCGATCTGGCCGCACCTCAATATCCGCCTGATCCGCAACCCGCCGCTCCGCATCACCCCCTCGATCCGCCCCGTCCCCGGTCCTCCCCACCCCGATCCGACATTCCCGGATGCGGTCGAACCGGCCGATCCGACAGATCTGCGGGTTGAGGGCCTGCCCGCGGAGGTCCGCTCCCACGGGCCGGCCCGGTCCGGCCCGTCGCGGCACCGCGTCGTACGCGCATCGGCCCCTCCTCCCGCACCTGTGTCGATGCGAGCACCCCCTGCAACAGCTACCCGATATGCATGGTTCGTACTCATATGCGAATCTGGTAGTGGCCCATCGTCCGAGATCCGCTACAGGAGGCACGATCGTGGGCAAGAAGCAAAGTCGCCAGAACCGGGGCGCCCGCACCGGCGGCCACGAACGCAGCGCTGTTCCTGAGACCAAGGAGCAGCCGCAGCGGACGGCTCCCCAGGACACGGTGCACTCGATCTCAGAACAGGTCTCCCACCGGAAGCAGCGGAGGTTCGGCCACAACTGATCCCCGTAGATCCACGAGAACGCCCTCTGTGGCGGCAACCCCGTAAACCCGGGGTCGACCGCTCCACAGGGGGCGTTCTCGTGGGCCTACGGTTCGGTCGCGGCGCGCGGCGTCCGGATCCATGACTGCATGGACCGGATCCATGAGGGCATGGAGACGAGGGGCTCCCTGACGACCCCGGCGACCCCACCCGCCACCCACCAGCCTCACCGGCCCCGCCGACCACCCCGCCGATCCCGCTGTCCCGCACGCCGGGCAGCGGGGTCGGCGTCACCCCCTCCGCACGGAGAACCCATCACTGCTGCCGGACGCTCCGGTTCGAGGCGAGAGGGCCCACCGCGCCCCGCCGCATGAACACGTCGAGCACGGACCGAGCGGCTTGAGGGGACGCGAACAGCCGAGGCATCACCGACCCGCCCTGCCCTGAGGCCCCCACGCCCGCAGGCCCGACTCCGCTGTCCGGATGCGCACTTGTCGCGCGAAGATCCGGGCGCGTCGAGAGGTTTATCTACGCGCGGAGCTACCGCTACCGAACGATCATTCGGGCAAATCAGACCAGTTCTTGCTCAGCCATTACCGGCGAGTACCAAGAGCTGCTAGAAACGTGGCGCTCAATCAACCCCCCACCCACCCCCCACACTTCGGAGGGCTGACAGCCATGTCAGTACGGAGATTCTGGGCGTCCGCATCCACTCTGGTCCTCGCCGCCGTGGCCGCCCTGGGCATCGCCCAGCCGGCCTCGGCATCCTCCTCGGCCGCCGCCGGTGGGTACGTCGCTCTCGGCGACTCGTACTCCTCCGGTGTCGGCGCGGGGAGCTACCTCTCCGACAGTGGTGACTGCCGCCGCAGCACCAATGCCTATCCCTACCTCTGGGCAGCGGCGAACTCACCTTCCTCTTTCGCCTTCGTCGCCTGTTCGGGCGCCACGACGAGTTCCGTGGCCGGCAGCCAACTGGGCGCGCTGAACTCCTCCACCGGCCTGGTCAGCGTCACCGCGGGCGGCAATGACGTCGGCTTCGCCGATGTCATGCAGGACTGCGTGCTGTCCAGCGAGGCCACTTGCCTGAACAGCGTGAGCACGGCCGTTTCGAAGATCCAGAACTCCCTTCCCTCCGGCCTGAGTTCGCTCTACGGCTCCATCCGCTCGCGGGCCCCTCAGGCGCATGTCGTGGTGCTCGGCTACCCGCGCTTCTACCAGCTGAGCGGCAGTTGCATCGCCGGGCTCTCGGAGAAGGAACGGTCGGCCATCAACAACGCGTCCGACGTCCTGAACGGCGTCATCGCCAAGCAGGCGGCCAATGCCGGATTCACGTTCTCCAGCGTGGTCGACGAATTCACCGGACATGAGCTGTGCTCCGGCGACGCCTGGCTGCACAGCGTGTCGATCCCGATCTACAACTCGTACCACCCCAAGGCCGCCGGGCAGTCGGGCGGCTACCTTCCGGCCTTCCGCTCGGCCGCGTAGGACGCGGGCGAGGGAGGTACAGGGGTGCGGCGGGTCGCCAGGGCAATTCCGGCGGCCCGCCGCGCTCCTGTTGTGTCCGGGCGCGGCCACGCTGTTCGAAGCCCCGCCACGTCGCCACGCCCCACGGGCGAATCTCTCCGGATCCGGGCGGCTGTGCCCGGTCGGTGAGGGGCAAGGGCGAGTGGCGGCGAGCACGGCGGCGGACTCCGGCGTCGCGGACGACCGGCCGGACACCAAGCGGAGCGCAGTCGGCGTCTCCTGTCCCCCGTCGGGCGGTTCAGTACCGTTCGACGAGGTGCTCCCGGCCCGCCGGGGGCTCGTACGGCTCGGGCCAGAAGTCGGTGATCCCGCTTATCCGGCCCTCCTCGTCGAACGTGAAGAAGTGGATGGCGTGCAACTCCTGCAGGCCGACCGTGAAGAGCGTCCGGGCAGCGGCCTGCTGCCCCTCCCGGTCGGCCACGACCCGTTCGACACGGACGCGCCAGTCCCTCGGGTACTCCCGGTTGAACCGCACGTACCGCTCCTTCCCACGGATGCGCTCGCGGGTCTGCGGCAGGTCGTACAGCACCTCGTCGGCGAGCGTCGTGGCGAAGGTGTCCCAGTCGCGGGCGTCGGCCGCGGTCCAGTACGTCTCCACCGCGGTGCGCAGATCAGCAGTCGTGGTCATGGTTCGAGTCTGAACCCCACCACTGACAATCGGCCTTGAGCTCTGGGCCGGCCCCGGGCTCCGGCCTTGGGCCCCGGTGTCGGCTTTCGGTCAGGAGTCGGCCGGGCGCGACGCCTTGATCGAGTACATCAGCGGGATGCGCGGACGATCGGCGGAGAAACGGTAGGAGCCGTCGTCCTGCCGCTCCAACGACGGGAAGCGGGCGAACAACGAGATGTCGTGCTCGTGCAGGAACTCGATCCGCAGCCCGGCAGCCGCCAGTGCCGACACCACGTCACCGATCGGGTGCTGCCATTCGACGCTGCGGTTGTGGACGGTCGGTGCGTCGAAGTCCGCGTACGTGCCCGGCGACTCGTCCACCCACGCGTCACGGCTGAAGTAGTCGTGCACGACCTTCGTGCCGGTCGAGTCGTCGAGGCAGTCCGTGATCGGATGGAATTCCGCGAGGTAGAGGAAGCCGCCGGGCGCCACCAGCGATGCGGCGGTCTCGGCCCAGCGACGGGTGTCGGGCAGCCAGTTCAGCGCGCCGACACCGGTGTAGACGATGTCGTACGACGAGTCCGGCACTGCCTCGGCGGCGTCATGGACGTCGGCCGCGACAAAGGCCGCCCGGTCCTGGGTGAACCCGAGCTCGCGGGCCAGGCCGCGCGCGGTCTCGACGGCCGGTTCGGAGAAGTCCAGACCGACGACGTGCGCGGCGCCGTGCCGGGCCCAGGAGAGGGTGTCGACCCCGATGTGGCACTGCAGGTGCAGCAGCGACTTGCCGGTGACGTCCCCGACCTCGGCGAGTTCGAAGTCGCGCAGGGCGTCCTTGCCCGCCCGGAAGGATTCGAGGTCGTAGAAGTCGCTCACGGCGTGGATGGGGACCCGTTCGTCCCAGTGGGCGCGGTTGGCTTCGTGCCAGTCGGCGGGGGTCGGAGCATGCATGTCCGGGAGGTTATCCACAGGCTGCGGACGATGCGAACGGATTGTCGGCGTTCCGGCGCAGAATGGGGGACATGACTGAGATCACTGGTTCGACGGCCCCTTCCGTCCCGGCGACCGCTTCCGCACCGGCTCCGGCCCCGACTCCGGCATCGACATCGGTGTCGGCGTCGTCTTCCGTCCCGGAGTGGGAGCAGCGTTTCCGCGCATCGCGGGTGTCGCTGCCCGACTGGGCGGAGGACGCACCGGACCGGGCGCTGTTCGTCTCCAATGCCACGGGCACGTACGAGCTGTACGCGTGGGACCGCGGCACCGGCGAGCAGCGTCAGGTGACCGACCGGCCGAACGGGACGACGGACGGCGTGCTGACACCGGACGGCGAGTCGATCTGGTGGTTCAACGACACCGACGGGGACGAGTTCGGGGTGTGGATGCGTCAGCCGTTCCGCGCCGTCGAGGGCGAGGAAGCGGTGGACGAGCCCGCGGCGCCCGGTCTCGGCGCCTCGTACCCGGCCGGGCTCGCGATCGGGCGGGACGGGACGGCGGTGGTCGGCCGTTCGACCGACGAGGACGGGACGACGGTCCATGTCGTACGGCCCGGGGCCGCGCCCGTCGAGATCTACCGGCACCGCGAGTCGGCCGGCGTCGGCGACCTCAGTCATGACGGCACGCTGATCGCCCTGGAGCACACCGAGCACGGCGACGCGATGCACTCCGCGCTGCGTGTGGTGCGGCCGGACGGGTCGACGGTCGCCGAGCTGGACGACACCGAGGGCGGCACCAAGGAACTGGGCCTCTCCGTGCTGGGCTTCGCCCCCGTCGCCGGGGACACGAGGCTGCTGGTGGGGCATCAGCGCCGGGGCCGTTGGGAGCCGATGATCTGGGACCCGATGACGGGGACGGAGACGGACCTCGCGATCGACCTGCCCGGTGACGTGGGCGCCGAGTGGTATCCGGACGCCTCCGCTCTGCTGATCGTGCACGGCTTCGAGGCCCGCAGCGACCTGTGGCGGTACGAGCCGGGGGCGGGCAGCGCTCCCGTCCGGGTGGAGACCCCCGCGGGTTCGGTGTCGGGTGCCACGGCCCGGCCGGACGGCACGGTGGAGTACCTGTGGTCGTCGGCCGCGCAGCCGCCCGTCATCCGGTCCACCTCGGGTGCGGTGGTGCTCGATCCGCCCGGCCCCAAGGCGCCGGCATCCGTGCCCGTGGAGGACGTGTGGGTGGACGGGCCCGGGGGCCGCGTCCACGCGCTCGTCCAGCGGCCGGCCGCCCCGGCCGAGGGGCCGTTCCCCACGGTCTTCGAGATCCACGGCGGCCCGACCTGGCACGACAGCGACGCCTTCGCCTCCGGCCCCGCCGCCTGGGTGGACCACGGCTACGCGGTCGTCCGGGTCAACTACCGCGGTTCCACCGGATACGGCCGTGCCTGGACGGACGCGCTCAAGCACCGGGTCGGTCTGATCGAGCTGGAGGACATCGCCGCGGTACGGGAGTGGGCGGTGAAGTCCGGTCTCGCGGACCCGGCGAAGCTGGTCCTGGCCGGTGGTTCCTGGGGCGGCTATCTGACCCTGCTGGGCCTCGGCACACAGCCGGAGGAGTGGGCCCTGGGCCTGGCGGCGGTCCCGGTCGCGGACTACATCACGGCGTATCACGACGAGATGGAGGACCTGAAGGCGATGGACCGGACGTTGCTGGGCGGCACTCCGGAGGAGGTTCCCGAGCGCTTCGAGGCCTCGTCCCCGTTGACGTACGTCGACGCCGTGCGTGCGCCGGTCTACATCTCGGCGGGCGTCAACGACCCGCGATGCCCGATCCGCCAGGTCGAGAACTATGTGGACCGGCTGAAGGGCCGTGACGCGGTGCACGAGGTCTACCGCTACGACGCGGGGCACGGTTCGCTCGTGGTGGAGGAGCGGATCAAGCAGGTCCGCCTGGAACTCGACTTCGCCCGACGCCACCTGGCCGCAGACGGCACCTCCGCCGCCTCCGCGGTCCCCGCAGCCACCACCGTCCTCTCCCCCGCCCCTGCCGTCGCTCCTTCGGGCCCGTCCGGCGCATCGATGCCGGCCGGCGAGTAGGGACGCCCACCTCTTCCCTCCGCCCGGCGCCACCACCGGCCGTCTCGACCCCGTCGGGCGAGGGAGAGCGAAGCGCAAGCGCTGTGCGACGGCCGATGCCGCGGGCGGGGCTGGGCGGGAGCTGGGCGGTGGGCAGGACGGCCGGTGGAAGCACCGCGCGGGGACGGTCACCGGGCTCTCTCCGGGGCTCCGTCGGCGGCGATGCCGAGCCCCAGTCGGCACCCCGCGCCGGGCGACCGGAGCGGGGACCGTACCGTGGAGGGGTGTACCGGTTCCTGCTGACCCCGCGATGGTGGGGGATCAACCTCTTCGTCGTGCTGGCCATCCCGTTCTGCGTCTTCATGGGTACCTGGCAGCTCGGCCGCTTCGAGGACCGCGTGCAGACGCACGACGCCGCCGAGAAGCAACCCGCCCCCGGCACGAGGGCCGCCAAGCCGATCGACGACCTCCTGCCCGTCGACACGGTGACCTCGGGCCGCCCCGCCACCGCCACCGGCCGGTACGCCGACCAGTTCCTGGTGCCCGGCCGGAAGCTGGACGACAAGAGCGGCTTCTACGTCCTGAACATGCTCCGTACGGACGGGGGCAAGGCCCTGCCGGTGGTGCGCGGCTGGCTGCCCGGCCGGCCCGGCCACACCGCCGTACCCGCCGCACCGACCGGCGAGGTCACGGTCACCGGTGACCTTCAGGCATCCGAGAACGCCGGGACCACCGGCGTCGACTCGAGCGGCGGACTCCCGTCCGGCCAGCTCGGCATGATCAGCGCCGCGTCCCTGGTCAACCTCGTCCCGTACGACGTCTACGACGCCTGGGTGACGCTCCAGGAAACCGACGCCACCGGCTCGCTGCGTCCCGTACCGGCCACCGCGGCGCAGGGCACCGGGCTCGACCTGAAGGCCTTCCAGAACCTCGGCTACACCGGCGAGTGGTTCGTCTTCGCCGGGTTCGTGCTCTTCATGTGGTTCAGGCTGGTCCGCCGCGAGGCCGAAGCGGCCCGCGACCTGGAACTCGGCCTCGTCTCGGACACGGATGCGGACACGAATGCGGGCACGGGCTCGACCGCGGACACCGAAGCGGGCACCCGGCCCGCCACCGCCACCGCCACCGCCACCACCGATGCCACCGATGCCACCGACACGACCGACGCAGCCGATCCTCATGTGAGCGCCGACGCCGGCTGAGGGCATACGCGTGAGGGGGCCGACCGGTTGAACCGGTCGGCCCCCTCACGCGTATGCCGTACGTCGTACGCCGCATCCCCGCGTCACGTCGCGGGGGCGAGCACCCCGGTCCGGTAGATCGTGCCCGAGCAGGCGTTGGCGATCTTGGTCTCCGCGACCGGCGCCCCCGCCTCCGGCGTGTGGGTCACGGCGACGCTGCCGTCCAGCGTTCCACCACCGTCCTCGCCGCCGAGCTGCGGAGCCGTCTCCGTGGCCCCGTCGGTGCTTCCCGCACCGGTACCGGCGGCAGCGGCACCGCCCGAGCCGCCCGCACCTTCCGTCGGTGTCGGACTCGGTGAGCCTCCGACGGTCGGGCAGGTGTCCTTCGGCACCCAGGCGAACTTCACCTCGTACGCCATGGACGGCTTCAGCAGCACCGTTCCCTGCTCCTGCGAAGGGTCGGGCAGCCCGGACGCCGCGTCACCCGCGGTGTGCTGGACGACCGTGATCCTCGCCGGGTCGGCCGCGCCCATCGCCTGGAAGCCCACGCTGCCGCTGCTGCTCACCGAACAGTCCGTGCCCGAGACATTGGCGATCCGGAAGGTCCCGTACACCGTGCCGTCGGCTCCGGCAGCGCCCGTCTCGGCCGAGGCGACCGCGAGTTGGCCCGGGTCGCAGGTCGGCATCGAGGCCGCCGCGGAGGCGGCCGGGTCGGAGACCCCGCCGGCCAGGCTGCCGTCGGAGCCCTGGCCACGGCTGTCGGACGGGCTGCTCGTGCTCGTGGGCCGGTTCCGGCCGCTGCCCTGCTCGTCGCCGCTGCCGCCGTTGCTCTTCCCGCCGGTTCCCGCGCCGCTCTCGGTGCCGTTGCCACCCTGTGCCTGCTCGCCGTGCCCGGCTATCGCGGGATTGGCGGCGTTCGAGCCGTCGGAGTTCGCGACATGGACGAAGGCGGGGATCGCGGTGCCGATGAGCAGGGCCGCCGCCGCCATGCCGACGACGGCCTGCCGCCGCCTGGCACGCCGGGCGGGAACCGCTCGGTACAGGTGGTCGAGGGTGCCGTCGCGGGGTTCGATGTGCTGGACGGCCCCGTGCAGCATGCGGCGCAGTGCGACCTCGTCCATGTCCGTGCCGCCACCGCCTCCCGCACCGGAACCCATGTCCGTACCGGACCCCGTACCCATGCCGGAGCCCGCGCCCGCGCCCGCGCCGAAGAGGCTGCTCAGTCCCCCGAGCTCAGCCGTCGCAGCCGTCCCGGCGGCCCCGGTCGCCTCGTCCGTACCTCCCACGGACACGAGACCCTGACGCCCACGATCCGCACCATCCGCACGGCGCACATCCGCGTCCGCGGCCGAACCGTCCCTGTCCGAAACGTCCCTATCCGAGCCACCTTCGCCCGAAACGCCCTTGTTCAAGCCGTCCGCGGCCGAGTCATTCACGACCGTGCCGTCTGTGCCCGAATCACCGGTGTCCGATTCGTTCACGGCTGATCCGCTCATGTCCGAATCGTCCATGGTCGAATCGTCCGTGTCCGCGTTCACGTCCGGGGTGTTCTCCGGCCCGTCGTTCACAATTCCGTTTCCAGTCCGGTCAATCCGAGGCTCGCGCTCGTGGCCGTTGTCGTCCCTGCGGTCGCGTCGGCTCATCACTGCGCCTCCATCACAACGCGCAACGCAGCGATGCCACGGGAGCCGTAGGCCTTGACCGAGCCCAGGGATATGCCGAGCGTCTCGGCCACCTGAGCTTCCGTCATGTCCGCGAAGTAACGCAGCACCAGCACCTCCCGCTGGCGCCGTTGCAGCCCCCGCATCGCCTTGATCAGCGCGTCCCGCTCCAACTGGTCGTACGCGCCCTCCTCCGCGCTCGCCATGTCCGGCATCGGCTTGGAGAGCAACTTGAGCCCGAGGATGCGGCGACGCAACGCGGAACGCGACAGGTTGACGACGGTCTGGCGCAGATACGCGAGCGTCTTCTCGGGGTCCCGCACCCGGTTGCGCGCCGAGTGCACGCGGATGAACGCCTCCTGCACCACGTCCTCGCACGAGGCGGTGTCGTCCAGGAGCAGCGCCGCGAGGCCGAGCAGCGAACGGTAATGGGCGCGATAGGTCTCGGTGAGGTGGTCGACCGTGGTTCCGGCAGCCACGCTCTCCTCAGCGCCCTCGCGCTGCGACGGCAGCCGCGCGGGACGCGCAGCGGGCATGGGCGCGATCACCGGCATACCGCCGGGTGCGCGGGGCCGTCTGAGCGGACGCACCGAAGCGCCGCGCAGGGGGCCCACCACTGTGATATCGAGAACCTCTGCCACGCCAGTTGGACACGTTTCCCCCCGTCAGGGTTGTACGCGCGCGGCACCGCGTTTGACGCAGTGCGACATGCCCTCATACGTACCTGCTCTTCCCCAAATGCCCCGAATATGCGCCCCGCCGCGCAAGAGGTGACCGCATAGACGCGCGCTTTCCGGCCAACGGTTGCAGTGGGCCGGAAGGTCATCGTCGGACACCTCAACACCCCAGCTCAAGAGGTTCAGACCTTCAACTTGCTCACAGGGCATTCACAGAGAGTACAAAACAGGTTCGATCAGGACCGGGGGAATTCGGCGGCCACCGACTCGGCGATCTGCGCCACGTTCAGGGCCGCGCCCTTACGGAGGTTGTCGCCGCAGACGAACAGTTCCAGACACCGGGGATCGTCCAGCGACCTGCGCACCCGTCCGACCCAGGTCGGATCGGTACCGACGACGTCGGACGGCGTCGGGAAGTCCCCTGCCGCCGGGCTGTCGTAGAGCACGACACCGGGCGCCGTCGCCAGGATCTCGTGGGCCCGGTCGACCGCGATCTCGCTCTCGAACCGCGCGTGCACGGACATCGAGTGTGTCGCGATGACGGGCACGTACACACAGGTCGCCGCCACCCGCAGGCTCGGCAGGTCCAGGATCTTGCGGCACTCCTGGCGGATCGCCAGTTCCTCCGACGACCAGCCGTCCCCGGCCTCGGTCCCGGCCCAGGGCACCACGTTGAGGGCCACCGGCGCGGCGAAGGGACTGCCTTCCGTGTCCCCCACGGCCCGGCGTACGTCTCCGGGCTTCGTTCCCAGCTCCGTACCCGCCACCATCGACAGCTGTTCGCGCAGCGCCGCGACGCCGTCACGGCCCTCCCCGCTCACGGCCTGGTACGAGGAGACGACCAGTTCCCGCACCCCGAATTCGGCGTGCAGCGCACCGACCGCGACGATCAGCGAGAGCGTCGTGCAGTTCGGGCTCGCGACGATGCCGCGCGGCCTGATCCGTGCGGCATGCGGATTGATCTCGGGCACGACCAGCGGAACGTCCGCGTCCAGCCGGAACGCGGCGGAGTCGTCGATGACGACCGTGCCCTTGGCGGCGGCGATCGGCGCCCACTGCGCGGAGACGTCGTCGGGCACCAGGAACAGCGCCACGTCGACGTCGTCGAACACGTCCTCGGTGAGCGCGAGGACCTCGCTCTCCTCACCGCGCACGACCAGCTTGCGGCCGGCCGAACGCGGCGAGGCGATCAGCTTCACCTCGCCCCAGACATCCGCGTGCTGCGAAAGGATCTGGAGCATGACGCCGCCGATCGCCCCGGTCGCTCCGACGACCGCGAGCGAAGGGCGGCGGGCAGTCATCGGCCGGTGCCCCCGTAGACGACGGCCTCGTCGGAGTCGCTGTCGAGACCGAAGGCGGTGTGCACGGCGCGCACGGCCTCGATGACGTCGTCGGCGCGGGTGACCACCGAGATACGGATCTCGGACGTGGAGATCAGCTCGATGTTCACCCCGGCGTCCGACAGCGCCTCGAAGAAGCCCGCCGTGACGCCCGGATTGGTCTTCATACCGGCGCCGACCAGGGAGATCTTCGCGATCTGGTCGTCGTAGCGCAGCGACTCGAAGCCGATGGTGCCGCGGTTGCGCTCCAGGGCGTCGATGGCCTTGCGGCCCTCGGCCTTCGGCAGCGTGAACGAGATGTCGGTCAGACCGGTCGACGCGGCGGAGACGTTCTGCACCACCATGTCGATGTTGACCTCGGCATTCGCGATGGCGCGGAAGATCGCGGCGGCCTCGCCCGGCTTGTCGGGCACGCCGACGACGGTGATCTTGGCCTCGGAGACGTCATGGGCGACTCCGGAGATGATCGCGTGCTCCACCTTCTGGTCCCCTTGCGGCTCGTTGCTGACCCAGGTTCCGCGCAGTCCGGAGAAGGACGAGCGGACGTGGATCGGAATGTTGTAGCGGCGTGCGTACTCCACGCACCGGTGCAGCAGCACCTTGGAGCCGGACGCGGCCAGCTCCAGCATGTCCTCGAAGGAGATCCAGTCGATCTTCCGGGCCTTCTTGACGACCCGCGGGTCGGCGGTGAAGACACCGTCCACATCGGTGTAGATCTCACAGACCTCGGCATCCAGCGCGGCGGCCAGCGCGACCGCGGTGGTGTCGGACCCGCCGCGGCCGAGGGTGGTGATGTCCTTCTTGTCCTGGGACACACCCTGGAACCCCGCGACGATCGCGATGTTCCCCTCGTCCAGCGCCGTACGGATACGGCCCGGCGTCACATCGATGATGCGCGCTTTGTTGTGGACCGAGTCGGTGATGACGCCTGCCTGGCTCCCGGTGAACGACTGGGCCTCGTGGCCCAGGTTTTTGATCGCCATCGCCAGCAGGGCCATGGAGATCCGCTCTCCGGCGGTCAGCAGCATGTCGAACTCACGCCCGGCAGGGATCGGGGATACCTGCCCGGCGAGATCGATCAACTCGTCCGTCGTGTCGCCCATCGCGGACACCACGACAACCACCTGGTTGCCGTTCTTCTTGGCATCGACGATTCGCTTGGCGACGCGCTTGATGCCTTCGGCATCGGCTACGGAGGAGCCTCCGTACTTCTGCACGACAAGGCCCACGTGCGCTCCTCGCTCAGTCCATTACTGCGGTCGGCTCAGTTTAACGAGCAGTCCGGAAACGCCCCGCTGATATCACATGGTGAGATGTCCCGCTCAGCACGTGATCATCGGCGTGTCGCTCCGAACTGCTCGTACGGGCTGCTGCCCGCCGATCGGGCGCGCACTCCCTCATGTGGTCCAGCCCACACATAGGGCGAGCCGGGCCCTCGGTTCAGGAGCCGCCCCCTCCAGCGTGGACCGGAACCCCCCAGTCCGCCCCTCGGAGGCCCCCACCGTGCGTAAGCCGCCCCCGTGTGCTCACCGCACTCCCCGTGCTCCTCGCGCCGGTCGCCGTCCCTCCCCCTGGCCACGTCTCCCCTCCACACGGGCGGGTGACCTGCGATACGACGGGGGGGCGGGGGCCTCGCCCCGGCACGCGCACCGGAGACTGATGCGGCTTTTAGCGCGGCCGAGGTGGCAACCGGGGCGGCCGGCGTCCCGGCGCAGGGCGGCGGACGCCTCCACTCATCGCACTCCGGGTCACGTCCGGATCGATCACGGTGGACGGGGCGGTGCACAGGCCCTTGGACGTACGCACACCCGGAAGCCGACGGGCGCCGCTGCCGGACCCGACAGCCGTGGGCGTCCCGGCCCGTTGTGCCCGACAGCCGGCGGGCACTGCTGCCTACCGGCCCACCGGCCTACTGCACCGGGCGCAGGCCCAACGGGCCCGCGATCTCCGCGGCCATGACCCGGCCCGCTTCCTCGGCCAGTTCGTCGTCGACCGTCTCCGAGTCGGTGTCCAGGCCGTCCAGTTCCTGGAGGGGCTGGTTGAGGCGGATGTGGGCGATCAGGGACTGGAGGGCGCGCAGGGTGGCGGATGCGGTGGAGCCCCAGTTGGAGAAGTAGGAGAACTGCCACCACCACAGGGCCTCGGTCGTGCGGTCCTCTTCGTAGTGGGCCAGGCCGTGGCGCAGGTCGGTGACCAGGTCGGCCAGGTCGTCGGAGATACGGGCCGGGACCGGAGCCTTGCGGGGCTCGTACGGGTCGAAGACCTCGGAGTACACGTCGATCGGCTCCAGCAGGGCGGCGAACCGCTCGCGCAGGCCGTCGGCGTCCGGCTCCGCGCCGAGGTCCGGCTCGTAGCGCTCGTCCGGGACGATGTCCTCGTACGCACCGAGCCTGCCGCCCGCCAGCAGCAGCTGGGAGACCTGGAGCAGCAGGACGGGGACGGCCTCCTCGGGCTCCTCGACCTTGGACACCTCGGTGACCGCGACGATGAACGTCTTGATCTGATCGGCGATCTGGACGGCGAAGTCGTCCGGGTCCTGCGTGACGGAGTTCAGCGTGGCGTCAGACATCGAGGGGACCTCCCGTGGGCACGGTCGCGAACGGTGAGTAGAACATAGCGTCGCTGAACGTAAAGCCGTCGTGAGTCGATGCAAGAACATGGGACGTCGCGGTCGTGAATGTGGCAGGCGTCGCGGCCACAAGTGCGCCGGATGTCGCGGTCGTGAACGCGGCGTGCGTCGCGGCCGCAAGTGCGCCGGGCGTCGCGGTCGTGAACGCGGCGGATGTCGCGGCCACAAGTGCGCCGGATGTCGCGGTCGCGAGCGCGGCGTGCGTCGTGGTCGTGAGTGCATCAGACATCGAGCAGGCGCCTCCCCTCGAAGGCGCGGCCCAGGGTGACCTCGTCCGCGTACTCCAGGTCGCCGCCCACCGGCAGACCACTGGCGAGTCTGGTGACCCGCAGGCCCATCGGCTTGATCATCCGCGCCAGGTACGTCGCGGTGGCCTCGCCCTCCAGATTGGGGTCGGTCGCGAGGATCAGCTCCGTGACCGAGCCGTCGGCGAGACGGGCCAGCAGCTCACGGATGCGCAGGTCATCGGGGCCGACGCCCTCGATCGGGCTGATCGCGCCGCCGAGCACGTGGTACCTGCCCCGGAACTCACGGGTCCGCTCGATCGCGACGACGTCCTTCGGCTCCTCGACCACGCAGATGACCGTCTGGTCGCGGCGCGCGTCCCGGCAGATGTTGCACTGCTCCTGCTGGGCGACATTGCCGCAGACCGAGCAGAAGCGGACCTTGTCCTTGACCTCCAGGAGGGCATGGGCGAGGCGGCGCACATCGGTCGGCTCGGCCTGCAGGATGTGGAAGGCGATCCGCTGCGCGCTCTTGGGACCGACGCCGGGCAGCCTGCCCAACTCGTCGATGAGGTCCTGAACAACGCCTTCGTACAACGGGAACGCCTTCCTTCTCCTGGTCCGGGATGAGCTGAACGCCGAGTTCGTGTGCGCGCGGTCAGAAGGGGAGGCCGGGCATGCCGCCCAGGCCCTGGGCCAGCGGGCCCAGCTTCTGCTGCTGAAGCTGCTGCGCGTTCTCGTTCGCCGCCTGGACCGCGGCGACGACGAGGTCAGCGAGCGTCTCGGTGTCCTCCGGGTCGACGGCCTTCGGGTCGATCACCAGAGCGCGGAGCTCACCGGAGCCGGTCACGGTCGCCTTCACCAGACCGCCACCCGCCTGGCCGTCGACCTCGGTCCTGGCCAACTCCTCCTGGGCCGTGGCGAGGTCCTGCTGCATCTTCTGCGCCTGCTGCAGCAACTGCTGCATATTGGGCTGACCACCACCGGGAATCACGGTCACTCCTGGCAATTCGACGACAAAATGTTTCGGTACGCCGAGCCTACGTGGTCACCGCGCGGTGCGCCCCACCCACTGGCGAGCAACTCTTTCGAGTGAGTTTCAAACAGCGTCGGGTGGACTCCTATACCTGATCACAGGCCCTGTACACCCCGGAATGCCGCGATTCCGACCCCGCAGCCCACCATTCGGCGGTAGGAAGGGCATACGCATCAGGACATCCAGGCGCACCGTCCGTCACGCAAGGTTACGTACCCGGAACGGTCGGCCACGCCGGAGAGCAGTGATCGGCCCACCATCGAACACACACCACCACATATCAGGCGTCGCTACGCAGAATGCAGAGGAGTACCCGGTGAGTCAGCCGGAGATGCAGCCCGAAGGGGCGCCCCGCAACGAGCCCGGCCCGGCCGGCTCGGCCGGTCCCTCCGGTTCTGGCTCCGGCGCACGCGGCCGGGGTGCGCGGGGCGGGGACCTGACCGCTAAACCGTTCCCGCTCGGCAACTGGGGGGAACCGGCCGAACGCCTCGACGAGCTGTACCGCTGGGTCGAGGCCGATGCGCTGCGCACCGCCGACTGGTATCTGGGCGACCGGATCCGGAAGCGGCGCGGGGCCAGGATGCTGCGGATCGGCACGGCGGCCGGGGCTGTCGCGGGTGCCGCGCTGCCGTTACTCGATCTCACCGGGGCGCTGAGCGGGGCGGCGGGCTGGGGCTATCTGTCGCTGCTGCTGGGCGCCGCGTGCATGGCGAGCGACCGGTATTTCGGCCTGACCTCGGGCTGGATAAGGAACCTCGCGACCGCCCAGGCCGTGCAGCGACGCCTTCAGGTGCTGCAGTTCGACTGGGCGTCGGAGTGCGTACGGGAGGTGCTCGGCCCGACCGAGGGGACGGCCAGCGAGGCGGCCGAGCGGTGTCTGGGGGTGCTGCGGCGGTTCTCGGAGGACATCACGGAACTCGTACGGACCGAGACCGCGGACTGGATGGTGGAGTTCCGGGCCGGGCCCGCGCCGATGGGGATGCAGGCGCTGTCTTCGGGCAGCGGGAACGGGGGGCGTACGGACCAGGGGGTGCTGCCGGGACGGTTCCCGATGCAGACGATGACCCGGCCGAACATGCCGAGGCAACGGCCTCCGGAGTCACCGCGGTGATCCCACCGCGGTGACTGCGGAGGTGCGCGGCCCGTCCCGGTGCCACGGCCCGCCGCGCCTCCGGCCGTCATCGTCCGGCCGTCACCTTCTGGCCGTCACCTTCTGGCCGTCGTCGTCCGGCCGCTGTGCACCTTCCGGCCGCTGTGCGTCTCAGCTGAAGATGATCATTGAGCCCTGGGCGAGGCTGCGAGTGGCCGCCGCGTGCAGGCTCAGCCAGACGTGCCGCTCACGCGCGAACGGACTCTCGTCGTACAGAATCGGGCCCGCCGGTTCCTCCAGGGAGGTCGGCGCGATGGGCGGCAGCGGGGCGGCCGGCGGATTCGCCGGGTCGATGCCGATGGACGGGGCGACGAACTCCAGCTCCCGCAGCAGCCCGTGCGCGGAACCGAGCGGGCCGCCGCCCGCGAGCAGGTCGTCGTCGGAGAGCGGAAAGGCGAAGTCCAGCGGGACGTACGCCCCCGCGTGGTCGTAGTGCCAGACCAGGTGGGACTGTTGGGCCGTCACCTCGAACATCTCCAGCAACTGCTGGTAGTCCCCGCCCAGTTCGTCGACGGGTGTCACGGCGAGGCCGCTGAGCTGGAGCAGATAGGCGCGGCGCAGGAAGTGCAGCGCGTCGTAGTCGAACCCCGCGACCGGGGCGACGTCTCCGGTCAGGCCCGGCATGTAGGCGTACACGGGAACGGGCGGCAGTCCTGCCTCGCTCAACGCCTTGTCGTAGACGGCGATCTCTTCGGCGAACGGGTTGTCGGGGCTGTGGCACAGCACATCGACGAGGGGGACCAGCCACAGGTCACAGGCCACGAAGTCTCGCTCTCCCACGGGTGCGCATCGGAATTTGCAGACGGTCGGGCCAGCGTAATGCGGCGGGCCCGTCGCGCACAGTGGCCGATGGTCACGGGTAAGGGCTGTCCCGTGATCCGCGGTCGATCAGCGCGCGGCGTCGGACGCGGTGCATCGCAAGACGGAGGGGCGTCCGCATACTGGACATATGTGGACGTTCCGACAACGCGGCGAGGCGCCGTAGCTGTCGTCGCGCGCCCACCGGGGAATAGTGGGACAGCCCTTAGGGGGCGGTGGGAGGCCGGGTGCCCCCGCGCCCCCGGTTCGCACGCCCGGGACACGTCCGCGCCGCCGGCACCGCCGGCGCGGTCAGCCGGCCGGACGCCATGACTCCGGCCCGGTGGCGGCCGAGGCCCCTTCCGTCGGCCCTGCCGGTCCCGTCGGCGCCGTCGAGGACCGCCCGGCCGAGGTCTCTGCCGCCGAGGGCTCCGCCGTCGGGGGCTCCCCCACTAATGGCTGTCCCGCCGGCTGCGGGCTGTGGTCCGGTTGTCCGGGATCTCCGGCCGCGAGCCGGTCCGCCCAGCTCAACGCGTGTGCGTTGAAGTCGTCGATCACCGCGCGCACCGCGTCGTGGTCGCCGAGCGTGAGCGCCGCGACGAGTTCCGGATGGCCGTGCCAGAGCCAGTCCCGGGCTCCCGCGTCATGGCGCAGATACGGCACCGCGAACACCCATGCCTGGACGCGCAGCCGGTGCAGGAAGTCGTTGATGTACGGGTTGCTCATGAGCGCGCCCAGCTCTCGCCAGAAGCGCAGGTCGTAGCCGATGAGGATGTCGAGATCGCCGCCGCGTGCCGCCCGTGCGGCCTCCTGGGCCCTGCGGCGTACGGGGACCAGGCCCTCCCGGTACGTCACCACCTGTGCGGCCGACGGCGTCGGCTCCCGGAAGAGGGCGCGGATGACTCCGTCGATGACCAACGCCCGTGCCTCGACCATCGACCGGTAGTCGTCGACGGTGAACTCACGCACCCGGAAACCGCGGTGCTGATCCGATTCGAGCAGACCCTGCGCGGAGAGATCGAAGAGCGCCTCGCGCACCGGTGTCGCGGAGACGCCGTACTGCTCGGCGATCTGCTTGACGGTGAACTCCCGTCCCGGCTGCAGACGCCCGGCAAGTACCTCGTCACGCAGCGCGTCCGTGATCTGCTGCCGCAGCGTACTGCGGGTCACAGCTCCGCTCGCGCACATGGCGCCCCTCCCCTTTTTCGCTTTCGGTCACCTTAAGGCAGGGCCGCCCTGCCCGGATCCGGGCAGGGGAGAGGGGAGGGGCGTCGCACCGCCGGGCCGCGCGGGCCCTGCCGCTACACGGTGTACTCGTCCGCGACGGACAGCGCCACGTCGAGAGCCGCGAGGCCCTCCTTGGCCTCGGCCTCGGTGACGTTGCAGGCCGGAACGGCGTGGGTGCGGTTCATGTTGATGAAGGGCCACAGGCCGTTCTTCTTCGCCGCCGCGCCGAAGGCCGCCATCGCCGCGTTGGCCTCGCCCGACGCGTTGTACGGGACCAGCGGCTCGCGGGTCTCCTTGTTGCGGACCAGGTCCAGCGCCCAGAACGCGCCGAGGCCGCGGACCTCGCCGACCGACGGGTGGCGGTCGGCGAGCTCGCGCAGACCGGGCCCGAGCACCGTCTCGCCGATGTGGGCGGCGTTCTCGATGACCTTCTCGTCCTCCATCACCTGGATGGTCGCGACGGCGGCCGCGCAGGCCAGCGGGTGACCGGAGTAGGTCAGTCCGCCCGGGTAGGCGCGGGTCTCGAAGGTGGCGGCGATCTCGGCGGAGATGGCGACACCGCCGAGCGGCACGTAACCGGAGTTGACCCCCTTGGCGAAGGTCATCAGGTCCGGCACCACGTCGAAGTGGTCGGCCGCGAACCACTTGCCGGTGCGCCCGAAGCCGGCCATCACCTCGTCCAGGATGAAGACGATGCCGTACCGGTCGCAGATCTCGCGGACGCCCGCGAGGTAGCCGGGCGGCGGCGTCATGATGCCCGCCGTGCCGGGGATCGTCTCCAGGATGATCGCGGCGATGGTGGCGGCGCCCTCGAACGCGAGGGTGTCCTCCAGGTGCTGGAGCGCGCGGGCGCACTCCTCGGCCTCCGTCGCGGAGTGGAACGGCGAGCGGTAGAGGAACGGGGCCCAGAAGCGGACGACACCCGCCGAGCCGTTGTCGGACGGCCAGCGGCGCGGGTCACCGGTGAGGTTGATCGCGGTGGAGGTGGCGCCGTGGTACGAGCGGTAGGCGGAGAGCACCTTCGTACGGCCGGTGTGCAGCCGGGCCATCCGGACGGCGTTCTCGACCGCCTCGGCGCCGCCGTTGGTGAAGAAGATCTTGTCCAGGTCGCCCGGGGTGCGCTCGGCGATGAGGCGTGCGGCCTCGGAGCGCGCCTCGATCGCGAACGCGGGGGCGAAGGTGGCGAGCTTGCCCGCCTGCTCCTGGATCGCGGCGACGACGGTGGGGTGCTGGTAGCCGATGTTGGTGTAGACGAGGCCGCTGGTGAAGTCCAGGTAGCGGTTGCCGTCGTAGTCCCAGAAGTACGCCCCCTCGGCGCCGGCGACGGCGAGCGGGTCGATCAGGCCCTGGGCGGACCAGGAGTGGAACACGTGCGCGCGATCGGCGGCCTTCACGGCCGCGCCGGCAGCGGGGTCGACATGCGGGGCATGAGGGGCATGAGGGGTCATGCGGCGAGCGTAGGCCGCGCCGGGAGCGGCCCGACATGGCCACCTTGTATGGCGTGAGGCCTTCAGGTGGGCAGGGTGTCGGGTCGGCGCGACCCCGTGTCCGGGATCGCCCGCGCGATGGGGATCACACGGCAGAGCGTGCAGCGGATCGCGGATCTGCTGGTCGGAAGGGGGCTCGCCGAGTACGTACCGAATCCGGCCCACCGGCGGGCGAAGCTGCTGAGCCCCACGGAGGAGGGCCGGACAGCGGTGTCCCGGATCGACCCCGGCCACGCGGAGTTCGCCGCGCGGCCGGCGGCGGGACTCGGGGAGGCCGGGTTGGCGGAGACGGCACGGGTTCTGGAGCGGTTGTCGGCGGCCGTGGAGGCGGTGACCGGGAACGAAGGCGGGAACGAAGGCGGGGACGAGCGGCCCGGGTGAGCGGCGGGCCCGGGCGGTGGGGCGCGGTGAGAACCGGGACCGCCGGGCGGCCGTCTCTCTCCTCAATCGCCGAACGGACCGAAAAGGGCGCGGGCGGGCGCTTCCGGCCCGTCCCGCGGGCCGCGGACGGAACCGGAGAGGAGCCGCCGGGTACCCCTGGACGTCCCTGACAATCCGGGCCCGCCGGGGCGAGACGCACGCCGCTATTCTCGACGCGTTCCGGCGTATCGCCGCACGGGGGAGGACGCACACCATGGAGAAGCTCGGGTCCACCGATCCGCAACGCATCGGCTCCTACCGTCTGCTGGGCCGGCTCGGCGTGGGCGGCATGGGTCAGGTCTATCTGGCCCGTTCCGACCGCGGCCGGACCGTCGCGATCAAGCTGGTACGCGGCGATCTCGCCGAGCAGCAGGAGTTCCGCGACCGCTTCCGCCAGGAGGTGCGGGCGGCCCGCCGGGTCGGTTCCGCCTGGACCGCCCCCGTGCTGGACGCCGACACCGAGGCGGCCGTGCCCTGGGTCGCGACCGGATACGTCGCCGGCCCCTCCCTCCAGGCCACCGTCACCGGCCGCGCGGGCGCCCTCGTGGGGAAGGCCTCCGGGGCGTACGGTCCCCTGCCCGAGCGCTCGGTCCACATCCTGGGAGCCGGTCTCGCCCACGCCCTCCGGGCGATCCACGCCGCCGGGCTCGTCCACCGCGATCTCAAGCCCTCCAACATCCTGCTGACCATCGACGGACCGCGCGTCATCGACTTCGGTATAGCCCGCGCATTCGACACCGTCACCGAGGGCGGACTCACCCGCACCGGGGCCCTGTTGGGTTCACCCGGCTTCATGGCCCCCGAGCAGGTACGGGGCGAGCGCGTGACCCCGGCGTGCGATGTGTTCTGTCTGGGCTCGGTCCTGGCGTACGCGTCGACCGGCCGCCTGCCGTTCGGGGCGTCCGACAGCAACGTGCACGCGCAGATGTTCCGGATCGCGCAGGAGGACCCGGACCTGGCCGGCGTCCCGGTGGGCCTCGTCGAACTGGTCCGGGACTGCCTGCACAAGGACCCGGCCGCCCGTCCGACGACGGACGCCGTCCTGGAACGCCTGGCCGACGACGACACGGCGGAGCCCTGGCTCCCGGGCGCGCTCATAGCCCAGCTCGGGCGCCACGCCGTGGAACTGCTGGACTCCGAGGACCCGGAGGAGACGGCCGCACCGGACCCCGTCCCGGACAAGGCGCCACCGGCGCCCGCACCGTCCGCAGACCGCCCCGCCCCCGAGCCGCCGCCCGGCGCCGACCACACGCACCCCACGACGGTCGGCACGCCCTCACACACCCCACCCCTCGGCCCGCCGCCCTCTCCTTCGTACGGGTATCCACAGCAACCGCCCGCCCAGCAGAGCCATGCCGGTCACGGATACCCGCAGCAACATCCCCAGCCCCCCGGGCCGCCGCACCAGCCGGGCTTCGGCACCACGCCCGCGTACGGCCCCCTCTACCCCGGCGCGGCCCCGCAGCCCCGCCCCGAACCCGCCCGGCGCGAACAGGCGGCCACGATCGCCCTCATCGTGATCGCAGTGGTCGTCGCCATCGGCGCGGGCGGGTCCGTGTACGCGCTCATGAGCGACAAGGGCCCGACGCCCGAGCCGTCCCCCACCTCGTCCTCGTCCCCTTCCTCCTCGGACTCCCCGGACGCGGACCACTCCCCCTCCGACGAGAAGAGGAACAGCAACGGCCCCGTCCCGGCCGGCTACCTCGGCACCTGGTCGGGCTCCATCGACAACCCCTCGGGCCACTCCACCCGCCAACTCGTCGTCAGGCAGGGCGCGGTGGGCCAGTCCGTCCTCACCCTCACCGCGGACGGCCCGCTCGACAACGGCGGCTCCTACCACTGCGTCTTCAAGGCAGACCTGGCCTCGGAACCGACCCCGAGCGGCCCCGTCGAGATCGGCCCCTCCACCGTCACCGTCGGCGAACCCATGTCGTCCTGCACCGCGGGAAAGGCCACCACGCTGACCCTCCTCCCGGACGGCACCCTGAGCCGGGAGATCCCGGAGACCGGCGAAAGGCTCACGTACACCAAGGCCGACTGAACAACCCAGCAGCGCCCACGCCGCGTTCAGCAACAACAGGGCACGGACGAACCTGCCGGGCGCCGTCGGCGGGAAGTACCAGGCCAACGGCCAAGTGCGGCCGGCCAGAGCGGGAATCGGCACACAACCGATACGGCCCGCCGTCGCGTTCCTTCGCGGTCGCCCCCGACGCCTGGTCGACGTTCCTCACCTGGGCGAACTGACTCCGTGCCCCGCGCCCTCCCGCCACAGCACCCCGTCGGTCAGGGACGGCGGTTGTGGGTGCCGGGGGTGTAGCCGAAGGCGTGGCGGAAGACGTCGATGAAGGCGCTGGTGGAGGACCAGCCGCAGCGGTGAGCGACCGTGGTCACCGGCATGTCCTCGGCCAGCATGCGCAGAGCGTGGTAGAGGCGCAGCTGGGTGCGCCACTGGGGAAAGGTCATGCCCAGCTCGCGGCGGAAGAGGCGGCTGAGGGTGCGCTCGGCGGCCCCTGCCCCGGTTGCCAGTGCGGCCAGGGTGCGGGGGTCCGCGGGGTCGTGGTGCAGGAGTTCGCAGACGGCCGCGAGGCGGGGGTCGGTGGGGGCGGGCAGCTGGACGGGTTGCTGGGGTGAGGCGCGCAGCTGGTCGAGAAGGACCGCGCGCAGGCGGCGCCGTTCGGGGGTGTCGTCACGGGGGCCACGGGTCGAGGCGAGGATCAGTTCGCGCAGCAGGGGGCCGACGGCGAGGACGGTGGGTGCGTCCAGGCCCAGCGGGTTGGTGTCGGCGGGCAGGCCGAGCAGGTGCAGATCGAGGCGGCCGTGGGCGCGGTGGGCGTGGACGCATCCGGCGGGTACCCAGATGGCCCGGGTCCCTGGGGCGAACCAGGTGCCCGCGGTGGTCGTCACGGCCAGGACACCGGAGCCCGCGTAGACGATCTGGTGGTCGTCGTGGCTGTGCGCGTCGATGCTCTCTCCCGGTGCGAGCGTCCGGCTACGGGTGGGAGCCTCGGGGTCGTGGCGGATTTCCGGCATACTTTGGCATTTTATCGGAAGCGCGCCAGGTCGTGCCGTGGCGACGATGGCCAGGTGACGACAACCCGATCACCCCGCCTCCTCCGTACCCGTCCCCTCACGTTGCTGTCCCTCGGCCATGCCTGTGTGGACAGCTACCAGGGGGCGGTGGCCGCGCTGGTGCCGTTCTTCGTCTCCGAGCGGGCGTATACGTACGCCGCCGCCTCCGGTGTCGTCCTGGCCGCGTCCCTGCTGTCCTCGGTCGTGCAGCCGCTGTTCGGTGCCCTGACCGACCGGTGGGCGATGCCTTGGCTGCTGCCGGTGAGCACGCTGGTGTGCGGGGCGGGGGTCGCGCTCGCCGGTGTCGGCGGTTCGTACGCCCTGACCCTGGCGGCCGTGGCGGTGTCGGGGATCGGAGTGGCCGCCTATCACCCGGAAGCCGCTCGCGTGGCCCGTAAGGCCGCGCATGGCAGTCACACCGCGATGGGCTGGTTCTCCCTCGGGGGCAATCTCGGTTTCGCCACCGCGCCCCTGATGGTGTCCGCCGTCGTCGCCACGGGCGGCCTGGGTGCCTCGCCGCTGCTGGTCGTCCCGGCCCTCGCGGGCGTGGTGCTGTGCGTGGCCGCGCTGCGGGGCGTCGACGTCCCCGCCGCCACGGCGGCGGGGACCGAGGTGAGCGGGGCCCCCGGCCGGGACGACTGGGCGTCCTTCCTGAAGCTGACGGGGGCCATCGTGTGCCGATCGATCGTCTTCGTCGGCCTGAGCGCCTTCATCTCGCTGTACGTGCGGCTGCGCACCGGCGGAGGAGAAGTCGCCGGTACGGCCGCGCTGTTCGTCCTCTACCTCGGGGGTGCGGTGGGCACCGTGACGGGTGGGAGGCTCGCCGCCCGCCACGGCCGTATCCCCGTCGTTCAGTGGTCCTACGCGCTGAGCGTCCTCGCCGTGGCCGGTGTGGTCTTCGTCCCCGGCCCGCTGTTCTACGGGTTCGTCGCCCTCACCTCGGCCGGTCTGTACGTGCCCTTCTCGCTGCACGTCACGCTCGGCCAGGACTATCTGCCCCAACGTGTGGGCACCGCGAGCGGCATCACCCTGGGCCTGGCCGTCAGCATCGGCGGCATCGCGGGGCCGCTCATCGGCGCCGTCGCCGACGCCACGTCGTTGCAGACCGCACTCGCGCCGCTGATCGCGCTGCCCGCCCTCGGCTGGATTCTCCTGCGCACCCTGGAGGAGCCATGGACACCCGGGACCCGTCCCGTGCCCGGCCGCCCTACACCAGCGGCCGGGCCGACATCAGCAGATGCCGGTGCGCCGGCTGCGACGCCTCCGCCACGGCGTCCTCCCGGGACGCCCACCCGGTGACCATCGCGCGCTGGCCGGGGCCCAGCAGCTCGAACCGGATCACGGGCGCGTGGAACGAGGCCAGTGCGTCCATCAGATACGAGGGGTTGAAGGCGACCGTCAGCTCATCGGTGCCGTCGAGAGCGGCCGGGAGACGCTGGGAGGCGACATCGTCCTCGTAACCCGCCTGCAGCAGCACCGAGCCGCCGGAGAAGGTCAGTTGGAGCGGGGTGCCACCCTCCGCGACCACGGCGACGCGCTTGACCGCCTCGACCAGGGGCGCCCGGTCCGTCAGCGCGGAGACGGGGTCCTTCATCGCGAACAGCTTGTCGTGGCGCGGCAGTCGGCCGTCCAGCAGTCGCACCGTGGCGCGCATCCCGGCCAGTTCGAAACCGACCGAACCGGTGTCCAGCGCGAGCCGGACCGTTCCGGACCCGCCGAAGGAGCGGGCGATCTCCGTCAGCCTGCGGGCGGAGACCACGACATCGACCGAGACCCCGTCCTTGCCGGGCTTCCACGAGAGCGTACGTACCGCGAAGCGGTAGCGGTCGGTGGCCGCGAGCGTCATCGTGTCGCCGTCGAGGGCCAGCCGGATACCGGTCAGGACCGGCAGCGCGTCGTCCCGGCCCGCCGCCACCGTCACATGGGCGACGGCCGCGGCGAACTCCTCCGCGTCCACCGCGCCGAGCACCTCCGGCAGGGACGGCAGCGACGGATAGTCGTCCAACGGCAGCACCGAGAGCCCGAATCGGGCACCGCCACCGGCCAGCGAGAAACGTGAGCCCTCGACCGCGCATTCCACCGCCCCCTCGGGCAGCACCCGGCAGACATCGAGCAGCCGCCGGCCCATCACCAGCACCTTCCCGGCCCGTACGGTCTCCGCCTCCACCTCGATGCAGGCGGAAGCCTCGTAGTCGAGGCCCGAGATGCGCAGCCGGCCGTCGGCCGCCTCCACCAGCAGCCCGCCCAGCACCGGTACGGGAGAGCGCGTGGGCAGCACGCGGGCCGCCCAGGCCACGGCGTCGGTCAGTGCACTGCGCTCGATGCGGAACTCCATGGCGGCGGCCTCTCCCGGTCGTCTCTGATCGTGATCCTGATCGTGGGCCGACCCTAGGGGCCACCACTGACAACAGGAGCGGGAGCGACAACGGGAGGAAGGAGAAAGGGAGAAGAAGAAACCGGCCGCGGCCGACGACAGCGGCCACCCCCGTGAGCCGCTGCCGTCGTCCCCGTGTGCCCCTCCCCCGAAGGGCCCCGCAACCGTGTTCGGACTCTAGAACTTCGGGTACGCGACAGAAAGAATCAGTTCGCACTGTGCGAGCCGCCGGAGGTATCAGTCCGCACAGCCAGACCCGGTACGCTGCACTCCGGTTTTTTCGGGAGCGCGGAAGCGTGGAGGCACGAAAGCGCAGAAGCGCGGGGAGCGGAGGTCGCGTGTACGCGCGGGAACGGGCCGACGACGTACTGCGGATGCACCGGCTGGCCCGATCCGGCGGATCGCGGGAGCTGCTGCGCTGGGTGTCCGGCCGGGCGGAGGGCTGGGCCGGGCTGCTCGACGGGGACGGCACCGTCCTGCACGGCGTGGTCCGGGGCCCGGACAGCACGGTCACCGATGCCGCCGAGGCCGCCGTGCTGGCCACCGAGGGCGCCAGGGAACTGGCAGCGCTCGGCGCGCGCTCCTTCTCCTTCGACCGGGGTTCGCGCACCGTGCTGCTGTTCCCCCTGGACGGCCCGCCCGACGCCTCTGCCCCGGTCCTGGCCGTCGTCGCCCCGCGCCCGCTGCCGGACGGCCTCGTCGGGCTTCTCTCCGACGTCGCGATGCCGCTCGCCACGTGCTGGGCCGCGGAGTCCGTGGAACGCAGGCGCCGGCGCGTCGACCTGGCGGAGTCGCGCAACCGGGAGGCGGTGCTGCATCTGCTCATGACCGGCCAGTTGTCCATCGCGCACCAGGTGGCGGGCGCGCTGAGGCCCGCGTTGCCCGACCCCGTACAGGTGTGTGTCGTGGAGTGCCCGACAGGCCGCCGGGACGAGGTGGCGCGGAACTGCGCGGAGCTCTCCGGCGGCCGGTCCTGGATCGTGCGCTGCCCGGTGTACGCGCGTCATCTGATCCTTGTCGTGCCCGCCGGTCCGGACGCCACCGAGCGGCAACTCGGCCTCCGGGTCGCCGACATGGTGGACGAGTGCGTCGTGGGGGCGAGCGAGGACGTACCGCTGTCCGACACCGCGACCGGATACCGCCAGGCCTTCCATGCCCTGGCCGTGGCCCGCCGGCTGCCCGCACGGCACGCCCGCTTCGGCTCGGCGCCGGAGGCCGCCCTGGCCGTCGGTGCGGCCAGCGCGCGGTGGGCGGACGCGCTGCTGAACCCGCTGCTCACACACGTACCGCGGCGCAGCCATGACCCGGGCAGCCAGGAACTCTCGGCGACGCTGGCCTCCTGGCTCGCGTTCTCCTCGCACGCGACGCAGCACCTGAAGATCCACCGGAACACGCTGACGGCACGGCTCCGGCTGATCGGCGAGCTGCTCGGCCTCGACCTGGGCCGGGTCGCCGACCAGGCCACTCTCGATCTGGCCCTGCGCGTGCGCGCCACACCCTCCGTGCTGCGGGCGGTCCCCCCTGACGAGGCGGCGCCCCGGCCGCCCCATCGGCTCGACGACATCCTGCGCGAACCGGCCGTCCAGGAGTGGGCGGCCCAGCAACTGCGCCCGCTCACCGCGTCCGACGCCGCCCGCAGCACCGCCGATCCGCGGACGACGCTGCGCACCTGGCTGGACTGCGAGGCCCGGCTCGGGCCCACGGCCACCGCGTTGGGCCTTTCGGTGCCGGGGGTCCGCAAGCGCCTCGCGCGTCTCGAATCCACTCTTCAGCGCTCGCTGCTGCAGGCACCGAGCGCACGGTACGACCTGTGGCTGGCCTTCCGGGCGCTGGACGTCGCGCGAGCCGGCGGCGCCGTCCGGTGAACCGAAACGGGGGCGCGTCCGGCCGAAGCGGCCGGGCACGCCCCCGTCGGGTGGGGGGTCCGCGGGTCAGCAGCTCAGATTGGAACCGGGGGTGGTGCCGAGGATCTGGACGAATGCCTGGTAACGGTCGATACGGCTCTGGACCTGGCCGGGGTTGCCGCCGTTGCACTCCAGTGAACCGTTGATGGAGCGGATGGTCTCGCCGAATCCGGCGCCGTTCACCATGGCGTTGTGGGCGGTCATGGTGCCGGGTCCGTTCTGGGTGTTCCAGTACCAGAGGCCGGTCTTCCAGGCGACCGAGGCGTTCTGCTCGACCAGGTACGGGTTGCCCAGCAGGTCGATGCCGAGCGCGTCACCGGCGGCCTTGTAGTTGAAGTTCCAGCTGAGCTGGATCGGGCCGCGGCCGTAGTAGGCGGCCTGGCCGGCCGGGCAGCCGTAGGGCTGGCTGCTGTCGCAGTAGTGGGGGTAGTTGGCCGTGTTCTGCTCGACCACGTACACCAGACCGCCCGTCTCGTGGCTGACGTTGGCGAGGAACGCCGCCGCCTCCTGGCGCTTGACGGTGTCGCTGCCGGTGTTCGCGAAGCCCGGGTAGGCGCTCAGCGCCGCGGTCAGTCCGCCGTACGTGTAGAACGGGTTCCGGTTCGGGAACATCTGGTTGAACTGCGCCTCGCTGACGACGAAGCCGGACGGGGTGCCCGGGTCCGTACCGCCACCGCCACAGCTGCCCTGGTCCGCCCAGACGTCGGAGCTGCCGGGGGTCTCGTTCTGGGTCCACCACTTGGCGGTCCAGTTGTGCCCGTTGTAGGAGGCCGTTCCGCCGCCGGTGTAGACGGACGAGGAGTTCCAGGGTGCCGCGCAGTCGGCAGCCGCTGCGGTGGTGGCGGGAACGACGACAAGCATCGCGACGACCGCGCCCAGCGCGGCGAGCAGGCCCATGATGCGTCTGATCACGTGATCACTCCTTCGGCGCGGCGCACCGGCTGGACGGTGCGCCGCCATGGGGGGGGTTGACGGTCACTCAAGCGCCGCTGGTCTGAACCTGTCAAGGTCTAGACCAAGACAGGGAAAGCTTCCCGGGGGAGCATCCGGGAGCATGGGCGCGACACCCTCGCACCGCCGGACCCGCCCCCAACAGGAGTAATTCCGGAAGGGATTAATCCGGATCATGGTCCGGAACACGGGGCGGCCCGAAGGTAAAACCTTCGGGCCCGTCCAGCATGCGGAACATCGGACCGGCCGGCCGGTCAGCCACCACCGCTGCCCGCGGGCGCGTCCAGCGCGTCGAGCCAGCCGACGAGACGCGCTCCCTCGCGGGTCATGATCTCCGGATCGCGCAGCGCGCTGGAGAGCAGCGACATGCCCTGATAAGCGCCGACGAGCGCCAGCGAGAGACCCTCGGGGTCGGCCGCCCGCATCTCGCGGAACTGCCGCTCCACCCAGTCCAGCAACTGCCGTACGACGCGGCCCGCCGCGAGATCGAGGCCCCCCTCGGCGCGCTTGTCGAGCTCCATGGCGAGGGTGCCGGTGGGACAGCCGTAACGGGCCGCGACCTCACGCCGGTCCACCCACGCGCCGACCAGCCCCTTGAGACGCTCGCGCGGGTCGGGAAGCCGGTCGAGGGCGCCGGTGAGCTCCTCCAGGTGCCTGGTGTGTTCAAGGAGGGCGGCCTCGACCAGTTCCCCCTTGGTCTTGAAGTAGTAGTACACGTTGCCCGCCGGGACATCGGCGGCCTGGGCGATGTCGGCGATGGTCGTGCGCTCCACGCCCTGCTCGTGCAGAACCCGCGCGGCGGCGGCCGTCAACCGCTGCCGCTTGTCGGCGGCCTTGGCCCGAGGACGCCGGGAATCCATTGAGTCAGTCACCCGACTGACTATAGACAGCGCCCGGCCCGGTCGTGCTAGCGTCCAGCCATCCAAGTGAGTCAGTCAACTTACTAACTCGCTTCACCGACTCGTTTCCGACGAGTCGTTCTCGACGAAGGAGACCGGCATGATCGTGGTGACAGGTGCGACGGGGAACGTCGGACGGGAGCTGGTGCGGATCCTCACCGATGCCCGGGTGCCGGTGACCGCCGTGGCCCGGCACATCACCGGCGCCGACGTATCGCCGGGGGTACGGGCGGTGGCCGCCGACCTGGCCGAACCGGCCGGTCTGCAGGGCGCGTTCGACGGGGCCGAGGCGCTGTTCCTGCTGGTGGCGGGCGACGATCCGCACGGCATCCTGCACGTGGCGAAGACCGCCGGGGTGCGCAAGGTGGTGCTGTTGTCCTCGCAGGGAGCGGGGACCCGCCCCCGGGCGTACCGGCATCCACTGCTGTTCGAAGCGGCGCTGCGGGAGTCCGGGCTCGACTGGACGGTCCTGCGGTCGGGCGGGATGGCCACCAACGCCCTCGCGTGGGCCGAGTCGATCCGCGGGCGGCGGGAGGCCGCGGCGCCCTTCGCCGATATCGGTCTGCCCTTCGTCGACCCGGCGGATGTGGCGGCGGTCGCCGCCGTCGTCCTGCGCGAGGACACTCACCCGGGCGCGACGTACACCCTGACCGGTCCGGCCGCGACCTCCCCGCGCGAGCGGGCGGCGGCGATCGCCGCCGCGCTGGGCGAACCGGTGCGGTTCACCGAGCAGACCCGCGAGGAGGCCCATGCGCTGATGGCACGGTTCATGCCGCTTCCCGTGGTCGAGGGAACGCTGGCCATCCTGGGCGAACCCACCCACGACGAGCAGCGGGTGAGCCCCGATGTCGAGCGTGTCCTGGGCCGGGCGCCGGGCACCTTCGCCGCCTGGGCCGCACGCGCTGCCGCGGCCTTCCGCTGAGCACTCCGGCCGACGCCGGCGCACTCCGGCCGAGGCCGCCGCCGAACGTCCCGGGCCGGCCGCGGCGCCGCGCGGTCCGGCCTGTCAGCAGGACAGCCGGGAGCCCGGCGGCGTACCGAGGACGGCGGTGATCCGCTCGTACGCGGCGACCCGCGCCGCGACGGAGGCGGGGTTGCCGCCGTCGCACTCCAGGGCGCCGTTGAGCGAGCGGATCGTCTCACCGAAGCCCGCGCCGCCGACCATGGCGTCGTGCGAGGTCATGGTGCCGGGGCCGTTCTGGGTGTTCCAGTACCACAGGGCCGTCTGCCAGGCGATGGCCGGATCCTGCTCGACCAGCCAAGGGGTGTTCAGGAGGTCGAGGCCGAGCGCGTCGCCCGCGGCCTTGTAGTTGAAGTTCCAGCTGAACATGATCGGGCCGCGGCCGTAGTAGGCCGTCCGCCCCGCCGGGCAGCCGTACGGCCGGCTGTAGTCGCACTTGCGCCAGTAGTTGGCCTCGTTGATCTCCTTCACGTACCGCAGGCCGACCGATTCGAAGTCGGCGTGGGTCAGGAACGCCGCGGCTTCCCGGGCCCGCGTGGCCGGCGTCCCGGTGTTCGCGAAACGCGGATAGGCGTGGAGGGCGTCGATCAGTCCCTGGTACGTGTAGAAGGGGTTCCGGTCCGGGAAGATCGCGTCGAACTGCGCCTCGCTGATGACGAAGTCCGGGACGCCGCCGGTGCAGGCCCCCTGGTCGGCCCAGACGGTCGTGGCGCCCGGATTCTCGTTCCGCGTCCACCACTTGGCCGCCCAGTTGCGGCCGTGGTGCGAGACGGTGCCGCCCGCCGAGTACGCGGTCGAGGAATCCCATACGGGCGCGCACTGCGCGGATGCGGCGGCCGTCGTGGCGGCGGAGGCGGACGAGGCGGGGAGGAAC
Organism: Streptomyces sp. NPDC093149; assembly: GCF_044754145.1. NCBI lineage: Bacteria > Bacillati > Actinomycetota > Actinomycetes > Kitasatosporales > Streptomycetaceae > Streptomyces > Streptomyces sp. NPDC093149. The sequence continues at coordinate 56,123 of NZ_JBIVON010000005.1, forward strand.
GCGGCCGTCGCGACGACGGCGCTCAGCACGGTCAGAAGGCTCTTGATGCGGTTCAGCGCAGCTCACTCCTTCGACGGGGCACGCCGAACACCTCGGCGGGCCGTCCGGACATCCCGCCACTCAAGCCCTGATGGTCTGGACCTGTCAAGGTCTAGACCATCAGAGTCCGGGGCTCCGGGGCTCCGGGGCTCCGGAGAGCGGGCGGGGCCCCGCACGTCGAGCTGTCGGGCGCCCCGTACGCGAGCAACGGCCGACCGGACGCCAGGAGGGCCGGGACTCGCCGTCCCGGCCCTCCTGGCATGTTCACCGCTCCCGCAGAAACCCCTACAGGAAGGAGTTGATCTCGATCGTCTCGGTGCGGCCGGGGCCGACGCCGATCGCGGAGATCGGGGCGCCGGACATCTCCTCCAGCGCCTTCACGTACGCCTGCGCGTTCTTCGGCAGATCGGCGAAGGTCTTGGCCTTCGTGATGTCCTCGGACCAGCCCGGCAGCATCTCGTAGACCGGCTTCGCGTGGTGGAAGTCGGTCTGGCTGTACGGGAGTTCCTCGACGCGCCGGCCGTCGATCTCGTACGCGACGCACACCGGGATCTGCTCCCAGCCGGTCAGCACGTCCAGCTTGGTGAGGAAGAAGTCGGTGAGACCGTTGACCCGGGTCGCGTACCGCGCGATCACCGCGTCGAACCAGCCGCAGCGACGGTCACGGCCGGTGGTGACACCCCGCTCGCCGCCGATCCGGCGCAGCGCCTCGCCGTCCTCGTCGAGCAGCTCCGTCGGGAACGGGCCCGCACCGACGCGCGTGGTGTATGCCTTGAGGATGCCGATGACCCGGCTGATCTTCGTCGGGCCCACGCCGGAACCGGTGCAGGCGCCGCCCGCGGTCGGGTTCGACGAGGTGACGAAGGGGTACGTGCCGTGGTCGACGTCGAGCAGCGTGCCCTGACCGCCCTCGAAGAGGACGACCTTGCCCTCGTCGATGGCGTTGTTCAGGACGAGCGTCGTGTCGGCGATGTAGGGCTTGATCTGCTCCGCGTACTGGAGCATCTCCTCGACGATCTTGCCGGACTCGATGGCGCGCCGGTTGAAGACCTTGGCGAGGAGCTGGTTCTTCTGCTCCAGGGCCGCCTCGACCTTCTGCTCCAGGATCGACTCGTCGTAGAGGTCCTGGACGCGGATGCCCACACGGTTGATCTTGTCGGCGTACGTCGGGCCGATGCCGCGACCGGTCGTGCCGATCTTGCGCTTCCCGAGGAACCGTTCCGTCACCTTGTCGACGGTGACGTTGTACGGGGTGATCAAATGGGCATTACCGCTGATCAGCAGCTTGGACGTGTCCACGCCGCGCTCGTTCAGCCCACTCAGCTCGGAGAGCAGGACGGCCGGGTCGACGACGACACCGTTTCCGATGACCGGGGTGCACCCCGGCGAAAGGATTCCGGAGGGGAGGAGATGAAGTGCGTACTTCTGGTCGCCGACGACCACCGTGTGGCCGGCATTGTTGCCGCCTTGGTAACGCACCACATAGTCCACGGATCCACCGAGGAGGTCGGTGGCCTTTCCCTTGCCCTCGTCACCCCACTGAGCACCGAGCAGCACAAGTGCGGGCACAGGCGTACACCCCTTCCGGGCGGGGCATGTCCAAGGTCAGGGGGCGTACGTAAACGTCGTACATGCCGTACGTCGTTGTACGGCAAGGCCTGAACCGTCGAACCGGGTGCCCCGGAATAGACGAAGCCCCTGGCGCAATAGCGCAAGGGGCTCTTGCACCAAGATGCTACCCGAGGAAGGACCGAGGTGTCGGCTGCCCAGCCCCCCGGCGACGGTACGCACCAGCTGCTGGTGGTCATCGACCCGGTGGCCCGCCGGACCGACGGCGAGTCCGTCCGTATCGCGAAGGACGTACTGAGCGCCGGTTCGCACGCCAAGATCTGCCTGCCCGACGGTCCCGAGGAGTTCGCGCGGGCCTTGTCCCGCCGGGGCGGTCGGCGCCCGGTGGTGGTCGGCGACGACCGGGCCCTGCGACGGGCGGTGGCCCTGCTCCACCGGGAGCGCGAGCCCGCCCAGGCCGCTCTCTCGCTGATCCCGGTCGGCACCTCGGCCGCGCTGGAACTCGCCCGGTCGCTCGGTGTGCCGCTGGGCGCGGTGGCGGCGGCGCGCACCGCGCTGGACGGTGCGGTGCGCAGACTGGACCTGCTGGTCGACGACAGCGACGGCGTGGTCCTGGGGGCGCTGCACATCCCGGCCCTGGGCGCGCTGCCGGGCGCGGTGGCCGCCCATACGGGGGTCACGGCGGTCTGGGACACCTGCCGCTCCCTGGTCCGCACGCTGGTGCGCCCCGTCCCGCAGACGCCGCCCGCACCGCACCCGACGCATCGGCTGCGGGTGGAGGCGGACGGTGTGCTGCTGAACGATCTGGACCGCCCGGTCGAGTCGGTGACGGTGACCTCGCAGGGCGGCGACGGGGGCCTCGCGGAGGTGGTGATCCGCCCTCCGGCGGCCGAACCGGTCACGGCGGAGGCGAAGGCCGTCACGGTCTCGGGCGCGGACTTCCGCTACCGGGCGGACATACAGGTCGCCGGCCCCGTCCGGACGAGGACCTGGACGGTACGGGCGGGAGCCTGGGGGCTGATGCTGCCAGCGGACGAGAGGTAGCGTCCGGCGCGGGACGAGGCGAGGGGGCCGGAGATGTCGGGCGGTTCAGGCGGTGCGGCCGGGGCGGGGGCGGACGCGGGAGCGGGGGCGGACGCGGGGGCGGACGCGGGGGCCGACGCGGGGGCCGACGCGGGGGCGGGGTCGGACGCGGGGGCGGGGGCGGGTCGAACCCCGGTCGCGCTGGATCTGCCGGGGACGGCGGACGCTCTGGAGCGGTACCGGGCCTCGGCCTGGCACTGGTTCGGCGGCGGCGCGGCGGGGGTGTGTTCGACGGTGTTTCTGGCGGTGCTCGTCGGCGGGTGGTCCGCGGTTCCCACGCTCGGCGGACTCGGCGGGGCACTGCTGGTGGGCGGGGCCGTGGTGAGGCACCGGGCCCGGCGGATGCGCCGGGTGCTCGGCGCCGGGCCGTGGGTGGCCCATACCTCGGTCGCCCTGCAGCGTGGCAGCAGCGGGGCCGTGGTGGTGCTGGCCGGGCCGGAACCGGGTGAGTTGCTTCCGCTGGCGCCGCTCACCGTCCAGTGGCGCTTCCACCTGCTGAACGGGCCCGGCGGGGTGCTGTGGTGGTGCGGCGATCCCCGCAAGGGGGGTGTGCTGGCGCCCCCTGACGGCACGGAACTGATCCGGGCCAGGCCGGTACGGGGCCGGCGGGCGCGCTCGATCGCGGCCCGCCCGCAGGTCAGTACTCTCCACACGCGCCCGGCCCCGAGCCGGCCGCGGATCGCGCCGGGTGATGCGGTCGTGACCGGGGCGCCGGTGGTGGCCTCCTCGGCGGTGGGGACGCGGAGGCGGCGCCCCTGGTGGCGGGGGATCTTCCGCTGGGTGTTCCTCGTCGGCTGCCTCCTGGTGGCGCTCGCCGCCTAGTGGTCGGTGGCGTCCGATGACGACCCACTGGTCGACCTGACAGTGATCGGCGAGCGCGGTGACGGCCGCTGCGTCGTGCGGTGGACCGATCCGTACGGAGGGCGGAAACGCACGGGGCTGTTCCACTGCGCCCCGCACCGGGCCTCGGTCGAGGGCTACGAGACCGGCTACGTCGTCTCGTACCCGCCGTTCAAGGGCGACCTGTACGACACCGAGCTGCGCGGCACCCCGGCCTTCGCCGCGACGGACACCGTCGGGTTCAGTGGTCTGGCGCTCGTCGCGGTCGGCGGTGTCGGCGGCGTGGTCCGGCTGGTCGTACGGGCGCGCGGGTCGCGGGGCCGGAGGCTGCCGCCGCACCCGCTGCCCGACCGGCCGTGGGTGCGCCCGGACCCGGACGCCGGACCGGACGGCCGGCCCGGCACGGAGTCGGTGCAGCCCGCAACCGTCACTTACACCGCGTTCGCCGCCGTGGCGGAACGGCAGGCCGGGCTGCGGGGCCCGGACCCGGTGGAGCCGCGGGCGGTGGGCGATGTGCGGTTGGGTCAGGAGGTGCTGTGGTGGCGGGTGCCCATGCTGCGGTTCGTCGCCGGAACCGCGGAGACCCTGTGGTTGCTGGGGTACGCGGGCGCCATCGCCGTACTGTGCTGGGTCCTGGGTGCCGACATCGTCCCGGACCTGTTCCGGGGGGTCGCCGTGCTGAGCGGGGCCCTGGGGCTCTGCTCCGCCTGGCGGATGTTCAGCTCGGGCATTCCGCTCGCGCGCCGGATGGCCCGTGCCGTGATCGCTCCCGAAACCCGGACGCTGCGGTACGCCCTGCTGTGCGACGTGTCCAGCGCGGCCTCCGGGCCCGTGCTCGTGCTCTTCCCGGCCGAAGGGACGGCGGAAGGGACGGCCGAAGGCACGGGCGACGACACGGCCGAAGGCACGGACGAAGGCACGGGCGAAGGGGAGGCCGAAAGGACGGGGGGAGAGTCGGTCGAGAAGATCGACGACCCGACCCCGGCGGGCCTGTTGCGGATCCTGCCGCCGGGGCCGGGCAAGGCCCCCTGGGCCGGGCTGCCCGCTCCGACCGGCATCGCGGAGCTGCGCGGCCGGTTCGACGGGCAGTCGTTGGTCGTCGCATGGATCGACGGGCGCCCGTACTGGCCTCAGGACCTGTACGAGGACATCGACCCTTCCGAGCCCGGAACCATCGATGCCCTGGCGGACCTGGTCCCCGGCCCGGTGTGACGGGCTCCGTCCCACGGCCTGTCAGGCGCCCGCGCGCTGTCCCCCGCCCTCGTCAGGCGCCCGCGCGCTGTCCCCGCGCTCGTCAGGCGCCCGTTCGCTGTCCCTCGCGCTCGTCGGCCGCCGGGAGGTCGAGTGTCTTGCGGTGCTCGCGCCAGCGGTCCATCATGCCGACCAGTTCCTCCTGCACGAACTCGAAGAACGCCGCTGTTTCGACGAGCCGGGCGCCGGCCGGGGTGTGCTCGCCCAGGGTGCGGGCGCCGTCCTTGAGGGTGTTCTCCCAGCGGGTGAGCACCCGGTCGCGCTGGGCGAAGGTCGTGTACCAGACCTCGTCGTGCAGGCGGTAGCGATCCCGGCGCGAGCCCGGATCGCGTTCGCGGCCGACCATGCTGACCTGCGTGAGGTAATTGATCGCGCCGGACACGGCCGCCGGGCTGATCTGCAACGCCATGGCGAGCTCGGCGGAGGTCATCGACCCGTCGTCGTCCGCGAGGAGCGCGGCGAAGACGCGGGAGGCCATCCGCTGCATCCCCGCCTCGGTCATCTCGGACGCGAACCGCTCCACGAACCGCGACACGGCCTGCTCGTCGCGCTCGTCACGCGTGTTCTGCTCGGATTCGCTGGTCATGACCCGATCGTCTCCCCTGGTTCCCCGGCCCCCGCCCGTGCCCCAACTTTATACGCTTCCTTAACTTCACAAATTTGTGAACGTAGCGTACCTTCAAAAACATGACGAAGGCAATCACGGTGGCCGGGCTGCACAAGTCGTTCGGTCGGACGCATGCGCTGGACGGCCTCGACCTCACGGTCGAGACCGGTGAGGTCCACGGCTTCCTCGGGCCCAACGGCTCCGGGAAGTCCACCACCATCCGGGTGCTGCTGGGGCTGCTGCGGGCCGACTCCGGCGCCGCCCAGCTGCTCGGCCGCGACCCTTGGCACGACGCGGTCGAGCTCCACCGGCGGGTGGCGTACGTCCCGGGTGACGTCACGCTGTGGCGCAACCTCTCCGGCGGTGAGGTGATCGATCTGTACGGGCGGCTGCGCGGCGGCCTCGACCGCACCCGGCGCGCCGACCTCGTCGAGCGCTTCGAGCTGGACCCGACGAAGAAGGGGCGTACGTACTCCAAGGGCAACCGGCAGAAGGTCGCCCTCGTCGCCGCGTTCGCCTCGGACGTGGATCTGCTGATCCTCGACGAACCGACGAGCGGGCTCGATCCGCTGATGGAGGAGGTCTTCCAGGGCTGCGTCGCCGAGGAGCGTGCGCGCGGGCGGACGATCCTGCTGTCCAGCCACATCCTCAGCGAGGTCGAATCGCTCTGCGACCGGGTCAGCATCATCCGCCAGGGGCGGACGGTGGAGACGGGTTCGCTGGCGGACATGCGCCATCTGACCCGTACGAACATCACCGCCGAGCTGGCCGCTGCTCCGGACGGGCTCGCGCAGCTGCCCGGCGTCCACGACCTCGACGTCCAGGGCCTGCGGGTCACGCTCCGGGTCGACACGGACAAGCTGGACGCGGTCCTCAAGTCGCTCTCCGCATCGGGGGTACGGACGCTGACCAGCACCCCGCCCACGCTGGAGGAGCTCTTCCTCCGTCACTACACGTCCGACGCGACGGGCACGGCGGGCACGCCGGACAGCGGCGAGGGTGTGGGGGTGGCGGCGCGATGACTGCCGTGACCACGACCGCACCGGCCGGTGCGGGACGCCGGACCGGGCCCGGGAACGGATCCGGGGCCGGGCCGCTCACCGGCACCTGGGCCCTGCTGAGGCTCGCGCTGCGGCGCGACCGGATCATGATGCCGATCTGGGTGCTCGTGCTCGGCGCCTCCTTCTCCTCCGTCGGCAAGTCCTTCGCCTCGCTGTACGGCACCGCCGCCCAGCGCGCCGAGCTCGCCGCGTCGATGAACGGCAACAGCTCGATCCGGGCGCTGTACGGGCCGGTCTTCGACGACTCCGTCGGCGGGCTCGTCAGCTGGCGGATGGCCGGCTTCGGCGGGGCGCTGGCGGCCGTGATGAGTCTGGTCGTCGTCATCCGGCACACCAGGGAGGAAGAGGAGACCGGCCGTCAGGAGATGCTCTCCTCCGCCATGGTGGGGCGCCGCGCCCCGCTGACCTCCGCGCTCCTGGCCGCGCTGATCGCCGACACCGCGCTGGCACTGGTGATCGCCGCCGGTGCGGCCGGCTCCGGTGCGGGCGGCGCCGGAGCCGTGGCGCTCGCCCTCGCGGTCGCCGGTACAGGCCTGCTGTTCGCCTGTACCGCCGCGATCGCCGCTCAGTTCACCGAGAGCGCACGGCTCGCGAAGGGGATCACGGCGGCGGCGATCGGTGCCGCGTTCGTGCTGAAGGCGGCGGGCGACTCGGCGACGGACGACGGCTCGTCCGTACTGACCTGGCTCTCCCCCGTCGGCTGGGCGCAGAACGTGCGCGCGTACGGGGACGAGCGCTGGTGGGTGCTGCTGCTCATCGCGGGCGCCGTCGCGGTCCAGGCAGCCCTCGCGTACGCCCTGGCGGGGCGGCGTGATGTCGGCATGAGCTTCCTGGCGGCCCGGCCCGGACCCGCGCAGGGGCGGATCTCCACGGCGTTCGGTCTCGCGTTGCGGCTCCAGCGCGGTGCACTGACCGGGTGGACGTTGTCCTTCGCCGCGGTCGGTGCCGTCTTCGGCGGGCTGACCGGCGGGGCGGCGGACCTCGTCGGCGACAACGCGAAGACGCGGGAGATCTTCGAGCGGATGGGCGGACAGGCCGGACTGACCGACGCGTTCCTCGCGGCGATGGTCTCCATGCTCGGGATGGTCGCGGCGCTGTACATCGTCGCGTCGGTGCTGCGGCTGTACGGCGAGGAGACCGCCGGGCGTGCCGAACCGGTGCTGGCGGGCGGGGTGAGCCGGATCGGGTGGGCGGCCGGTCATCTGGTCATCGCGTTCGGTGGCGCGGCCCTGATCATGGCGGTCGGCGGCCTCGGCCTGGCCGCCGGATACGGACACGACCTCCCGGCCGTGCTGGGTGCGTCGCTGGTGCAGCTGCCGGCGGTCTGGTTGCTCGGCGGGGCGGCGGTCCTGCTGTACGGGGCGCTCCCGAAGGCGGCGGTGGCGTCGTGGGGCGTGGCCGGGATCTGCCTGGCACTGGGGTGGATCGGGCCCGCCATCGATCTGCCGCGGCCGGTGATGGACGTGTCGCCGTTCACGCACCTGCCGAAACTGCCGGGAGGCACGGGGATGGAGTGGGGCCCGGTGCTGGCGCTCACCGCGGCTGCGGTGGTGCTGGTGGGGGCCGGGCTGGGGGCCTTGCGGCGACGCGATGTCCTGACCTGACGGCGCCCGTGGGCGGTCGTCCGGGCTTCGGGGCCTCGGGACTTCGAAGCCCCGAGGCCCCGAGGGTGCAGCCTTCCGGCGAAGGGCGGGCGTCCTCCAGATCACGGACAACCGACGCGAGGCCATCCGCGGGGTCGCCGGATGCGCGATCGCCGCCGTCGGCGGGGCCGCCGGGATGCTCGCCTGGGCCCCGTACGGCCGACGCGGCATCTTCGGCGGCTTCGAGGGCGAGTCGGAGTGGAATGTGCTCCGGCTCGGGTTGCCGGTCATGATCCTCAGCGGCATCGTGGCCGGGCTCACCCTCTTCGCCCTCGTTCAGCGCAAGTGGCGGCCGGCCCTCGGGCGGCGGTGCTCCTCACGGCCCTGGCCGGCTGCAAAGTGGCGTTCGACGTCCTGGACGGGCCGCCGATGAACTGTGGGCCGAAGTGCTGAGCCCCGGCCGCCCCCGTCACAGCTCGACGCGGAGTTCCTTCAGGCCCCTGATCACATAGCCCGGGTTCCACTCGGGCTCGGCCGCCAGTCGCAGGTTCGGGGCGCGGCGCAGCAGCTCGCCGAAGGAAGCGGCCAGTTCGACCCGGGCCAGCGGGGCGCCCAGGCAGAAGTGGATGCCCGCGCCGAAGGTGATGTGCGGGTTCTCCCGGCGGGAGAGGTCCAGGGTGTCCGGGGCCGGGAAGCGGGCCGGGTCGCGGTTGGCGGAACCGAAGAGCAGGGCCACCTCGGAACCACGCGGAATGACCGTGCCGTCGATCTCGATGTCGTCGAGCACCCAGCGCTCGAACATCTGCAGCGGAGTGTCGTACCGCATCAGCTCCTCGACCGCGGTCGGCAGCAGCCCGTGATCGGCGCGCAGGGCGGCCAGCTGCTCGGGGTGACGCAGCAGGGTCCACCAGCCGTTCACCGTGGTGTTGACGGTCGCCTCGTGGCCCGCGTTGAGCAGCAGTACGCAGGTGGAGACCATCTCCTGCTCGCTCAGCCGCTCCCCCTCGTCATGGGCGGCGATGAGCGCGGAGATCAGATCCGTTCCGGGGTTCTTCCGCCGCTCCTCGATCAGCTCGCGCAGATACGCGGAGAATTCGAGCGAGGCGCGCACGGCGGCACGGGCGGTGTCGTCGGACGGGTTCAGTTCAAACATTCCGCAGATCGCCGCCGACCAGGGCCGCAGCGGGGCGCGCTCGGACTCCGGGATGCCGAGCATCTCGGCGATGACGGCCACGGGCAGCGGTTCGGCGACCGCCTTGAGCAGATCGCCGCCGCCCGCCTCCACGAAGGAGTCCACCAGCCCGGCGGCCAGCCGCTGCACGGTCGGGACGAGCTGCTCGACCGTACGCGGGGTGAACGCCTTCGAGACCAGGCGCCGGATCCGGGTGTGGTCGGGCGCCTCCAGGTCGAGGAGCCCCTGTCCGTTCAGGGTGTGGAAGGGCTCGTGCTCGGCGGGCGGCGGTGTACGGCCGAACTCCTCGTGGGTGAAACGGTGCAGGTACGTACGGCCCAGGCGGCGGTCGCGCAGCAGCGCGGACACATCGGCGTGGTGCGGGACGAGCCACTGATCGGTCGGCTCGAAGTAGTGCACCCGGCCGGTGGCGCGCAGGGTGGCGTAGGCGGGGTACGGGTCGGCGACGAACGCCGGGGACCAGGGGTCGAACGAACCGAAGGGGGCATCGGCCGCGGAACGGGGAGACGGGTGCATATGCGGACGCTAACCGGACCCACCGCCCGCCGACCACCCCCGCCCGGTCCCCCCGGTTCCCCGGGCCCCTCAGGAAGGCGTGACCAGCCGGGCCTCGTACGCGAAGACGGCCGCCTGGGTGCGGTCCCGCAGCCCCAGCTTCACCAGGATGCGGCTCACATGCGTCTTGATGGTGGACTCGGCGACCACCAGACGCGAGGCGATCTCCGAGTTGGACCGCCCCTGTGCGATGAGGACGAGCACCTCCGTCTCGCGCTCCGTGAGGTCGCCGATCCGGGCGAGGGCGGGCGCGCGCGGGGCCTCGGCGAGTTTCGAGAACTCGTTGATCAGCCGCTTCGTGACGGTCGGGGCGAGCAACGCCTCGCCGGAGGCGACCACTCGTACCCCGTCGGCGAGCTGGCGGGCGGAGGCGTCCTTGAGGAGGAAGCCCGACGCCCCGGCACGCAACGCCTGGTACACGTACTCGTCGAGGTCGAAGGTGGTCAGCACCAGCACCTTGGCGTCCGCGTCGGCGGCGACGATCTCGCGGGTGGCCTCGATGCCGTTGAGCTCCGGCATCCGGATGTCCATCAGCACCACATCGGGGCGCAGCGCCGCGACCTGCGCGATGGCCTGTCGGCCGTCGACGGCCTCGCCGACGACCTCGATCCCCGGCATGGCGTTGAGCAGCACCGAGAAGCCCTCGCGGACCATCATCTGGTCGTCGACGATCAGCACACGGATCGGCGGAGTGGTGGAAGTGGAGGTGGTCATGCCGGTCATGCTCTTTCCGCCGTTTCCGCCGTTACCGCCTCTTCCGCCTTCGCCGGCCGGATCTCCCGCTTCTCCAGCCGAGCCCCGAGCCTCTCACCCGTCGGCTCATCGCTCCTGCCGTGCGTCCCGTCCGTCCCGTCCGTCCCCTGTGTCCCGTGCGTCCCCTGTGTCTCGTGCGATTCGTGCGGCTCTTCGGCGAGCCGGACCGGGATGAAGGCCGTGATCTCGTAGCCGCCCTCCGCCGTCGCCACGGCCGTCATGTCGCCGTCCAGCATCGCGACCCGCTCCCGCATCCCGGTGATCCCGTGACCGGCACCCGGCGAGGGCTTCACCGGACCGGTCGGCGGCCCGTTGACGACGCGCAGACCGAGCCCGCCCAGCACGTAGCCGATCTCCACCTTGGCCGTGGCACCCGGTGCGTGCCGCAGCGTGTTGCTGAGGGCTTCCTGAATGATCCGGTACGCCGACAGCTCGACGCCCTGCGGCAGTTCACGTACCGCGCCGGTGACCGTCTTCTCCGTCTCCAGACCCGCCTCGCGCACATTGGCGAGGAGCCCGTCGAGCTGAGCGAGGGTGGGTTGCGGGGCATCCGGCGCCTGCTGGTCCTCGGCCCGTACGACACCGAGGACCCGGCGCAGTTCGGTGAGGGCGGCGACCGCGTTCTCCCGGATCGTGGCGAAGGCCTGCTCCAGCTCGGGCGGCGGATTCTCCACCCGGTACGGAGCGGCCTCGGCCTGGATCGCGACGACCGACATGTGGTGGGCGACCACGTCGTGCAGCTCCCGGGCGATCGTGGTGCGCTCTTCAAGCAGTGTGCGCCGGTCGCGTTCGACGGCGGTCACGGTGCGCTGCACGGTCACCTCGCGCTCCGCGTCGCGCCGGATCTGGACCACGGCCACCACCAGCAGTGCGAACGCGGAGACCACGGCGAAGGGGGAGGTGGTGGTGGAGATGTGCCAGCCGCCCACGTTCTCCAGCATGCTGCCGAACGCCAAGGTCAGCCCCCACATCCAGGCGGCCGTACGAGGCCGGGTCCGGGCCGCGACCACGACCAGCACCGTCAGATGCGAGAGAAAGGTACTGGGCACCCAGGGCCAGTAGTGACCGCCGACCGCCGCCGCGAACGGGGTGAGCGCCATCGATATCCAGAACGCGCCGACCGGCCTGACCAGCGTCATCAGTACGGTGATCGCCGGGAGCAGCATGAGCATGACGGTGCCGACCGCCATACGCAGAGCGCCGGAGTCCGCCGAGAGCAGGCCGATGAGGACCACGAACAGGGCTGCCGTGCCGACCAGTGCGTGGGGCGTCCACGCGATACGCTCGCGCATCCGCTCCGGCAGTTGCCGGAGCAGCGGCCCGTCGGTCCGCATCCGCTCCAGCGGACGGTATGCGAAGGCGTCACGGAAAAGGTCCTGCCGCAGGCCGCCCAGCGTTCCCGCGGCCATTCGGTACTCAGGACTTCTGCTCTTGGTCTCGGTCACGTTCCCAAGGTAGGGGCCGAGCCCCGCCCGGGTCGTCAGCAGTGATACGGATCCTGCGCCGTCCGTCGCAAGTACTACGGGCCCAACCGCCGACGGGCCCCCCTCACCAGGCCAGCTGGGCCAGCTCCTCCGCCACCACCGCGCACGCGTCGGTCGCGGGGTCGATCAACGGGAAGTGGCCGACGTCGGGCAGCAGGGTCAGCCCCACCGTCTCCCCCGCCTTCGCCGCCGCGTCGACGAACGCCTCCGAGACCGCCTGCGGCACATCGAGGTCGGTGGTGCCCTGCACCACCGTCGTCGCGATCCCGGTGGGCAGCAGCGCGGCCGGGTCGGCGTGCGCGGAGCGTTCCTCGACGTCCCCTTCTCCACCGAGGAACTGGACGACCGCGCCCGAGCACACATTCAGCTCGACGGCCGTGGCGAAGTCGGCGATCGGTGCGAGGGCGACGACACCCCGCAGCGGCGGCGGTGCGGGCAGCCGCCACGGCGAGTCCTCGGGCAGCACGTGCCGGGCCGCTGCCCACAGGGCGAGCTGCCCGCCGGCGGAGTGCCCGGTGACCACGATCCGCCGGGCGTCGGCCTCCGGAAGCTCCCGTGCCAGCAGGTCCGGCAGCGCGTCCATCGCCGCAGCGACGTCGTCGAGGGTCTCCGGCCAGCGGCCCGCGACCGGACCGAAACCCCGTTGCTGCGGGATCTCGCCGCCGCGCCGGTACTCGACGCTGGCGACGGCGAAACCGCGCCGGGCCAGAAAGTCCGCGAACGGCGACACGTGCTGACGGTCGTACGGCGCCCGCCAGGACCCGCCGTGCACGACGACCACGACCGGCGCACCGCTCCGGCCGTCGCGCGGGGCGTAGAAGTCGATCAGCTGGTCGGGGTGGGTGCCGTAGGCGGCGGACGCATCGGGGGCGACCGGTGGATGCGAGAGGGCCGACTCGGTCTCGGCTGCGTCACGATCACGCGCGGCAGAATCCGACATGCTGCTCCAACCGTCCTGTCTCTGAGCCCAACTGGGCTGACCTGCGGGGACGGTACCAGTACGGAAGGCCGCCGGTACCGGCGGCGGACTATCGGAACCGGCCCGCGCACCGGCCCCGCGCACCGGCCCCGCGGACCCGCCCCGCGAACCCACGACGCGGACCCGCCGAACGAACCCGCCACGGCGACCCGGACCGTCGCCGCCGACCCGGCCGCCGACGACGCGGCGGGCCGGAGGCCGGCGGGGACGGACCCCGGCCCGCCGACCCGGCCGCCGCCTCAGGCCGCGTCCGCCAGCACCTCGCCCAGCACCCGCGCCGCCCGCTCCACGTCCGCGAACCCCACGTACAGCGGCGTGAACCCGAATCGCAGCACGTCCGGCCGTCGCAGGTCACCGACGACGCCGCGCCCGATGAGCGCGCCCATCACCGGTTCCGCGTCCGCGCACCGCAGCGCGACCTGACTGCCCCGCTCCGCGTGCGCGTCCGGGGTGACGGAGGTGACCCGGCCCTCGGGCGCGTACGCGTCGACGCACTCCAGGAAGAAGTCCGTCAGTGCCAGGGACTTGGCGCGTACCGCCTCGATCGACACCCCGTTCCACACGTCCAGCGACGCTTCGAGCGCCAGCATGGAGAGGATGTCCGGCGTACCGACCCGGCCGCGCACCGCACCGTCCGCCGGGACGTACCCCGGTGTCATGCCGAACGGATCGGCGTGCGACGTCCACCCCGGCAGGGGCGAGTCGAAGGCCGCCTGGTGGCGTTCGGCGACGTAGAGGTAGGCGGGCGAACCGGGGCCGCCGTTCAGGTACTTGTACGTGCAGCCGACCGCGAGGTCCACGCCGTGCGCGTCGAGCCCGACGGGCAGGGCGCCCGCGCTGTGGCACAGGTCCCAGACGGCGAGCCCGCCCGCCGCGTGCACGGCGGCGGTGAGTGCGGGCAGGTCGTGGAGCCTGCCGGTGCGGAAGTCGACATGGTTGAGCAGGACGGCCGCGGTACGCGGTCCGAGAGCGTCCGGCACCTCGGCGGGCGCGACCGGGACGAGCCGGTGGCCGGTCATCCGGGCCGCCGACGCGGCGATGTACCCGTCCGTGGGAAAGGTCGTCGCGTCGACGAGGATCTCGTCGCGTCCTTCCGGCGCCAGCCGGCTCGCGGCGACGACGGCCTTGAAGACGTTCACGCTCGTCGAGTCGCCGACGACGATCTGCCCGGCGGCGGCCCCGACGAGCGGGGCGATCCGGTCGCCGATCCGCTCGGGCGCGGTCCACCAGCCGCTCTCGCCCCAGGACCGGATGCGCAGCTCGCCCCATTCGCGGGTGAGGACCTCCTGCACCCGGGCGGGTACATGGGCGGGCAACGCGCCCAGCGAGTTGCCGTCGAGGTAGACGGTGTCGTCGAGGGTGAACAGCTTACGCAGATCGGCGAGCCGGTCGGCCGCGTCGAGTGCCGCGGCACGCGCGGCGAAGGTCTCAGACATGGCTGCGCGCCGTCCAGAGCTCGGGGAACACGTTCTTCGTAGCCCGCTTCTCCAGCCACGAGACCCCGGCGGAACCGCCGGTCCCGGTCTTCGAGCCCATCGCGCGCCGGGTGGCGACGAGATGGTCGTTGCGCCAGCGCCACACCAGTTCACCGACGTCGGTCAGCGCCTCGCCGAGCCGGACCAGCTCGTCGTTCTGGTCGGGGTTGGCGTAGATCTCCGTCCAGACGGCCTCGACCTCGGGGGACGGCTCGTACTTCTGCGTGAGGTCCCGGCCGAGCACGGCCTGCGGTACGGCGTACCCGCGCCGGGCGAGCAGCGCGAGCGTCTCGTCGTACAGGCCCGGTTCGCCGAGCGCCTTCTCCAGCTCGGCGTGGACGCGGGGCGCGCCCCGGTGCGGCACGAGCATCGACGCCGACTTGTCGCCGAGCAGGAACTCCATCCGCCGGTACATCGCCGACTGGAAGCCGGAGCCCTCGCCGAGGGCGGCGCGGTAGGAGTTGAACTGGGCGGGAGTGAGCTGGGCGAGCGGCGTCCAGGAGGCGTTGAGCGCCTCCAGCTCCCGCACCGACCGCTTGAGCGCGTCGCGCGCCACGACCGTCCGGTCCTCGCGCAGGGCGTGCGCGGCGGTCTCCCACTCGTGGACGATGACGGTGAACCAGAGTTCCATGACCTGGGTGGTGACCAGGAAGACCATTTCGCCCGGGTCGTCGGAGCGAGGGTGCTGGAGGTGGGTCAGGACATCGGCCTGGACATAGTCCTCGTACGGAGTCGTTCCCGCGAAGTCGAGGTGCGGGGTCTGCGCACCGGTGGCTTCGGGGTCGGGGTGGATCGTCGACATTGCTGTCTCCTCGACACGAGCTTCCGGGTAGCGGTCCGCCCCTTCCGTGAGGTGGTGGAGCTCCGGTCCCCTGTCGGCATCCTAGACGGAGCCCGCACAAGCGCGCAGACCCCGCAGATACCGGTACATCTGCGGGGTCCGGAACGTCACAAGGTGTACGTGTACGGCAGGGGCCGCCCGTCCGGATCATGCCGGGCCCGCGTGTCCCGGCACCGGTCCCGGCCCGTTGATCCGGCCTGATCCGAATGGGGGACCCTGAGGTACGGGACAGCCCTTACGGCCCGGTGCACGACGGGGAGTGGATCGGCGAGCGGCATCACGCGGCTTCGAATCCAGGGCGGAGCAGGGAGGCGCCGCGGAGCGTCGTCGACCGACGACGACGCCGCAGGCAGAGTCGCCTGACGCCGGGAGCCCTCGTGCACCGGGCCGTCAGCCGAGGGTCTCGGCGGCGGTCGGCGAGGAGTCGCGCAGGAACGTCGAGCAGCGCTCGTACTCCTCCTGCTCGCCGATCGCCTGGGCGGCCCGCGCGAGGGCGTGCAGGGCGCGCAGGAAGCCGCGGTTCGGCTCGTGCTCGAACGGTACGGGGCCGTGGCCCTTCCAGCCGGCCCTGCGCAGCGCGTCGAGGCCGCGGTGGTAGCCGGTGCGGGCGTAGGCGTACGACTCGACGACACGGCCGCCCTCGAACGCCTCGTCGGCGAGCTGCGCCCAGGCCAGGGAGGAGGTCGGGTACTTCGCCGCGACATCGGCGGGGGCCGTGCCGTTGGCGAGCAGCTCGCGCGGCTCCGGGTCGTCGGGCAGGTGGGTCGGGGGAGGCCCCCCGAGCAGGTTCTCGTGGATCGACATGGGTTCAAGTGTGCCTGGCACATGCGCGCCGGGGTACCCGGCCGCCACTCGGGAAGACAGTTCGCGCCGGGGCGGTCGCACGCTCCATGAGGCTCAGTCCGCGCCGGCGGTACCGGGCCGCCGCTCGGAGGGCCGGTTCGCGCCCGGCGTCTCCACGTCCTCGTGCTCGGGCTCCAGGGGTGGGGCGACGACGCCGCAGTGCACCGTGCACTCGGGTCGCGCCTTCCGTTTCTCGTCCGGCGCCGCGGCAGGCTTCCGTACGGTCGCCCAGGCGATCAACGCGCCCAGCACGAGCAGCCCGGCACACATCGGCATGGCCCGCCGGAATGTCACGGCGAACTCGTCGGCGTTCCGGTAGGCCTCCGGGCCCATTCCGGCTAGCAGCGGCAGCGCGGCCACCGCGATCAGCCCGGCGGCGCGGGCGGCCGCGTTGTTGATCCCGCTGGCGAGGCCGGCCCGTGCCGTGTCCACCGAGGCCAGGACGGTCGCGGTGAGCGGTGCCACCACGGTGACGAGTCCGACGCCGATCACACCGACGGCGGGGAGCACGTCGGTGAAGTAGCCGGAGACGGAGTTCGACCCCGGCCCGACCCGCAGCATCAGCAGCATTCCGGCGGCGGCGACCAGCGGGCCGACGGTGAGCGGGATACGAGGCCCGATGCGCTGCCCCAGTTCGCCCGAGGAGGCGGAGAAGAGGAGCATCAGCACGGTCGTGGGCAGCAGGGCCGTGCCTGCGCCGAGGGCCGAGTACCCGGCCACGACCTGGAGCTGGATCGCGGAGAGGAAGAAGTAGCCGCCGAGCGCCGCGTACACACAGAGCGTGATGATGTTGACGACGGTGAACTGCCGGGACGCGAACACCGAGGGCGGCAGCATCGGGTCCGCCCGCCGCCGCTCCACCTGCACGAACACCGCCCCGAGGACGATCCCGGCGACGGCCGCCCCGATCACCACGCCGGACGCGCCCTGTCCCGGCGCCTCGATCAGCGCGTAGGTCACCAGCGCGAGGGCGATCGCGCCGAGCACGGCGCCCAGCACGTCGAAGCGCCCGTGTGCATCGGGGTCACGCGATTCCGGTACATGGCGCAGCGCCACCGGCAGGCAGACCGCGGCGACCGGCACATTGAGCAGGAAGACCCATCGCCAGCCGGGCCCGTCGACGAGCCAGCCGCCGACGAACGGCCCGATGGCGGCACCGACCCCGCCGAGCCCCGACCACAGTCCGACCGCGCGGGCCCGGTCGTCCGGATGGAAGCTCGCCTGGATCAGTGCCAGCGAACCGGGTGTGAGGAGCGCCCCGCCGATGCCCTGGAGAGCGCGGGCGGCGATCAGCACGACGGCGTTCGGCGCGATGCCGCACATCACGGACGCGGTGGCGAACCAGACGACTCCGACCACGAAGACCCGCCGCCGCCCGTACCGGTCACCGAGGGCACCCCCGAGAAGGATCAGCCCGGCCAGGGTCAGCATGTAGGCGTTGACGGTCCACTGGAGGGCGGCCAGGTCGGTGCCGAAATCCTTGCCGATGCGGGGCAGGGCGACGTTGATGACGGTGGAGTCGAGCAGGGCCATGCTGGAGCCGAGAACGGTGGTGAGGATGACCCACCGTCCGGTCGGAGAAGCGACGCGGATGGCTCCCGTCTCTGCGTCAGGCATACGAGCAGCATCCCCGTTCCACGCCAGGAAGGCCATCGCACGGGCCACCGGGACGGGGATGCCCACGGAGGTGCGGTCGGCCGGTCGGGGCGACGGACGACTGCCTCCCGTCACCGTTCCGGTGCCGGGAGGAGTACCGGGGGTTGCCGCGACCGCTGGAATCCGCCGGTCGGTCCCCGGCCCTACGACGCCCTTCCCGTCACAGCCCGCACGCCCCTGATCAGCGCCTCCACGCCCGCCTCCGCCTTGGACCGCGGACACCCGACATTCAGTCGCACGAAGCCCTCCGCCCCGTACACCGCCCCCGGCATCACCGCGACCTTCTCGCGCTCGATCAGCACCCGCTGCAACGCCTCGTCGTCGTCGACCCCGGCCGGACGCAGATCGATCCAGGCCAGGTAGCCGGCCTGCGGCGGCTCCCAGCCCAGCTCCGGGAAAGCCCCGTTCAGCCGTTCCGCGACCAGCGCCAGGTTTCCGGTGATGTACGTGCGGGCCTCGTCCAGCCACGAGGCGGCCTCCCGGTACGCGGCGATGTGCGCGGTCAGTGACAGCACCGCCGGGGAGGCGAGCCCCTCTGCCGTCTCCATCCGGCGCAGGAACTCCGCCCGGTCGACCGGATCTCCGATCAGCCCGTACGAGCCGGTCAGCGCCGGGAAGTTGAACGCCTTCGACGCGGAGGTGATCAGTGCCCAGCGCCCCTCGCCGCCGACCCGCGTCCACGGCACATGCACCCGCCCCTCGTGCACGAAGTCCGCATGGATCTCGTCACTGATCACCGGGACCCCGTACTGCGCGGCGAGCGCCGACATCTCGCCCAGTTCGGCCTCCGTCCACACCCGGCCCGTCGGGTTGTGCGGCGAGCACACGAGAAGGACCTTGCTGTCGGGGCGGGCGAGCTCGCGTTCCAGCGCGGCCGTGTCCCCCACCGGCACGCCCCGCAGCTCGCGCCCGAGCCCGGTGATCGCCTTGCGGAAACCGTCGTACGTCGGGGTGTGGACGACCACGCCCTCGCCCTCGGCCGTCCACATCTGCAGCAGTTGCGAGAGCTGGTTGAGCACGGACGGCCCGTACACCAACTGCCCCGTGTCGATCCCTGTCCCGTACCGGGTCGCGTACCAGTGGGCTATCGCCGAGCGGAAATCGTCCTGCTGCCAGGTCGTGTAGCCGAACACCCCGTGGTCGAGCCTGGCCCGCAGCGCGCTCAGCACCTCCGGTGCGGTCTCGAAGTCCATGTCGGAAATGGTGAACGGCAGCAGTCCGTCCACCCCGAACCGGTCCGCGACCCCGTCCCACTGGACGCACCAGGTGCCCCGGCGGTCGACGACGGTGTCGAAGTCATAGCGGGCGCTGGAACTCACAGGAATCCCTCACTTCTTCTCTCGGACATGCCGTGGGCCCGGCACCCCAAGGGGTACCGGGCCCACGGTCGCGCTTCGTACCGGCGGCTACTTCAGCCGGGTGCCGGTGGACCGCAGGTTGGCGCAGGCCTCCGTGACGCGCTTGGCCATACCCGCCTCGGCGGACTTGCCCCAGCTGCGCGGGTCGTAGACCTTCTTGTTGCCGACCTCGCCGTCGACCTTCAGCACACCGTCGTAGTTGCGGAACACGTGGTCCACGATCGGGCGGGTGAAGGCGTACTGGGTGTCGGTGTCGAGGTTCATCTTCACGACGCCGTTCTCCAGCGCGGTGATGATCTCCTGCTCGGTGGAGCCGGAGCCGCCGTGGAAGACGAAGTCGAAGGGCTGGCTGCCGGCCGCCTTGCCGTACTTGGCGGCGACGCCCTCCTGGAGGTCCTTCAGCAGCTCGGGACGGAGCACGACGTTGCCCGGCTTGTAGACGCCGTGGACGTTGCCGAAGGAGGCGGCCAGCAGGTAGCGGCCCTTCTCGCCCAGACCGAGCGCCTCGGCGGTGCGCAGCGCGTCGTCGACGGTCGTGTACAGCTCGTCGTTGATCTCGTGCGTGACGCCGTCCTCCTCGCCACCGGTCGGGGTGATCTCGACCTCAAGAATGATCTTGGCGGCGGCGGCCTTGGCGAGCAGCTCCTGGCCGATGGCCAGGTTGTCGGCGAGGGTCTCGGCCGAACCGTCCCACATGTGCGACTGGAACAGCGGGTTCTGGCCCTTGGCGACACGCTCGGCGGAGATGTCGAGCAGCGGACGCACGTAACCGTCCAGCTTGTCCTTGGGGCAGTGGTCGGTGTGCAGCGCGACCGAGATGCCGTACTTGGCGGCGACGATGTGCGCGAACTCGGCGAGGGCGACGGCGCCCGTGACCATGTCCTTGTTGTACTGGCCGCCCAGGAACTCCGCCCCACCGGTGGAGATCTGGACGATGCCGTCGCTCTCCGCCTCCGCGAAGCCGCGCAGTGCAGCGTGCAGGGTCTGGGTCGACGTCACATTGATGGCCGGGTAGGCGAACTTGCCTGCCTTCGCCCGGTCGAGCATCTCGGCGTAGACCTCGGGGGTTGCGATGGGCATCTGACCGCTCCTTGGGATGTGCGGGTGTGCGTGCTGGTTCCCTGACCTGGGGGCGACGTCATCGTCGCCCCCATCTTCCCAGACTCTTGCTCCGGCTCCACCCGGCCCTTCCCCCGGTACACGGACGAGTGGTCGGCGGGCATGCGTCGAGGGCGGACCGTTTCACGTGAAACAGCCCACCCTCGAAAGAAACCGCAGGTCAACCCCTACGTCAGGCCAGATCGAGGTCCGCCACCGTGTACGCGTGGAGGTACGGGAGCCCGGCCTCGGCGATGGCCGGAGCCGCGCCCCGCTCCACGATCGTGGCGACGGCGACGACCTCGCCACCGGCCTCGCGCACCGCCTCGACCGCCGTCAGCGGCGAACCGCCGGTCGTCGACGTGTCCTCGACGACCAGGCAGCGGCGGCCCTTCACATCCGTGCCCTCGATGCGGCGCTGCATCCCGTGCGCCTTCTGCGCCTTGCGGACGACGAACGCGTCCAGCTCCTGCCCGCGCGCGGCGGAGGCGTGCAGCATCGAAGTGGCGACCGGGTCGGCGCCCAGCGTCAGCCCGCCCACGCAGTCGTAGTCCAGTTCGGCGGTGATGTCGAGCATGACCTGACCGACCATCGGAGCGGCCTTGCCGTCCAGCGTGATGCGGCGCAGATCGATGTACCAGTCGGCCTCAAGACCCGAGGAGAGGGTCACCTTGCCGTGCACCACGGCCTTGTCCTTGATCTGCTGGAGCAGCTCAGCACGTACGTCAGTCATGGCTACGAGCTTAAGGCGCGCGCCCCGGAGCCCGCGCCGGAGCCGATACCCGCGCCAGGGCTCGTGCCGGGTCAGAGCCTGCGCCAGCTCCAGGTCGACGCGATCTCCAGCGGTTCGATCGGGGTGACGTACCGGGGGTCGGTGTTCAGCCCGTTCGGCGGGCCGGACTGCGGCTCCACGCAGACCGCCTCGGCCTGCTCGTCGTAGATCACGACCCATTCGGCCCGGCTCTTCACGGTCAGCTCCAGCTGCTCGGGCCAGATGAGCGTCACATCGACGCCGTCCGGCATCCCGAAGCAGTCGTCCCACGGACCGGGCAGCGGCGGGATGCGGCGGCCGGTCGGCAGATGGTTCTCGCCCCGCTCCTCCTGCCAGGCCGCGTCGAAGGCGATCTCCACGTTCTTGCCGCCGCCGATGTCCCGCAGGAACCAGGGGTGCCAGCCGGCCTGAGCCGGGAACGAGTCCCCGTACGTCTCGATGCCGAACGCGAGCGTGAGCGAGTCCTCCGCCAGCTCGAAGGTCTGGGTCACCCGGCCCGGATAGGGCCACGGGTCGGCGAGGTCGTAGTAGAACGAGGCCTCCCGCTCTCCCACCCGGGCGGTGCGCCAGGCGGTGTCCCTGCCGGTGCCGTGGATGGCGTGCGGCGGGGAGTTCAGCGGCAACCGGTGCTGGACGTCGCCGTTGTGGAAGAGCCCGTTCTCGGTGCGCCCGCACCACGGGACCATCGGGAAGCAGCCGTACCGCTCCCCCTGCCGCAGCAGTTCGGTACCACCGATCCGCAGACTGCTGATGCGACAGCCGTTGGCGGGGTTCACGGTCAACTCTGCGTCGCCGACGGACAGCCGGACGTCCTTCTCGCTGCTACTCACCGGAACGACATTACTGGCGACGCTACCTGCGCCGCCGCAACGCCCGGCTCACCACGACGGCTGACGCCAGCGCGAGCGCGGCGGCGGGGGCGACCCAGCGCAGCGTGACGCCCGCGGTGGTCGAATCGGGTGACGGAACCGGCGCGTACCTGCCGCGCGGCGGCGCGTGGTCGACCTCCTCGGCGCTGCGGCCGATCATGGTGCGGCGGGCGTGCGCCGCCTCGGCCGGGGGGCCGTCGGGGACGGTGAACTCCGCATCCGCCATGGGGTCGAGCGACGACGGAGGCACGGGGGCCTCGAAGACGGAGCCCGTGCCCGGAGGCTTCTCGGCGGAGGGTGTCCCGTCCGCGGCGGCGTCGTGCGTGGGCGGGGTGTCGCCCGTGTCGTCCGTGTCGTCGGTGACCTCCGGCCCGGAGCTCCGGGCGGTGGCCGCGCCGGTCGCGTCGGCCTCCTCGGCCCCCTCCTCGATCGCCTGCTCCACCGCTTCCCCGACGGACCGCTCGGCCTCGCCGAGTACCTCACCCGCGGCGCCGCCGCCCGCCAGCGTCTCCGTCACCAGTTGCTGCGCGAAGCGGTCCAGCAGCCGGTGGGCCGCCGCGAGCACCGCCGCCCGGTCCAGCTCCAGCAGGCGGCCGTCACCGCTCGCCGTACCCGTGAAACCGATCGCCGTGCCGCCGTCCTTCTCCGTCAGGCTGACCGTCAGCGTCAGCTTCGCCGAGCCGGTTCCCCTGGCCTCGACGCCCTCGCCCGCCACCAGGATCCCGCCCCCGTCCGGGCCGCCCTGCGCAGAGGCGGTGAGCCGCAGCACGCCCCGGTACGTGATCGTGTGGCCGTCGACCCGGATCCTGAGCCGGCCGGACAGCGGACCGGCGGACTCGTCGGCGTCCCGCTGAAGCCCCGGTACGCAGCGCGCGACGCGGGCGGGATCGCCCAGCGTCCGCCGCAGGGACGGGGCCGGAACCGGAACGAACACCTCATGCTCCATGGAAACCGAGCCTACTCAGCCCCGGCCATCCCGTCAGCGGTTCCACGTCATGCCGGGGGGCCGAGGCCCCTCGGCGGTTCCGCGTCACGTCTGCGCTTCCGCGTCACGTCGGCGGTTCCCGGGCCCGTCAGCCGTTCGGCTCGTCAGCGCCGCCGGGCGGCGGGTTCACCGGTCCTCCCAGTACCGCGGATGCACCAGCGTCGACGGCAGCAGCCCGCCCGGCCGCGTGCTCTCCGCGTCCCGGCCCGCGCGCACCAGCGAGGACCGTGTCAGCGACCGGAGCGCCGGCGCCTGCGGGGAGAGCCGGAGCGCGGGCCTGGCGGCCGTACCCGCGAGGACGAAACCCCAGCCGTCCTGGGCCTGCGCCCGGTGCGTGGCCCGGTCGGGACCGGCCGCGAAGTCGGAGAGCCGGCCACTGATCCGGTACGGACGGGTGTGCAGGCCCGCCGCCCTCATCGACGCCTCCACCGTCCAGTACGTATGCGGCCGGGTGACCGGCGGGCCCCCGTGCACGACCAGTCGGCCGCCCGGGGCGAGGGCCTCGGCGACCAGGCCGTAGAACTCAGCCGAATAGAGCTTCGTGCTGGTGGAGATCCCGGGGTCGGGCAGATCGGAGATCACCACGTCGTAGCCGCGGTGCGCCGCCCGCAGCCAGTTGAAGGCGTCCGTGTTGACGACGGTCAGCCGGGGGTCGCGGAACGCATGGGCGTTCAGCGCCGAGAGCGCGCGGTCGGTACGGGCCAACCGGGTGACGCCGGGATCCAGCTCGACGAGGGTGACGCGGCGTACGTCCCGGTAGCGCAGCACCTCCCGGGCGGCGAGGCCGTCGCCGCCGCCCAGGATCAGGACGCGGGCGCGCGGTCCGTTCATCGCCGGGTGCACCAGCGCCTCGTGGTAGCGGTACTCGTCGCGCGCGCTGACCCGCAGCCGCCCGTCCAGATACAGATCCAGGGAGCTGCGGCCCGCCCCCGTCAGCACGACCTCCTGGACCCCGGTCTGGAGCGCGACCCGCACCCCGTCCCCGTACACCGCGCGCCGCGCCGCCCGCTCGAAGTCGTCGACCAGTGCGGTGGCGACGGCGAGCACGGCGATCACGGCCACGTTGACGAGGACCAGCAGCCACCGGGAGCGCGGGGTGAGGTCCCGCCGGAACACCCACAGCACCAGAGCCCCGCCCGCCGCCGCGTTGACCGCGCCGGTGAACAGCGCCCCGGTGAGCTGTCCGAGCACCGGCAGCAGCAGAAAGGGGAACGCCAGTCCGCCCACCAGCGCGCCCACGTAGTCGGCGGCGAAGAGGTCCGCGACGGCCCCGCCCGCGTCCTGCCGGTCGACACGCTGGATCAGCGTCATCAGCAACGGGATCTCCGCTCCGATCAGGACGCCGATCGCGAGCGAGAACCCCACCAGGGCGTACCGCGACTCCCCGATCCACGCGAACGTCGCGTACAGCACGAGCGCCGAGGAGCCGCCGACGAGTGCGAGCACCGCCTCGATCAGCCCGAACCCGACCGCGGCACGGCCGCGTAAACGTTTCGCGAGGAGCGAGCCGACGCCCATCGCGAACACCATCACG
The DNA here is from genome assembly GCF_044754145.1 of Streptomyces sp. NPDC093149. Lineage (NCBI taxonomy): Bacteria > Bacillati > Actinomycetota > Actinomycetes > Kitasatosporales > Streptomycetaceae > Streptomyces > Streptomyces sp. NPDC093149. The sequence continues at coordinate 80,550 of NZ_JBIVON010000005.1, forward strand.
GAGAGCACGACGGACGCCTGAGTGACCGAATCACCGATCAAGTAGGAGGCGAGCGCCACCAGTTCGAGCTCGTACACCAGACCGCAGGCTGCACAGACGAAGACCGCGGCCAGCACGAGACACCGACCGGTCCTCGGTCGTACGGGAAGGCATGCCGCGCCCCCTCGCAGCGACACCTGCTGGTCGATCATGAGGCGAACGCTACGTCACGAAGCAGTTGCCGCCTGTCACCCACAAGGGTGCAAGTGGCGTGCTCACAACGGAGTTGGGCCCGCGTCAGAGTGCTGCCGCCGGCATCCGCACGCCCACCCGGGTGCGCGTCACCACCAACTGCCCCTCCTGCGGATACGCGTGCCAGGTGCGCCACCGCACCTGACCCTCCGTCCGCTGGGCGAGCATGGCGGTGAAGGCGTGCGGGCTGCCGGGAAACGTCCCGGCGAGGCCGTGGGGATGGTCGGTCACGAGCGCGAGGAGCTCCTGGGCACGCCCCGCGAACGAGCCCGCCGAGAGTGTCTCGACGCGCGCCGCGAATTCGTACTCCCACTCCCCGATCCGCTTGGCGACCCCCAGCGGCAGCGGTGTGCTGCTGCCGGGGATGCACGCCACGGTTTCGGAACAGGTGCCGCGGTCCTCCTCGAGCAGCACCTGATGGGAGGCGCCGAGCAGGCGCATCTGAAGTCGGGCACCCGCGAGATCGAGGTCGAGCACGGCCAGGGCGGGGAGCGGTTCGCGCCCCAGTGCCCAGGCCAAATCGGCAGCACGGGTGTCGGAATAGGCCGTCTGGAGGGTCGTGAGCATGGGTCGGCTCCGCAAACAAGCGTGGACGCATGGACAGGGGACGCCTCCGACGTGCTGCACGTGGGAGGTGGTGAGGCGCCCGATCAGGTCCAACTCAGGTCCGAGGGCTGGAAGTTCTCTCCACCGAGGGAATCACGAAGTAAGCCGCGTCCACAGTGTTTTTACCCAACTTGACGTGGTTTCCATCCCCTCGGGGGCCCCTCGGTTCATCTGTTCACCGGGATCTCGCGGAAAGCCCCAACAAAAAGGTGCCCGGCGGGAGTTCACCCGCCGGGCACCTGTCGGACACCGGACCGCTCGGGTCCGGCACCGGGCATGTGGCCCTGCCCGGTCACGGATCAGCTGCCCCGTGTCAGCTGCCTCCGCCGCATCCGCCCCCGCCGCACGAGGAGCCGCCACCGCACGAGGAGTGACCGCCGCCGCACGAGTGCCCCCCGGAGTGACCGCCGCACGAGTGACCGCCGGAGTGGCTGCCCGAATGACCGCCGGAGTGACCGCCGGAGTGGCTGCCCGAGTTGTCGCCGACACTTGCGCAGGACGAGCCACCACCGCCGCCGTCACCGCCACCGGCCCACCAGCTGCCACCCGCGGCGCTGCCGCCGCCGGCACCCCGGCGCGCACTCCGTGCGCGCGCCTTCTTCTTGTTCCCGGCCCTCGCCATGAGCGAGACGATCAGTCCGATCACGGCCACCGCGATCACCACTACGACAAAAGTCCTCACGACCTCATGCCCTCCGATCCCCCGAAGCGAGGTCCCCCCGCTTCCGTGCGCTTCCCGCGTGACTGGGGGATGCCCCCGGCCCCGTTCGGCCAAAGCAGACTTGAGCAACTCCAGAGCTTCCGCGCAGGATGGCGGCCATGACCCAGGGACGACCGCTGCTCAACCCCCGCCTCGCCGAGTTCGGCACGACGATCTTCGCGGAGATGTCGGCGCTTGCCGTACGGACCGGCTCCATCAACCTCGGCCAGGGCTTCCCCGACACCGACGGCCCCGAAGAGATCCGCGAGGCCGCGGTCCGGGCCCTGCGCGCCGGACACGGCAACCAGTACCCGCCGGGTCCCGGCGTCCCCGAACTGCGCTCCGCGATCGCCGACCACCAGCGGCGCTTCTACGACCTGGACGTCGACCCCGACACGGATGTGCTGGTCACCGCAGGGGCGACGGAGGCGATCGCCGCGACCATGCTCGCCCTCCTCGAACCGGGCGACGAGGTGATCGCCTTCGAGCCCTTCTACGACTCCTACGCCGCCTGCATCGCGATGGCCGGAGCAGAGCGGGTACCGCTCACTCTGCGTGCCCCGTCCTTCCGCCCGGACCTGGACGAACTGCGGTCCAGGATCACGCCGCGGACCCGCCTCCTGCTCCTCAACACCCCCCACAACCCGACGGGGATGGTCCTCACCGCCGAAGAACAGAGCGCCATCGCCGCACTCGCCGTCGAACACGACCTGCTCGTCGTCACCGACGAGGTGTACGAACACCTGGTCTATGAGGGCACGCACCGCCCCATCGCGGCCCTGCCCGGCATGCGGGAACGCACCGTCTCCATCTCGTCCGCCGGCAAGACCTTCTCGTACACGGGATGGAAGGTCGGCTGGGTCACGGCGGACGCCTCGCTCGTCGCCGCCGTCCGGACGGCCAAGCAGTACCTGACCTACGTCAGCGCGGGCCCCTTCCAGTACGCGATCGCCGAAGCGCTGCGCCTGCCGGACACGTACTTCGACGGCTTCCGCGCCGACCTGCGACGCAAGCGCGATCTGCTCGGCGACGGGCTGCGCGCGGCCGGGTTCGAGGTCCACGAACCCCAGGGCACGTACTTCATCACCACCGACATCGCCCCCTTCGGCGAGAAGGACGCCTACGCCTTCTGCCGGGCCCTCCCCGAACGCTGCGGCGTCGTCGCCGTCCCCAACTCCGTCTTCTACGACACACCCGACGCGGGCCGCAGCCAGGTCCGCTTCACCTTCTGCAAGCGTGACGACGTCCTCCAGGAGGCGGTCGGCCGCCTGCGACGCCTGGCGTCCTGAACCCGCGCCCCCTTCATCCGACCCGGCGCGGTCCAGAGCCGCCTGCGCCGTTCGGTACCGGTCCCCCAGGGAAGAGGGACCGGTGGCGAATGGCGCGGCGTCGTTATCCGGACGCGCCGGGGCGGGCGTCGCCGCATCTCCCGGCTCACGGGAACACATCCGGGGGCGGACAGGTCCGCTGTCCCACGGCCCTGTCACAACTCAGCGGCACGGCGAACCACTTCCGGAACGGACGCGTAATCACCAGTGACACATTTATGCCGCACATCCTGAGGACATTCATGACGCGCAGATGGACGCTTATCACCACGATCATCGCATTGACCGTCGCGCTGGCCTTCGTCGTCGTCCAACTGGTGCGCGGCCAGGACTCCGAGAAGGAACAGGCCGGGGCGAAACCGGCAGGGGCGAAACCGGCCGCGTCGAGGCCGGCCGACGAGAAGAGGAACAGCGACGGCCCCGTCCCGGCCGGCTACCTCGGCACCTGGTCGGGCTCCATCGACAACCCCTCGGGCCACTCCACCCGCCAACTCGTCGTCAGGCAGGGCGCGGTGGGCCAGTCCGTCCTCACCCTCACCGCGGACGGCCCGCTCGACAACGGCGGCTCCTACCACTGCGTCTTCAAGGCAGACCTGGCCTCGGAACCGACCCCGAGCGGCCCCGTCGAGATCGGCCCCTCCACCGTCACCGTCGGCGAACCCATGTCATCCTGCACCGCGGGCAAACCCACCACGCTCACCCTCCTCCCGGACGGCACCCTGAGCCGCGGGAACGCGGAGACCGGCGAACAGCTGACGTACACCAAAGCCGACTGAACAACCCAGCAGCGCCCACGCCGCGTTCAGCAACAACAGGGCACGGACGAACCTGCCGGACGCCGCCGGCGGGAAATACCAGGCCAACGGCCAAGTGCGGCCGGCCAGAGCAGGAATCGGCACACAACCGATACGGCCCGCCGTCGCGTTCAGCGTGGTCACCCCCTCGGGCCAAGGCCTGCCCACCGTGCTCCCCGACGGGACCAGGAAGTACACCGCCCACCGCCCGCTCGCCTCGGTGACGACAGGCCCCGGCTCACCACCCGTGATCGCCTCCATCAGGAGAGCGAGCCGCCGCCCTTCGTCACCGTCCACGCGCACGGCACTGGGCGGACTGACAGTCGTGCGGGATCGGGCGTACTCCGGTCCTGCCAACGCTGGCGCAGGACGCAAGAACCCGGCGTGACGTCGACCGGTGCGCTCGCCCGGTCTCCGGCCTGCCCGCCCGCAGTCACCAACGTCGTGGCCTCATACAGGCGGCCGCGTCGGCTACCTCTCCGTACAACGTGACACTCACCCCCACACCTGTCACGTTGTGCAACAACCCCTATGAGTGGCAGCGGAGCGGAGCCGCCCGACCAGGGCCGGTTTCTGCGCCAGGCTCGCCCCATGCGTCCACGTTCTTCGTACAAGGCACCACCATCACAGAGCCTGATCTACTCCGCCGTGGTGCAGAGCATGGCCGAGCACGGGCCCCGCAAGATGAACATGGCCCTCGCGGCACGCATCGCCGAAACCGATCGCCAACTCCTCTACCGCAACCGGCCAGATCGCCAGGTGCTCATCCACGAGGCCACCGAGCGCGAGTTGCAGCGTGTCCTGTTCGTCGCCGGTGATCTGGTCTCCGAGCAGGAGGGAGTGTGCCGGGTGGCCGAGCAGATCGTGCGTGCCGCCCGCACGGTGCGGGAGCACCCGCCGCAGGTGGTCGCCCGGCATCCACGGCTGACCAAGCGCTGCGACCAAGACGTCGCCGCATTCCCCGACGCACGGACGCACATCCATAGCGGACAGGTTTGCTGCTCGCAGGCCTGTTACAACTTGGTTGCGCACAGAACCACTTACGGATCGGAAGCGTGATCACCAGTGACATATTTATGCCGCACCTCCTGAGGACATTCATGACGCGCAGATGGGCGCTTATCACCACGATCACCGCATTGGCCCTCGCGCTGGCCTTCGTCGTCGTCCAACTGGTGCGCGGCCAGAACCCCGGAAAGGAACAGACCGAGGCAAAACCGGCCGCGTCGAGCCCGGCCGCGTCGAAACCTGCCACGCCGAAACCGTCCGCGTCGAAACCTGCCAAGCCGAAACCGTCCGCGTCGAACCTGGCCGCACCGAACCCACCCGCACCGAACCCACCCGCGCCGAACCCGCCCGCGCCGAAGCCGACTGGCGACGCCGAGTCGCTGCAGGGCCTCAGCTGGTGGCCCCTGCACCAGTCCGGCACCGCGAAGGCCGGCGCCAACGACGCCGTGGTCAGAGGCGGCACGCAGTGGACCGACGGCCCCGAGGGCGGCGCCCTGCAGCTGGACGGCACCAGCGGATACGCGGACACCGGCACCCTGCTCGACACCGCGGGCAAGGACTACTCGGTCGCCGCACGGGTGCGCCTCGCACCCAAGGACATGACCGGCTTCCACACCGCCTTGTCCGAGGACGGCGACCGGGTCAGCGCGTTCTTCCTCCAGTACTCCGCCCAGGACGGGAACTTCGCCTTCAGTTTCTCCGGTAACCGTGCCGTCGCGACGTCCGAGAAGCCGCAGCCCGGGCGCTGGTACCACCTGACCGGCACGTACAGCCAGAAGGACCACCTGATGCGGACCTACGTGGACGGCCGGCTCGCGGGGACCAAGGTGGCCTCCAACAACGTGTACCCCACCGGCACCGTGGTGATCGGGCGCGCCAAGTTCGACGGGAAGCCCGTCGACTACTGGAACGGTGCCATCGCCGACGTACATCTCTACGACCGGGAGTTGACTTCCCGTGAGGTGAGCTCGCTCTCCTCACGCGAACCGGGCTGACCGGCGCTGACGGGGGCAAGTTCACCGCCGCCGCAGGCTGACGGGCGCCGCACGGGCGCACCGCGGCTCGCGGCGGCGTCTGCCGGTTGTCCCGCAGCCGGCCGAACCCATCTTCCCCACAGACGACCGGAGAGGAAAAGGCCCTTGTCGGCCAGCACTTCGACCGAAGACCGACCACCCTGCCCCCGCATCACGGAACCCTCCCCCGACGAGTTCCTCAGAGCGCTCTACCACTTCCACGGCAACGCCTTGCTGCAGTTCGCCGCACGGCGGCTGGAGGGCGACTGGCACCGCGCCGAGGACGCCCTCCAGGAAGTCGCGATACGCGCCTGGCGGCACGCCGGGGAACTCGACCCGACCGCGGATTCGGTGCGGCCCTGGCTGTTCACCGTGCTGCGCAATCTCGTCATCGACGGCCACCGGGCCCGCCAGGCCAGACCGACGGAGATCGGTGAACCCGAACTCGCCCATCTGCCGGTGTCCGACGGCGTGGACCACATGCTCACCTCCGAGGTGCTCATCGACGCGTTGCGGGACCTGCGGCCGGCACAGCGCGAGGTCCTGCTGCACGTGCACTACCTGGGACGCAGCGTCAACCAGACGGCCGAGGTCCTCGGCGTGCCGCCGGGCACGGTCAAGTCACGGACGTACTACGCCGCCCGCGCCCTGCGCGAGGCGCTGCACAGCCGCGGGCTGTACGCGGACGGCCTGGACCGCGAGGCCGGATGACACTCATGCCAGCCGTCCCGCGTGCCGGTTGATCTCCAGGCCGAGCGGCCCGGTGTCGAGCGATCCGCCCGCACCGACACGCCAGCGCCACCCCGTGGGTGCCTCGCCGACCACCAGCAGCGCGTCCCCGCGCCGCAGACCGGTCAGTGCCCCCTCCCGTCGCGGGAGCTGCGAGGCGTCCACGACGAACAGATGCGGCGCCTCGCCCTGGACGGCGATCCGGCTGCTGCCCTCGATCAGCCGGTAGATCTGCGTGACGTCGGGCGAGCCGGGCTCCGGCGCCCCCGTACCCGCCGACGCCGCCACCGTGGCGAACGCCTCCTCCAGGCTGGCCGCGCTGTGCAGACGCGAGGTCCGCGGCTCGTCGCCGGAAAGGAGCCCGCCGTCGGCCAGGGATCCCACCAGGGTGACCTCGGCGAGCGCCCCCACCGGGCCGACGAGCGCCTCGTTGACGACGGCCCGCACCAGGCTGCGCACCTCCTTGTCCGGACCCGCCACCGAGACGGGCCCCGCCGCCCGGGAGAGGTCGACCAGTACACGGTCGGGGCCGTCCAGGCCCACCGTCACCGTCAGCGCGTACGACAGGGCCGGTTCGCCCTCCGGTCCGGGACGGTGCAGATCGTCGGGCGAGATCGTCCAGCGCTCGCCGTCCGCCTCGACGGTCCAGGGGGCGGGGGCGACCTCCTCGGCCCCGGACAGCAGCAGTGCGAGCCGCTCCTCGGAGTAGGCGACGGCGTACAGGTCGGGCAGCGACCGGCCGGAGCGCAGGCATTCGCCCGTCAGCCGGCGCAGGCCCGCGTTGACCACGTCCAGCGCCTCCCGGCCCCGGACGGCCGCCGAGGCGGCGACGGGCTTCGGCCGGCGGGGCCGTCGCTCGGGCTTCGGCGGGCGGGGCCGTCGCTCGGTGACGATCAGCGCGGCCACCGCCCCGATCAGTGCCAGCCCCAGCACCACGGCCAGGACGTACCAGATCATCTTCTGACTCCTTGTCGGGACGCCCCGGCGGCGGAGCCGGGACGGTCGAGAACGAGGGCGGCACAGTCGCTGTGCCGTGCACCCGATGGCCACTACGGCGCACGTCGGCGGATGGTTCACCCGGCGCACCGGTGAACCATCCGCCGACGTGCGCCGTAAGTCCCGTCAGTGGCACGGCAGCCGCCGAGCGCGGCTGCCGAGGCCCCCCATTCACGCCGGCTGGAGGACGTTCTCGTGTCGTTGATGTTGACCGTGGTCGAGGAGGGCGGTGACGCGTTCGACGTCCACCTCGACGCCGATCCCGACACGCCTGTGCGCGCTGTCGCGGAGGCGCTGGCCGGGGCTGGAGGCATCCACCCGCCCCCGGAGGGCCTCGGCCTGTATGCCGGCAACCGGCTGCTGCCCGCCGATATGCGGCTGCGGGACGCGCCGCTGCACCACGCGGCCATCGTGGGCCTGGGCCGCCCGGCGGGCACCGAGTCGGCCGAACCGGACGGGCTGGTGGAGGTCCGTGCGGTCGGCGGGACCGGCGCGGGCGCCGTGCACCGGCTCGACATGGGCGAGTACCGGATCGGGCTGGCCCACGACGGGACCGCCCAGGTGCTGCGCGCCGTACCGGACCGTCCGTTCGCCGTCCTGGCGGTGGGGCCCCAAGGACGCTGCCGTATCACGCCCGACGCCTCCGCGCCGGACGGCGGCACCCTGCAACTGGACCGCGAGGATCTCGCCGAGGCGACCACCTGGCCGGCCGGCGCACAGCTCCTCGTCGGGGACAGCCTGCTCGAACTCGCCCTCCCGCAGAAGCCGGACGCGGCCGTGCAGCCGTCGGAGGACGGCACCGGCTGGGACTACAACCGGCCGCCGCGGCTGCGGCCGGCCGAGAACGCCACCCGCTTCACCCTGCCCTCCCCGCCCGCCCAGCCCGCCGCCCGGCCGCTCCCGTGGATCACCGCGGCGGCCCCGCTGGTGATGGCGGGGGCCGGGGCGCTGGTGTTCGGCCGTATGTCGATGCTGCTGTTCGGGCTGCTGTCCCCGGTCGCGATCCTCGGCAACTATCTGATGAACCGGCGCAGCGGGCGCCAGACCCACTCCGACAGTGTCGCCGCCTACGAGGAGAAGAAGGCACGCATCGAGGGTGACGCGGCGAAGGCCCTGGCGGCCGAACGCACCGCCCGGCGCCGCGGTTTCCCGGACCCGGCCGAGGTCGTCCTGACCGCCGTCGGCCCCCGGCGCCGCCTGTGGGAACGCCGCACCTCCGACGCCGACTTCCTCGAACTGCGCATCGGAACCGCCGATCTGGCCTCCGACGTGGTGCTCCAGGACCCGACGAAGGACGAACACCGCCGCGAGGACCCGCGGACCGCGTACGACGTCCCGGTGACCGTTCCGCTGCGGGAGCACGACGTCCTGGGCATCGCCGGCGAGGGCCCGACCGCGCGCGCCGTGGCGCGCTGGGCGATCGCGCAGGCCGCCGTCCTGCACAGCCCCCGTGACCTCCAGATCCATCTGCTGACGACCGGCGAACAGGGCCGGGACGGCTGGTCCTGGCTGCGCTGGCTGCCTCATGTGCGCAAGAAGTCCGGCGACACCCCGGCCAACATCGGCTACGGCACGGAGACCTGCGCCCGGCGGGTCGCCGAACTCACCGCACTGATCGTCGAGCGCGCCGGGCGGCAGGACCGGCGGAGCCGGCCCGCCGGGCCCGACGTGCTCGTCATCCTCGACGGAGCCCGCAGGCTGCGTTCGCTGCCCGGCGTGGCGCAGATCCTGCGCGACGGACCGGCCGTCGGCGTCCGCGCGATCTGCCTGGACGCCGAGGAGCGGCTGCTGCCCGAGGAGTGCCACGCCGTCGTCGCCGAGGAGCCCGGCGGAACCGTACGGGTGGGACGCTCCGGGAGGGGCACCGTCGGGGGCATCCGGCCCGACGCGGTGTCCGTGGACTGGTGCCGTTCGCTGGCCCGCGCGATGGGCCCGCTGCGGGACCCGGGCGGGGCCGACGAGGAGGCCGCGGTGCTTCCCGGCTCCGCGCGGCTGCTCGACGTCCTCGCCCTCGACCCGCCGCAGGCCGCCGGCATCCGGGCGCGCTGGGCGGCCGGGGGCCGCTCGACCCGGGCGGCCGTCGGCGTCTCCCTGGACGGCCCGTTCCACCTGGACCTGCGGCGCGACGGCCCGCACGGGCTGGTCGCCGGCACCACCGGCTCCGGCAAGTCCGAACTCCTCCAGACGCTGGTCGCCTCGCTCGCGGTGGCGAACCGTCCGGACGCGATGACGTTCGTCCTGGTCGACTACAAGGGCGGCTCCGCGTTCAAGGACTGCGTCGACCTGCCGCACACCGTCGGCATGGTCACCGACCTCGACGCCCACCTCGTCGAGCGGGCCCTGGTGTCGCTGACGGCGGAACTCACCCGGCGCGAGCACATCCTCGCCGCGGCCGGCGCCAAGGACATCGAGGACTACGTCGAGCTGCTGGAGCGCAACCCGGCGGGCCGCGCGCCGATGCCCCGGCTGCTCATCGTCATCGACGAGTTCGCCTCGATGGTGCGCGACCTGCCGGACTTCGTGAAGGGTCTGGTCAACATCGCCCAGCGGGGCCGCAGCCTCGGCATCCACCTGATCCTGGCGACGCAGCGCCCCAGCGGCGTCGTCTCCTCGGAGATCCGCGCCAACACCAACCTGCGCATCGCGCTGCGGGTGACGGACGCCGGCGAGAGCACGGACGTCCTCAACTCTCCCGAGGCCGCCGGGATCTCACAGAGCACTCCCGGTCGCGCCTATGTGCGCCTGGGCCAGAACTCCCTCGTGCCGTTCCAGTCCGGACGGGTCGGCGGCCGTCGGCCCGGTGCCGCGGCGACCTCGCTGCCGGCACCCTGGGCGGTGACGGTCGGCTGGGAACGGCTCGGCGAGCCGCTCCCGGCGCGGCCCCGCGCCGCGGCCGTACCCGCCGAGGTGGAGACCGACCTCACCGGGCTCGTCACGGCGATCCGTGAAGCGGACCGGGAGATGGGCATCCCCGCACAGCACAGCCCCTGGCTCCCGCCGCTGCCCGAGGTCCTGGTCACCGGTGAACTGCCGGCGCCGCCGCCCTCGGACTACGACCTCGCGCCCGTCGCGTACGGCGTGGTGGACCTGCCCGCACAACAGGCCCGGCTGCCCCTGGTGATCGACCCGGCGACGCTCGGGCACCTGCACATCATCGGCTCGCCCCGGCAGGGCAGGTCGCAGACACTACGCACCATCGCAGGCACCCTGGCCTCCGCCCATTCCGCGGACCGGCTGCACATGTACGGCATCGACTGCGGCAACGGCGCGCTGCTGCCCATCGAGAGGCTGCCGCACTGCGGGGCCATCACCCAGCGCACCCAGCCCGACCGGGTGGCCCGGCTGCTCGCCCGGCTGTCCGGGGAACTGACCAGGCGCCAGGAGATGCTCGCCTCCCGCGGCAGCGCCGACCTGCCGGAGCTCCGCCGCGCCCTGCCGGAGGCCGAACGGCCGCCGCACATCGTGCTGTTCATCGACCGGTGGGAGGTCTTCGACAAGCAGCTCGGCGAGTACGACTCCGGGAACCTGCTGAGCTCCGTGCTGACCCTGCTCCGGGACGGCGCGAGCGTCGGCATCCACCTGGTGATGACCGGTGACCGGGCGCTGTTCTCCAGCCGGGTCAACGGCTCCACCGAGGACAAGCTCGTGCTGAAGCTGAACGAGAAGTCCGAGTACGGGATGATCGGCATCACCCAGCGCAACGTGCCCGACGAGATCCCGCCGGGCCGCGCGTTCCGTGCCGCCGACAAGGCGGAGGTGCAGATCGCACTCCTCACAGACAACCCGGAGGGCCAGGCGCAGGCCGCCGCGCTCCAGCAGATCGCCGAGTACTGTCGCGAGCGGGCGGCCCAGCTGCCGGACTCCACCCGGCCGTTCCGCGTCGACACCCTGCCGGACCGGCTCACCTGGGAGGAGGCGATCCGCTACCTGCCGCAGCCGCTGCCGTCCGCACGGTGGGCCCTGTCCGGTGTCGGCGGCGACGAACTCATCGCGTCCGGGCCGGACTTCGCCATCACGTCGACCTTCCTCGTCGCCGGGCCCGCCCGCTCCGGCCGCAGCACCGTCCTGGCGACGCTGGCACTGTCGCTGCTGTCGACCGGGACGCCGATCGTCGTCGGCGCGCCCGCCAGGTCGCAGCTGCGCCAACTCGTCGGACGGCCCGGGGTGCTCGCGGTCTTCGACGAGTCCGACATCGACCCGACCGCGCTGGAGGAGGCGCTGGCGTCCTCGCCGCAGGGGGCCGTGGTGATCCTGGACGACGCCGACCTGCTGCTGAAGACGAAGGCCGAGTCCGTCCTCACCCGGATCGCCAAGTCCGGTGCCGAGAACGGCCGGGGCCTGGTGATCTCCGGGCAGACCGAGCGGCTCTCCTCCGGCTTCTCCGGCTGGCACGCCGAGGCCCGCCGCAACCGGTGCGGTCTGCTGCTGAAGCCGCAGAACATGAGCGACGGCGAACTGATCGGCGTCAAGGTGCCCCGCAGCCGCCTGGGGGCGACCCGCCCGGGGCGGGCGATCCTGCACCTGGGCGACGGCGTGCTGCGCACCGTCCAGGTCCCGGAGACGGTGCTTCCGCCGGCCGCGAGCTGAGCGCCCGTGCGGGGGTTTTGGCACCGGCTGTGAGGCCCCCGGCCGAGAGCCTGCCGGACGACCTCTGATCGGAGGTCACCCGGCGGGCCCGGAGGGCTCCCGCCCCGGCGACGGCCGGGGCGGGAGCCCTCACGCATGACAGGACGCGGCCCGGATCAGGTCGATCCCTCCACATAGCTGGGGTCGTGCTTGATCGTGCTCGTCGACCCGTTGGGGATGGCGCCGTTGATCGCCCAGGCGAGGCCGCCCAGTCCGATGAGGTTCGAGCTCTGGTCGATCCACCCCGCCGTCTTCGTCCAGATGTTGGTGATGTCCGGCAGCTGCTTCAGGATGTCCGGTGTCTTCCACACGCCACCGGGGATGTTCTTCAGCAGGTTCGCGACCAGGTCGCCCGGGTTCTTGAACCCGGTGAACGCCTTGATGGTGGGGACCACGCTCTTGATGTTGAGCTGGATCGCCTTGAGGTCGTTCGTGACGGATTTGAGGGTGTTCGCGATCCCGCCCAGATTGGCGATCTTGATCAGGCCGATGCCGCCGAGCACCAGCCCCAGACCGCTGAGGACCATGTCGAGCACATCCCACTCGCCCGACTGAATACTGTCGACGATATTCATGATGAAGGGGATGGCAGCGGTGACCAGGCTGGCGATCGTCAGGATGAGCCCCAGGCCCTGCAGTCCGGGGATGAGCATGGCGATGATGCCCAGGGCGGCGCTGATGAAGCCGAGCACCTTCTTGAAGATGTCCTTGATCTTCTCCCACAGGCTCTTGCCCGGGACCGCCTCGCTCGTCGCTTCGTCCAGGGCGCGGGCCGCCGTCGAGGCGTCCATCTCGCGCAGCTCCCGCGCGTCCTCGGCGAGCATGCGGGCGGCGTCGAGATCCCGTTGGGCGCTGTCGGCGTCCCCCTGCGCCGCGGCCTGGTCGTTCCGGGCGTCCTCCATGGCCAGCCGCGCACTGCGCCGGGCCGCCTCGTCGTCCGGCGGGGGCGGCTCCGCCGCGTCCAGGCCACTGATCACGGACCCCGCCGCGGCGGCGGCATCGGTGGCCCGCTGCAGCCGCTCCTTGGCGTCCCGCCCTTCGACCAGGGCGTTGTCCGCCTTGCGCTGATGGTCCCCCAGCTGCTCGGAGTACGTGTCCAGCGCGCGGGCCGCCTTGTCGTACGAACTGTGCAGCTTCTCCACCTGATTGGCCAGGTCCCCGAGCTTGTTCCGGAGTTTGTCCATGGCCTTGCCCTCGCCGAGCTGGCTGTTCTTCAGGCCGCTGACGATGGGGAGCGCCTGGTCCGCGTCGTCGGCGACGGACCGGTACTGGCCCGCGAGCTTCGCGAGCATCTCCCCATCGCCCGGCGTCGGGTCGTCCGAGAACCCGAAGACCGTCTCCCAGTCGGACACCGCTGGCCGCGCCATTGCCGCGCCCTCACTTTCCGTTCTCGTCCGTGCCCTGCGGGCTCTGTGCGGCCGGCACAGCCGTGCCCTTGCTCTTGACCTCCACGAAGCGCACCGTCCCCGCGATGGCGTCGAACACCTCGAAGAACTGGTCCTTGAGCTCCACATTGGGCGTGGAGCTGGAGACCAGCAGGTATTCCCGGCGGTTCGGGATCGGGAACAGCGTGTGCAGCAGCGCCGTACGCACCGGCGTGCCCTTGTAGTCGATGTCCTCGATCGAGGCGATCCGCCCGACCGGTCCGACGTCCGGAAGCTCCAGCAGATCCACCTCGCGCGGCGGGTACCCGCTGCTCTGCGGGTCCCCGGCCTGCATGCTCGCCCCGAACAGCACCTCGGCCAGATCCGCCGACTGGTCGTCCGGCACCGGCATCCGCAGCACGACGGACGTGGCGCTGAGCATCGCGTCCCCGCCGGGGAATCTGACCATCCCCGCTGCCTGGAGCGCCCCGCGGGCGTAGGCTTCGCGGGCGGTCCGGCGGGTGTCGCGGATCAGGCTGTCGAGCCGCTCGCGGGAGAGCTGCGGAACCCCCTTCGCCTGGTGCTCGATACGGCGGCGGATGGACGCGTCCCGGGTGCTCGGGTCGAGGTCCAGGTACCACCAGGAGCCGGGGTAGCGCATCTTGTAGTGCGCGGGCGCCCCCGTAGCCCGGTCCGTGACCGGATGCGTCATGACGCATGTCCCTTCTGCCAGCAGGCTCTTGTCAGGTCTTCTTGGAGTCGTCCAGCGCCTTGACGGTCTCGTCGTCCGTCTGCGTGAAGGCGTCGGAGATCTTCTTCGTGTTCTCGGAGAAGACCTTCACGTTGTCCTGCACCTTCTCGTGGCCCCTGCCCCATGCGTGGTCGAAGTCGGCGAGGGAGTCGGCGAGCTTCGAATCGCCCACGTCGCTCTTCGATCCGACGTCGCTGAGCCGCGCGGTGTTGTTGATCCGCTCCCCGATGTCCTCAAGTGACTTGACCGTCTCGTTCAGGTCCTCGATGGGGACGTTGATGCGGGTCATCGGTTCCTCCTCTCCGGCCGCCGCCCGGTCCCGCCGCAGAAGGGCGGGACCGGACACAAGGGCATGTCAGCCGATGGCGCCGGACGTCTGGTCGTCGGTGTCGACGAACGCGTCGGCGACCTGCTTGATGAACTCGCTGACGCCCTGCAGGCCCTCGATCGCCTTCTCGGTGCCGTTCTTGTACTCCTCCCAGAACGGACGGAACTTGCTCTCGGAGCCCGGCGTCGCGTAGGCCGCCTCGACCATCTCGTCCATCTTGGTGTTGGCCTCGTGGAGGCTCTGCTGCATCAGTTCCTTCTGGTTCTGCAGCCAGATCGACGCCTCCCGCATCTCTTCCGGGCTGATCTTGATGTTGCCGCCGGCCATGTCGGTTCCTTCTCTCGTCTCGGGTCGCCGCGGCCGCTGAGCCGCGCACACCGGGCTGTACGGGGCACCCGGCGGGGCGGTTCATGCCTGTTGCGGAACAGTGACGAAAGTGGCGGGCCGCTGCGTCTGCCGGACGCGTACTTCGACGGCTTCCGCGCCGACCTGCGACGCAGGCGCGATCTGCTCGGCGACGGGCTGCGATGAGGTCGGTTGCCGGTCCCGGGCCTGTCCCGTCGTTCCCGGCGGGCTCGCGACGCCGCGCCGGCCTTCCTCGTCGCGGCCGGCGGTCGGGCCGGGACCCGGGCGGAACGCGGCCCGGCCCGGGGCGGCGGTCGTGGAGACCGCCGCCCCGGGCCGGGGTGTCGTTGCCGTACGGGACTCAGGCGTCCGGAGCGGCCGGCTCGTCGCCGTCCGTCTTCTCCTCGGCGGGCGTCAGGCCCAGACGCTCCTGCAGCCACTTGTCGAACTCGATCGAGGCGCGGACCCAGCTGACCGTCGACGAGACGAAGTGCTCCAGGCTGACGCCCGTACCGATGAGCATCTGCGCCTCACCGATGAGACGGACCGAGACCTCGGTCTCCTCGGATCCCTCCTCGGGCTCGTGGGTGTGCGTGTAGACCTTGGGCCACAGCGTGCGGCGGTTCCAGTCGTCGATCGCGTCGAGGAGGACCGGGCGCTGGTCCGCGGCGTGCGGGCGGTCGTAGAACGTACGGACGGAGAAGACCTGCTGCTCGTCCTCGCCGCGGAACATGAAGTACGTGCGGAAGTCCTCCCACGGCGCCGCGAGGTCGCCCTCGTCGTCGACGACGTACTTCAGCTCCATCTGTTCGAGGAGCTGCTTGACGAGGTCCTGGTCAGGGACAACGGGGCCCTCGGGTCCTGCCGCCTGCGGTTCGGGCTGGCCCCCGAAATTCGGAATCGAGGACGGATCGATAGACATCGCTGGGTACTCCTGTGGATCGCACGTGGTTTCCTGCCGACGACCCTAGCCGCGTTTCGCCGCCAGAGGGTCTACGCCCTCCGGGGAATCGTCCCCGCATCGGCTTCCCGCACCCGTGACCAGGCGACGGCGACCGGGATCGCGCACAGCACCCCGAGGAGTCCGGACGCGCCGATGGTGTTCGCCGACGACCCGGACAGCTCTGCCGCCAGGCCCCCCAGGGCGACACCGATCCCCTGCATCGCGATGAGCCCCGACCGTGCGAGCCCCAGCGCCTGGCCACGCCGGCCGGCCGGGGTCAGGAGCACGAAGGTGGCCCCGGCGGTGATCTGATAGGCGGAGCACACCCCCGACACCAGCAACAGGAGTACGGCCACCCCTATGCCGGGGCCGAGCCAGTAGACGAGCAGCGGAAGATTCGCGCCGATCGCCAACGGCCCGAGCAGGCGGCGCCGCCGCTCGTCCCCGACCTGGGCCCGCCCCAGAAGGGCTGCCCCCAGCACCATTCCCGCCGGATGCGCGGCAAGCAGGAGTCCCACCGAGGAGGCCCCGCCGCCGGCCTCGTCCGCGAAGGGGGCGGCCAGCCCTTCCGGGAGGACGACGAACCCCGCCAGCCAGCCCAGCGCGAGCAGCGACCGCAGCCTGCGGTCCGACCAGATCAGCACGGCCGCGTCGCCGACCTGGGCACCGAGCCGCGTCTTCCGGTCGTCGGCACTCGCCGCGGGGCGGGCCTTTACGCCGAATCTGACCAGGATCGCCGAGAGCAGGAACGTCACCGCGTTCACGCCCAGCGAGAGGTGACTGCCCAGCCACGCGGCCAGCACGCCGCCGCCGGCGAACCCGACCAGCTGTCCGACCTGGTGAGTGATCTGCATGACCCGCTGGCCACGTTCGTATCTCTGCTCGCCGAGCACGGTCGGCAGCAGTGCGCCCTGCGCGGCGCCGAAGGGTGCCTCGGCCAGCTGCGCCAGCACCAGCAGTCCGGCCAGCAGCGGCAACGGCGTCCCGGGCAGGGCCATCAGACCGACCAGCACCATCCGCACCAGGTCGCATCCGATCATGACCGTACGCCGGGGGAAACGGTCCGCCAGGCCGGACAGGAGCACCCCGGACAGCAGAGCGGGCAGGGTGGTCAGCGCATATGTCGCCGCTGTCCATCCTGGCGAGTCGGTGCGTTCGAACACGAGCAACGACAGGGCCACGCGTGCCAACTGGTCGCCCAGGATCGACTGAGCATAAGCAGTCCAAAGGGTACGGAATTCGCCAAGGTGAAAGAGATTGTCAGATCTGGGCTTTTTGGGCCCCGGTTTTATCTCATCGCCTATCTGCTCGTTCATGCGGGCACGCTACCGGCTGCCGAATTCGGCCTCTAATCCTCCTTGTGGGCAGGTCACGACGGGCCATCTGAGGTGTCCTGATTACTCGCATGCCCCTGGGCGGGCGCTTCGGGAGCCCGAGCGGACGCCCCTTGTCAGAGGCGGGCGATACGGCCCGGGACGGAACAGGGAAACGCGATCCCATCCCCCGAGGCGAGGCGAAGCGTTTGGCTCAATATCGATGTTGAACACTGGATCACCGATGACGGCGGACGGTATTCCGTTCTCCCGAAATCGCCGCAATTCTTCGTCGACCGCACTACGGCGAAGACGACTACGGAACAGCCCCTGCCCCCGGCCGGAACACGTGGTCTTCCGGCCGGGGACACGACGTCGAACCAAGGGCTGTCCCGTAACCCCTGGCGGATCAGCCCGCGGCGTCGGATGCGGTGCATCGCAAGGCGGAGGGACGTCCGCATACTGGATGTATGCGGATGTTCCGACAACGCGGCGAGGTGCCGTAGCTGTCGTCGCGCGCCCGCCAGGGGTTACGGGACAGCCCTTAGGCCGTGCGCCGTCTACAAGGTCTTCCCCGAGGCCGCGGGCCCGACGAGCAGGCCGTCGCCGACCCGGTCCACCCGGACGGTGTCCCCGTCCTTGACCTCGCCCGCGAGGATCTCCTTCGCGAGCCGGTCACCGATCGACGTCTGGATGAGCCGGCGCAGCGGCCGGGCACCGTACGCCGGGTCGTTGCCCTCCTCGGCCAGCCAGGCCAGGGCGGCCGGGGTGACGTCGAGGGTGAGCCGACGTTCGGCCAGGCGACCGGCGAGCCGGTCGATCTGGAGCTTCGCGATGTGCGAGAGCTCGTCGCCGGACAGCGCGGAGAAGACCACCAGGTCGTCGAGCCGGTTGAGGAACTCCGGCTTGAACGAGGCCCGTACGACCTCCAGGACCTGCTCCTTCTTCACCTCGGGCTCGGCCAGGGGATCCATCAGGAACTGGCTGCCGAGGTTGGAGGTCAGGATCAGGATGGTGTTACGGAAGTCGACCGTCCGGCCCTGTCCGTCGGTGAGCCGGCCGTCGTCCAGGACCTGGAGCAGGATGTCGAAGACCTCGGGGTGGGCCTTCTCGACCTCGTCCAGCAGCACCACGCTGTACGGGCGGCGGCGGACCGCCTCCGTGAGCTGGCCGCCCTCCTCGTAGCCGATGTATCCGGGCGGAGCGCCGACGAGCCGCGCCACGCTGTGCTTCTCGCCGTACTCACTCATGTCGATGCGGACCATGGCCCGCTCGTCGTCGAACAGGAAGTCGGCGAGCGCCTTCGCGAGCTCCGTCTTGCCGACACCGGTCGGACCGAGGAAGAGGAACGACCCGGTGGGCCGGTCGGGGTCGGCGATTCCGGCGCGGGTACGACGCACCGCGTCCGACACGGCGCGCACGGCCTCGGTCTGCCCGATGAGGCGCTTGCCCAGCTCGTCCTCCATGCGGAGCAGCTTCTGGGTCTCGCCCTCCAGCAGACGTCCGGCCGGGATGCCGGTCCAGGAGCCGACGACATCGGCGATGTCGTCCGGGCCGACCTCCTCCTTCACCATCGTGTCCTTGGCGGCCTCCTGCTCGGCCTCGGACGCCTCCGCCAGCTCCCGCTCCAGGCCGGGGATCTCCCCGTACAGCAGCTTGGAGGCGGTGTCGAAGTCGCCGTCGCGCTGGGCGCGTTCGGCCTGGCCGTGCAGTTCGTCGAGGCGTTCCTTCAGCTCACCGACGCGGTTGAGGCCCTGCTTCTCCTTCTCCCAGCGGGCGGTGAGGCCGCGCAGCTCCTCCTCCTTGTCGGCGAGGTCGCGGCGGAGCTTCTCCAGGCGCTGCCTGGAGCCGGGGTCGGTCTCGTTCTTGAGGGCCAGCTCCTCCATGTGGAGGCGGTCGACGGCGCGCTGGAGCTCATCGATCTCGACGGGCGAGGAGTCGATCTCCATGCGCAGCCGGGACGCCGCCTCGTCGACCAGGTCGATGGCCTTGTCGGGGAGGAAGCGGGAGGTGATGTAGCGGTCGGACAGGGTCGCGGCGGCCACCAGGGCGGAGTCCGCGATGGAAACCTTGTGGTGGGCCTCGTAACGGCCCTTGAGACCACGCAGGATCGCGATGGTGTCCTCGACGCTCGGCTCCGCCACCAGCACCTGCTGGAAGCGGCGCTCCAGGGCGGGGTCCTTCTCGATCCGCTCGCGGTACTCGTCGAGCGTCGTCGCGCCGACCATGCGGAGCTCGCCGCGGGCCAGCATCGGCTTGAGCATGTTGCCGGCGTCCATGGCGGAGTCGCCGCCGGCGCCCGCGCCGACGACGGTGTGCAGCTCGTCGATGAAGGTGATGATCTGCCCGTCGCTCTCCTTGATCTCGGAGAGGACGGTCTTGAGCCGTTCCTCGAACTCGCCGCGGTACTTCGCGCCCGCGACCATCGCGCCGAGGTCGAGCGAGACGAGGCGCTTGTTGCGCAGCGACTCGGGGACGTCGCCCTTGACGATGCGCTGGGCGAGCCCTTCCACGACGGCCGTCTTGCCGACGCCGGGCTCACCGATGAGCACGGGGTTGTTCTTGGTGCGGCGGGACAGGACCTGGACGACGCGGCGGATCTCCTGGTCGCGTCCGACGACCGGGTCGAGCCGGCCCTCGCGCGCGGCCGCCGTGAAGTCCGTACCGAATTTCTCCAGGGCCTTGTACTGGCCCTCCGGGTCGGGTGTGGTCACCCGGCGCCCTCCCCTGTTCTTCTCGAACGCGTCCAGCAGCCTCTTCGCACTGGCCCCCTGATCGCTCAGGATCTCACCGACCCGGCCGCCCACGGCGGCGATGCCGATCAGCAGGTGCTCGGTGGAGATGTAGTCGTCGCCGAGCTCCTTCGCGCGCTGCGCGGCGTCCGCGATGACGGCGAGCAGCTCGCGGTTGGGCTGCGGCGGGGCGACGGTCGACCCGGTGACGCTGGGCTGCGCACCCAGCAGCCGCTCGGTCTCGCTGCGTACGACGAGCTGGTCGGCCTCGACGGAGGCGAGCAGATCGACGATGTTCTCGTTGTCCTCGCCCGCGAGCAGCGCGAGCAGCAGATGCCCGGGGGTCAGATCGGGGTGCCCGTCCTTCACGGCCCTGCTGGTGGCCACGTTGATGGCGTCACGGCTCTTGTTGGTCAGCTCGGCGTCCACGTGCGCTTTCTCCTCCTTGCGTCGACCGGTCTCTCCACAACACTGACTAAGTCAACGTGTATAAAGTTGAGTCTATTCCACTCAACCTCACATCACACCTGTCCGGCGTCCCTGTTCCCACCTGTCCCCGCCCGGCCCTCGGCCCTCCGAGTCCGCTTCCGCCCCGAGTCAACCGGCCGGATCGGGCCCGCGCCACCGCAGCGGGCTCGCGCTGCCTACGCTGTCGCCATGGCAGTCGACGTGACGAACCCCGATCCCGAGTACCTCGCGTTCTGGCGCGAGCACCACCTGTGCACCCTGACCACACTCCGTCCCGACGGCACGCCGCACGTGGCGCCGGTGGGCGTGACGTACGACCCCGAGGCCGGGCTGGCACGGATCATCACCGGCAAGGGCAGGCGGAAGGTCGCCAACGTCCTGGCGGCGGGTCCGGACGGCGCCCGGGTCGCGGTCTGCCAGGTCGACCGGCGCCGCTGGGCGACGCTGGAGGGCCGCGCGACGGTCCGCACGGAGCCGGAGGTGGTCGCCGACGCGGTACGCCGCTACGCGGAACGCTACGGGCGCACGCCGTCGCCCAACCCGGACCGCGTCGTCATAGAGATCGCCCTGGACCGGGCGCTCGGCAGGGCGTGAGGGAGGCCGCGAGAGCCCCCGGCAGCACACGGCTCCGGGCTCCGGGCTCCGGGCTCCGGGCTCCGGGCAGCACAACGGCGCCACCGTGTTCAGGTCACGATGGCGCCGTTGTGTGGGGGAGTGACTGAGCGACGTGTAACGACGGGGGATCGCTCAGGCACTGCGGGGGGTGGCGGAGATGGTCTCTGGCTCGAACAGCTGGTGGTCCCGCCGGTCGAGGTTGACGAAGATCATGTCGTACCGGATCGCGCAGCGGACGGGCTGCGGGGCTCCCCGCGGCTTGCGGAGGCACCGGTAGGCGCGTACTTCGTCGTCTTCTTCACGTGCGACAACGATGGGGTCGCCGAACAGAGTGACCATCAGCGAGTCGCCACAGCGGGGGATGGCCGTGACGAGATCGATGAAATGCCAGCCTGATCGGTAGGCCGTGGCCATCTCGCGCCGGAAGGTTCGGTCGTCCGGCGGGATGGTCATGCGCCCGATTGAGTCGGTTCGGACCAGGCGATGTCACCGGGCGCGGCCGCCGCCTCGACGTTCCACGCGATGTCACCCGGGGCGATCCAGGCGATGTCGTCCGGCGCAGAGGCCGGCGTGCCCCAGGCGATGTCACCCGACACGGAGGCCGGTGCGCCCCAGGCGATGTCACCCGGCGCGGGCGCCGCCTGGACGCTCCACGCGATGTCACCCGGCACGGCTGCCGCCTCGGCGTTCCACGCAATGTCGCCGGCACCCACTGCTCCAAGGCCCAAAGCCGCGACGAACGAGGCGGCAAGCACCGAGCGAAGCACTCGCTTATACATAGTCAGCTTCGTCCTCACTTGTGGATTCTTCTCCCCCGCACCTAAGACGATGTCTCACCTGGGCGCGCTAACACCACCGAGTCAATGCATCATGTTCTTGCATGTTCAGGAACCTGGGGGGTGAAGGTATGACCACAAGAGACACAAAACAGGCACATCCTCATGCGATCACCGAACTGTGCGACGCCGGAAAACACCTCTATGCCAGCGCACTTCGCTCCGGTCGCATCGCTCGCAGCGAAGTGGACTCCGCGCCCTGCCTGATGGACTTCACTCTCCTGCACCCGGACCCCGACGACTCCGACTGGCTCCGTCCGGTCCCGCCGTCCGCCGCCCTGGCGCAGCGCCTTCACCCCATAGAGCGCGAGATCCAGGAACGCCGACGGCACTCCGTCGAACTGGCCGAAGCCTTCGAACCGTTCATGGACATCAGCGCCCAGGACCCGACGACGACCCACGCCATCACGGTGCTGGAGGGGGTCAACCGGATCAACGCGGCACTGGATCTCGCCACTGCCGAGTGCCGCACCGAAGTCCTCACCGTCCAGCCCGGGGGCGGGCGGAGCGAGGACCGCCTCAGCGAGGCCCTGGAGCGAGGCCTCTCGGTGGTGGACCGCGGTGTCAGCATCCGCACGCTCTACCAGCACACGGCCCGGCACAGCCCTGGAACCCTTGCCTACGCGGAACGTCTGGCCGAAGGCAAGGTCGAGATCAGGACCCTCGAAGAACTCATAGAGCGCCTCATCATCTTCGACCGGACGGTCGCCTTCATCCCGGCTCAGGACGACCGCCAAGTCGCCCTGGAACTGCGCCACCCCGGACTGGTCGAGTATCTGGTGAAGGTGTTCGAGCAGTTGTGGACCCGCGCGCAGCCACTCCTCGAAGAGATCAAGTACGAACAGGCGCCCAAGGGCATCAGCGGAGTCCAGCGCTCCATCGCCCAGCTCCTCGTCGAGGGAAACGTCGACGACTCCATCGCCCGTCGCCTCGGGATGAACGTACGCACCTGCCGCGCGCACATCGCCAAACTGAATGCCGCACTCGGCAGCGGCAGCCGCACCCAACTCGGTTACCTCATCGCGCAGTCGGGAATCCTGGACCAGGACACCGGTCGCGACGCACTCTGACGCCCTCCGCGCGTCGGGGCAGCCGTGCCCGGCACGCGGGCGGCCGCGCCCCGGGGGCCGCACAAACGTGCCTTCTCACTGGTGGGCCCGACCGGGAGGGGAACCACGGAACACCGGTCCGGTGACGGTGCCCGGTCGCAGCGGCCGTTCACGCCGACGGACGGGTGTCGTCCCCCCGGTCCAGGACCACGTACGCGGTGTGCGGCCGCCCGCGGACACGGGCGAGGCCCGCCACCCGTTCTCCACCGGGTGGCGGGCCTCGCCCGTCGTGCGGGCGCGTCGAACCCGCTCAGTCCTTCGGCCGCTTCGGCCGCCAGACCACCAACGCGCTGGTCTGCTGCACGTCCTGATACGGCACCAGGTCACGGCGGTAGGAGGCGTGCACCTGGGCCTCGCGCTGCTGCATGGCCACCGCCGCCCCGTCCACGGCCGCCGAGAGTTCGGCGACGCGCTGCTGGAGGGCCGCGACCTGGTTCTCCAGTTCGATGATGCGCTTGATGCCGGCGAGGTTGATGCCCTCGTCCTGCGACAGCTGCTGCACGGTGCGCAACAGCTCGATGTCCCGGGCCGAGTAGCGCCTGCCACGCCCGGCCGTGCGGTCGGGGGAGACCAGACCGAGACGGTCGTACTGGCGCAGTGTCTGCGGATGGAGGCCCGAGAGCTGGGCCGCGATCGAGATCACGTACACCGGTGATTCATCGGTCAGTTCGTACGGATTGCGTCGTCGGCCGTCCACCTCAAGCTCCCTTCGCTGCCTGGAACAGCTCCGCCCGCGGGTCGTGGCCCGCGGTCGCCTTGCGGTAGGCCTCCAGTGCGTCCCTGGCCTCGGTGCTGAGGTCCCTGGGCACCGTCACCTCGACAGTGACCAGCAGGTCGCCCCTGGTGCCGTCCTTGCGTACGGCGCCCTTGCCGCGGGCGCGCATCGTGCGCCCGTTGGGGGTGCCGGCCGGCAGTTTCAGAGTGACCGGCGGACCGCCGAGCGTGGGCACCTTCACCTCGCCGCCGAGCGCCGCCTCCGTGAAGTCGACGGGCACGGTGACCGTGAGGTTGTCGCCCTTGCGGCCGAAGACCGGGTGGGCGTCGACATGGACCACGACGTACAGATCGCCGGCCGGTCCACCGCGCTCGCCCGGACCGCCCTTTCCGCGCAGCCGGATCCGCTGGCCGTCCGAGACGCCCGCCGGAATCCTGACCTGCATGGTCCGGGAAGACTTCGCCCGTCCGCTGCCCTTGCAGACGTCGCAGGGGTCCTGGGCGATGAGGCCCCGGCCCTTGCAGTCCACACAGGGATCGGTGAGCGAGAAACCGCCGCCGGTGCCGCGCGACACCTGGCCGGTACCGAGACAGGTCGGGCAGACCCTGGGGGTGCCGTTCTTGTCACCGGTGCCGGAGCACGCCTTGCAGGGCGCCTGGCTGGACATCCGCAACGGGACCGTGGCCCCGTCGACCGCCTCGGTGAAGCTGAGCGTCACCTCGGACTCGATGTCCTGGCCGCGGCGCGGCTGCACCCGCGTCCCCGTGCCGCCCCGGTTGAACAGGCCGCCGAAGACATCGCCCAGACCGCCGCCGCCGAAGCCACCGGCGCCGCCTCCCGAGCCCCCGCCCTGGGTCCCTCCGAAGAGGTCGCCCAGGTCGAAGTTGAAGTTGCCGCCGGCGCCTCCGGGTCCGGCCCTGAAGCCGCCGTTGCCGAAGAGGGCGCGCGCCTCGTCGTACTCCTTGCGCTTCTTGGTGTCACCGAGGATGTCGTTCGCCTCGGAGATCTCCTTGAAGCGCTCCTCCGCCTTGTCGTCGCCCTTGTTGGCGTCCGGGTGGAACTCGCGGGCGAGCTTCCGGTACGCCTTCTTGATCTCGGCGTCGGTGGCGTCCTTGGGGACGCCGAGGACCTTGTAGTAGTCCTTCTCGACGAAGTCCTTCGTGCTCATCGACGTCCCTCCTTCCGGACGATCGGCCATGCGACCGGCCCGGTGGGCGGTCGCATGGCCGGGCGGTGGGCCGCGAGGTGGTCAGACGGGATGTCAGACCTCCTCGGTGCCACCGCTCTCCTCGTCGGTTGCCTTCTCTTCCTTGGCTGCCGCACCCGGCTGGGGTTCGGCCACCGCCACCCGCGCGGGGCGGATGGTGCGTTCGCCGATCCGATACCCCGGCTGCAGGATCGCCACGCAGGTCGTCTCGGTGACATCCGGCGCGTACGAGTGCATCAGGGCTTCATGGATCGTCGGGTCGAAGGGCTCGCCCTCCTTGCCGAACTGCTGCAGGCCCAGCTTGGCGACGACCGTCTCCAGGGATTCGGCCACCGACTTGAACCCGCCCACGAGCTCGCCGTGATCGCGGGCCCGGCCGACGTCGTCGAGCACGGGCAGGAGCTCGGACAGGAGACCCGCTACGGCGATCTCCTTGACCGTGGCCCGGTCCCGCTCGACACGGCGGCGGTAGTTCTGGTACTCAGCCTGGAGCCGCTGGAGGTCGCCCGTGCGCTCACTGAGCGCGGTGCGGACCTGGTCCAGCTGGGCCGTCAGGCCGGCTGTCTGTGCTGCGTCCCCGTCCGGGGACGCCTCCTCCTCCGGAGAGGAAGCGGCGTCCTTCGGCTCGGCTCCGCCGGGGGTGGCGCCGGAGGGGACGTCGGGCTTCTCCTCGAAGCCCGGAGTCTCCTCGGTCACACCGCACCGCCCTTCGCGTCCTTCTCGTCGTCCACGATCTCGGCGTCGACGACATCGTCGTCGGCCTTGGCCTGCTGGGCGCCCGGCTGCTGGTCGCCCTGCGGGCCGCCCTCGGCCTGGGCGTTGGCGTACATCGCCTGGCCCAGCTTCTGGGAGACGGCCGCGACCTTCTCGGTGGCCGTGCGGATCTCGGCGGTGTCGTCGCCCTTGAGCTTCTCCTTCAGCTCGGTGAGCGCGGTCTCCACCTCCGTCTTCACGTCACCGGGGACCTTGTCCTCGTTGTCCTTGAGGAACTTCTCCGTCTGGTAGACGAGCTGCTCGCCCTGGTTGCGCGACTCGGCGGCCTCGCGGCGGGCGTGGTCCTCCTCGGCGTACTTCTCGGCCTCTTCGCGCATCCGGTTGACCTCGTCCTTCGGCAGCGAGGAGCCGCCGGTGACGGTCATCTTCTGCTCCTTGCCGGTGCCGAGGTCCTTGGCGGCGACGTGCATGATGCCGTTCGCGTCGATGTCGAAGGCGACCTCGATCTGCGGGACACCGCGCGGGGCGGGCGGCAGGCCGGTCAGCTCGAACATGCCGAGCTTCTTGTTGTACGCCGCGATCTCGCGCTCGCCCTGGTAGACCTGGATCTGCACGGACGGCTGGTTGTCCTCGGCCGTCGTGAAGATCTCGGAGCGCTTGGTCGGGATCGTGGTGTTGCGCTCGATGAGCTTCGTCATGATGCCGCCCTTGGTCTCGATACCGAGGGACAGCGGGGTGACGTCGAGCAGCAGGACGTCCTTGACCTCGCCCTTGAGGACACCGGCCTGGAGCGAGGCACCGATGGCGACGACCTCGTCCGGGTTCACACCCTTGTTGGCCTCCTGGCCACCGGTCAGCTCCTTGACGAGCTCGGCGACGGCCGGCATGCGGGTCGAACCACCGACGAGCACGACGTGGTCGATCTCGGAGAGCTGGATGCCCGCGTCCTTGACGACGTTGTGGAACGGGGTCTTGCACCGCTCCAGCAGGTCGGCGGTCAGCTGCTGGAACTGCGAGCGCGTGAGCTTCTCATCCAGGTGCAGCGGGCCCTCGGCGGACGCCGTGATGTAGGGCAGGTTGATCGTGGTCTCGGTCGAGGACGAGAGCTCGATCTTCGCCTTCTCCGCGGCCTCGCGCAGACGCTGGAGAGCCATCTTGTCCTTGGACAGGTCCACGCCGTGGCCGTTGGCGAACTGCTTCACCAGGTAGTCGACGACGCGCTGGTCCCAGTCGTCACCACCGAGGTGGTTGTCACCGTTGGTGGCCTTCACCTCGACGACGCCGTCGCCGATCTCCAGCAGCGACACGTCGAAGGTGCCACCGCCGAGGTCGAAGACGAGGATCGTCTGGTCGTCCTTGTCGAGCCCGTACGCCAGCGCGGCGGCGGTCGGCTCGTTGACGATACGCAGGACGTTCAGGCCCGCGATCTCGCCGGCCTCCTTCGTCGCCTGACGCTCGGAGTCGTTGAAGTACGCGGGAACGGTGATGACCGCGTCGGTCACCTTCTCGCCCAGGTAGGACTCGGCGTCCCGCTTCAGCTTCTGCAGGATGAAGGCGCTCATCTGCTGCGGGTTGAAGCTCTTGCCGTCCAGGTCGATCTTCCAGTCAGTGCCCATGTGGCGCTTGACGGAGCGGATGGTCCTGTCGACGTTGGTCACCGCCTGGCGCTTGGCGACCTCGCCGACCAGCACCTCGCCGTTCTTCGCGAAGGCGACGACGGACGGCGTGGTCCTGGCGCCCTCTGCGTTGGTGATGACGGTGGGCTCGCCGCCTTCGAGAACGCTGACGACGGAGTTAGTCGTGCCCAGGTCGATGCCGACCGCACGTGCCATTTCAATTCCTCCAGCTTGACTACTTGAGTGGAACTGACTCAAGGATGCATGACGCCGGTCCCAGTGTCAACAGACTTGAGTCGGGCCGACTCAACTATCGTGCATGCACCTGACGCGCGGCAGATGATCCCGGACGACACCGACCCCTCGCGGGCCGGGCAACCCGCCCCCATCATCGCGTCGTGGGATCGTTCTGTCACAAATTGCCGTGAGCCACACAAAACCGGCAGTCGATCCACCCCACCTCAGGCAGGTGCGAACGATGCAGAGACAGAGACAGGGCCGGCCGATGGACCGTTCCATGGGCCGCGTCCCGGCGCGCGCCGCGGCACGCCTGCCGGGCGACCTGTCCGACCGCGGGCCGGGCCGCATGTCGGCGTACCTGCGGGCCCACGCGACCGCCTGCACCTCGGCGGGCACGCCGGTTCTCCCGCCGGGCCTCCTGTCGGCCCTCTCGTCGGCCCGTACGCGCGTGCGACAGTGGGAGTGGCCGTCGGCCAAGCGCGTACTGGATCTGACCCTCGGCTCGATCCTGCTGACCCTCGCCGCCCCCCTGCTCGCCGCGGGCGCCCTCACCCTCGCCGCACGACGTCCTCCCGGCGGCGTCCTGACCCGCTCGACCCGGATCGGCCTGGGCGGTCACCTCTTCGTACTGCGCTCGCTGCGCACCCGCCGGCTGCGGCTGGACCTGCTCTCCCGGCTGCCGCACGTCGTAAGGGGGGAGCTGTCACTGGTCGGCCCGGAACCCCTGACGCCGGACGAGGCCCGAGCCGGGACGGCCGGACCCCCCGAGGCCGCCGACTCCGCCGACCCCTCCGACCCCACAGCCACCGCCACCGCCACCGCCACCGCCACCACGAAGCCCCCGGGAACCGCCACCGTCCCCGCCGCGAGAGACTGGCGGCAGGAACTGAGACCGGGCCTCACCGGCCTCGCGCAGGTACGCTCCCGCTCCGGCATGCCGTGGGACGAACCCGCCCTGCTCGACCAGCACTACGCCGAGCACCACTGGGTGGGACTCGACCTCGCCATCCTGGCGAGAGCCGTACACACTCCGCTGCACCGGGCGGTCCGCGGACTCACCCGACGCGGCAAGGCACACCTGAGCGACACAGATCACCGCCGGTCCGGCTACAGCGCGGCGGAATAAGTGGATAGTGTCAGCACAGACTGATTAAGTTACTGCTTAGTAGTCCCAGTGTCCGCAGACGCTGGATCCCACCCTCGCAGGCCCGAGGAGCCCCCAAATGCAACTCGCCGCGATCATCGTGTCGCTGGTGCTGACTGTGGTCGGCGTTGCGCTCATCGCCCGAGCCGTCGCGCAGATCTACCGGTTCGTCACGCTCGGACAGCCGGTCCCGGCGGGCAGCCGCACCGACAACCCGAAGCAGCGCACGATCACCCTGGTCAAGGAGTTCCTCGGCCACACCCGGATGAACCGGTGGGGGATCGTCGGCTTCGCGCACTGGTTCGTCGCCATCGGCTTCCTGACGCTGCCGCCGACGCTGCTGCAGGCGTATGGGCAGCTCTTCAAGGCCGACTGGGTCCTGCCGATCATCGGCAACTGGCTGCCGTTCGAGATGTACACCGAGTTCATCGGCCTGATGACGACGGTCGGCATCCTCGTGCTGATCGCCATCCGGCTGCTGAACCTGCCCTCCCGGGCCGGCCGCAAGTCCCGCTTCACGGGTTCCAAGGCGTGGCAGGCGTACTTCGTCGAGTACGTCATCCTCATCATCGGCCTGGCGATCCTGACCCTGCGCGGCCTCGAGGGCGCGATCCACCACGTCGGGAGCTACGAGGCCGCGTACTTCATCTCGTACCCGCTGGTCCTCGCCTTCAAGGGCCTCGCGCTCGGCACGCTGCAGAACCTCATCTACTTCGTCGCGATGATCAAGATCGGCACCTCGCTGATCTGGATGATCACCGTCTCGCTCAACACCAACATGGGTGTCGCCTGGCACCGCTTCCTCGGCTTCCCGAACATCTGGTTCAAGCGGAACGCGGACGGCGCGGTCGCGCTCGGCGCGCTCCAGCCCATGACCTCCGGCGGCAAGGAGATCGACTTCGAGGACCCGGGCGAGGACGACGTCTTCGGTGTCTCCCAGGTCGAGCAGTTCTCCTGGAAGGGCATCCTCGACTTCTCCACGTGCACGGAGTGCGGTCGCTGCCAGTCGCAGTGCCCGGCCTGGAACACGGGCAAGCCGCTCTCCCCGAAGCTCCTGATCATGTCGCTGCGCGACCACGCGCACGCCAAGGCCCCGTATCTGCTGGCCGGCGGCGGCAAGGACATGGAGGGCAACGAGAAGGCGTCCGAGGAGCAGCTGAAGGACGTACCGGCCGCCGCCCTGGCCGAGGCCGAGCGCCCGCTGATCGGCACGGTCGAGGAGAACGGCGTCATCGACCCGGACGTGCTGTGGTCCTGCACCACCTGCGGTGCGTGTGTGGAGCAGTGCCCGGTCGACATCGAGCACATCGACCACATCGTCGACATGCGCCGCTACCAGGTGATGATCGAGTCCGCGTTCCCGTCCGAGGCGGGCACCATGCTCAAGAACCTGGAGAAGAAGGGCAACCCCTGGGGGCTGGCCAAGAAGCAGCGCGTCGAGTGGACCAAGGAGGTCGACTTCGAGGTGCCGATCGTCGGCAAGGACGTCGAGGACCTGTCCGAGGTCGACTATCTGTACTGGGTCGGCTGCGCGGGCGCGCTCGAGGACCGGGCCAAGAAGACCACGAAGGCCTTCGCGGAGCTCCTCCACATCGCGGGCGTCAAGTTCGCGATCATGGGCGGCGACGAGAAGTGCACCGGTGACTCGGCCCGCCGCCTGGGCAACGAGCCGCTGTTCCAGCAGCTCGGCCAGGAGAACGTGGCCATGCTGAACATGGCGTTCGGCGAGTCCCTCGACGAGGACGGGGGCGTGGACGACTCGACGAAGAAGGCGAAGTCGCTCAAGAAGATCGTCGCGACCTGCCCGCACTGCTTCAACACCATCGCCAACGAGTACCCGCAGCTCGGCGGCGAGTACGAGGTCATCCACCACACCCAGCTGCTCCAGCACCTCATCGACGAGGGCAGGCTGATCCCGGTGACCCCGGTCGAGGGCCTGATCACGTACCACGACCCGTGCTACCTGGGCCGTCACAACAAGATCTACACCCCGCCGCGCGAGATCATCGCGAAGGTCCCGGGCCTCAGGAACGAGGAGATGCACCGCCACAAGGAGCGCGGCTTCTGCTGCGGTGCCGGTGGCGCCCGAATGTGGATGGAGGAGCGGATCGGCAAGCGCATCAACAACGAGCGCGTCGACGAGGCCCTGTCCCTGAACCCCGACATCGTCTCCACCGCCTGCCCGTTCTGCCTGGTCATGCTGACCGACTCGGTCAACGGCAAGAAGAACGACGGCAAGGCGAAGGAGTCGGTCCAGGTGGTCGACGTGTCGCAGCTGCTGCTGGACTCCGTGAAGACTCCGGCCGACCCGGCCGGCGAGACGGAGTCGGCGGACGCACCGGAGCCGGAGCCGGTGAAGTAGCTCGGGCTGTCGTGCGACAGAAGCGGCCGGACCTGCCTCGGGGGCAGGACCGGCCGCTTCTGCCTTGCGTGCCGCGTCGCACGTGGGGCAACCCCCCGGGGTTCCCCTAGGGGATGTCACAGCTCGGCCGCAATGGCGGGCAGGTTCCCCAGGCCCTCTCACCGCGCCCACTCGGACCAGGTACGTTCGATGACGTGGCTGGATTCAGGATCGGACGCGGCCGGGACAACCGCACCTCGCAGCAAGGGCAACAGCAACCGCGGCAGCAGCCGTACGGCACACAGGCACCGCCGCCGTACGGGCAGCAGCCCTGGCCGCCGACGGGAGGCAACGCCGCCCCGCCCCCGTACGACAACGGTGGGCGCCACGGCGGCCACAACGGCGGCTACGGGAACGGCAACGGCTACCACGGTGGCGGCCACGGGGAGCCGGAGTACTTCGGCGACCCGTACCAACAGCCCCACCACCCCCACGGGTCCCCCCAGCAGGGCGACCCGTATGCCAACTCCCCCGGCCACACCCAGGCGTTCAGCATCGGTGAGGACCCGTACGGCGACTCCAACACCTACCGCGCCGGCCAGGCCCCCGCGCAGCCCGCAGGCCCGCGGCTGCCGTGGAAGGACCTGCTCAGCGGCATCGTGCTGCGCCCGGGACCGACGTTCTGGCAGATGCGCGACTACCCGGTCTGGGGCCCGGCGCTCATCGTCACGTTCCTGTACGGCCTGCTCGCCCTCTTCGGCTTCGACCAGGCCCGGGACGACGCGATCAACGCGACGATCTCCACCGCGGTCCCCTACGTCGTCATCACGGGCATCGGCTTCGTCATCGGCGGTCTGGTCCTCGGCGCGGTCACGCACACCCTCGCCCGCCAGCTCGGGGGCGACGGCTCCTGGCAGCCGACCGTGGGCCTCTCCATGCTGATCATGTCGATCACGGACGCGCCCCGCCTGATATTCGCCCTCTTCCTCGGGGGCGAGAACTCCCTGGTCCAGATCCTCGGCTGGATCACCTGGCTGGCCTCGGCCGCGCTCTTCACCTCGATGGTGAGCAAATCGCACGACCTGCCGTGGCCGAAGGCGCTGGGCGCCTCCGCGATCCAGCTGATCGCGCTGCTGTCGATCATCAAGCTCGGCACGATCTGACGGTCCCGCCCGCGGGAAAACGGTCCCGTCGGCGGGAAACGGTCCCGTCGAAGGACAGACAGAACCCGGACAAGAAGATAACCCCCGGCGCACGAGCGCCGGGGGTTTTCGGTCCGTCCATCCGTCCATCCGTCCTTACGACCGGCACCCGTCCCGCACCGGCCGGAGTGGCATCACTCACCCGGGCCGTCGGGCCACCGTCCACCGGGCATCACGCACGCACGGAGTTTCGCGCGTCAGGCGTCGAGAATCTGCCCGCTGCGTCGCACGACGGGCTTCTCCACGCTCCACGGGAAATTGATCCAGCGATCGGTCTTCTTCCACACGTACTCGCACTTCACGAGTGAATGCGACTTCTCGTAGATGACCGCGCTGCGCACCTCCGCAACATGATCGATGCAGAAATCGCGCACCAGCTTCAGCGTCTTCCCGGTGTCGGCGACATCGTCGGCGATCAGGACCTTCTTGTCCGAGAAGTCGATGACGTTCGGCACGGGTGCCAGCATGACCGGCATTTCCAAGGTGGTGCCCACACCGGTGTAGAACTCCACATTCACCAGATGAATGTTCTTGCAGTCCAGGGCGTAGGCGAGCCCACCCGCGACGAACACCCCGCCCCGCGCGATGCTCAGCACGACATCGGGCTCGAACCCGTCGTCGGCCACGGCCTGCGCCAGCTCACGCACGGCATGGCCGAAGCCGTCGTACGTCAGATTCTCCCGCACCTCAGCACTCATCGGGCATCACACCTGCGTCCGGTGGAAGTTCATGAACGACCGCGACGCGGTCGGCCCGCGCTGGCCCTGATAACGCGATCCGTACCGCTCGGAGCCGTACGGGAACTCCGAGGGCGAGCTCAGCCGGAACATGCACAGCTGCCCGATCTTCATCCCCGGCCACAGCTTTATGGGCAGCGTCGCGAGATTCGACAGTTCCAGGGTCACATGACCGGAGAAACCGGGGTCGATGAACCCGGCGGTCGAATGCGTCACCAGACCGAGCCGGCCCAGCGAACTCTTCCCCTCCAGCCGCGACGCAAGATCGTCGGGAAGCGAAATGACCTCGTACGTCGAAGCGAGCACGAACTCACCGGGGTGCAGAATGAACGCCTCGTCCCCGTCCGGCTCGACCATGCGCGTCAGATCGGCCTGCTCGACGGCCGGGTCGATATGCGGATAGCGGTGGTTCTCGAACACCCGGAAATAGCGGTCGAGCCGCACATCGATGCTGGAGGGCTGCACCATCGATGCGTCGAACGGATCAATGCGAACACGTCCGGCGTCGATCTCGGCCCGGATGTCCTTGTCTGAGAGAAGCACGCCCCGAGGATACGCAGAACGCGCGGGCCCGCCCCAATCCGGGACCGCCCCGCGCGCCCGACACCGCCGCTACCGCTCCTCGAACACCACGGGCACGGCATGCCGCAACCGCGCACAACGAGGACAGCGAATGAGCCGCCCGGGACCGATCCGCCCGGACCCGAGCTGCTGCATCGGGAACGAAGCGGTAGCGAAAACGTGCCCTTCGGCACAGCGGACGACGGTGCGCTCCATGGAGTCCATCAAGTCCCTTCCCCAACAAGCCTTGGACGAGAAAGCCACATTAGGGGATGAACAGGACGCCACTCCAGGCGGCACTCCGACCACCCACGCTACGCCCCCAACTCCCGCCCACAGCAACCGCATCCACCCTCCCCCACAACAAAAGGGCCCCACGGCTCGAACGCCGGGGACCTGGCATGGGGTACAGTGTGTGACGATACGCAGCGGATCGATCGGTGCGTTACGCGGGTGTAGTTTAATGGTAGAACATGAGCTTCCCAAGCTCAGAGCGCGAGTTCGATTCTCGTCACCCGCTCCATGAAAAAGCCCCAGGCCAGCGGCCGGGGGCTTCTTTGTTGTCTGGACCAGTTCAAGCGTCCCGCACCAGAAGGCTTCTCCTTGGCCCTCTCGCGGGCGGCGCGCACGAGGTCGTTCAGTCCGCTCAACCATCGTGTCCTTGATTGTGGCCCCGGACCGCGTGGCCAGGGTGTGCCCGGTGTGACGAAGGTCGTAGAAACGAAAGCCGTCCGGCATGCCGACGAGCGCGCGAGCCCTGCGCCATTTCCGCCCGAAGGTGGATCGCCGGAACGGCTTGCCCTTCTCCCCCACGAACAGAAGTCCGTCCGGCCCCTTCTCCGCGTACCAGTCCAGGTGACGTCGTAGGTCGGTCCGGAGAAAGGCCGGCAGGACCACGACCCGCTTGCCCGCTTCCGACTTGGTGTCGCCGGGAGCGCGGCGCCCAGTGGTCAGCTCGGGTGCGGCCATGCGTACCCGGATGGTCATCTCGTCCAGGTTCACATCCTTGCGGCGCAGCTCGGCCTGTTCCTCCGGCCTCATGGGGCCGCGCGCGCCGAGGTAGACCATCAGCCGCCACCGGGGGCCGATGGCCTCGGCGAGAGCGTCGACCTGCTCCACCGTGGCTGTCGACCGTTCCTTCGCCTTCTCACTTCCCGCGCCCTTGATCCGGCACGGGTTGCGGCGAATCAGTTCGTCGTCCGCCGCCGTCTCCATGATCGCCTTGAGCAGGTGGTAGGACTTGGCAACGGTCGTCGCGCTGGTGGCGGCCAGGCGCTCGGCCCGCCACGTCCGGACGACCGGTGGGCGGATCTCGTCCAGATCCATCTCGCCGAAGAAGGGCAGGATGTGCAGCCGCAGCAGGCGGCGGTACAGCTCGTCCGGTCGTTCTTGTTCACCTCCTTCGCGGCGCGGGGCTGGGCGGAGACGTGGGGTATCGCGGTCTGGCGCAAGCAGGGGTTCTCTCCTGGCTCGGCTGATGGGGCGGCAACCCCGGACGGCCGGTGTCGTTCAGCCTGAGGCGGTACGCGGACCCGAGCCGTTACGGAAGGCTGTCGCCGACTTCGCAGCATCCGTGGCCTGAGGATCCCCGTCGACCGGGCTCAGCCGCGCGGACGGCCGGTCCGGGTCAGCTCTGTCGTTTGAGTTCGCGCACGGCCGCGGGCAGTGCGAGGCACAGGGCGAAGGAGGTCGCGAAGCCGCCTCCCCCTGCCAGAACGACATCAGTGGCGCCAACGCCTGACTGGAGTACCAACATGCTCACGGCGAGGCCGACCACCATGGAGCAGGCAACGTACAGCGCCAGCCACAGCTGCCACGTACGTCCGGAACGGACTGTCGATTCGGACATGGACTCGATCCTTTCGAGGGTCACGGGCGAGAAGGAGGAAGGACGGGTGGGAAAGATCAGCGGTGGCAGGCCGTCACAGCGGCTCGACCGAGCCGTGCAGCAGGTGTTCGGCGAGTTCGGCCCGCAGCCGACCAAGTGCCGAGACGTACGAGGCGTACGCATCGGCGCGTCGGCCGAGCTCGCCGAGAAGATCCACGCTCCGCCGCTGCTGCCCGATCGGCGGAAAGCGCACGGGAAGGTGGCCCAGAGCCGCAGAGCTAAGCGAGGGGGCTGCCGTGGCCGCGGCACGGTGAGACATCCACTCGCGCGCGTACCGGAGGCCCAAGTACGCGTGGAGGTACAGGGGGTCGATCTCGGCATTCGGACGTACGCGCAGACGCATCACGTTCGAGCTGAGCAGCCATCCGGCCTGTGGGCCGGAGACCAGCGCGGGTTGCTGCTGGGCCCCCGTACGCACGCAGACGATGTCGCTGGGGAGCAACTCGAACTTCTTGAAGCGCTCGGCCGTCTGCCACGGCACGCGGTTCTGGGGTTCGTCCGCGATCTTGCCTCCGACGAGATCCTGCGGGAAGACAAGAGGAATACCGGCGTCCGCCGTGCGTGCCCCCGCTGGAAGGCGGGTGTATGACGGACCGGGCCGGATCTCGCACAGGTCCTTGAGAACTGCCGCGTTCCAGCCGACGGGTCCCGAGCCCGTGCGGTAGCCGCTACCCGTTTCCACCGATCGCTGCTCCAGCAGGCGAAGCATGTCCGTATGCCCTGCCGCCTCCTCACTGGCTGCGCGCAACTGGGCCGCAACGGGGGCAGCGCCGTAGTTTCCGCCCCCCAAGTAATCGGCGGGGCGCAGCGAGCACTCCTCGTCGGCGATGACCGCGCGGGCCACCACGACAGCCGACAAGCCCCGGTCGGCAGCGCGCGCCGCGTACTCCTCACCGTCCGGGCGCTGCTCTCCGTCGAGCCACGGGCGGACCACGGCCGTGATCGCATCGCAGTCCGTGTCGCGCAGCACTCGCCGACGCCGGACCTTTGTGCCCAACTCCTGGGCATCGACGAACAAGACGTCTTCTCTCACCGGATGCTCCACACGTCGCAGCAACCACAGGGAAACCGGCACGGGTGTCGCGGAGAACAGATGGGACGGCAGCGTGATGACGCACTCCACAGCCCCACTGCGGACAAGGGCGCGGCGAATCTTGCGCTCGGCGATGTTCACCGAGTTGCCTGCCTTCACCGGCATGACCACCGCGGCTCGACCGCCGAGTACCAGCGCACCGAGGACGTACTGCACCCAGGCGAAATTGTCGTTGCCCTGTGGTGGTGGTCCGTATGGCCAGTTTCCCGTCCGGCGCCCGGGGCCGGGTGCGTCGCTCATGTTGAACGGAGGGTTCGTCAGCACCACGTCGGCACCGTGTTCGCGGTTCGGCGGCCATCGGTCGGACCGGGTGCTGGTCAGTTTCGGTCGTACGCCGAGGTGGAGAAGGTACAGACTCGCGACCGCTTGCAGCCGGCTGTTGAGGGTCTCGCCGTACACGGTCCCCCGCGCGCCTCCGATGTGCCGACACGCAGCCGCCAGCATCTCTCCGCCCCTCGTGTAGGGGTCCAGCACCGTGGCCTCCTGCCCCGGGGTCAGTACAAGTTCCGCGGACAACGAGGCCAGGCCCACCGGGCTGCAGAACTCCGAGCTTTGCAGCCCTTCCCGGGCGCTGAACGACTCCCACACGAGCTGGAACGCCCCAACGCCTGTGCCGGCCGCCGTCCGTACTGCCGTGGTGAGGTCGTCCCAGCTCCGCGGTTCCAGTTGCAGCAAGCTGCTGCGCATGTCGGTGCGGTCACCGTTCCGGCGCAGCGTGTCCTGGGCCATGTCGCCGAGGGAACGGAGCAGCGATTGCACGTCCCGGGCCCCTCGACCTGCCGACATGGCGTCCTCGATCCGGCGCCACTGGTCCGGTTCCGCATGTCGTACGTACATCACGATGAGACAGAGATTCACGAAGTCCGCCATCGTCGCCGGGCCTCGGACCCGGTCCGCGAGTCGGCCCATCAGCTGATCGACGGCCTTCTTGTCCTCGGTCCCGGTGCGCTGAGCGCTGCTCCCCACGGCTTTCGGTTCCGCAGGCGGTCGGTCACCGCTGGTCCGGCGGAATCGGTCGGCGTAGGTGGTTCCCGCCTGCTCCCCGTCGAGCAACTGGGATTGAGGAACGGTGCGGTTCATCAGCCACCGCGCGATCTCGGCCTCGTGGAAGAGCTCCGTATCGCCGGAGCGCACAGGGGTGGGAAAGTCTTTGTGCCGCCGGGCCCAGTTCGATACGGCCGGGCGCCTCACGCCCGCGCGCTCCGCGATCTGGGTTCGGGTAACAAGACCGGTTTGTTCATCGTGTGCCAACTGCATGGTGGCTCCTGACGGTTGGGCCAGTTGAGCTTCCGATGTGAGGACCGTACGAGGAAGAAGACACGCGGGCCAAACGCGCATTCACAGTGCTCACTCTGTCCGCCTTGGCGGAGCGGTAGGCGATCTACCCCGCCACGATCACAGCAGAGACGAAAAAGCATGTGAAAACGGGCCCATCAACGCTTCTACGACCGGACCCTCCAGCCAGGTTCCTCGATTACATGGGTTAACAGAATTCTTGAGTCAGTCTCCTTGCATGTCAGTTGCGTGCGGGGTTACCGAGGAGGGCAACAGCCACTTCGGCGTCGAGCAGGACGCCTTCGAGCCCACTCTCGATGGCCGGGTACAGGTGATTCCTCCGTACCGCGCATCGCGGTACGGAGGTGGAGACGGCCGTGCGGCTGGTTCCTTCTTGTTCCGTATACCCCTCGGGGCGAAGGGTGTTGAAGGCATCGGCGGTGACTCAGCTCTGTCGGGGGCCGACAGGGAGTCAGGGGAGATTCTTGTGACGACACGTCGCAATGGCGCATGGGGGCCAGCCGCCCGGATCTCGGCGCGGGCGACGCTCGCGGGTCTGGTCGGTGCGGTGGCCGGTATCGTCGCGTACTCCGTCAGCCGGACCAGTGGCCAGACGCTCTCGATCGTCGTGGGCGCTCTGGCGGGCATCACGCTGGTGCTGGGAGCCGTCGGTCCCCGAGCTCGAAGCGGAACCTCGTCCGCGCGCTGCGTGCGGAGGGGAAACGGGTCGCGGCTGTAGGGGGGCCGCGTCTACGACGCGGCGGCGCTCGCCGGGGCCGACCTCGGCACCGCGATAGGCACCAGCACCCTTGTCGCCATCGGCACCCCCGACACCACCCTCGCCCGACGCGCCCGCGCCACCATCCGCGGCAACCTGTTGTGGGCCTTCGGCCGCATTGTCGTCATCCCTCTCGCCGTGGTGGACTTGCACAACCCGATGGGCGCCGCCGGCGGGGCAGCGGACCGGTCTCCTGCTCACAGGAGTGGTGTCTGCGGACCGAGCGGCTCATCGTCGGCTCTTCCTGGATAATCGATGTATGGCATCACAGCCTCGTCCCTCCGATCTCCGTCGTGCCAAGTTCGCCCGGCGCCTGCCCGCAGCGCTCTCCGAGCTTGCCGGTCCCAAGCACGGCCCGGTACGCCTGCCGCTCCACCTTGCGTGGTCAGGGCTGACCACGTTCGACCTCGACCGGCCCCGGCTGCGGATGAGCTACTACCGCATCGTCCTGGCCGAGGGCCAGCACGACGACCTGGTCCAGTACCTCGACCAGGACCTTCTCGTCGGCCTGTGGCCCACATTGCGCACACTGGTCAGCCGGGATGTCCGCGAGGTCTGGGAGAGCGCCTTCGGTGAACTGGCCGACAGCGCCCAGGCCGCTGCGTGAACCTCACAGAACTGCACCGCCGCCTGCTTGCAGACGTGCTCGCCGTGGGCGGTAATTACCCTCTGGCGCTCACCGGTGGCTACGCGGTCCAAGCACACGGCCTGGTCGACCGGCTCAGCCAGGACCTCGATGTCGCGACCGAGAACCCAGGCCGTATGGAAGACATCGCTACTGCCGTGCGCACTGGACTGGAGCAGCGCGGGTGGCGCGTAAGAGCCCTCGAGACAGACCCGCTGTCCGCGCGCCTGATCGTCACCGATACCGCCAGCCGTGAAGAGTGCGAGGTCGACATCCTCAAGGAGGCACTATGGCGGCCTCCTGTGCTCACCGAGCACGGCTTGGTGCTGTCACTCGAAGATGTCGTCGGCACCAAGGTCCGCGCACTGGCCGACCGTGGACTCGCCAGGGACCTGATCGACGTACAGGCCGCCGCGAACCGCTGGAGCCCCGTCGAACTCGAAGAGCTCGGACGACGTCACGCCCGCGACTCTTTCGACCTCAGCGAACTTCAGGCACGGCTGGGCGGAGCCGACTGGATCGACGACACGGAATTCGCCGCGTACGAGCTCGACGAGCAAGCAATCATCGCGTTGCGGCAGTGGGCACAGGCATGGGCCGACGACATCGGTGAACGGCTTCAGGAGCTTGAGGCTCCGCACGAAGACTGACGACCTCGGGGATGCCGACCGCTCGGCAAGGATGCAGTTCGCGACTGCCCAACCCTCAGTTGCCGTGCCCCATCCGTGCCCTCCGGAGTGGACACCAGCGGTCAAGCACGGCGCCCTGAGACCACGCCAGTCTCATGGCTCCGAGCCAAACATGCAGGCCAGAGGCGTTCCAACCGCGCAAGCGCCGGTGATTCCCAAGCTCAGAGCGCGAGTTCGATTCTCGTCACCCGCTCCATGATGAAGGCCCCGGTCGGAGACCAGGGCCTTGTTTGTTGTCTAGACCTGTCTAAGCGCCTTGCACCGCCTCTGCACCACCTGTCCCGAGGTTCCTACCTGCCCGCCGGGCCCGGGGCGGCCTTCAGCGTCTCCCGCATGATGCGCGAGCCTTGCTCAGCCATCTCACCGATGGGGACGGCGAGTTCTTCCGGCGTCACGTCGATCGTCCAGACGAAACGGCTGCGCCCATCGGTGTCGGCGAGGACCTGCATCGAGGCGTGATGGTGCTTCGGCGCCATCGAGCCGCCGACCACCGCGTAGGCCACCCGGCGGGACGCCTCGTCGATGTCGACGATCAGCTCGTGCACGACCACA
The DNA here is from genome assembly GCF_044754145.1 of Streptomyces sp. NPDC093149. Classification (NCBI taxonomy): domain Bacteria; kingdom Bacillati; phylum Actinomycetota; class Actinomycetes; order Kitasatosporales; family Streptomycetaceae; genus Streptomyces; species Streptomyces sp. NPDC093149. The sequence goes on from NZ_JBIVON010000005.1 coordinate 120,762, forward strand.
CCGTTCGCGAAGGTCACGATCCTGGTGTCCGCCTCCATGCGAGTGTCCGTGACGAAGCCCGGCACCAGGCGCTGGTGCACGGCTCCGACCTCGCGCAGGGCCGCCCAGACGTTTTCCGGGGAGTTGTCGATCAGGAATTCCTTGTTGATGTGAGCCATGTGCCCTTCTCCTGTCGAGGGACGCGTCAGGCGCCGGTGGTGAGGCAGAACGGATGCCCCTCGGGATCGGTGAGGACGACCCACTGGTCCTTGCCGGGCTGGAACTCGGGCCTCAACGCTCCGAGGGCGAGGATCCGGCCGGCCGCCTCCTCCAGGTCGGTGACCGTGAAGTCGAGGTGGGCGTGCTTGGCATCGTCGGGCCAGCCCGGGACCTGGTAGCCCTCGATGCGTACGAACGCCAGGCCGGGCTGCTCCACGCCGGCCAGGGAGGCGTAGTCCTCGCCGCTGTAGGTGATCTCCCAGCCGGTGACCTCCCTGTAGAACTCGGCGAGCCGAACCGGGTCTCCACAATCGATGACTACGGTGCTGATCTGCGCGAGAACGGACATGACGGTGGCTCCTTGAGCGCGGTACGGGATGACGTGCGACGCCGCTCAGCTTGCTCGCCACGCCCCATCCCGGTCTTGAAGATCCTTGCGGGGGGGGGCCGATGTCAGACCCCCGGCGTAGCGTCGAAGAGTGCTCACCGCCACCGTCCTCGCCGCCCGGCCCGACTTCCGTATCACTGCGGTGAGCTGCCGGGACGACCACACCAACTGGTCGCAGACGGAGGTGCGCGAGGACTACCGGGTGGTGCTCGTGCAGCGCGGCCGGTTCCGCAGGCAGGTGGCCGGCGCCCCGGCCGAGGTCGACCCGACGACGGGCTATCTCGGTGTGCCGGGTGAGGAAGAGCGTTTCGCGCACCCGGCCGCCGGGGGCGACGAGTGCACCTCGATCAGCCTGACGCCCACGCTGTGGCGGGCCGTGGCCGGCGAGGACGCCCGCCCGGCTCGGCAGAGCGTGTACGTGGACGCCCGCCTCGACCTGGCCCGCCGCCGCGTCCTCGCGTCCGCCCGCACCGGCGACGTGGACCACGCTGTGACCGAAGAACTCCTCGGGCTGCTCTCCGCCACCGTCGGACAGGCCGTCGACAGAGCGGTCCCGACCGGCACGCGCCCCGGCCGGGACGAGGGGCCGCTCGTCGCCGCGGCCCGGCAGGCGATCGGCGAGGCCCACCCCGCCTCCGAGGGACTGCTGCCGCTCGCGGAGCTCCTCGGCGTCTCGCCCTACCGTCTGAGCCGCGCCTTCACCCACGTGCTGGGAGTCTCCCTGACCCGTTACCGCAACCGGGTCCGTGTCGGCCGCGCCCTCGACCGTCTGAACGCGGGCGAGGAAGGCCTCGCCACCCTCGCCGCCGACCTGGGCTTCTCCGACCAGGCCCACCTCACCCGGACCATGCGCCACTACCTCGGTCACACACCGACGGCACTGCGGCGGCTCCTCACCCCAGGGCACCCTGAGGGGGACATAGCCGGGTAGAGGGCCCTCAGCCAGGGGCCGGCACGTGCCACTACGTCCCGGTAGGTACGGTGCGCAGCAGTCGAGAAGGGGGCGGCGAACCACCCCGCCCGCGGCCCACAGCAAACGTTTGCCCAGCTCAGATACCGCGCCCGTTCACGGTTCGGCGCGATCAGCCCGCCTGGCCTCGTTATCACTACCTAAGGTGTGCACATGCCCGAACGCTCAAGCGAAGTGCTGCCCAAGCTCTATCCGGAGCTGGCTGCGCCAGGTGGCCTGAGAGAAGCGCTGGCTCGCGAGGCGGTTCGGCGCGGGCACTGTGCCGAACCGCTGGATCCCGTTGAGGGGTACGACCCTGCGGTCGCCGCATGCTGTGCACGTGGCAAGGCACGGTTCGCCGTATACGCGACAAACGCTGACGAACGCGAATTCCGCATCGAGATCTCCACGGACTCCGGATGGCCTTGGGGAGCCTTCGGCAGTACCGGTGACATCGCGGTAGTCGACGCCATCCTGCACGCCTGGCGTGAGGGGGCGTCGATCGATCAACTGCGGCGCGAGTGGACATTGCTCGCGGCGAACCCGCTGGAAGCGGCACCGCCGGGGATGGTGGTCTCGACCGCATGGCGGCTGACCCTGGAACGCTCACCGACGATCAGGCTGGGCGACGCCGAACTGGCCGAGGCCCTGCATGCGCAGCCGGCCCTGCGCGTGTTCTTCCCGTTTCCCTCGCACGGGGAGTTCAGCCTCCTCAGCAGTACGGCTGATCCCTTCTACGAAGAGGTTCCACGGGCAGTGCCGAGCGGAGATGGACTGTGGAACGTGGTTCTCGTCCGCTCGCTGTGGTCGCCGCACATTCCGTCACGTGTGCTCGGAACCCGCCTCGGCGCTCGCGAGGCCGCAGCGCTGATAGCCGCGAACATTCCTGCAGGTAGTGGCCCGGCCATCGAAGGAGGCTGGCCGCAACCGCCGGCCATCGTGACCCCAGTGGTCGGTGACGTCGACGGCTGACGAAAGCGGCCGATCACTGGGAGGAGACCTGACTGACGGCCGATGGCCCCAAGATGGAACTGCCGGTCTCGGACACGCCACCACAGCACGACGGCGCCCATGCCGCAGATCACCGGGGATCTACCCCCATTGGTACGAAGCCCGCCCCCCAACGTCACTCACCAAGCGGCGATCCTTCGGTCGCACCAGCGGTGACCATGCCACAACGTGCCAGTAGCAACGGTAAAGAGCGGTCAACGCAGGCGCCTGTACGACATTCGGATTCCGGTAGCACAAGCCCGTTCGTACAGCTCAGGCGGCATGTTGATACAGCAGGGCCGGGTGATTCCCAAGCTCGGAGCGCGAGTTCGATTCTCGTCACCCGCTCCATGAAAAAGCCCCAGGCCGACGGCCAGGGGCTTCTTTTCCGTCTGGTCCGCATCAGGGGTTCGGCACCACCTCCGCACCACCAGCCCTCGCGTCACCTCATTCGGTGCCCGAGGTGTCCTGTCAGCAGGTCAGCGAAGACGGGTAAGCCGGCCTTCGCGAGACGGGCGACGGCATCAGCGAGAGTGACTGGCGGGTTGCGCTTCTCTCCGACAAGTCTGACTACCGTCTCCGCGACCTCGTGCGGCAACTCCTTGTACAGCCCGCACAGGTACGAATCCGGGTCGATCACTCGCACTCCGCGCTCGGCCAAATCACCGGCAGGGAAGTCGGCAACGTTCCACGTGATCAGGGCGTCGGCACCGGCCGCCACCGCTGCCGCCGAGTGATGCCGGTCGTCGGGGTCATCACCGGGCATTTCATCCACGAGGTGCCCGTATACCGCGGTCTCGATCTCGCAGTCGGGGAAGAAACGCCGGACGGCTTGGGCAACTGCGGCAGCCGACTTCGCCGAACGCTTTCCCTCCCGGACGATGACCCGCTCCCACTCCGCGAGCAGCCGTTCGGACCACACGATCTCGTGGATAGCATCCTCGGTGAGGGCCAGCATCACGTCCATGACCGAGAACGGAAACAGGACGTTGGTGTCCACAAAGACCCGCGCTGCCACGCTCCCCCTCTTTCTTCACTTCGACGGCTAACCGTGAAGCCCGGATCAAGAGGCCGGATCGACACCCTCCAAGACATCTGCGATCTGGCGCCGGCCCTCTCGGCGTCGTTCACGCTGCCGCTGGAACACCAGCACGTCCGCAAGGCGGACCACCCGGTGGCTACTGCCCGGCAGGTTCGTCGAAGGGATGTCGCCGGCATCAAGCAGGCGTGCGACGAACGGCCGAGACAGACCCAGAAGCTCAGCAGTCTCAGCGGGCGACAGCTGCGTCTCGGACGCCAGGACCGTCACCGCATGCCCACGGGCAAGCTCACCGGCCGAGGTCAGGAGCAGGCGGACCAGCTCCCCAGGCAGCACGAGCTCGCTGCCATCCCGGGTACGCACCAACACCTCGACCGCCTCCGGCACCATCCGAGCAGTCGCCGCGAGCGCACCCTGGTGCGAGGGATTCGGCTCCACCTTCTCGGCACGGGCAAGAACGCTGGAACGAGCCATGGCCGCCTCCAATCACTGACCCCGCCCACGTATCATCTGAAATAACTGTAACCTGGGGGTCCGGTGCGAGCAACCCCAGGGCAGACGGGACCTGCCGCGTCCCGCCCGAGCGACTTGCCCTGCTCACCGATCTGCGGGCCAACGGCCCGTGGGGGCCCTCCGAACGGATACGTGAGCAGCACAGGCAAAGCTGACGCCCACGCCACCAGGCATCCAGGCGAACCACGCCAGCGCGCTGGGCAACGCACACCCCCTGTCACCGCGCAAGAGGCCGTGCCACAACGTGCCAGTAGGAGCGGTAAACAGCGGTCACCATAGGAACCGATGTAGCAGTCAGGGCCTGACCATCGGGACGCATTTCAGCAGGTCAGAGCCCATATGTAAGGTCAAGGGCCGGGTGATTCCCAAGCTCGGAACGCGAGTTCGATTCTCGTCTCCCGCTCTTCAGATGAAGCCCCAGGTCAGGGACCTGGGGCTTAGTCATTGTCCAGACCTCTCAGGTTTCCCGGCCGGTGCAGCCGGCACCCTTACCGCGTATGGCCGGCGAGCCCGCCGACCCGGTTCCTGCCGTCGCGAGCGATCACGCTGGCGACGGCAGAGGCCAGCGTGCGCTGGGCACTCGTGCCCCACGGTAAATTCCGTGCCGGTACGGTGCGCGTCGTCCTAGCGTGTACCCATGAGTGAGGACACGTGGGCGGGAGTGCGGGATCGGGTACTCCGGCTCACCGAACACTCCGGAGCGGACAAAGTCTTCGGGGCGCAGGGGCATGGCTTTCGCCTCGGTCCGGTCATGAGCGAGGAACAGCTCCAGGCACTGGAGGCGGACCTGGGCGTGAGTCTGCCCGCGCAGTATCGGAGTTTTCTCCTCCAGGTCGGAGGAGGGGGAGCCGGCCCCGACTACGGCCTGATGACACCGACCTTGGGCGACAGTGGGTGGCAGTGGCGCGGCATCGGCCTCACCTTCTCTGCGCAGCCGACCACCGCCGAGTTCGCCGGACGGCCCTTCGTGGCCGAGGCGCTGCGAAGTGAGCTTGCCGCACTTGAGGCACAGGAACCCGAGATGGGCGCCTTTGCGGCCGACGAGGAGTTCCGCCGCGCGTACGCGGCCTGGGATGCGCGCTACGAGGAACTGCATGACGCGCAGGAGGCAGGCGCGGTGTTCCTCAGCGAGCAGGGATGCGGCTATGCGTCGCTGATGGTGATGACGGGCCCGCACCGAGGTGCCATCTGGGAGGATCTGAGACCGATGGACCGAGGGATCGAGCCGACCGGGCATGACTTCGCGTACTGGTACCGAAGTTGGCTCGAGCGCACCGAGCAACGGCTCGAAACCTGACAGGGTGAGGACCATGCAGTACTGCGAACGCCATGAAATGCACAACTGCGCAGACTGCGCTCCGCGCGCACCTCGCGGCAGCGCACCGACCAGCGACTGGGACGGCTGGCCGGTGGCTGCGATCATCATCCACGCCAGCGGCAAGGCCCACCTTCCCGGTTGCATGCACATCGTCCCGGCCGACATCCGGCCACCCCGCTACGGCTGGGTGCTCACCCCCTCGCCCGGGGCATGGCGTCGTCTCGCGCCCTCCAGCCCGCTCCGCGCCACCCAGGGCAACATCGAGCGGGCGGCTGTGAGCCGCTGCGAGAGTTGCGACGCGACGCAATAGGGACACCGCTCGATTCCTTTGTGGGGAACATGCCGCCCATTCAGGCCGAGCCGACCGTGCCCCAACCATGCCCTCCGGAGCAGTGAACAGCGGTCAGAACGAGTACGACCGAATCACCGCCAAGAGCCACCCATGAGAGCGTTCCCGCAGGTCAGAGAACTGACGCTCCCACAGAGCAGCGGTGATTCCCGAGCTCGGGGCGCGAGTTCGATTCTCGTCACCCGCTCTTCCACGAGGCCCCGGGGCAGCGACCTGGGGCCTCGTCGTTGCCCAGACCTCTCTCTAGGCGTCGCGGGCCAGCGCACCGCCTGGCCCCTTGTTCTCGTAGGTTCGGGCGAGTATCCCCACGGTGGCGGCCATGGCTCGGCGGAGTTCGGCCGGTGCGACGACCTCGACATCGCCACCGAGCCTCAGCAGTTCGCCGCAGGCGTGCTCGGTGCCCTCGACCGGGATGACCGCCTCGACCCATCCGTCGTCGCCGACGGCGGTCGCGGTGGAGTCGACAGCCCGCACCACCTCCGGGGGAACGTTGTCAGGAAGGCGCCGGCGTCCCCGGGGAGACAGGCGGACGGTGGCTGTGCCGGTGTAGCGGCGGGCCTGGAAGTCATCGAGGTAGGAGGCCCAGTACGCGCCCAGGTCGAAGTCCTGCGGCCGGTCGAACCGCTCGTCGCCGAGCACCGCGTCGAGGACCTGGGCGACGCGGTAGGTCGCGGTCCCCCTGTCGGTGGCGGCCACGAGGTACCAGGTACCGGACTTGAGTACCAGGCCGTAGGGGTGGAGGTGGCGATTCACCTCCTGCGGGGCGCGCCAGCGGCGGTAACGCACATCCACCGCACGCCGGGTGAGAACCGCGTCGACGAACAGGGGGAGATGCGGCGTCTGTTCGGGCTCCCGGTACCAGCCGGGGGCGTCCAGGTGGAACACCGCCGCGGTTCGCGCCGCCTCCTCACGCAGTCCTGCCGGCAGCGCGGCGAGAAGCTTCAGCCGGGCCGCCGACATCTCGGCCGTGAATCCCAGGTCGGCGGCGGGTCCGGGCAGTCCGGCGAAGAACAGTGTCCGCGCCTCGCCCTCGCTCATCCCGGTGAGGCGGGTGCGGTAGCCGTCGAGCAGTCGGTAGCCGCCCCCGCGGCCCGGCTCCGCGTAGACCGGAACCCCTGCGGACTGCAGGCGCGCCACGTCACGGTAGGCGGTGCGCACGGACACGTTCAGCTCGTCGGCGATTCCCCGCGCGGACATACGGCCCCGCGATTGCAGCAACAGCAGCACCGAGAGCAGTCGACTGGCAGACATGCGCGCATTCTCCTCGGAAACCCTGACAGCACCTGTCACACAGCGCCCCTACCGTCGAACCGTTCCCCGGCTACGACCGAACAGGCCGGGAACTCTGCACGGAGAACACCGGAACAGGAGTCTTGTTGTGCCACACACCGAACTCGTCGGCCCACCGGCCGTGATCGAGCTTCGCCAGTACACGCTGCGTCCCCGGCGGCGCGACGAACTCATCGAGCTGTTCGACCGGGAGTTCGTCGAATCCCAGGAAGACGTGGGGATGAGTGTGCTCGGCCAGTTCCGGGACCTCGACGATCCGGACCGCTTCGTCTGGTTGCGCGGATTCCGGGACATGGCGGCGCGCCATCGCGCGCTCACGGACTTCTACGGCGGGCCCGTCTGGGCCGAGCACGGTCCGCAGGCGAACGACACCATGATCGACTCCGACGATGTCCTCCTCCTGCGCCCCGTGTCGGCCGGGGGCGGCTTCACCGGCGCGCTGTCCGGGCGGTCCCCGGCCGGCGCCGCGGCGCCTGACCGGTTCGTGTCCGCCACCGTGTGGTCCTTCCCTCCCGGACGGCAGGACGGCATCGCGCTGATCCGGGACGGCCTCCTCCCCGCGCTCCGGGAGACGGGACCCGCCCCGCTCGCCTTCCTGACCACCGAGCACGCGCACAACACATTCGCCGCGCTGCCGGTCCGCGCCGGCGAGAACGTCGCCGCGATCTTCACCTCGTACCCCGACGAGAGTGCGCACCGCCGGCACCTCGCCGACATGCGGGCCCACCCCCTCGCACGGCACGAGATCCTGCCGGATGTCGAGCGGGAACAGACATCAGCACCTCAGGTACTCCGGCTCGGGCCGACCGGTCGCTCGCTGATCTGACCGATCACCGCCGCGCAGCCCGTGGGACGGGGGCGCCTCGGCGGCGAGCCACGGGCCCGGCCGCGTGGCCGAGCGACACATCGGAAGGCGAGACGACCGTGGCCTTCCGTCCAGGGCGACGTCACCGACTGCGACGGTCACGGCCGAAACCGCTGGGCGGGACCGGGGACCCACCCGAGAACCGCCCGAGCAGGTAAAATTCAGGCGTATGGGTATATGGCGGCGGCTCTCGTTCCGCCAACATTCCTGGCGGGCCAGTGACGCTCTGCTGGCGATACCGCTCGCTCTGATCGCAGGCATCGTGCTTGTCGACGCGACGACCGGGCCCGACGTGGCGCTGGGCCCCCTGCTGATCGTGGCTCCCGCGCTCACCGCCTCTTTCGCCGGCCCCCTCCTGACCGCCGTGGTCGGAGCCATCGCCGTGGCGGCCCTGTTCGGCATCGGCGTAGGGCTCCGCATCCTGACCACGGAGAGCATCGGTACGCAGATCGTCGCCGTGGTGGTGGTCTCGGCGATCGTGACGGTGTTCCGGTGGCTGCGGGATCGGTACGGTCGTGAGCTGGCACAGGTGCGGACGGTGTCGGAGGCCACGCAGCGAGCGGTGCTCAGGCCGCTGCCGCGGCAGATCGGGCCGTTGCGGGTGGCCTCGGTGTACCTCGCGGCGGAGGAGCAGGCACAGATCGGCGGCGATCTGTACGCGGCCACCCGTACCTCGGCCGGCACCAGGCTGATCATCGGGGATGCCAGGGGCAAGGGCCTGACCGCGATCGGGGACGCCGCGCTGCTGCTGGGTGCGTTCCGGGCGGCCGCGCACCGGCAGTCCTCCTTGCCCGACCTCATGGCCTACCTGGAGAACAGCGTGTGCTGGAGCATGGTCGAACCCGCCGAGTCGGAGCAGGAAGGGGAGTGCTTCATCACCGCCGCCGTCATCGACATCCCCGACGCAGGTGAGAAGGTGGAGATGATCAGCTGCGGGCACCCGCCCCCTTTGCTGCTTCGCGACGGCCACGTCACCGCGCTCGACCCCACCCGCCCCACGTTGCCGCTGGGCCTGGGCGAGCTGACCACACCCCAGTACCAGGTGGACACCTTCGCCCTGGGGCCCGCGGACCTGCTGCTGCTCTACACCGACGGCGTGATAGAAGCCCGGGACTCCGGCAGAATCTTCTACCCGCTGGCCGAACGTGCCGCCTCCCAGGCACACGACAGTCCTCGGGCGTTGATCCACCACCTGCGCGCCGACCTTCTGGCCCATGTGGGCGGGCATCTGGACGACGATGCCGCCATGGTCTGCGTCCAGCGCACCCCCGTCCCCGCGCCGGCGACCTCCACGACGGCAGGCACCCGCCCCGGCCCGCCCCACCCGCAGCCCCGCTCCACCACGAAGCACAGCAACCACCACGGCCGCCGCTGACCGCCATGAGCCGCCACCCGGCGGACCGACGGCCGGTACGCCGGGCCTGAGGGCCCTCAACGGGTGGCTTTCACCTCTCCGTCCGGGCGGCTTTCGTCAGCGGTCGGGTTCTGCTGTTCATGCCTGTCCGCCGGTACCGCGGGTCCGGGTCCGGACGTCGGCGCGGGCGAACCACTCACCGTACGGGGAAGCCGAAGGAGTACCCCTGCTGCCTCATCCAGGGCAGCACCTCGCGCAGAGCGGCCACGGTCTGGGAGCGATCCCCTCCCGCGTCGTGGAAGAGGACGGTCGGCCCGTTGGAGATCTCTCGCTTGACGGTGGCGACCATGGCGTTCGCGCCGGGGCGCTCGAAGTCCCTGGAGTCGACGTTCCAGCCCAGCGGCCGCATTCCCCGGGACGCGGCGAGCTGCCGGCTGTACGGGGTGAACGCACCGCCCGGGGCCCGGTAGTACTGCGGCCGGACGCCTCCGGACGCCTTGGTGATCATGCGTTCGGCATCCAGGATCTGCTGGGACTGGTAGGCCTCGGACTTGGTGTCCATCGTGGTGTCGTGCGAGACCGTGTGGTTGCACAGCCGGTGTCCGGCCGCCACGACCGCCTTGACCAGGTCCGGGTACATCTGGGCCTGCGTGCCCACCATGCAGAACGTGGCCTTCACACCGTTGTTCTTCAGCAGTTGCAGCACCTGCGGTGTCCAGACCGGGTCCGGTCCGTCGTCGATGGTGATGTTGACGCCCCGGGCGCCGCGGTCCGAGGCGTGCGCGATGTCCGCCGCCACCTTGGTCACACGGTCCTGAGGCCGGGCGTCCGGCTCCGAGACACTCGCTTGCGGCGGCCGCCCTCCGGCGGTGTCGGCCTGCGCGGTCCACACCGAGGTGGCAGCGGCCACCGCCGTCACCCCGAGCGCCGCCGCGAGAAGTCGGCTGTGCCATCCCCTTCCTTTGTGCTTCGCCATGCCGCCCACCCCTTTGCTGTCTCCGCCGATGCCGTGCACCCATGAAGACATACGAACGCCCATGCAAGGTCCCTCTGTTACCGATCACGGACGAATCCGCAGGGGGTCGGCGACAAACGCAGGAGCTCCGCGACAGACGAGGGGGCGCAACGGCCTCGAAAAGGTGCCGGCGAGGACGGCAGGCGCTGATCCGCACGGATTGCGGCCAAGGCACCCACGCAATCGTCGAACGGTTCGCGAAGCAGGGTGGCTGCCCCGCTCGGTCGGCACGACCGTCACCGAGCAGATCGACCAGTCCGTGCTGATAGTCCCGCCCTCCGTCCGGATGCCCGCCATCGGACCCGGCGGCGGGATCCGCGACGGCTCCTGGGTCGCCGAGCTCGACGGGGACCGCCTGACCGGCCGGCCGAAGGGCGTGCGGCTGTTCGTCCGCGAGGAACGGCCGCGCCTCGGCATCCGGTTGCCCTTCACCGGCGCCGACGGCCTGCGGCTCCCCCACCTCGCCACCGCCACCGGCCGAGGACAGACATGGGCCCCGGAGCCCACCCGACGCGGCAACCGGGCCGGCGGCCTGCCCACACGCCCCGACAAACGCGGAAGAGCCCGCCGGCAAGCTGACGGGCTCTCGCGAAAGATCGAGGCGTCGAGGCTAAGGGCTGTCCCGCGGTCCGCGGTGGATCAGCGCTCGGCGTCGGATGCGGTGCATCGCAAGGCGGAGGGGCGTCCGCATACTGGATGCATGCGGACGTTTCGACAACGCGGCGAGGTGCCGTAGCTGTCGTCGCGTGCCCGCCTGGGATTACGGGACAGCCCCTAACCTGCCATCAGGTCAGATCGTCGGGGTGTCATCGACGATCTCCTTGTGCGGTTCGACAATGAACCTCCAGCCATCGCTGGGCTCCAGGAACCGCACTCGGGTCGGGTAGATGTCCAGGGCACGGCGGTCGCGGTTCTGGTTGTTCGTGTTCTTCCGCCCCCGGGCCGGCTCCTCGTACAGGTCCACCTTGACTTCCGGCACCGCGACGGTTTCCTCGCTCCAGCGCTGGACGATCCCCGCGCCGAACGCGTCCCGTGCGGCGGAATAGAGCGCATCCAGAGATTCCTTGTTCCCGCCGGGAACGAAGAGGGCGAGATTCAGGAGAACGCCGGCACTCTGGAGAACCTCGATTTCTTCCCCTGCCTTGTCGGCAATCCAGATCCCGCGCTCTTCGGCATTGTCCGGGAGAACATGAATTTCCTCGCCGAAGATCGTCCTCGCAGTGAAGGACCCTCCCTCGAAATTCTTACCCGGCTTCGTGAGGAAAGCCGGGGCGTAGCAGTCGAGAGGAAGGCCGTCCATCTCCGCCGAGACGAAGATGCCGTCCTGGAGGCCCAGTTCTGAAACCTCTTCGGCCGAAAGACGTCGAGCCGTAACCTTCTCGGTATTCACGCCATTCCCCTTTTTTCGTGGCGTCCTGTAAATTCATCAGGACTATATCACGAAAGTGAGCAGCTCCTTTTACGCACACCCTCGCACCCACGACAGTAGAGTCGATCCTCCCGAGTAATTTCTTCCGACAGAACAGCAGACAAATCCTCTCGAATCGCCGAAGAAACGCAGCCCCCGGAGAGAAATGGAGTGAGGCCCAAGAGATGACTCACTGCTTCGGCGGCGTTTTCGTAACCGAGTCAGCTGCCGAACGAAATGTGAGTGGCCCTTGCCGTCGCACACTGGTGCGGAAGTGACGACCGTCGGACGGGGACCACATCGCCGACGAGGCCGCGGGCCCCGGGGGCTCAGTCGGGCCCTCGGCCCCCCAGTGTGTGCCGCTGGATCAGCCGCGAAATGTCCTTCGCGGTGACGATCCCCACCAGGTGGTGCCCGTCCACCACGAGGATGCGCATGCCGGTACCCGGGCGGAGCTTGTCGAGAGCCTCACTCAGAAGATCGCTCGGGGCGGCAACCGCGCACTGTGACAACGGAACCGCCACCTCGCGCACGCGCAGCTCCTCCCGGCGCGCTTCCGGTGTCCGGGCAAGCCTGCGGATCTGAACGATCCCGCTGGGACGGCCTTCGAAATCGAGCAGCGGCATGACGGAATGGCGGGAGTGCACCGCCACCTCGTCGATGAAATGCCGGACGGTCAGCCAGTCGGCGCCGGTGGTCACCGGGCTGGACATGGCGTCGGCGACCCTGACGCCCCGCAGTTCTGTGTGGATCACGGCGCGCTGCCGTTCGGCGCCGGCGACGATCGCGATGAAGAGACCGACGAAGATGAGCCACAGCCCGTCCGGCGCCCCGCGCAGGAACGAGATCCAGCCGAAGGCCATCAGCAGCCCGCCCACGATCTGACCGCTTCGGGAGGCCACCCGATCCGCACGTTCCCGGTCTCCGGTACGCCACCACAACAGCGCCTGCACCACCCTTCCGCCGTCGAGCGGCGCAGCGGGAAGGAGGTTGAACGCGCCCAGGAACAGGTTCGCCCAGCCGAGCCACACCAGAACGGCGGCGGGCACCGCCCAGCCGAACAGCGCGTGCAGCCCGATTCCCGCTCCGAGCGCGGAGCTTCCGATGATCAGGCTGGTGAGCGGGCCGCTGATCGCCACCGCGAAGGCCACCGCGGCCGTCGGCGGCCGCCCCATCCGGGTCATCCCGCCCAGCGCCCAGAGCGTCACATCCTGTACCGCGATCTTCTTCCTGCGGGCCGTCGCAGCGTGTGCCGTCTCGTGGAGCAGAAGGCTGGCCATGAGCAGCAGTGCCCCTACGGCGCTGGCGAAGGTGTACACCGCATTCGACTGCCCCGGAGTCCATGCGGGGAGGGTCTGGCGGCCGAGACCGTACGCGAACAGGACCACCAGCAGCGGCACGCTCCAGTGCATCCGCAGTGGTACCCCGACAACTTGTCCGATACGGACCGAGCCGTTCATCGTCGTCTCCCGCCGGCTCGGCACCCGGTCCACCGGGCAGGACCTCGCGACCTGACTCCATGAACCGACCGGCACGGCACCCACCACAATTGTCGCTCTCGGAATCTCCCGCGGTCGGTCAGGGCCCAGGACGCGTTCCCTCCTCGGTGCCGTGGACTCCGTCGGTTCCGTGGACTGCGTTCAGCGTGTCGCCGGGCAGATACGGTCGGTGAGGGCGCCAGATCCGGACCGGTCCTGCCGACAGCGCCGTGGCGGTGCTTCATGGGGCACAGCCATCGTTTCCACGTGGATCAGGCCGGCCACTCGCTCACCGTGAACGTCGGGCCCGGAAGGGAAGCGTCGGGCCCGGAAGGGAAGCGTCCGGCCCGGAAGGGAAGCGTCCGGCCCGGAGGGGAAGGAACGGGGAGATCGAGCGCCCGGTCCCGCCGACGCCCGCGCGGATCCGGTCAGCCCTCCTCCCGTTCGATCCACTCGCCGCCGCCCAACGGGTAGTCGTAGCCGGGTCGTCCGGCGTCGGCGCTCGTGCGGAACGGGGTGCCGCCGCTGTCGATGTGCACCGTGCCGCGGCGGCCGCCGCTGGACCAGTCCAGGCTGAGGTCCCAGCGGACGTCGTGCGCCTTGGTGTGCGCGGTGATGTAGAAGACCTCCGGGTCGGACTCGCTGACCTTGTACGGGAAGTCGCGTTGGCCGTTCTTGACGGTGACCATGGGGCTGCCGTTGTCGAGGTCGATGTCGAACGACTTGGTGCCGACGCCACCCCCGCAGCCCACCCCCATCGAATAGTCGTTCCAGGCGAGCGGCGCTCCCTTGCCGACGACGCGTACGTGCAGCGCCTCCAGGACGACCGTGTCCCGCCCGGTGCCCTGAACGGTCAGGGCGACCCGCTGTTCCCCCGAGGAGACCGCGCCGTAGGCGGCGGCCCAGCGTGGCGCGTCCTGTTCGCTCGCGGGCGGACCGACCTGCTCGGGTTCGCTGTCGACGAGGAAGTGCTGGCTGCACGGGCTGTCGTAGACGTAGGGGCGGGAGGCGACGTTCAGCGGTACGGCGGTGCTGCCACCGGGACGCTCGGCCGCGCCCGGCGCGTCGCCGCGCTTCGAGCTGCCAGGGGTGGGTCCGGCGGTCGAGGTGGAAGGGGACGGTGTGCGGCTCCTACCGGTCGGGGAAGGGGTCGCGGCGTCCGTCGCCGGCGGCTTCTTGGCGTGCGCCGTATCGGTGGTCGCGACGGTGGTATCGGCTGCGCGCCGGTCGCCCGCGTCGTTCCCGCCCCGGCCGAAGGGCACATTGACGGCGAGCACCACGGCTCCCAGCACAGCGGCCACCGCGACGGAGGCGATCAGCGCGTTACGGCGACGCCGTAACGGCACGGGACCGCGCGGCATGTCGACGACGACCGGTTCATCGTCTCCACCTGGTCCGTGCGTTGACGCCGCGTCGGCCGAAGCCGTCGGCTGTCCGGTGACCGCCATCTCCGGCGAACCGGTTCCACCGGCCGTCTCGGCTGAACCGGTCTCCTCGGCTGGACCGGCCTCCTCGGCCGAATCCGTCGCCGGGGTCGGATCCGCGGCGGTGTCACCCGCGTTCCTCGCCCCGGCCGCCGTGCCCTGGTCCGGCCTGGCCTTTCGTGCCGCGTCCGCCAGGATCCACTGCCGGTGCAGCTCCACCAGCTCCGGCGGCGTCGCCCGGCACACTCTGGCGAAGCGCTCCGCCGGGGCGTACTCCGTGGGCAGCGCGGTGCCGTTGCAGTAGCGGTGCAGCGTCGACGTGCTCATGTGGAGCCGCTTGGCCAGCGCCCCGTAGCTCAGCCCCGAACGGTCCTTCAGCTCCCGCAGCAGCGCCGCGAACTCGCCCGTACCCCCGGCCCCTTCCCTCTCCGACACTCGTTCCACGATCCCCCCATGTCCCGTTCACGCATTCCAGGGGCACTGCTTTCCCCCTGCTCAGAGCCCATTCCAGTGTTCCAGTGTTCCTAACCCCGCGCTGTCCATGGCGGCTGGGACGGATCACCCCACAAGCTCCAGTCATCCAAGCACCACACCCACCTGGACAACGAAGGGGCATGGCCACATGTCGAGCATCCGGAACTCCCGCACCCGCCTTCTGACCGCCGCCGCGACCATCGCGCTCGGCGCCCTCTCCCTGACCGCGTGCAGCGACGGAACGGGCGGGCGGGACGAGGGCGCCTCGGCGGTTTCCGCCACGAACGCCTCGTCCTCCGCGCCCGAGTCCGCACCGTCGGCCCCCGCCTCCGGATCCTCCGACCACGGCTCCTCCTCCGGCAACGCGAAGACGGCCACCCTCGCCTCGAAGCCGGCCGCGCATGCCCCCGCCGCGAAGGCCCCCGCCTCCGGCAAGATCGTCACCTGCGAGGGCTCCAACACCAAGACCGTCGCAGCCCCGCTGAACCGCCCTGTCAACCACATGCTCCTCACCGTCACCAACACCGGCAGCAACACCTGCTACCTGCACAGCTACCCGGCCGTACGCTTCGGCGAGGCCCAGTCGGTGCCGCCGGTCATCGAGGACTCCAAGCCGCAGGCCGTCGTCACGCTGAAGCCGGGCGAATCCGGCTATGCCTCCGTGAGTCTGTCGGCCACCGACGGCAGCGGCTCCAACGGCCACACGGAGAAGTCCTTGGTCGTCTACTTCCACGGCCGCTCCGGCAACGAGAGCGTCGGTGCGGGCGCCCACCCCTCACTGCCCGCCAAGGGCGTCTACGTCGACGACTCGCTCAAGGTCACGTACTGGCAGCAGTCGATGGACGACGCCATCAACTGGTGACCGCCCGAACGCCCGTGCTCCGGCCTCCCGGCCGGAGCACGGCCGCGGCCGCCGCGAGACCGGCGGCGCCGGTCAGGCCGGGCGGGACAGCTCCGGAGTGAGCAGTTCCAGCGCCTCCTCCCAGCGGAAGCGGTCGGCCTCGCCGTCGCCCTCGGGCGGGTGCGGTTCGTGCGACCCGATCAGGACGCCCATGCCACGCAGCCGGTCCAGGCTCGCCCGGTACGCCGGATGGGCGGCCTGCGCCGAGTTCAGGTACGGGAGGACGGCGGTCGGGATGCCGAAGCCGTACGCCTCGCACAGGATGCCCAGGGCCAGGGTGTCGGAGCTGCCCGCCGCCCACTTGTTGATCGTGTTGAAGGTGCCCGGGGCGACGGCGATGGCATCGGGGGGCGGCAGCGGGCGGGGTTCGCCAGGTGAGCGCCAGGCCGAACGAATGGGGTATCCGGTCTGCTCCTCGACGGCCTTCGCGTCGATGAAGCCGAGGCCCTGCGGGGTGGCGACGACGCCGACGTCCCAGTTCGCCTTCTGGGCCGCCGTGATCAACCTGCCGACGTCCGCGGCGATTCCGGCCGCGCACACGACGACGTACAGGAAGGGCTTCTCGGTCTGCTGGTCGGGCTGATCGCTCACGCGGGGCTCCCGGTCGAGGGCTGAAGTGATGCGGTTCAGGCAGCGTACGGCGGCGGTCGCGAGCAGCCGTGTCAGAGCGTCCCTTAGGCCGGGGCGCGGCCGGACGGCGGTGATCGCCGCCGCTCCGACCGCGAGCGCGGTGCCCGCTCTCGATGACGTCCGGCTCGAAGCGGCCGTGCTGACAGCGGGCTGTGCGTGGGTTGCCAGTGGCGGGTCGGAGGCTGAGGTCGTCCAGATCGCCCCAACCCGGAGGAACTGATCGATGTCCCCACATGCTTCTTCGTCGGATCGTGCGCTGCGCTCACGTCGTCTGCGGGTGACGCCCGCTTCGGTGACGGCGTCGGTTCTGGCCCTGGGACTGGCGGCATGTGCGGCCTTCCCCGCCTCCCCCCGGGCACTGCCGAGCGCCGAGTCCACGTCCGCCTCGGCCCGGAGCGGGGCCGAGGCGCAGCGGGCCCGGCTGACGCTGCTGGCCCGGAAACTGGTCGACGCGGGGGCGCCGGGGGTGATCGTGCGGGTGGACGACGGCCGTGGCCGGCCCGTCGAGATCACTGAGCAGGCTCCCTGGGCCGAACGGGACCACCGGCTCGACGCGGGGGACGAGTTCCGCATGGGTTCCAACACCAAGACCATGATGGCCACACTCGTTCTGCAGTTGGTCGCCGAGAACGAGCTGGCCCTGAACGACCCGGTGGAGAAGTGGTTGCCGGGCAGGGTCCCGAACGGCGGGGCGATCACGCTGCGGATGCTGCTGAACCACACGAGCGGCCTGTTCGACTACACCCAGGACGCCGCGGTCCTGAAGTCGATCCTCGGCAAGGACCCGCGACAGTGGACCTCCGCCGAACTGCTCGCCGTGGGCGTGAAGCACGAGCCGCTGTTCGCCCCGGGCACGAAGTGGTCCTACAGCAACACCGACTACGCCGCGGTCGGGGCCGTCCTCGAACAGGTCACCGGGGCGAGCCTCGCCGATCTCGTCCGTGACCGGATCGCCCGGCCGCTGAACCTGAAGCACACCTACTTCGCCACGGGCCCCACCTGGCGTGGCCGGCACGCTCACGGCTACGAACCGGACCCCGCCCACATGCCACCCGGTGTGCCCGCCGAGTTCAAGGAGGTCGCCGGTCCGGGCCACGACGGTCACGTGGACGTCTCGGACAACGACCCGAGTTGGGGCGGGGCCGCCGGAGCCGTGGTGTCCAACGCCCAGGACTGGTCCCGCTTCTACACCGCGTTGATGTCCGGCGAGCTGCTGCCGGCCGCCCAGTTGGAACAGATGCGCACCACCGTCCCGATCGACCCGGAGAACCCGGACGGGCCCGGCTCCGGACTGGGCGTGGAGACGGGCCCGACCCCCTGCGGCACCATCTGGGCCCACGACGGCGGAATGACCGGCTACTCCAGCAGCAACATGACCGACGGCACCGGCAGTCGCACCGCCACCGTCCTCGTCCCGACGGAGTTCCTGTTCGAGTTCGAGGCCGACCCGGAGATCGCCGAGGCCGACCAGGCGCTTCGGACCGCCGTGATGTGCAGCATGTTCGGCAAGCCGGCCCCGGCCGGCGGGGCCACGGCTCACACCGGCTGATCGAAGCGGTTCGAGTGAGCCCCGGGCGCGGCGACGACCGCGGACACCAGGCCCCTGGCCCCGCTCCGCGACATCGCCGCGCCCGCGGTGTGCGCCGCCGAGAATCCGTCGGCCCCCAGCACGGTGGTGGCCCGCTCGGCGATCCTTCGCACGTCGGCGTCCCCGAGGTCGTCCGAGCCGCGCAGCACGGTGGCGGCCCCGAGCAGTTCTCCCGCCCTGTCCGGCCGGTCGCGGCACAGCTCGATCTCCGCGGTCACGACGGCGATCCCGGCCGCGACCGGCGTGTCCCAGGCCAGCATCAGGTGCACCGCCGGATGGTCGAGCCGGCGCACCGCGTCGTCCGGGAAGCCGTCCGCCGCGTCCATCTGGGCGAGCACTCCCAGCAGCAGGGCGGTGAGGTGCGACGGGGTCGCCTGGCCGGGCGGTGCCTCGTCCAGTCCGATCCGTGCGTGCTCGCGGGCCTGCCCCGGCCGTCCGGCCCGCCGTTCCAGCCGGGCCAGACCCAGACGCACCTGGGCCCACGGCTCCGCGGACCCGGTCCGCGTCACCCGGTCGAGCAAGTCCTCCAACTGCCGCCGCCCGCCGTCCACGTCCCCGGCCCGGGCTCGGAGCAGAGCGGACTGCACCTCGTTCTCGATCGTGTACTCCTCCATGCCGAGCTCCCGGAAGTACCGGGTGGCCTGCTCGTTCATCGCCAGCGCACCGGACAGTTCGCCGGACAGCCGCAGGATCGACCCGAGGGTGCTCAGCGTGATCGCCAGGCCCCACCGCTCCCCGAGCTCCTCGAAGCCGGTCCGCGCGCGGGTGAGGAGGCCCTTCGCATGGGTGACGTCCCCGGTGTGCATGGCGAGCAGGCCCCGGACGAGCAGCCCGAACGACCGTGTCCATGGCTCCGGTTCGGCCGGGGCCTCCGTCGCACTCCGCGGCGGCTCCGTCGTGGCGGCCCGGACCCGTGGCGCCGGTACGGCGACCGCGGCGGCCAACCGGGCCAGTTCCAGCACGGGATGGACGCCGGGGTCGATGCCCTCCGTCGCCTGCTCGATCCGGCCGAAGGCGGCTTCCGTCTCCTGCGGCAGGCCGATGGCCTGGGTGCCGAGCGCGTGAGCCGCGACCACCAGCGCATGGGCCACCGGATCGGTCGGCCCGGGGACCTCCAGCATCCGGCCCAGCAGGTCCAGCGACTCCGGGGGGTTGTCCCGCATGGTCCAGAACCAGCACAGCGCTGCCCCGAACCTGACCGCCGTGCCGGCGTTCCCGGACTCGACCGCCCAGCGGATCGCGGCCAGCAGGTTGTCCCGTTCCGCCGACAGCCGGGCCAGCCAGCGCAGTTGCTCACGCGTGCGCAGCCGGGGGTCGGCGATCTCCGCGAGCTCCAGGAAGAACCCGGCGTGCCGCGCCCGGGCCGCGTCGGCCTCCTCGCGCCGGGCGAGCTGCTCCAGGCCGTACTCGCGGATGGTCTCCAGCATCCGGTAGCGCGGCTCGCCCGGATCGACGGCCCCGGCCGGGTGCAGCAGGGACTTGTCGACCAGCGCCGTCAGCAGCTCCGGTACGTCATGGGCCGGGGCGTCGAGCCCGCCGACGGCCTGCGCCGCGTCCTCGGTGAAGCTGCCGGGCATCACCGACAGCCGTTCCAGGAGCGTTCGCTCGTCGGCGTCCAGCAGCTCCCAGCTCCAGGCCACCACGGCACGCAGGGTCTGGTGCCGGGGCAGTGCGGTGCGGCTTCCCCCGGTGAGGAGCCGGAACCGGTCGTCGAGCCGGGCCTCGACCGCCTCGACGGGGAGGGTGCACAGCCGTGCCGCGGCCAGTTCGATCGCCAGGGGCAGACCGTCCAGGCGGCGGCAGATCTCGACCACCGCCTCCAGTGAGCCGTCGTCCGGTGAGCCGCCTTCCGGTGAGCCGCCTTCCGCGGTGAAGCCGGGACACACCGCGGCGGCCCGGTCGTAGAAGAGCCGGATCGCCGCGCAGGCGCGGGCCTCCTGAGCCGTCGAGCCCGGTTCCGGCAGCTCCAGGGAGAGCACCGGGTGCAGGTTCTCCCCGCCGATCCGCAACGCCTCCCGGCTGGTGGCCAGCACCCTCAGCCGGGGACACCGGCCGAGCAAGGTCTCGGCGAGCCTCGCGGCGGCCTCGACCACGTGCTCGCAGTTGTCCAGCACCAGCACCGGATCGTCGTCGGCCAGCACCTCGGTCAGACGCTCCAGGACCTCCTCGGCGGAATCAGGGGCACTGCCCGGTGCGAGCGGTGAACGGCCCGGCGTCGCAGTGCGCTTGAGCAGCCCCGCCTCGCGCACGCGCAGTACGTCGAGCACCGCGCGGGGCACGTCGTCCGCGCCGACCGGGGCCAGGGGGACGAACCACACCCCGCCCGACGGCGTGAGCCGTCGGCCGCTGGTGTCGGCCAGCCGGGTCTTGCCGGAGCCACCGGGGCCGACCAGGGTCACCAACCGGGCTCGGCCGAGCAGTTCGACCACCCGGCGGACGTCGTCCTCGCGCCCCACGAAGCTGGTCAGCGGAGCGTCCAGGTTGCCGTTCGACGACGTTCGGCGGGCCTGCCGGTGGTGCGGCGGCCGGTGATCGGGCTCCGGCCGGGGGATCTCGCCGCGCAGTACCGCGAGATGCGCCGCCTGCACCTGTGGTCCGGGGTCGCTGCCGAAGGTGTCGGCCAGCGTGCCGCGCAGCCGCTGGTAGGCGGCCAGTGCCTCGGCGCCCCGGCCGCCGACGGCCAAGGCCCGGATCAGCTGGGCGTGCAGCCCCTCGTGCAGCGGATGGTCCGCTGTCAACGACTCGAGCTCGGCGATGAGGTCGGGATCGGCTCCCAGGGCGAGGTCGGCCTCGATCCGGTCCCCCAGGGCAGCCAGCCGTGCCCGTTCGAGCCGCTCGGCCTCGGCGCCGGCGAAAGGTGCCTCGCGCACATCCGCCAGGGCGGGGCCGCGCCACAGGTCCAAGGCCTCCCGCAGGGTGGCGGCGGCCTCGGCGGGCCGGGCCCGCGCGTGCAGCTGCCGGCCCGAGCGGGCCAACTGCTCGAACCGGACGGCGTCCACCGCGTCCGCCTCGACGGCCAGCCGGTACCCGGCCGGACCGGAGGTGAGCAACGCGGGGTCGCCCAGTACGCGCCGCAACCGGGACACCAGCGACTGCAGGGCATTTGCCTGGTCGACCGGCGGTGACTCGGCCCAGAGCGCCTCGACCAGGGCCTCCGGCCGCACGGCGCGCCCGGCGTCCAGCACCAGCCGGGCCAGCAGTGCCCGCAGTCGCGGGCCGCCGACCGGCCTCGGACCGGTGCCGGTGTCCAGAGCCAGGGGTCCGAGGAGGCCGATACGCACCCGCCGACTATCGCAGCACCGCCTGTTCGACTGTCAAACGGACGAGGTGGCGGCCCCGGGACTTCCGGATCAGGACCGCGGCGGCGTTGCCGCGGCCCTCTCCCCGGCGTGCACCGGCCGGCCCCGGCCGTACGCTCCGCGCCGCCGTCGGGGCCGGGCCGGCCGCCGCCACGGTGTCGGGGCCGGGCCGGCCGGTCAGGCCAGGACGACGGGCTTGCCGCTCAGTGCGACACCTGCCCGGCGCAGCTCGGTGATCGCGGTGCTGGTGGTGTCGGCGGCGACGCCGGCGGTGTAGTCGAGGAGGACCCGCACCTCGAAGCCCGCTCGCACACCGTCCAGCGCGGTGGCCTTCACGCAATGGTCGGTGGCGATGCCGACGACGTCGAGGTCGGTGACATCGCGGGCGCGCAGCCAGTCCGTCAGTGACGTACCGTCCTCGGCCGCCCCCTCGAAGCCGCTCTTCGAGGCGGAGTGCGCGCCCTTGTAGAAGACCTCTTCCACGGCGCCGGAGGTGACGGCGGGTGCGAAGTCCGGATGGAACTCGCCTCCCTCGCCGCCGACGACGCAGTGCACGGGGAAGGAGTTCTGGAAGTCCGGGTGTTCGGAGAAGTGGGCGCCCGGGTCGATGTGGTGGTCGCGGGTGGCGACGACGTGTGCGTACTGCCCGTCGGCTTGTCGGATCAGGTCGGCGATGGCCACGGCCCGGTCCGCGCCGCCCTTCACGGGGACGCTGCCACCTTCGCAGAAGTCCTTCTGCACATCGACGACGATCAGAGCACGGCGCACGGAAGAGCCCTTTCCTCGGGGTGGAACCATCGCCTGCGTATGGTCGCGCCTGCGGCGGCCGGTGGACGCGGCACGCGCCGTCGTTCACCCGATCGGCCATCCCGGCCCTGCGGGCGGGGCCGTGGGGGCGGGCGGGGTCAGAAGGCCACCGCGTCCCGGATCAGGGGGCACGTCATGCAGTGGCCGCCGCCCCGGCCGCGGCCGAGTTCGGCGCCGACGACGGTGATGACCTCGACCCCGGCCCGGCGCAGGAGGGCGTTGGTCTGGGTGTTGCGGTCGTACGTGAAGACGACGCCCGGTTCCACGGCCACGGCGTTGTTGCCGCTGTCCCACTGCTGGCGCTCCGAGGCGTACACATCGCCGCCGGTGTCGATCACCCTGAGCTCGGACAGGCCGAGCGCCTTGGCGACCACGTCGACGAACGGCGTCGTGCCCTCGTCGGTGATCTCGATCCCGGGGGCCCTGTCGCCGGGCCTCAGGGAGAAGGTGTGGACCTCGTCCATGATCTTCGGGTAGAGGGTGACGAGGTCGCGGTCGGCGAACGTGAAGACGGTGTCGAGGTGCATGGCGGAGCGCAGTCTGGGCATGCCCGCCACGATCACGCGCTCGGCGGCGCCGTTCCTGAACAGGGCGTCCGCGACCTGGGTGATGGCCTGGCGCGAGGTGCGTTCGCTCATGCCCATGAGCACGACGCCCTTGCCGACCGGCATGATGTCGCCGCCCTCGAAGGTCGCCTGGCCCCAGTCCCGTTCCGGATCGCCCCACCACACCGTGGAGCCCCTGAAGTCGGGGTGGAAGGTGTAGACGGCCTTCATCAGCAGGGTCTCGTCGTGGCGGGCGGGCCAGTACAGGGGGTTCATCGTCAGTCCGCCGTAGAGCCAGCAGGTGGTGTCACGGGTGTAGAGGGTGTTGGGCAGCGGGGGCATCAGATACTCGCGGACGCCGGCTGACTCGCGGGCCAGGGCCACGTAGGGGGAGCGGAAGTCGTCGGGCAGGTCGGCGGTGGCCAGGCCGCCGATCAGGAACTCGGCGAGCCGGCGGGGCGGGAGCGTTTCCAGGAAGGCCCTGGTGTCGTCCTGGAGGCCGATGCCGACCTCGTTCGCGGTGATCTTGCGGTCGAGGAGCCACCTCTTCGCCTCCGCGTCGGCCATCGTCTCGGCGAGCAGGTCGTGCAGTTCGACGACCTCGACCCCGCGCAGGCGGAGCTTGTTCACGAAGTCGGCGTGGTCGCGCTGGGCGTTCTCCACCCACATCACGTCGTCGAAGAGCAGGTCGTCGGAGTTGGTGGGGGTGAGCCGGCGGTGTGCGAGGCCGGGTGCGCAGACCAGCACCTTGCGCAGTTTCCCGACCTCGGAGTGGACGCCGAGGGCCGGCCCGGTGGTGTCGATGCTCGTCACGGTGTGCCTTTCGGTCGGACGGGGTCGGGGAGCATCCCGACGCCCGCGATCGCCCAGGCGATCAGTGCGACGGCCACGCCGGTCTCCGTGGCGAAACGCCGTGGCGGGGAGAACACCCCGGCGCCCACCGTCGAGCCGGCGACCATCGCCGCCGGCGTCAGCGGGGTGAGCTTCACCGCCGGACGCGGTCCGGCGGCTGCGGTCTCGGCGCCGCTGCCCGTGTCAGTCATGTCGTTCCTCGTCGATGCGTCCCGGTGTGCTGCACGGCCCCGCAGACTCCCTCGCCCGACCCAGGGAGAACCTAGCGTTATTTTTACCTGTTTGCCCGATATGCCCCTTCACGGTTCGCGCCGGATGCGCCCGCGCCGGCTGCGGTGGCCGCGATGCCGTCGGCGGCGCTAGCCTGGGGGAGCGGCGGCCGGTGACGGCTGCTGCACGGCGGTGGGGCCCGCCGTACCCGAACCGCGGGGCGCGTGCGCGCGCCGCCAACGGTCCCTGCTTGCGATGGAGTGCGCCCGTGCGCGGGCGCCCGGCAGGTGGGAGACGTATGCCCAGGCAGGCCCAGTCACGCCGTGTGCCCCCGGCAGCGGTGACGGAGCGCGGCGGCACTCCGCCCGCCGGGCGGAGTGCGCCCGGCAGGCGGATCGGGCTCTCCCGGCGGCAGTGGCCGGTCCTCGCCGTGGTCTCCCTCGGGGGCACGATCGGGGCGTCGGCCCGGTACGGGGCGTCCCTCCTGTGGCCCACCGCTCCGGGCGGTTTCCCGTGGACGACGCTGACCGTGAATGTCGTCGGATGCGCGGTGATCGGCGTGTTCATGGTGGTGATCAGCGACGTATGGGCGGCACACCGCCTGGTGAGACCCTTCTTCGGCACGGGGGTGCTGGGCGGATTCACCACGTTCTCCACCTACGCGGTGGACATCGAACGCCTCGTCGCCCACGGCCGGCCCGGTCCGGGCCTGGCGTATCTGGGACTGACACTGTTCGCCGCCCTGGCGGCGGTGTGGAGCGCGGTGTGGGCCACCCGCCGCGTACTGGCGTGGAGGCAACCATGACAGGACGGACGAACACGGTCCCGGCCCTGCGGCTGACGGTCCTCGTCAGCGAGACCGACGGCTGGCACCACAGGCCCGTGTACACGGAGATCGTGCACCGGGCACACCGGGCGGGACTCTCAGGTGCGAGCGTCTTCCGCGGAATCGAGGGGTTCGGCGCCTCCTCGATGATCCACACCCAACGGCTGCTCTCACTCAGCGAGGACCTGCCGGTGGCCGTCGTGATCGTCGATGCCGAGGAGAGGATCCGCGCGTTCCTGCCGCTCGTCGAGGAACTGCTCACGGGCGGCGGCCTGGCCGTCCTGGACCGCTGCGAGACTGTCCGGCAGGACGACGACCGGGAGCAGAACCCGTGAACTGGCTCCTGGTGATCGTCGGGGCCGCGGTCGGCGCCCCGCTGCGCTATCTGACCGACCGCGCGGTCCAGTCCCGGCACGACACCGTCTTCCCCTGGGGCACCCTCGCCGTCAACGTGAGCGGGTCGCTCGTCCTCGGGCTGCTGACCGGCGCCGCCACCGCCGGGGCCGCCACCTCCCACCTGCAGCTCCTGCTCGGCACCGGGCTGTGCGGGGCGCTCACCACCTACTCCACCTTCAGCTACGAAACGCTGCGGCTGGCCGAGGACGGCGCCAGGTTCTACGCCGCCGTCAACATCCTGGCGAGCGTCGTGGCCGGACTCGGCGCCGCGTTCGCCGGAGTCTCCCTCGCCCAGGCCCTGTGGGCGTGATGCACCGGCCGGCGATGCGCCCCTGGCGGTTCGTGGTCTGGTTCGGAACCATCAGCCTGCTCGCCGACTTCGTCTACGAAGGGGCGCGTTCGATCACGGGTCCGTTGCTGGCCTCGCTGGGGGCCTCGGCCCTGGTGGTCGGTGTCGTCACGGGCGCGGGTGAGGCGGCGGCGCTGATCCTGCGGCTGGTCTCGGGGCCGTTGGCGGACCGGACGGGCCGGTTCTGGGGCTGGACGATCGCCGGATACGCGCTGACGGTGGTCAGCGTGCCGGTGCTGGGCCTGACGGGGGTGCTCTGGGCCGCCTGCTCCCTGGTCGTCGCCGAACGGGTCGGCAAGGCCGTCCGCTCCCCCGCCAAGGACACGCTCCTGTCGTACGCCACCGCGGCGACGGGCCGGGGGCGGGGCTTCGCCGTGCACCAGGCGATGGACCAGGTCGGCGCGCTGATCGGCCCGCTGACCGTCGCCGGTGTGCTGGCCCAGACGGGCGGCGACTACGCACCGGCGCTCGGCGTCCTGGCCCTGCCGGGCGTGGCGGTCCTGGCCCTGCTGGTCCGGCTCAGGCACCACGTCCCGCAGCCGGCGGTGTACGAAAGCGCGGCGACGGAAGCGACGGCCGGCACGGGGACCGGCTCCGGGCGGTTGCCGGCCGCGTTCTGGCGGTACGCCGCGTTCACGGCCGTCACGACCTCGGGCTTCGCCACCTACGGTGTGCTGTCCTTCCACCTCGTCACGCACGGGCTGCTCGCCACGGCCTGGGTTCCGGTGCTGTACGCCGGTGCCATGGCCATGGACGCGCTGGCGGCGCTGGCCACCGGATGGGCCTACGACCGGATCGGGCCCCGGGTGCTGGCCGTGCTGCCGCTGCTGGCGGCCTCGGTGCCCGTGCTGGCCTTCGGCGGCAGCCTCGCCGTCGCGGTGATCGGCTCACTGGTGTGGGGGGCCGCGATGGGCATCCAGGAGTCCACGCTGCAGGCCACCGTCGCCGATCTCGTCCCGCCGGGGCGGCGGGCGACCGCCTACGGGGTCTTCGCGGGGGTCATCGGCGCCGCGACCCTGGCCGGTGGCGCGCTCGTCGGCGGTCTCTACGGCTACTCGGTCCCGGTGCTCGTCGTGGTGGTCGTGGCGATCCAGGCCGCCGCTCTGGTCTTGCTGTCCGGCACCCGTGCGCACCGCGGCTGAGAGAGCCTGTCGGGGCCGCGGAACACGGCGCCCGCGCGGCTCAGGACCTGTCGGGCGACCTCTGACCGGGCGGCCACGCCCTGGCACGCACGCTTCCCGCGTTGCCGAAATGCCCTGGTAGCTCCTTCCCCAAGCTCTCAAGGAGCAGGGGAGACCCCATCCGAGGACCTTCCGGCGCCTTGGAATCGCACGCACCAGACCGCGTCCGCTGCCCGATCGAAGGTCACCCGACAGACTCTCAGCCGCCGCCCGAGGAACCGGCGGCCCGCTTCCGGGCGGCTTCGATCTCCGCGTACGCCATGTCGCGTCCCTCCCAGTGCGAGCCCTCCACCGACTTGCCGGGCTCCAGGTCCTTGTAGACCTCGAAGAAGTGGGTGATCTCCAGCAGGTCGAAGCTGGACACGTCGCCGATGTCCCGCAGGCCGGCGTGGCGGGGGTCGTGCGCGGGAACGCAGAGGACCTTCTCGTCGGGACCCTTCTCGTCGCGCATCACGAACATGCCGATGGCCCGGCACTGGATCGTGCAGCCGGGGAAGGTCCGCTCGCCCACGAGCACCAGGGCGTCCAGGGGATCGCCGTCCCGGCCGAGCGTGTGGTCGATGTAGCCGTAGTCGGCGGGATAGCGGGTGGCCGTGAAGAGCATCCGGTCCAGCCGGATGCGCCCGGCCTCGTGGTCCATCTCGTACTTGTTGCGGGATCCCTGGGGGATCTCCACGATCACGTCGAATTCCACGGCAACGGCCTCCAAGCGGCAGGCGGGCACGGTGTCGTCACGCGCATGGCCGGGGACCGTCGGCGGAAGGTGTCCGCGGTTGCGGTGAGCCCCGTCACCGGCACGCCGGGGCGTGCACTCCCAGTCTGCATCCTCACGCGGATGCCGCCAGCGCTCGCCGCGGTCGTACGCCCAGGGGAGGTACCCGGTACCCGCTGTGCGGGACGTGACAGCTGCCGCCCCATGTGTCACGTACTCCGGGCACCACCGTCCCGCGGCCGGGCCCGCTCTCGTACATGCGCGACGGGCCCGGGCCAGGGTTGTCACGCACCGCACGAACCGGAGCGGGCCCGCCGAAAGAGCGCGGCGGCCAGGCCGTCGAGCGCCCCCGGTCGCTGCGGGGTGCCGAGGACCGGATGCTCGTGCTCGGGCCACATCGCCCCGGCGCCCGGTCCAGGTGCACGGAGAGGCGGCATGCGCGCGACAGAGGAAGGAAGCGCGACGGAAGCCTCGGTCGGGAGCGAGCGATCCGCGAACCCTTCACGCAGGCACGGCGCATGCGCCGTCCACCGACGCGTATGCCCCGGGGGTGGCCAGGAGGGTCACACATTCATATACGCACCGGGTACGCATTCTTGACCGTTCGTCACCTATGTCCACCGAAAAAACCCAGGTCAGCCCGGTCATGGGTGGCCGACTTCGGCCCTGGATGTGAACATTCCGCGTCAAGAGTGCAACTGGCGTGTCGGTCTTGACATTTACCCGAGAGGCCGATGCTAAGATCATCTTACTTCCAGTGGGCTGATGGCGTATGGGGGCATTCCGGGAGGGATGAATTCCTCGGCCCCGCTTCCGGAGGGGCCTTCCCTGCGTGGCACAAGTCGCGACTAGACCAGTCCGGCCGGTGCGGCTCATGAGGGAGCGTCAAGCCGTTTCCATAGCCATGGCACTTGAAGTGAGTCTCATGACATTTGCACAGGGCCCTCTCTTCTGGGCGCTGGTTGTCGTAGCACTGGTCGCTGTCGGTGCCGTCCTGCGGGCTCGCAAGACCAACATCGGGCTGCGCAGACAGAACACAGATCTTCGGGGCGAGCGTGACGCGCTGCAACGGCAGCGGGACGAGCTCCACGTAGCCCATACCGGTCTGCTGCACCGGCAGGCCGCCGAGATGAATGAGGTCCGCAAGGACGCCGAGGAGGAGACCAAGGCCGTCCTCAAGGCGGCCGTGCGTACCCTTCAGGGACTCGCGGACGAGCAGCAGGTGGTCGTCGAGAACGCCCAGAAGAAGTACGGCGACGACCCCAACATGCTCGCCGACCTGATGGCCATCGACCACGCCAACAGCCAGTTCGGCCGCCGCGCGCAGGGCATCGCGGTGCTGTGCGGCGGCTGGCTCGGGCGCAGGGAGACCGTCGCCTCGGTCTTCGACGTGGCCCGCAGCGCGCAGGGCCGTATCCGCCAGTTCGACCGCGTCCGGGTCAACGGACAGGTCAACTTCTCGGTCGTCAGCAAGGCCGTGGAACCGGTCGCGGTGGTCCTCGCCGAGCTGCTGGCCAACGCCACCAACTACTCGGCCCCCGGCACGCCGGTGGAGATCAACATCCAGGCCGTCCCGAAGGGCGTCTGCCTCATCATCGACGACGCGGGCCTCGGCATGGGCCAGGAGGAGAAGGACCGCGCGGCGGCCCTCCTCGCACCCCAGGCCGCGATCAGCGTCTCCAGCCTGGGCATTCCCCCACAGTTCGGATTCGCCGTCTCCGGTGTGCTGGCCGCCCGCTACGGGTTCAAGGTCTCGGTGGACTCGGTATCCCCTTATGGAGGCGTACGCGCGGTGGTTCTCCTGCCCGACGAGCTTCTCACCGGTGATGCGCCCACGCCCCCGGTGGCCGCCGCGGCGCCCCTCGACCACGACGCGGAGGTGTCGGCGCTCCCCCGCCGCCGGGTGAGCGCGCCGCCGCCGACCCCGCTGTTCCCGCCGGCCGCACAGCCGGTCTCCGCCCCGCAGCCCTCGGGGTCCTTCACCACCGCCGGTGGCCTGCCCAAGCGTCGTCGCAAGAGCCCGGTCTCAGTGGTGCCGTCGACCGACCCCGGGCCGGTGCGCAGCAACGAGGAAACCGCCTCCCGCCTGGGCGCGTTCCAGCGCGGAACACGGTCCGGACGTGACATGACGACGATGGAAGGACCCGAGATCCAGTGAACCCCGATCTGACCTGGGTGCTCAACGATGTGCTCCAGGTACCCGGCGCTCGGCACGCGATCCTCGTCTCCGCCGACGGCCTGCTGCTGGCCAACTCCAGTGAGATCGGCCGGGACGACGCGGAGACCGTGGCGGCCGCGATGAGTTCCATGCAGTCGCTGAGCCGGGCCGTCGCGCCCTTCATCGGGGCCCAGACCCCCGGTCGTTGGCGTCAGACGCTCCTTGAGTACGAGCACGGCTGGATCTTCCTGATCGCCGCGGGCACCGGCGCCTACCTGGCGGCGGCCGCCGCGGCCGACGTGGACATGGAGGCCATGTCCTTCCGTATGCAGCAGCAGGTCACCGCGCTGGGCAAGGCGATGACCACGCCTCCCCGCCACAACGTCGGAAGCGACGCATGACGGCGCCGGGTGAGGAGCAGTCCGTCAGCAGCGGGTTCGTCCGGTCCTACGTCATCACCGGTGGACGCGGGCTGCCCGACGCGGAGGGCCTGTCCCTCGTCACTCTGGTCACCATCGCACCCGGCCGGCAGCAGCCCCCCAACCCGAGCCCCGAGGTCCGGGCGATCTGGAAGCTGTGCTCCGGCGGCTATCTTTCGGTGGCCGAGGTCGCGGGCCATCTGGAACTGCCCGTAGGAGTGGCACGGCTGCTGCTGAACGATTTAGCGGAACAGGGTCATCTGATGCGCCGCAAGGCGCCACCGCCGGCTCAGCTCGTTGACAGGAAGATCCTCGAAGAGGTGTTGCATGGACTCCACGTCCGGTTCGGCTGAGAGCATCTATGTGCCGGACGCGGTACAGCGTGCGGCGAAGATCCTCGTCGTCGGACACTTCGCCGTGGGCAAGACGACGCTCATCGGCACCCTCTCCGAGATCACACCGCTGCGTACCGAGGAGAGGATGACGCAGGCCAGTGCCCACGTCGACGATCTGCGGGGCGCACCCGACAAGGTCACCACGACGGTCGCGCTGGACTTCGGCCGTCTGACGCTGAGCGACGAGCTGGTGCTGTACCTGTTCGGTACGCCGGGCCAGCAGCGTTTCGTCGAGCTGTGGGAGGACATGGCCCGGGGTTCGCTCGGGGCACTGCTCCTCGTGGACCCGGCCCGTCTCGCCGACACCTTCCCGGTGATCGACCTGGTCGAGACGTACGGGCTGGAGTACGCCGTCGCGGTCAACAGCTTCGACCCGTACTCCCGGCATGCCGAGGAGGAGTTGCGCGAGGCACTCGACCTGCTGCCGGACACCCCGGTCGTCTACTGCGACGCCCGGGACGAGAACTCGTCCGCGCAGGCGCTGATCACGCTGGTCCAGCACCTTCTCGCCCGGGTGGCCTGACCTCCGCTCCGTACGCCGTCCGTCGGAACGGGTGACCCGAGCCCCGTCTTCCGTCCACCGTCCGGGCCCACGAGGCCCGCGATCACACCTAGGAATCACACATGGACTCTCAGCCGGGAGCCACCCCGTACAGCGCCCCCACCGGGTGCCCGATGCACGGCGAGCGGCAGAAGTCGCTCTACGGGCCGGAGTTCGCGTCCGATCCGCAGCGTGTGTACGACGAGTTCCGGGCGCACGGGCTCGCCGCTCCGATCGAGCTGGCTCCCGGGGTGGACGCCACTTTGATCGTGCAGCACGAGGCCGCGCTCCGGGTTCTGCAGAACCCCTCCTTCTTCGCCCGTGACTCCAGGCGGTGGGCGGCGCTGCGGGAGGGTCGCATACCGCTCGACAGCCCGGTGCTGCCGATGATGGCGTACCGGCCCAACTGCCTGTTCACGGACGGCACCGAGCATCTGCGGCTGCGCAAGGCGGTCACCGAGAGCCTCGGCCGGCTCAACACCAACCGGCTCAGCCGGGACGTCGAGCGCATCGCCGACTACCTCATCGACCAGTTCATCGAGCGCGGCAGCGCCGACCTGCTGGGCGACTACGCCAAGCTCCTGCCGCTGCTGCTGTTCAACCAGCTCTTCGGCTGCCCCGGTGACATCGGTGACCGGCTGACCCGCTCGATGTCCGCGATCTTCGACGGCGAGGACGTGCTGCGGGCCAACGCCGAGCTGACGGAGTGCCTGATGGAGCTCGTCGCGCTCAAGCGGCGGCAGCCCGGTGAGGACATCACCTCCTGGCTCATCCAGCACCCGGCCGGGCTGCGGGACGAGGAGCTCAAGGACCAGCTCGTCATGCTGATGGGCGCGGGCATCGAGCCGGAACGCAACCTCATCGCCAACGCACTGCTCCTCCTGCTGTCCGACAACGCCGGGAACCCGCACCGGCGGGGTACGGGAATGCTGGTCGAGGACGCCCTCGACGACGTGCTGTGGAACAACCCGCCGATCGCCAACTACGCCACGCACTACCCGATCCAGGACGTCGACCTGGGCGGTGTGACGCTGAAGGCGGAGACCCCGGTACTGATCAGCTTCGCCGCCGCGAACAGCGACCCCGCGCTCACCGACGCCCGCCAGACCCTGAGCAAGGGCGCCCACCTCGCCTGGGGCGCGGGCCCGCACGTCTGCCCGGCGAAGTCCCCCGCCCAGCTCATCGCCCTCACCGCGATCGAGAAGATCCTCAACTCGGTGCCGGACCTCGCCCTCGCCATCCCGTCCTCGGCGATCGAATGGCGGCCGGGTCCGTTCCACCGGGCCATGGTGTCCCTGCCGGTCCGGTTCAGCCCGAGTGCGCCGCGCCATGCGGCGAAGGCGGCGACGCAGTCGCCCGTTTCGTCCCGGATCACCCCTGCTGAAGAGCTTCCCGCCGCGCGCTACGACCACGCGGAGCCGCCGAAGAAGACGAAGGGCTGGTGGAGTTCCTTTCTGGACGTCTTCCGGGTATGACGCCGTCCGGCGCCATGGGACAGGGCCGGTTCATACGCGTACCCGGCCCTGTCCACCACCCGGCTCGAACAGCGTCCGGCACATGACAAGGGGTCAGCAGGGCATTTCTCTGTGACAGGAGCAACAGGGATCGACGCTTGGCGGACATATGCGGAGGGGTAAGTTCTGGCCGTAACCATGAGCCCAGGGCAAGGAACTCTGCGTGAGCGCTATATGTGGCACAGACCGGCCCGCCGTCGACCGCCGTGCCCTCATCTCCCTCCTACGACGTCTCAAATCGCCGGAGGGGCAGGCCGATCCCTACGGCCTCCTGGCTGAGATGAGAGCCATGGGAGATGTCGTGCGCGCTCCCTGGGACGCGTACTTCGTCACCGGGTTCGACGCGTGCAGCGAAGTGCTCCGCGGTCGCAACTGGCTGGCGCCGGACTTCGCCTGGCAGGAGCGCCAGGAGGACACCGAGCGCTGGGAAGCGGTCGCCACCCAGGAGATGACCAAGACGCTCTCCCGCCTCAACGCGCCCGAGCACACCTGCCAGCGCCGCAGCCTCGGCAACCTCTTCGACCGTTCGACCATCCAGCGGCTGACCCCGCAGGTCGAAGCACACGTCACCCGCCTCCTCGACGATCTGGCCGACGAACTGCGCCGGGGCGAGGCCGACTTCGTCGGTACGGTCAGCGAACAGCTCCCGATCAGCACCATCGGCTCCTGGCTGGGGATCCCGCCCGAGGACTACGCCCACATCCTGGAGATCACCCACAACCAGGTGCACGCCCAGGAGCTGCTGCCCACCAAGAGCCAGCTCGCCGTGTCCGCCGAGGCGACCGTGCATCTACGCGCGTACTTCACCGAACTCGTGAAGCAGCGCCGCGCGAACCCCGGCAACGATGTCCTGACCGGCTGGATCCACACCTGGGACGCGAAGGAGCCCGACCGCGAGGCGGCGGACGAGATCCTTTACCGTCTCACCATGTTCGTCACCATCGCCTCGCTGGAGACCACCGCGACCCTGCTGTCGACCATGGTGGGTCTCCTGCAGAGGGAGCCCGGCCGGTGGGCGTGGCTCGCGGAGAACCCGGGTTACATCGACGCCGCCGTCGACGAGGTCCTGCGGTACGACCCGCCCATCGGGATCAACACCCGGATCGCGGCCGACGACACGGTCCTGGCGGGCGTGCCGATCGCGAAGGACAGCATGGTCCACGTCATGTACGGGGCCGCCAACCACGACCCGCGGCGCAACGAGGACCCGGACGCCTTCGTCATCGAGCGCACCGGCACCCACCTCACCTTCGGCGGCGGGGTGCACTACTGCCTGGGCGCGGCCCTCGCCCGCCTGGAGGCCCGCACGCTGCTCACCCAGCTCCTGAAACGTTTCCCCACCCTGCGCGCCGTCACACCGGCCAATTACGCGTCCCGCCTGGTCTTCAGGCGCGTGACCTCGATGAACGTGGCGATATGAAGCTCTCCCTCCCCGACCGCCTCTCCCCCTACCGGCGACCGGGCACGGTGCGCACCGAACGCGAGGGCCCCGTCCTGCGGGTGGAGCTCAACTCCCCCGCCACCGGCAACGCTGTCACCGAGGCGATGCTGGACGATCTGCTGGCGGTCCTGGCCGTCCCGGACCCCGATGTCCGGGTGATGGTGCTCAGCGGTGCCGGCGACGACTTCTGCCTGGGCGGTGACCGCGGCGAGTTCGCCGACTGGCTCGACGACGACCCCACCGGGCGGGGCATCCGGATCGCGGGCGACAAGGCCCGCCGCGTCTGTGAGGCCATCTCCACCAGCCAGGCCGTCACCATCGCCAGGATCCAGGGCAAGGCGATCGGCGCGGGACTGGCGCTGGCACTCGCCTGCGATCTGCGCGTCGGCGCGGACACCGCCGGATTCCGGCTGCCGGAGCTGGCGCTCGGGCTGCCCACCGCGTGGGGCGGCGTGCTGCCCCGGCTGATCCATGAGGTCGGCGCCGCCCGTGCGCGCGAGCTCATCCTGACCGGACGTGCCTTCGACGCCGCGGAGGCGTACGAACTGTCCGTCCTCCAGCGCATCGTGCCCGAGGACTCCCTCGACGCGGCGGTCACCGCGTGGGCCAAACCCATCGTGCGCCGGCCGGAGGCCGCCCTGCGCGTCACGAAGGCGCTGCTCAACTCCTACGCCGCCCCGACCCGGCTGGCCGACCCGTCCGTCCTGGACGCGGAGCTGATGGCCACCGTCGCCGCCGCGACCCGCCGCGGCCGCGACGCCAAGGGGGCCGGGACGGCGCGTTAGGGCATCTCGCCTCGACCGGGCCCGGCCCGACGGCGCATTGCTCCACTGGTGTCACGTTGTCGGGCGACGGGTGTGGACGAACGGCTCGGCTTCCCCGGGCGAAATAGTCTGCCGGGCGGGGGCCTCGGCGGTCGATCATCCCGCGTGCGTGCGTCGACGGGATCCACTCGATCCGGTCGGACTCGCTCTCGAGTGCGGGACCGCCGGAGGCGGGAAGGGGTCCGGAGGCGGGGTACGTGGGGGACGTCAACAGGTCCGGCGCTTCCCGCAGCACACTCCTGCAGCCGTTCCCGGGCGAAACACCGACTGCCGGGTTTCGCATACCGAGTGAGGTCACACACATGAGGAAGCACCGCGGTAAGACGTCCCGCCGATGGATGGCCGTTGCTGTCGTCGCTCTCGGAACCGGGGGAGCCGTGGGAACCACGGGACTCGCGGGGACCGCGGAAGCCGCAGATGTGCCCACCACCGCCACCGCGACCCTCTTCGGCCCGCATCAGAAGGAGACCGCGCGCCTGCTGACGCTGGTCAACGGTGTGCGCCGCGCGGTTGGTTGCCCTTCTTTGACGACGAACACGAAACTCATGAAGTCCGCCCGGAAGCACAGCGCGGACATGGCCTCCCACCGGAACATGTCCCACACCGGTTCCGACGGCTCCGCCCCGAGCGACCGCATCGCGGACGCCGGGTACGAGCGGAGCGCGTACGGCGAGAACGTCGCCCACGGCTACACCACCCCGGAGAGCGTCATGGCCGGCTGGATGAGCAGCCCCGGCCACCGGCGCAACATCCTCGACTGCTCGTTCAAGGAGATCGGCCTGGGTCTCGCGCAGCCCGGCAACTACTGGACGCAGGACTTCGGACGGCCCCGCGCCCGAACGAAGGACGGAAAGTAAGGGCTGTCCCGTGATCGGGAGCTCTCGCGGCCGAGGCAGGACCAGGGGGTTCGGGGAGTGCAGGCCCTCGGATGGTGCTGGCGCACCGCCGGGGGCTGCCCCATGCGCACGGTCGCGCACACAGGGGGGTGATTCCGTCGCCGTGGCGCGCCGTCTCCATCTCCCGCCACGCGAACGGAACTTCGCACGCCGTCCCCCGTCGCGCAGCTCCCGCGACGCGCCCCCGCCGTCCTGTTCCGGCGGTACGGCCGAGACCCCGCGTACGTCAGCGGTAGTACGTGCGACTCCATGCAGGCGGACGACGACGATGACGCCCCTGTTCACAAAGGATTGAGGCATTCCTCCGGCCCCGCCGTGGCCCGGCGCGGCCCCGGCACGGCCGGAGCGCGGCATGCGCGCCGCCGACCCGTTGCCCGATCCAGACAGACTGGAGCGCCTCTTCGTGGCTACCTTCCTTTACCGGCTGGGCCGCTTCTCCTTCCGGAGACGCAGGCTCGTCGCCCTGCTCTGGGTGGTGGTCCTGGCCGCCTGCGCGTTCGCGGCGGCCAAGGCGCCGACCGCCCCCGAGGACGGGTTCTCGATGCCCGGCACGGAGTCGCAGAAGGCGTTCGACCTGCTGGACCGGCGCTTCCCCGGCGGCAACTCCAACGCCGCCGACGCCCGTATCGTCTTCGTCGCACCCGAGGGCCAGAAGATC
Source organism: Streptomyces sp. NPDC093149 (assembly GCF_044754145.1). Taxonomy (NCBI): domain Bacteria; kingdom Bacillati; phylum Actinomycetota; class Actinomycetes; order Kitasatosporales; family Streptomycetaceae; genus Streptomyces; species Streptomyces sp. NPDC093149. The sequence continues at coordinate 156,956 of NZ_JBIVON010000005.1, forward strand.
ACCGCCGGCCCGAACAAGGCCGCCGTCGAGAGGATCGTCGCGGACGTGGCGGCCGGCTCGCAGGTCAAGGGCGCGCTCGACCCGTTCGACATGGCCGGGGCCGTCAGCAAGGACGGCACGACCGCGTACTCCACCGTCTCGTACGACGTACGGAGCACCGACCTCACCGACGCCACCACCAAGGCGCTGGAGGACGCCGCCGAGAACGGACGGGACGCGGGCCTGACCGTGGAGCTCGGCGGTTCGGCCCTGGTCCCGGAGGGAGAGCTCGGCGGCACGACCGAACTCATCGGGGTCGCCGCCGCCGCGGTCGTCCTGCTCATCACCTTCGGATCGCTCGCCGCCGCGGGCCTCCCGCTGCTCACCGCGATCGTCGGCATCGGCGTGGGCGTGGCCTCGATCGTCGCCATCGGGATGTCCACGACCACGACCACGCTCGCCCTGATGCTGGGGCTCGCGGTCGGCATCGACTACGCCCTGTTCATCGTCTCGCGCTACCGGACGGAACGCGCGGAGGGCCACAGCGCCGAACAGGCCGCGGCACGGGCCGTGGGAACGGCGGGCTCCGCCGTCGTCTTCGCCGGTCTCACCGTCGTCATCGCCCTGGCGGGCCTGTCCGTGGTCGGCATCCCCGTCCTGACCAGGATGGGCCTCGCCGCGGCGAGCACCGTCGTGATCGCCGTCCTGGTCGCGATGACCCTGCTGCCCGCGCTGCTCGGCTTCTTCCAGAAGGCCGTCCTGCCGCGCGCCCGGCGCAAGGCCCAAGGCGGGCAGCGCGCCGAGGACGGCCGGCCCAACCTGGGCACCCGCTGGGCCCGCTTCGTGATCCGTCGGCCGCTCGCGGTCCTGGTGCTCAGCGTCCTCGGCCTCGGCCTGATCTCGGTACCGGCGCTCGACCTCCAGCTCGGCATGCCGGGCGACGAGTCGAAGTCCACCTCGACCACCCAGCGCCGCGCCTACGACGCCCTGGCCGACGGCTTCGGGCCCGGCTTCAACGGACCGCTCACCGTGGTCGTCGACGCCAAGGGCTCGGACGACCCGAAGGCCGCCGCGGCGCGCGCCGCCGAGCAGCTCGGCGCCACCGACGGCGTCGTCGCCGCGACGCCCCCCGCCTTCAACAAGGCCGGTGACACCGCGGTGCTCACCGCCGTACCCGCCACCGGACCGAGCTCCGCGGACACCACGGACCTCGTCCGCACCATCCGCGACGAGGCTCGTGACCTGCGGTCCGAGACCGGTGCGACGATGCTCGTCACCGGTGCGACCGCGGTGAACATCGATGTGTCGCAGAAGGTCACCGACGCACTGGTCCCCTACCTCGCGCTCGTCGTCGGCCTGGCCTTCCTGCTCCTGATGGTCGTCTTCCGCTCGCTGCTGGTCCCGCTCAAGGCGGCCCTCGGCTTCCTGCTGTCCGTGACGGCGGCCTTCGGCACGATCGTCGCGGTCTTCCAGTGGGGCTGGCTCGCCGACGCCCTCGGCGTCGAGCAGACCGGACCCGTGATGAGCATGATGCCGATATTCCTGATCGGGGTGGTCTTCGGTCTGGCGATGGACTACGAGGTCTTCCTCGTGACCCGGATGCGGGAGGCGTACGTCCACGGGGAGCGGCCCGGCGAGGCGATCGTCACCGGGTTCCGGCACAGTGCCCGGGTCGTCGGGGCCGCGGCCGTCATCATGATCGCGGTGTTCGCCGGGTTCATCGGGATGAGCGAGTCGATGATCAAGATGATGGGCGTCGGCCTCGCCACGGCTGTCTTCTTCGACGCGTTCGTCGTCCGGATGACGGTCGTCCCGGCGGTGCTCGCCCTGCTCGGCGACCGGGCGTGGTGGCTGCCCCGCCGGCTGGACAAGGTCCTGCCCCAGGTGGACGTCGAGGGCGAGAAGCTGAACCACGGCGGGCCCGCGGCGCCCGCGCCGACGGCGGAACCCGACCCCCGTCCCGTACGCGTATGAGTCGAGGTGGAGTGACGTGAGACGGCCGCCGGCCCGTCCGCCCCAAGCACGACGGACGGGCCCGCGGCCGCCCCGCGCGGGCGGGCGGCCGGGTCGACGACCATGGATGGCCGGACAGACCCTCCGGAAGAGGAAGAGAGACTGCGTGTTCACCGACTGGTGGCAATGGGCCCGACGCCACCCCCGGGCCGTCGAGGCGGCGGTGGCTGTGCTGCTGTGGGTCTTCGCGGTCTTCTCCAGCACCCTGACCGGCGGCCGGATCGTCCGCTCCCCGATGCTCGTCTTCTCCCTGGCCGCCGTCGTGCCCTCCGCCGTTCTGCTGCTGGGGCAGCGCCGGTATCCGCGCACGGTGGTGGTGGTGACGACGGTGTGCGGCAGCGTCCTGGCCCTCATGGGCAACAGCATCGGGTTCGATCCCAGTCCGAGCGTCGCGGGCGCCGCCATGGTCGCCCTCTACCTCCTGGCGCTGCGTACGGACCTCCGCACGACCACGGTGTACACGGCCGCGGCGGCCGTCATCCTCGCCGTCTTCTCCCTCATCTGGGGCGGCGGCTCCTTGCTGCGCCCCAACCAGATCGGCATCCTGTCCTGCGTCCTGCTGGCGGGGACCTTCGGTGAGTCGGTACGGACCCGGCGCGACCATTTCGCCGCCGTGGAGGCACGGGCGGAACTGGCGGAACGTACCCGCGAGGAGGAGGCACACCGCAGGGTGAGCGAGGAACGGACCCGGATCGCCCGCGAGCTCCACGACATCGTCGCGCATCACATCGCCCTCGCCCACGCACAGGCGGCCACCGCCGCGTACCTGCTGCGCAGCCGCCCCGAGCAGGCGCAGGACATGATGGACCAGCTCGCCGGAACAACCTCCTCCGCACTGCGCGAACTCAAGGCGACCGTGGGGCTGCTGCGCCGCGAGGGCGATCCGGAGACGCCTCTGGAACCCTCCCCCGGGCTGGCCCAGCTCCCGGAGCTGATCGCCTCGTTCGAGCGGACGGGCCTCGCCGTCTCGGTGTCGGTGGAGGGTGAGAAGCGGGCGCTGTCGTCGGGCACGGACCTGACCGCGTACCGGATCGTGCAGGAAGCGCTGACCAACGTCACCAAGCACGCGGGCTCCGCGACGGCCTCGGTCCGGCTCCGCTACACGCGCCGTCTGCTCACCCTCACCATCACCGACGACGGACACGAGCCGCAGACGGCGGGCGCGCCCGGGTACGGCCTCATCGGCATGCGGGAACGGGCCCTGTCCGTCGGCGGCCGACTGGCCGCCGGGCACCGGGCGAGCGGCGGTTTCGAAGTGACCACGGAACTTCCCCTGGAGACGGCGGAACCCGAACCCCGCCAGAACGACCACGAGAGGACGGCGCGGTGACCATCCGGGTACTGCTGGCCGACGACCAGGCGCTGCTGGCCGGAACCTTCCGGCTGCTGATCGACTCGAACGACGACATGGAGGTCGTCGGCGTCGCGGCGGACGGCCGGGAGGCGGTGGAGCAGGCCCGTGCCACCGCGCCGGACGTGGTCGTGATGGACATCCGCATGCCGGGCCTCGACGGACTGGCGGCGACCGAGGAGATCTGCCGCGACGAGGCACTGCGGGAGACCCGCATCCTCATCCTCACCACGTTCGAGATAGACGAGTACGTGGCGCGGGCCCTGCGCGCGGGCGCCAGCGGCTTCCTCGGCAAGGACGTCGGCCCCGAGGAACTCCTGGACGCGATCCGCACGGTGGCCTCGGGCGACACGCTGCTGTCACCCACCGCGACCCGGGCCCTCATCACCCGCTATCTCGCCCGCCCGGAGGGCACCGCCGCCGTGCCCGAGGCACTGGACGTCCTGACCGCCCGCGAGCGCGAGGTCATGGCGCAGGCCGCCGAGGGGCTGTCGAACGACGAGATCGCCGAGCGGATGCATGTCAGCCCGCTGACCGTACGCACCCATGTCGGGCGGGCGATGAGCAAGCTGGGAGCCCGGCACCGGGCCCAACTCGTCGCCATGGCCTACCAGTCGGGCCTGGTGCGGGTGGACCCGCCGCAGCCGGGCGACGGGCGCCGAGAGCCTGTCGGGTGACCTTCGGCCGGAGAGCGGACGCGGCGTGGTGCGTGCGATTCCAAGGAGCCGGGACGGCGTTGCGCCAAGCGCGCGTCCGTCCATGTCCGGTCCGCGCCAGGAACGCGTCAAGGCATCCGGCCCGGGAATCCGGACGGGACGGTCCGGAGGCATGCTGGAGTGGCCGGCCGGACCGGCCGGCCTTCCGGAACACCTCTGGACCACAGCGAGGTGGATCATGGGACTCCCGCTTCGTGACCGCATCGCACTGGCCGCGGCCCTGGTCGGCCCCCTCCTCGCCGCGCTGGTGCTGACGCCCTTCCGTACGAGCCTGTCGGGCACCAACCTGGCTCTGGTCCTGGTCGTCGTGGTGGTGGCCGTCTCGGCCCTCGGGAACCGCTGGGCCGGGGCCGTCGCGGCGCTGTCGTCCGCCGCGTGGTTCGACTTCTTCCTGACGCCGCCGTACCAGCGGTTCAGCATCACGGGCACCGACAACGTGGAGACGGCGGTCCTGCTCCTGGCCGTCGGTCTCGTGGTGTCGCAACTGGCCGCGCACGCCCGTCGTCTGCGGGTGATCACCGTGACCGACGCCGACCATCTCGCCCGGATCCACGACATCGCCCTGCTCGTCCAGTCCGCCGCCTCTCCCGACCTGGTGGTGGAGCGGGTGCGTCAGCAGCTCGTGGGCCTGCTGCGGCTGCGGGAATGCCGTTTCGAGTACGGAAGCCTGCTGGGGCACCCGCCACGGCTGGAGCAGGACGGCTCCGTCGTCGTGGGGCACCGGCGCCGCGACATCGACCGCGACGGCTGGCCGGAGGGCGAGATCGAGCTCCGCGCCTCGGCGGGCGGCCACTACTCCGGCCGGTTCATGCTCCGGCCCATCCCCGGAACCGTCCCGTCCCTGCAGGCCCGTCTCGTGGCGGTGACCCTCGCCGATCACGCCGGTGCCGCGCTCGACACCGCCGGTCCGGTGCTGGACCGCTGACGGCCCGGCTGCCGTCGCACGGGCTCCTACGGGACGGGCTCCCCGGCCCCCACGAGTTCCCCCTCGGCCGCGCCCCGGCAGCCGCACGGTTGCCGGGGTGTCGCGAGGTCGGCCTCGATGCCGTCCAGGGCCCGGCGGGCGGCATCGAGCTGCGCCCGCAGGGACTCGGTGCCGTCATCGGCGCGGGGCGGCCCTCCGGAAGGCACCTCGCTCTCCTGCGACTCCCGCTCCTTCTCCAACTCCCGCGCCTCTTCAAGGGAGTTGATGACTACGCCGATGAGGAGATTGACGAGCAGGAAGGAACCGAGCAGGACGAACGAGGCGAAGTAGACGATCGTCCAGCGCGAGATCTCCAGCGCGGCACGGACCGCGTCCCCGAGGCCGTCGAGGGTGATGAGGAGGAAGAGCGTGAGCGCCGCGCGGCCGAGCGAGCCGAAGTGCTCGGGGTTGTCGTCGGAGAAGAAGACCCAGCCGACCATGGCGTACACATAGAGCAGGAGCGCGCCGACGAGCAGAAAACTCAGCGTGCCGGGCAGGCTCTTGCCGACCGCCACGATCACGATGCGCAGCTGGGGCAGAAATCGTGCCGCACGCAGCACCCGGGCCAGCCGCAGCAGCCGGAGCACCGTGGCGTTCTCGCGGGCGAACGGCAGGAAGGCCAGGGCGACGACGAGCACGTCGAACACGTTCCAGGGGTCGCGGAAGAAGTCCCTGGGACGGTCGGCGTGGGCCGCGGCCCGCAGCAGGATCTCGATGGTGAACGCGGCGAGAAAGACATGCTCCGTCGCCTTGAGCGCGCCGTGCCACTCCTGCACGACGCCGCTGTACGTCTCGACCCCCAGCAGGGCCGCATTGGCCACGATGACGCAGAACACGGTGCCGGCGAAGGCCGAGGAGTCCACGACACGGCGGCTGTGTACGGCGATTGCACGCCGTAATTCCGCGGCGACCTGTTCGGACATGGTGTGATTCGTTTCCTCGAAGACTTCGTTTCGCCGCAGGCCGGCTCCCGCTCACCAACAGGAGTGGATCTTAGACCGACCGGCACATGGGGGGCGGCCGGTCCTGGAAGGCGTTGGCGCCGGTCAGCATCCGGACTTGGCCGTGGCCCGCACCCCGAAGTGCGCATACCGGGAGCCGTCGGGCAGGGCGTGGAACACCACGGGTGTCCAGCAGGTCCACGCGGCCTTGTCACCAGATCCTGGACCACCCGGCCGACAGGATCGAGTACGCGCGTCCGCTCCGAGGCCGAGGCGCCGGCCACGGGGAGATCAGCGTTCGGACCACATCCCCAAGACCTCCCTGCACCGCTGCCCGAAGGGGTGGCGGTGCAGGGATCCGGGGTGGCCGTCGTATACCTGTTCCCAAAGTCGTCGGGGCCCGAAGCCACCGAGCTCGCGGTCGGCCCGATTCGGCTACGTGTCGCGCCTGTGCAGCAGCAGGCTGCCGACCAGCAGCGCTGCCGCCGCCCACGCGGCGAGCACGCCCAGGCCGGCCCAGGGGCCGATGGGCAGCTCGTGCAGATGAACGGTGGCTTGGACCGTGAGTCCGGCGCTCATGGGCGAGATCTGCTGGAGGTGGCGCTGCCACTCCGGGTCGTTGACCACCTGGGTGACGACCGGGAAGAGGTAGAGCAGCCCGAGCACGATCCCGATGGCGGTCGCCGCCTCCCGTACCGCCGTCGCCACGCCGAGGCCGATCAGGGCGATCAGGACGAGGTAGAGGACCGAACCCACGGCCGCGCGCAGGGTCGGGCCGTCGGTCAGGGACAGCGGGGCATAGCCGTGCGCCTCGGTGAATCCGTTGCCGGGCAGGATGTGGCGGCCGACGAGGAGGGAGGCCAGGACGGCGGCCGCCCCGGAGGCCAGGACGACCGTGGTGAGGACCGTCGCCTTGGCGGTGAGGACGGTGAGCCGGTTCGGCACCGCCGTGAACGTGGTGCGGATCATGCCGGTGCCGTACTCGCCGCTGACGGCCAGCACCGCGAAGACGGCGATGACCGCCTGCCCGACGGTGACGCCGGTCAGGGCGAGCTTGACGGCGTCCTGGCCGCACCCCGCGTCCGGGCACTTCACGGCCTTGGCGGTGCCGCAGCCGACGGCCACGGTCAGCACGACGGCGAGGAGGAGCAACCTGCCCATGTCCCCTGCGGTGCGCAGCTTCGTCCACTCCGCGCGCAGGGCGCGGCCGAAGTCCCCTCGCCACGCGCCGTCCGCCGTGCTCGTGAGTCGTGCACCGTTCAGAAGACTCATACGTCCCTCCCGCGCAGCCGCACCACGGCCAGGCCGAAGGCGAGCACGGCGTATCCGCACAGCACGGCGAGTCCGGCCCACGGCGCCAGCGGGTAGTAGCCGGTCGACGGCTCGTACACGCTGAGCACCTGCGCGTACTGCGGCAGGGTCTGCTGGACGGCGAAGCCCGCAGCCGGGGTCACCCGCAGCAGCCACTCCGAGACGCCCGGGGGCAGTACGCCGGAGGTGGCGAGCAGGAAGGGCAGCACGATCGACGCGATGACCAGGGCGACCGCCGTGCCGCTGCGCCGCAGCAGGGCACCGACGCCGAGAGCGAGCACGGCGGCGGCCGCGCAGAGCAGGCCGGTGCCGACCATCACGCGCGCTTCGGTCGCCGACGTGACGGGGAAGACATGGAAGCCCCTGCCGCGCGCGCTGCGTTCCCCGACGGGAACGGTGATCGCGGCGGCCACCAGGCCGACGGCGGACGCGACGCCCCCGGCCACCAGCGCCTTGGCACCAAGTACCCGGCTCCGCAGGGGAGTTGCCGCCATGGTCGTACGCAGCAGACCGCGCCGGTACTCGCCGGTGATGAACACCGTGCCGAGGGCGATCACCACGATCAGCCCGGCGAACGTGCCGACGAGGAAGTTCTCGACGGAGAATCCGACGCCCATGACGGGCCCGCCGACGACCGGTGCGATGTCACCGGCCCCGGTCACGGTGAACCCGCCGTCGGTCTGGGCGAAGCCGCCCTCGGTGGTGTTCGTGTAGCTGCCGGAGGTGCCCGCGTCGCCGCCCACCTGTGTGCCGCTCCATGCCCCCCGGGACCAGTCGCCGGTGAGGGCCGGGCTGCCGAAGGTGCCGGTGGCCACGGCAGGGCTGAAGCCCGCGCCCGCCGCCGTGTCCTGCTTCGCCTCCGGGGACGTCGCGAAGAGCCCGGCCTGCACGGTGCGCGCAAGCCCCGGCAGCTTCGCACGGCCGACCTCGGTCCAGTGGGAGCCGTCGGTGGAGGTGGAACCGGTGAGACTGTCACCGGAGCGGACCAGGCGCAGCCAGCGCGGGGACTCCTGGGAGACCTTGCCGGAAGGGCCCGCCGTGTCGTGCGTGTAGTCGTACTGCATGCGTACGCCGTGACCGCCGGTGGCCATGACCGCCGCGTACGGGGATCCCTGGACGAGGCTTTCCTTCACGATGATCCCGGCCTTCGCCCAGGGCTGGACGCCCTGGGCCGTCTTGCCGGTCCCGGTGTCGGCCACACCGGTCAGCGACCGCAGGGCAACGGTGAGGGCGCCGTCGCCGGTGAGCGTCTTGTGGATGAAGTAGAAGCTGTCGTTGACGGCCTCGCCGCCGGGGCCCTTCGGGTACGAGGCGGAGTCGGCGCCGCGACCGCCGGGGGCGGCCGTGCCGAGCAGGCCGATCACGATCGTCACCAGGAGCGCCCCCGCCATGGCGAGGACCCAGCCGCGTACCGTACGGAACTTCGTCCACTCGGCGTGCAGCGTCCTGAGGAACCCGCCGCGCCCGGCGCGCCTCGTGGCCGGGGGGCGAGGGGTGAGGGTGGCGGTCATCGCGTGGTCTCCCCCGCCGGGATGCCCCGGTACTCCACCGCGTCCCGGGTGAGCTCCATGTAGGCCTCTTCGAGCGTCGCCCGGTGCGTGGACACCTGGGAGAACGGCACCCCGTTCCGGGCGAGCAGGGCCACGATCTCCTCGTCGGGCAGGCCCGTGACGCCGAGGGTGTCGGGGCCGGAGGCGAGAGCGGTGGCGCCCGCGCCGTGCAGGACCTGGGCGGCGCGCGAAGGCGCGGAGGTACGCAGGGTGACCCGGCCGCCGGACGCCCCGGCGAGCAACTCGGACACGCTTGCGTCCGCGACGACCCGGCCGCGGCCGATCACCACGAGATGGTCCGCGCTGTCCTGGAGTTCGCTCATCAGGTGACTGGAGACCAGGACGGCGCGGCCCTGCCGGGCCAGCGACGACAGGAAGCCGCGCACCCACACGATGCCGTCGGGGTCGAGGCCGTTGAACGGCTCGTCCAGCATGACGACCGGCGGGTCGCCGAGCAGCGCTGCCGCGATCCCCAGGCGCTGGCGCATGCCCAGCGAGAAGCCGCCGGCCTTGCGCCGGGCCGCCGCGCCCAGGCCGACCTGATCGATGACCTCGTCCACCCGCCGGGCCGGCACGCCCTGTGAGTGGGCCAGCCACAGCAGGTGGTTACGGGCGGTGCGGCTCGGCTGCAGCGCGGAGGCGTCGAGCAGTGCCCCCAGATGCCGAAGCGGGCGACGCAGGGTGCGGTACGGCACCCCGCCGACCAGGGCCTTTCCCTCCTCGGCCGCGTCAAGGCCCAGGATCACGCGCATGGTGGTGGACTTGCCCGCGCCGTTCGGGCCGACGAAGCCGGTCACCTGTCCGGGCCGCACGGTGAACGTCATCCCGTCCAGAGCCGTCCGTGGCCCGAAGCGTTTACGCAGACCGACGACCTCGATCGTCGCCTTCGTGCTCTCATCGCTCATGGGCCCCACCCTGTGACGGAGCGGGTTACAGGGGCCGAACGGCCACTGTCATCCCGCTGTTAGGCGCCTCGGCCTAGCCTGGCCCGGTACGTGTCCTGGTGCGGTGGCGAGAGGGGAGCACGCGGATGAAATGGGGTCCGCTCCGACGGCTCGCGGGCCTGGCTGCCGGGCTCGGCCTGCGCCGTGGCACCGCCCGCACCCGCTTCACCGCCTTGTACGTGGCTCTGTTCCTGCTGTCGGGAACGGCGCTGCTGGCCATCGCGGCCGTGGTGGCATCCGGCGGATCGCGCTCCAGCCGGACCGCCCCCGACGGCGGCACCCATCAGCCCGCCACGGCGGCACAGGCCCAGGGCCGCATCGACGAGCTGGAGCAGCAGTTGGCTCAGGCGCACGACACCCAGTCCCGGCAGATTCTGATCGGCTCCGCCATCGCCCTCGGCGTCATGGCGGTGAACTCGGTCGGCCTCGGCTGGTTCGTCGCCGGCCGGGTGCTGCGCCCGCTGCGTGTGATGACAGCGGCCACCCGCCGGATCACCGCCGACAGCCTGCACGAACGCCTGGCCATCGGCGGCCCCGGCGACGAGGTGAAGGACCTCGCCGACACCATCGACGACCTCCTCGGCCGCCTGGAGAGCTCCTTCGACGCCCAGCGCCTCTTCGTCGCCAACGCCTCCCACGAGCTGCGCACCCCACTCACCACGATGCGGGCCTCCCTGGATGTGGCCCTCGCCAAGCCGGGCCCGGTACCCGAGAGCACGGCCGCGCTGGCCGCCCGGATACGCACCGAACTCGACCGGGTGGACCGGCTGCTGGAGAGCTTCCTCGTCCTGGCCCGCACCCAGCACGGTGAGTTCACCGACTCGGCGCGCCTCGACCTCGGCCGACTCGCGCTGACCGCCCTGACCGGACGGACAAAGGACATCGCGGCCAAGGGCCTGACCGTGCGTGAGAACCGGATCGACGACTCCGCGTGGGTGTGGGGCAGCCGGACACTGCTGCGCCGCGTGGCCGACAACGTGGTCGGCAACGCGATCGCGCACAACGACCCCGGGGGCTGGATCAGTGTCGCGGTACGGGCCGAAGGAGACGGCACAGGCGCAGTGTCCCTCGTCGTCGAGTCCAGCGGACCGGTCCTTGACCAGCGGCGGGTGGCGGAACTCTCGCAGCCCTTCCGCCGCCTTGGCGCCGACCGGACCGGCACCGGCCAGGGCAGCGGCCTCGGCCTCTCCATCGTCGCGGCCATCGCCCAGGCCCACCACGGCACCCTGGACCTGCGCGCCCGCCCCGACGGCGGCCTGCGCGTCACCATCACCCTCCCCCGTACGGACGGCAGGGCGACGGCGGAGGCCCCCGACACGGAGACGGGCGTGGCGCGTTGAGAGTCCTGGTGGTCGAGGACGCCCGCCCTCTGGCCGAAGTCGTCGCCGAGGGACTGCGCGACCAGGGCATGGCCGTGGACGTGGCCCACGACGGGCTCGACGCCGCGGCCAAGCTGGACGTCAACGCGTACGACGTCGTCGTGCTCGACCGCGACCTGCCAGGCATCCACGGCGACACCCTCTGCCAAATGATCACCGAGCGGGACGGCCACGTGATGGTCCTGATGCTGACCGCCGCCGTTTCACCCGGCGACCGCGTCAGCGGCCTGACCCTGGGTGCCGACGATTACCTCGCCAAGCCCTTCCACTTTCCCGAACTCGTCCTGCGCATCCGTGCCCTGGCCCGCCGCCGCCCCGCCGCCCGGTCCCGCACCCTGAGCACGGCGGGCATCGAACTCGACCCGGTGCGCCGCACCACCAGCCGCGACGGCCGCCAACTCGACCTCTCCGTCAAGGAATTCGCGGTACTCGAAGCCCTCCTGAACGCGAGCCCCGCCTTCCTCAGCACGGAGGACCTCCTCGAACAGGTCTGGGACGAACACGCCGACCCGTTCACCAACACCGTCGCGGTGACCATCAGCCGCCTGCGCCGCAAACTCGGCGACCCCCCGGTCATCGCCACCACACCCGGCGTGGGGTATCGGATCATCGACCCGGCCGTCCCGCCCGACTGAGCAGCCGACAGGGGCCGGCGAACGACTTCAGCCAGGTCCGGCCGCCGACGCTCCGCCGGCCGCCCGCCAGGGCCGACGGAGGCTCAGCGCCAGTGTTCGTTCCGATGTTCCTCAGCCCCCGAGCACACCCTCGCCCACGGGCCGGTCGGTGACGGTCATGAGGATCGCCGCGCGCTGTGCGCGCGCCATGACGTACGGCGTACGGCCGCAGTTCGGCGGCCCCGCTCCGGCGCGCGTGCGGGCGGTCGGCCGGCTGAAGGCTGTCCCGCAGCCCCCGGTGGAGCGGCGCGCGGCGTCGGATGCGGCACATCGCAAGGCGGAGAGACGTCCGCATACTGGATGTATGCGGACGTTTCAGACAACGCGGCGAGATGCCGTAGCTGTCGTCGTGCGCCCGCCAGGGACTACGGGACAGCCCTCGGCGAAAACACCGGGCGACCCGCCGAGCACGAAGGAGTCGACGTCATGGCTGTACAACCGGAGGGCACGCCGTGCTGGGCCGACGCGATGTTCCCCGACCTCGACGGCGCGAAGCGTTTCTACAGTGATGTGCTGGGCTGGACGTTCGGCGAGTCCTCGTCCGAGTTCGGCGACTACACGCAGGCGTACGCCGACGGCAGGGCGGTCGCCGCCGTCGTACCTCCGATGCCCGGCCAGGAGGGCCCGTCGGCCTGGTGCCTGTACCTCGCCTCACCGGACGCCGCGGCCACCGCCGCTAGGATCCGCGAGAACGGCGGCGAGACGCTGATGGATCCCATGCAGGTCGGTGAGTTCGGCACGATGCTGCTGGCCCGCGACCCGAGCGGTGTCGTCTTCGGCGTGTGGCAGGCGGGCACGCACGAGGGCTTCGAGGCCGAGAGGGTGCCCGGTGCGTTCTGCTGGGCCGAGGTGTTCACCCGGGAGCCGGAGAAGTCCGACGCCTTCTTCTCCGCCGTCTTCCCGTACAGCATGGTGAAGATCGCGGACGAGCAGATCGACTTCAGGATGTTCAACCTGGGCGACAGGACGGTCATGGGGCGGATGAGGATGGGCGACGAATTCCCGCCCGAGGTGCCACCGCACATGAACGTGTACTTCACCGTCGCGGACTGCGACGCCGCCGTGGCGAAGGCGACCGAGCGCGGCGCGATCCTGCGGTTCGGCCCGATGACCATCCCGTTCGGCCGTTTCGCCGCGCTGACGGACCCGCAGGGCGCGGCGTTCTCCGTGATCGACGTCCACACGACCGAGGGCGAGGTGCCCGAGACGTCACCGGTGTCCTGACCCGACGGGATCGCCGGGATCGCCGGGATCACCGTCCGGGTCCCGGCTCCCCCGCGGTGCGGGCCGGTGCGGGGCCCCGGCGTTCGCGTGGTCCCGCCGGTTCCTCACGGTTCTGACGTCCCCAGGCGTTCCAGCAGGGCCGGGAGATCGGCGAAGGAGTCGATCACATGGTCCGGGGTGCCGCCGGCCGCCCGGTGCGTCTCGGGGAGGTACTTGCCGGTCCTGACGAGTACACCGGTGAGCCCGGCGCGCTGGGCCGCCAGGACGTCGGACTCGATGTCGTCGCCGACCATCAGGGCGTGGGGCGCGGTGGCGCCGAGGTGTGCCAGGGCCGTGGCGAAGAACGACCCGGCGGGTTTGCCGGTGATCTCCGCCTCGACGCGGGCGGCCCGCTCCAGCCCCAGGAGGAAGGCCCCGGTGTCGAGGTCGAGCCCGGCGGCCGTGCGCCAGTACATGCTCCGGTGCATGGCGACGAGCCGGGCACCGCGCAGCACATGACGGAAGGCGCGGTTGAGCGCCGCGTAGCTGAAGGCGTCCCCGGCCCCGCCGAGGATCACCACGTCCGGGGCCCCGCCGTCGACGGCGTCCTCCTCGTCCCCGTCCACGAGTGTCACGCCTGTCAGATCGTCCCGGACGTCACCGGCGCCGATCAGCAGGCAGCGGGCCCCGGGATGGTGTTCCCGCAGATGAGCGGCGGTGACGGCGGGGGCGGTGAGGATGTCGTCGGCGGAGACGGGGAAGCCCTCGCCCACCAGCTTCGCGGCGATCGAGGCGCGGGTGCGGGAGGTGGTGTTGGTGACCAGCGCCAGCGGGATACCCGCCTCGCGCAGCCGTTCCATGGCCGCCACGGTGCCGGGCAGGGGCCTCCAGGACACGGTGAGCACACCGTCGATGTCGATCAGGACCGCACCGATTCCTTCCATACGGTCGACCCTGCCCGAGTTGCGCCGCCACCGCACATGGGGTTGTTTCGAAGTGGGGAGCAGGTGGGGGCGCGTACCCATGCGGCCCCGACTCCCCCGGTTGGGGGTGAAACCGTCGTGCTGTTCGCCGACCGCGTGGACGCGGGAGCGCAACTGGCCGAGGCGCTGCGGCATCTGGAGCGGGAGAACCCCGTCGTGCTGGGTCTGCCCCGCGGCGGCGTCCCGGTGGCGTTCCAGGTGGCACAGATGCTCGGCGCCCGACTCGATGTGATCGTGGTCCGCAAGCTCGGTGTGCCGCACCACGAGGAGGTGGCGTTCGGCGCCATCGGCGAGGGCGGGGTACGGGTCATCAACGAGGACGTCGTCGGTCATGTCCGGGTCGGGAAGCAGGACCTCGCGGCGATCGAACGGGTCGAGACGGCGGAGCTCGCACGACGGGCGCAGACCTACCGCGCGGGCCGGCCGCGGACTCCGCTCGAAGGCCGGACCGTGATCGTCGTGGACGACGGCGTCGCGACCGGTGCGACGGCCGCGGCGGCCTGCCGGGTCGTACGGGCCCAGCATCCGGCGCGCCTGGTGGCGGCCGTACCGGTGGCGCCGCCCGACGCGGTCGCCCGGCTGCGGGAGACCGCGGACGAAGTGGTGTGCCTGTCGACGCCGCACCTGTTCTACGCCGTCGGCGAGTGGTACCGCGACTTCTCGCAGACCTCCGACGAGGAGGTCGTCTCCCTGCTGGCCCAGGCCGAGTACAGCGGACACGCGACGCCGGGCACCGACTGAGCGACCGACGACCGGCCGACACCCGGCATCGCTCCCCCGTGCCCGCGCGCGGCTCTCGAACCGCCCCGGACCGCCCCCGGGGACCGGGGTCGGAGTCCGGCGTCGGGCGGGGTCACGCGCCCCGGCGGACCAGCTCCGGAGGCGTCCACGCGGCATGGCGCAGGATCGTGCGGACCGTCGCGCCGGACGGCGCCAGCCGGAGCGCGGTGTTGCGCACGGCGACCGCGACCGGATGGCTCAGCTGCTGGCCCATCCGTCCGGCCCGGCGCGCGGCGCGGGCGACCGACTGGCTGCGGGGCCGGCGCTCGGCGTCGTAACGCAGCAGTGCGGCCTCGACGGTGTCCTCGGCCGACAGCGCGGCGGCCAGCGTCACCGCGTCCTCCAGCGCCTGGCAGGCCCCCTGGCCTAGATGGGGCGTCATGGCATGGGCGGCGTCGCCCAGGAGGACGACGCGACCGGCGGTGTAGGCGGGCAGCGGGGTCACCAGCTCGGTCACGTCGTGGTGCAGGACGGCGTCGGGCCTTGTCGCCTCCAGCAGGGCGGGGACGGGGGCGTGCCAGCCGCCGAACCGACGGCGCACCTCGGCGAGGGGGTCCGGGTGGCGCACACCGGCGGGCGCGTTGAGCACCGCGTGCCACTCGGCCCGGCCGTCGGCGAAGGCGATGTGGCCGAACTCGGCGCCCCGGCCCCAGGTCAGTTCGAAGTCGCTCCGCAGATCGACGGGGCGCTCGGTGATGGCGCGCAGGACGGTCGACCCGCTGTGGACGGGGCCGGGGTGGCCGGGGAAGAGCTGACCGCGCAGCCGGCTGGACACGCCGTCGGCGGCCACCACCAGATCCGCGTCGAGGGCGGCCTCGCCGAAGCGCGCCCGCACCCGTCCGGGCCCGGTCCCCTCGACGCTCCTCACCTCGGCTCCGACGACCAGGGATCCGGGCGGCAGGGCCTCGCGCAGCAGGCGGTGGAGCGTGGCGCGGGGGATGCCGACGATCGGGGTTCCCAGCTCGCGCTCCAGCGCGGCCCCGTCCATCCCCGCGAGCCGGCGGCCATCGGGGGTGCGGGTGCCCCCGGTGTACTGGGGCCGCGCGGCCGCGCGTACCGCCTCGCCCACGCCGAGCACGTCCAGGGCCCGGATGCCGTTCGCGTGCAGGGAGATGCCCGCGCCCGCGTCGTCGAGGACCCGGGAGCGTTCGACGACCGTCACCTCCCAGCCGATGAGACGCAGTCCGATCGCGGCCGAGAGACCGCCGATTCCGCCGCCGACGACCACCGCGCTCTTGCCCATGTCAGGTCCCCTCGTCCGCCGCACCACGGCTTTCTACAGCTGTAGAAAGAGGATACCGCCCGCTCTCTACAGGTGTAGAAAGGGGTGGTGACAACAGATCGACGAACCGTCCTCGCCGACGCGGCCATCGGCGTGCTGGCCGATTCCGGGATGCGGGGCCTGACCCACCGGGCCGTGGACCGGGCGGCGGGCCTGCCGCCCGGGACGACCTCGGCGTACTTCCGCACGCGCCGGGCGCTGCTCACCGCGCTCGTCCGCCGGCTCGTCGCCATCGACCAGGCGGAGCTCCGCACGGCCGGGGAGGACGCACCGGCGCCACGGGACGCGGACGAACTGACGGACGGGCTCGCCGCGTTCGTCGAGCGGCGGCTCTCGGGGGAGGGGCGGCGGCGGACGATCGCGCGCCACGCCTGCGCCGTCGAGAGCGTGCGCCATCCGGAGCTGCGCGAGATCCTCGTGCCGCGCGAGAACGCGGCCCGGGACCGTGTGCGGGAGTTCCTGGCCGCACACGGTGTCGCCGACGTCGAGGGCCGCACCCTCACCCTGCTGGCATGCGTGGACGGACTGGTCTTCGACCGGCTGGTCGGCGGCGGGGACGTGTCCCGCGAGGAGATCCGGGGGCTGGTCACGGCGGCCCTGCCGGAGTCCGCCGGGGGATAGCGGGCCGGGAGAACGGGACACCATCAGCCGGCCGGGAGAGCGGGCCACGGGGCAGCGGGCCGGGGCCGCGCCGCCCGGCCCGCTCATCGCGTCGCCCCGGACCGCTCGGAGCCTGTCGGATGACCTTCGGCCTGCTCCTCCCGCTCAGTCCGCGCAGTACGCGTCCCGCTCCGGCCGCACCCCCGTCGTCAGGAACGTGGTGACCGCCCTGTCGCCACAGGCGTTGCCGTTGCCCAGGTAGACACTGTGTCCTCCGTGGTCGACGGCGACGAGGCGGGCCCGGTCGCCGAGGGCCTCACGCATCTTCAGGGCGCCGGAATACGGGGTCGCCGGGTCGCGCAGGCCCTGGATCATCAGGATGTTGGACGGCCCCTCGTCCGTGATCCTGGTCGGCCGGTCCACGGGGGCGTCCTTCCAGAAGGCGCACGGAGTGATGTTCGCCGTCATTCCGGCGGTGAGCGGGTGCTTCACGCGGTCGGCGGCGACGGCGCGCCGGTACGACGGGACGCTGCCCGGCCAGCGCACGTCGTTGCAGATCACGCCGACCGTGACCGCCGCGTCCCGGTCCGGCATCGGCCCGGCCAGTTCGGCAGGCAGGACGGGCTTCAACGACGCGTCCCGGGCCTCCTGGACGAGCCCGGCCAACCGGGCGAAGGCGCTGTCCCTGTACAGGGCGAGCTGGATCGCCTGCCGCAGCCGGTTGCCGGTCAGCGGGACGCCCGCCGTGGTGGACTCCTTCGGCTCGCGGTCCAGTCGCGCCGCCAGCTCCAGGACCAACGGCCGCACGTCCTCGGCGCGTTCGGCCAGCCGCAGCCCCTCCGCCTCCCGGGCCGGATCCGCGGCCCATCGCGCGAAATCGGGGAAGCGGTCGTCCGCGCCCACCGCCATGTTCGCCAGCCAGCCCTTCTCGACGCGGGACGGGTCGGGGTCGCCGCTGCTGTCCAGCACCAGGCGGTCCGTGTGCCGCCCGTACTTCTGGGCGTACACGGCGCCCACATACGTGCCGTACGAGGACCCCCAGGCCGACAGCTTCTCCTCGCCCAGCGCCTGCCGGAAGCGGTCGATGTCCCGCACCTCGTTGGCCGTGGTCAGGCTCCGCAGCACCGCTCCCCCGTTGCGGGCACACGCTTGTGCGATCCGCCGCGACCGCTCCACGTTCTCGGTGATCGAACCGTCGGCGGCGGGCCAGGACCGCAGGTTCACCATCTCCCGGTCCTCCGGGGCGAGCCCGCAGCTCGCCTTCGTGCTGCCGCCGACGCCGCGCGGGTCGAGGCTCACGATGTCGTACTGCCCGGCCGTCTCCCGCCGCAGCTCCTCCCCCTTCTGTGTCACCCGCTGCACCCCGGACGAGCCGGGGCCGCCGGGGATCACCAGCAGCGTGCCGCGCCGGGCCGAGGGACGGTCGCTGCGCAGCCGGGTCACGGCGAGGGTGAGCTGCGGACCGTCCGGGGACCGGTAGTCGAGCGGTACGGGCAGCTCGGCGCACTCCTGCGCGGCGGGGCCGCCGGACTCGGCGCAGGGCCGCCAGTCGAGTGCGGGTAAGGCGCCACCGGCGTGGGCCGGCGGGGCCGCGGCTCCGGTGAGAGCGGTGGCGGCAACGGTGACGGACAGGGCGATGAACGCTGCGGATCTGCGGTGGGTCGTCATGCTGCAAGCCTTGTCGAACCGAGGGCCCCGGCCCATCCGGGAGACACGACGGCGAACGGTGGGGCTACCCCCCGGACTCCCGCCCAGGAACCGGTGGTTGACCCTGCCGGGAATTCACCGCGAGAACAGCGGGTCGCGCACCCGGCCCCGCGACCGGACGCCGGCGACGACGGTCGGCGTCCCCTGCCACCGCAATGCGAGGCGATGGCAGAGGAACGCCGTTGAGGAGGGGCCGTCACCGGGCGTCGGGCGATTCAACCCGGTCCACGCCGGCAGCGGTCCGTCAGCCGTCGACCCTAGGCACCCCGCCCGCCCCGTGCCGCACACCACGCCAACGGCCCGTCCGGCACCACTCCAACAGCAGGCGGCGGGGCGTGCACGGGCCCGGTCGTCCCCCGTGGGTGGCCTTCGGACGCAAGGGCTCCCCCGCAGGCGCTCTCCGTACAATCCGCGTACGGCGTGACAGGCATGGCCCGAACGAGAGGTTCCTCCAGTGTCAGTCAACAGCACCACCGCGTCGTCGCGACCCGTCACCGTCGTCACCGGTGGCAGCCGCGGCATCGGTGCCGCGACCTGTGTCCGCCTCGCGTCCGAGGGGCATGACCTCGCCCTGGGCTTCGTGAGCGACGCCGAGGCCGCCGAGCGGACCGCGGCGGCGGTCCGGGCCGCGGGGGCACGCTGCGTCACGGTGCGGGTGGACACCTCCGTGGAGGCCGACGTGGAACGGCTCTTCGACACCGCCGCCGCGCAGCTCGGCCCCGTCACCGGGCTGGTCAACAACGCGGGAGTGACGGGACCTCTGGGGCGGCTCGTCGACACCTCCGCCCGGACGCTGCGTCAGGTCCTCGACGTGAACGTCCTCGGCTATCTGCTGTGCTGCCGCCGGGCCGCCAAGGACATGGCGGCCACCGGTTCCGGAGCGATCGTCAATGTCTCCTCGGCCGCCGCCACCCTCGGCAGCCCCGGGGACTTCGTCCACTACGCCGCGACGAAGGGGGCGACGGACACCCTGACGATCGGGCTGTCCAAGGAACTGGGGGCCGACGGCATCCGGGTCAACGCGGTCGCCCCGGGAATGATCGACACCGACATGCACACCACGGCGGGCGACCCGGGCCGCGCGGACGCCGCCGTGCCCGGCATCCCGCTCGGCCGCGTCGGAGCCGCCCCGGAGATCGCGGCCGCCATCGCGTGGCTGCTGTCCCCCGAGGCGTCCTATGTGACCGGAGCGGTGCTCCGGGTCGCGGGCGGACGGTGACGGGAGGGCCACGGGCCGCCGTCGGGGCCACGCGCCGCGACACGCCTCACACTCACTGACCCACCGGTCAGTTGATGGTGGCCTGACCAGCGGTCATAATGCTGGTGTAGCCCTTCACGCATCCCCCGTCGTGAAGGGCTACACCACTATGCGAAGCATGCCCCTTTTACTCATGCAGACTTCACGGGCAGGGGACTCCCCTCGCGGTTCCCTGCCCGTGTTTTTTCGAGTTAACAGTGACGTAGAGTGTTTGCGCAAGCCCGCTCCCGTACCACCGACCGCACTCAGGACGCCCCGTCAGGGTTCGTTACAGTACGAGCCCGTTGACCGAATCACAGACCGCGCGGCGCCGGTCGGGCGTGCGGATACGTGGGGGACCGGATGGACGGCGGCAAGGAACGTGTGCCGGAGCTGCGGACGTTGCAGCAGAAGGTCGAGTACATGGTGGAGAAGACGTTCCCCGGCCAGAAGGTCTCGGGACGGGTCTTCGCCGATCTGGTCAGGGAACGCGGCGGTTCCCTCTCGCACAGCTACTTCTCCAACATTCTCGCCGGAAAGGTCACCCAGCCCTCCGAGGACATCCTCAAGGCGCTCGGTCTGGGCTTCGGCGTGGACTGGCGGTTCTTCAAGGAGGAGTCCGAGGTCGTCGACGACGTCGTCGCCGGACTCCAGTTCCTCGCGAAGCGGCGTACGGGGGAGATCAGCGGACTGGCCGGGCGCGGCCTCGACGAGGACGGACTCCCGCCGGAGCTGCTGCAGTTCGCGCTCTCCCTGCTGGAGGACGCCAAGGGGCGGCGGAACACCGCCGACGGTGGCGGCGCCCCCTTCGGCGAGCCGGAGAAGTAGGTCCTCATGTCGCTGCGCCAACTGCGCAAGGAGTGCGAGGCCGGGCTGGCCGACCTGCCCATCCCCGCCCCCTTCTCCATCGACGCACTGGTGGCGAACATGGAGGCGGCCCGCGGCCGCACCATCGTGCTGCACGAGATGCCCGACCGGCTGGCCCGCGTCAACGCCGCCTGCGGTCTGCGGCTGAAGACCGGCGGGACCAGCTTCGTGCTCTACCGGCGCCGCCCGACCGCGTACCAGACCCAGCACGTCATCCTGCACGAGTTGTGCCACGAGTGGTTCGACCACGGCACCTCCCTCGATCCGGAACAGCTCCGGCGGCTGCTGCCGGTCTTCGACACCTCGCTGATCACCCGGGTCCTCGGCACCGAGGCCCCGCCGCGGCCCCCCGCGGCCGCCGGTGCTCCGCGGCCGGTGGCCGCCACGATCGCCGACGCTCTCCGCTCGGGCGACGGCACCGTGCAGGCCCGCGCGCAGTACGACACCCACGACGAACGCATGGCCGAGTTCGGCGCCTCGCTCATTCCCCGCATGGCCCGGGACGTGACGAGCGACGACATGGTGGGGCGCCTGGCGAACTCCCTCTCCCGGCCCGTCGCCAACCGCCGCCGCGGTCTGTTCCGCCGCACCTGACACCGAACGGTCCCCAGCCCCCCACTCCCGAGGATTCCGCCGTGACCCCGCTCGATCTCGCCGGCTATCTCGTAGCGGCTCTGATGACGGCCGTCGCCCTGTGGCGCATGCCGGCCGCCCTGTGGGGCGACGAGGAAGACAAGCGCCGCCGGGCCCTGTGGGGCTGCTACGCGGGATTCGCCGCGGCCCTGTGGACCAAGACCCGGGCCGTGCGCATCGCCCTCAACGACAGCGCCGTCACCGACCTCGCCGTGCTCATCAAGCACTACACGGCGACGATCGCGATCCTGGCGATCCTCAGCTACATCGTCGCGATCTACGGCCGGTACCCCGACGCCGGAGCCGTTCCGCGCCATGTGCGCTTCGCCCGCACCATCCAGCGGGTGGCGGCCAAGGCGTCGGTCGCCACGCTGATCCTGCTGACCGTGCTGTTCTTCACCGTCGTCGACCGTTCCGTACCCTCGGACCGCTTCGTCGCCGACCACGCGGGACAGTGGGGCGCCACCCTGTACATGAGCGTGTTCTACCTCTACCTGGGCACCGCGTCCGCCGTCTGCGCCTACCAGTGGGCGCTGGCCACCGCCGGTGCCGGGCTGCGCCATCTGCGCGTGGGCCTCGGGATGATGACCTCCGCCATGTTCATCGGGGTCGGGTACACCGTCAGCCGGACCCTGTTCCTGTGGGTCGGTGTCGTCGACACCCCGAGCGAGGACTTCGCCCTGAAGTTCGACGAGATCACCGAGGCGGCGCAGGTGGTGCTCTTCGCCCTCTTCGCGGTGGGTGCCTCCATTCCCGCCCTCAGCAGGGGACAGCGGCGCGCGAAACTGTGGCGGGCCCAGGTCGAACTGCACGGCCTCTGGTCCGAGTTGATGACGGCCTTCCCCGAGCAGCCCTTCGACCCGCCGGCCTCGCTGGCCCGCGAGCTGACCCGCTTCGACACCCCCGCGGACCTGCGAGTCGACCGCTGGGCCGCCGATATCGCGGACGCCGTCGAGAAGCTGCGCCACTACGTCCCCGACACCCTGCTCCCGGCCGCCAGGGCCGCCGCCGCGGACGGCACCCGCGCCGACGGCCCGGACGACGGGAGGGCCGGACCGCTCGCCGAGGCGTACTGGATCAAGGCGGCGCTGCGGGCCAGGAGCAGCGGAGCGCCCGCCTCGGGCGCCGCGACCGTCGAGGACCAGCACGCCACCGACCAGGACGGCGAGGTGGCCTGGCTGGTCCGGGTGGCCGCCGCCTACCGGACGGTCACTCAGGACCGGGCGGAGCAGGTGCTGGCCCGTGCCGTGTCCGCCGCGTCGGCAGAATCCGCGCAGTCCGCGGCGGACACCGGAACCACCGCCCGCACCCCGTCCCTGGAGGAGACAGCATGACGTCCACCGACACCACAGCAACGGCCGGTCCCACCGGTGCGACCGACGCCGCCGCCTCACCGCGCACCGGCACCGCGCGCACCGTCACCGACGTCTTCCAGCCGCGCAATCTGCTGCTGGTCGGCATGCTCGGCATCGGCCTGGCCGCCGCCGGTCACTGGACCGGACTCCTGTGGGGCCTGCTCGGCGCCCTGTGCGCCGGGATCATTCCCGCCGGGTACATCGAATGGGAGCGGGGGCGCGGCACCTGGGGCGACCGTCATGTCGTCGACCGCACCAAACGGGCCCCGATCTTCTTCGTCATCCTCGGCTCCATAGGCACCGGTTCACTGGTGATGGTCCTGGGCCACGCCCCCACCGGCATCCTCGTGGCGATGCTCGCCCTCTGGGCGATGACGGTGATCCTGCTGGCCGTCAACACCGTCTGGAAGATCTCGGTGGACGCCGCCGTCGCCTCGGCCGTCGTCGCGCTGCCCGCCGTGGTCCACTCCCCGTGGTGGCTGCTCGCGTACGCGATGACCGTCGCGGTGTGCTGGTCGCGTGTCGCGCTCGGGTACCACTCGGTGGCGCAGACGGTCGCCGGAGCGTTGCTGGGGGCCGCGACGGCGGGCACGTTCCTGTTCGTCTGAGAGCCTGTCGGGTGACCGCGTCCGCCCGGCCGGAGGTCACCCGACAGGCTCTGAGCGGCGTTCGACGGCACGGCCCGGCCACGGACCGGGTGATGACGCAAGGACCACCGTTGAACCGACCGCCCCCGGGGTACAGGTGCCCCGTGCCGAACTTCGAGATCACCACCGCAAGCGCCGACGACCTCACGATGCTGGCCGAATGGGCCCACGAGGAGAGCTGGAACCCCGGGCTGACCGACCGTCACGCCTTCTTCGCCACGGACCCGCGCGGCTTCCTTGTCGGCCGGCTCGACGGCACTCCGGTCTCCTGCGTCTCCGTGGTCCGCTACGGCCGCGACTTCGGGTTCCTGGGTTTCTACCTCACCCGCCCCGAGCTGCGCGGCCAGGGCTACGGCAGCCGGCTGTGGCGGGCCGGCATGGCACGGCTGGACGGGCGCAACGTCGGGCTGGACGGTGTCGTGGCCCAACAGCCCAACTACCGCAGATCCGGCTTCCGTTCCGTCTGGACGAACATGCGTTACGAGGGCCGGCCGCCCGCCGGGCTGCCCGTCCCGCCCGGCACCGCCCTGGTCGACGCCCGCTCCGTCCCGTTCGACCGGCTGGCCTCCTACGACCGCCGCTTCTTCCCCGCCGACCGCGACAGCTTCCTCGCCCCGTGGATCGCCGGTCCCGGGCGCACCTCGCTCGCCGCCGTCCGCGACGGGGAGCTGCAGGGCCTCGCCGTGACGCGCCCCTGCCGTACGTCGTCCCGCATCGGTCCCGTGTACGCCCGGTCGCCCGAGGTGGCCGCTGCCCTCGTCAGCGCGCTCGCGGCCACCGATCCGGACACCCCGGTGGCGATCGACGTACCCGACGTCAACCCGGCGGCCGTGCGCCTCGCGGAACAGCTGGGGCTCACCCCCTCGTTCGAGACCGCCCGGATGTACACGGGCCCGTCACCGGATGTCGACCACACCGGCCTGTTCGGCATCACCAGCCTGGAGCTGGGCTGACCGGCCCCGGGTGCCGGGCGGCGTCCCGGGTCAGGGGGTGGTGCGGGGCCGGGTGCGCGAGGCCAGCACGGCTATGTCGTCCTCCGCGCCCGGCCCGAACCGCCGCAGGACGCCGTCCAGCAGTTCGTCGAGGCTCCCGCCCGCGGGCAGCGTCAGTTCCCTGAGGCGGGCGACGGAGACGTCGATGTCCTCCCCGCGCCGCTCCACCAGGCCGTCGGTGTACAGGAACAGCACCGTGCCCGGCCCGAACTCCACGGATGTCGTCCGGTACCCGCCGAACCCGGTACCGAGCGGCGGTCCCACCGGCACCTCGTCGCACACCCTGGTTCCCGCTGCTCCCGGATCGATGAGCACCGGCGGCAGATGACCGGCGCTCGCCACCTCGCACGCCCCGCCGTCCCGGTCGACGACGGCCAGCAGACAGGTCGCCGCCCGGTCCAGTCCGGACCGCTCGACCATCCGGTCCAGTTGCTCCAGGATGCGGTGCGGCGGCAGCTCGTCGTCGGCGAACATCCGCAGCAGCGAGCGGTAGTGGCTCATGGCGACCGCCGCCTCCACCCCGTGGCCCATCACATCGCCCATCGCCTTCAGATGCCGTCCGTCCCGCAGCGGGATCACGTCGAACCAGTCGCCGCCGACCATCACGCTCCGGTCGGCCGGCAGATAGCGGGTGGCGATCTCGATGTGCGGGTGCGGCGGGCGCGGCTCGGACAGCAGGGCGCGCTGCAGCTCCAGAGCGATGGTGTGCTCGTGGCCGAACCGGCGGGCGTGGTCGAGGTCGACGGCGGCGCGGCCGGCGAGTTCCCGGGCGACCACCACGTCCTCGTCCGTGAAGTCCGGTGAGTTCCCCGCCCGGATCAGGCCGAGGATGCCGAGCGGACGGCTGCGTACGGTGAGGGGCACGATGACCGCCGAATGCATCCCGAGGGCACGGTAGGCGGCGACCCGGTCGGGAGCGGGGGCGGAGCGCCTGAGCTGTTCGTCGGTGGTGCGGTTCTCCACGACCGGCTGGTTGGTCGCCAGACAGCGCTGTACGGCCGCGCCTTCCTGGTAGTCGATGTACTCACCGGTCAGCCCGAACGCCGGCAGCTCGGCGCGCAGCCCGGTCACCGCCGTCAGCGCCGCCCTGCGCAGCCGCAGCACACCGGCGGGCGCGGGGCGTACCGGAGCGGCGATATCGGGCGGGAACACCTCGACCGTGGCGAGGTCCGCCAGGCCCGGTACGACGAGGTCGACGAGTTCCGAGCAGGTGGTGTCCATGTCGAGCGTGGTGCCGATCCGGGTGGCCGCCATGTCGAGCAGGGTCAGGTGCCGCCGGGCCTGCGCCAGCTCCTCCCGTCCCCGGTCCGAGGTCATGATCTCCAGCATGATCCCGGCCAGGCCCACGATCCGCCCGCCGACCTCCAGCCGGTGGTACACCCCGTGCCAGTACCGTCGGCCGGTGCCCGCCGCGGCGGTGAATCCGCTGGAGGTGATCTCACGGGGTTTCCCGTCGGCGAGCACGGCCCGCATCATGTCCTCGCCGGCGTCGACCCCGGGCAGGACCTCGGAGACGGTGCGTCCGAGGTGTTCGGCGGCCGGAACCCCGTTGAGCCGTTCGAGGGCGGGGTTGACGTACAGATACCGCAGCCCCAAGTCGAGGACACCCACCCCGGCCATGGTGTCCTCGACCAGAGCCACCAGGCTCGCCGGGTCGAACGGCATGGCGCCGTGGGCGTACGCATCGGTCTGCACGTCGACCTCCTGGGGCGGGGGCACGGGCCTCCCGCAGCCCGGCCTTCAATCGTCGGCCGCCCACCCGCGCGGCGCATCCGCAGCCGGATCCCGCCGCGCCCTCGTCCGCCGGGCGGGCCCGGCCGCCCTCCCGCGTGCACGCGGCGCCTCCCGCGGGGAACGGCCCGCACATGGCCGCCGGGCCCCGGGCGCGTGCACGCCCGGAACTCCGGCGGCGGGGATTCCGGCAGTCGCGGCTCAGGTGAGCGGGTGCGATGTCCGGCCGGACGCCTCGTCTATCTCGTCGTGCGCCTTCGTCAGCATCTTCATCGCCAGCTCATTGAGCGCTCTGGCTCCCGCGATCTCCTCGCCCACCCGCGGCTGATCCTTGTCGGAGGGGTGACGGCTCGCATACCCGTGGGCCCGCACCTCGTTCCCGTCCGGAAGCCGGACCAGAGCGGCCGCGCGGGTGCGGTGGGTGTCCTCCTCGAATTCCAGGTCCACATGCCACCCGACAGTTGTCTGCACCATGACGATCACCTCCCTACCAGGGTGCGCCCGTTCCCCCGCCCCTGCACCACGGCGCCGCCCCCGGAAACGAGCGTGACCCCGGCGCCGCGAGCCGTCACGCCCCGGACCCCGGCCGCCCGCGTCCGGACGGGGCGTGGTCCCGTCGGCCGAGATCGAGCCGGTCCAGGTCGAGGGTCCCGTCCGTCGCGGGGGCGGCCAGGGGCAGGCGGAGCGCCGTCGTGACCGCGCCGGGCAGCGGGCCCAGGCCCAGCAGACCGGTGACGACACATGTCGTCAGCTCGTGCCAGGCACCGGCGCGCCGCAGCATCGCGTGGTCGCTGCCCCGGATCGCGATCAGACAGGCGTGGGCACCGGCCCGGCGGGCACGGGCGGTGAAGGACTGGGACTCCCGGGGACTGGTGACCCGGTCGCGGGTGCTGTGCAGCAGAACGACATCGCGGCCGGCGAGCTGGGTGACCGGATCGTCGGCCGGACACCACGGGGCGAGGCCCACCACGCCGCGTACCAGCGGATGGCCGGCGGCGCGCAGGGCGGCGCGGGCGCCCATCGAGTGGCCGACCAGGACCACCGGGATCTCACCGGCCTCGCGGCGCAGGGCGTCGAGCGCGCGTACGGCGTCGTGGTACGGGTCCTCGCGGGGGCCGTTCCAGCCGCGGTGGGTGTAGCGGGCGGGGCGTACGAGGATGTCCGCCGCGCCGTCGCCCGTCGCCCCGGCGAGGGCCCGCGCGAAGGGACGCATCCGCGCGGCGGGCAGGTTCAGCGGGCCGGGCGGGGGCGGGCCCAGGCCCGTCTCACGGCCGCCGTGCAGCAGGAGCACGGCGGCGGAGGGTGGTCGTCGGTCTGGCATGGGTACCTCCTGGTGCGGGGGGCCGGTCCCGTGACGAGCATGCTGTACGGAGCACCACCCGGAACACTTCCGCAGCACCGAACCTCGGAGGAACCGACATGGGATCGTCACCGCAAATCGGCCGGACCGCACCGGACTTCACGCTGCCGGGCGGCACGCTCACCGGCGAGACGTTCGAGCGCCGCGACCACACCCTCTCCGCGGCGCGGGGGCGTGCCGTGGTCCTCGCGTTCTACCCGGGCGACAACACGGCCGTGTGCACCAAGCAGCTCTGCTCGTACTCCTCGGGCATGCAGACCTTCGAGGGACTCGACGCGGAGGTCTGGGGAATCAGTCCACAGGGTGTGGACAGTCATGAGTCCTTCGCCCGCGCCCACGGACTGCGGATGCCGCTGCTCGCGGACGCCGGACGGGAGACCGCCCGCGCGTACGGCGTCGCGGCGCCCGGGATCGGGGTGCGCCGCGCGGTCTTCCTCATCGGGCCGGACGGCGTAGTGCGCTGGAAGCATGTGGCGCTCCTCGGAGCCACGTTCCAGTCCCTGGACACGTTGGCCGAACAGCTGTCCGGCATCAAAACCGCATAAAGATTGCCGGAACCCGGCAGTGTCCGTTGCCGGGCGCGTATGGGAGCATGCAGCCAGTTCGACGGAAATGTTCGGGGGAGACATGCGCGGGGGATTCCGGGGACCGGGGAAGGTGATCACGTGACGTTGTTTCTCGGTCTCGGAATCGCGGGAATCGTCCTGCTCGCCCTGTCCCTGATCTTCGACGGGATCCTCGAAGGGCTTTTCGGAGGCGTACTGGACGGCCTCTTCGACGGCCTCCTGTCCCTCCCCGTCATCGCCGGATTCCTCTCCATGCTCGGCTTCGGCGGCGCGATCGTGCTCGGCACCACCGGCGCGGGCACGGTCGTCGCCACCGCGGCCGGAGTGCTGGCGGGAATCGTCGCGGCCTGGCTGACCTGGAAGTTCAGCCAGGCCCTGATGAGGGACCAGACCAGCACCACACCACGCGGCGAGGATCTCGTCGGCACGTCCGGGTCGGTCGTCACGGCCATCCCGGCCGACGGCTACGGCGAGGTCCTCCTGCGGCTCGCGGGCCAGCCCGTGAAGCTGGCGGCGAAGAGCCCGGTGCCGGTCGCACGCGGCACCGAGATCTGGGTGGAGGCGGCGCTGTCGACCACCTCGGTCGCGGTGCGCCCCGTCGAGCGCTGAGCACCGTCAGCCGTCACACCGTCCGAAAACAAGCTGCCTTCCCCGCAGGGAGGCAGGGGGGACACCCTTATGAGCCCAGTCGTGACCGCAGTCGTCGGAGTCGTCGTACTCCTGGTGCTGCTCGCCCTCGTCGTCATCACCCGCTACAAGGTCGCCGGGCCCAGCGAGGCGTTCATCATCACCGGACGCCGCGGCAAGAAGTCGACCGACCCGGTGACCGGCCGTACCAGCATCGACAACAGCGGCCAGAAGGTCGTCGTCGGCGGCGGCGTCTTCGTCGTCCCGTTCGTCCAGCAGAAGTTCACCCTGGACCTGTCCAGCCGGCACATCCCGGTGGCCGTGCGCGGAGCCGTCACCCTGCGGGGTGTGAAGTCCAACCTCGAAGGCGTCGCGATCGTCAAGGTCGGCGGCAGCGAGGAAGCGATCCGGGCCGCCGCCCAGCGATTCCTCCAGCAGCAGGACGGCATCGTCGGCTTCACCCAGGAAGTGCTCTCCGGCGCCCTGCGCGCCATCGTCGGCCGGATGTCGGTCGAGGACATCATCCGCGACCGCGCCGCGTTCGCCGGCCAGGTCGCGGAGGAGGCCGAGGCCAGCCTCTCCGGCCAGGGCCTGATCCTGGACGCCTTCCAGATCCAGGACATCACCACCGAGGGCTCCTACCTCGAAGACCTCGGTCGCCCCGAGGCCGCCCGCGCCAAGCAGGAGGCGGACATCGCCGAGGCGATCGCCAAGCGCGCCTCCGAGCAGGCCCGGCTCAAGGCGGCCGAGGAGATCGCCATCGCCGAGCGGACCTTCTACCTCAAGCAGGCCGAGATCAAGGCCGAGACGGAGGCCGCCGCGGCCAAGGCCAACGCGGCGGGCCCGCTCGCCGAGGCCGCGCGTCAGCAGGAAGTCCTCCAGGAGCAGGAGAAGGTCGCCGAGCGCCAGGCCGCACTGACCGACCGCGAGCTCGACACCAAGGTCCGCAAGCCCGCCGACGCCGCCCGCTACCAGGCCGAGCAGGAGGCCGAGGCCCGCCGGATCGCCCAGGTCAAGGAGGCCGAGGCGGACGCCGAGCGCTCCCGGCTGACCGGTCAGGGTGAGAAGCTGCACCGTTCGGCACTCGCCGACGCCGTACGCATCGAGGGCGAGGCGGAGGCCGCGGCCATCGCGGCCAAGGGTGCGGCCGAGGCCGAGGCCATGCAGAAGAAGGCGGACGCGTTCGACCGCTACGGCGACGCGGCCGTGCTCCAGATGCTGGTCGAGGTGCTGCCGCAGGTCGTCGCCAAGGCGTCCGAACCGCTGGGCGCCATCGACAAGATGACCGTGATCTCGACGGACGGCGCGAGCCGGGTGTCGCGTACCGTCACGGACAACGTCGCGCAGGGCATGGAACTCCTCAGCTCCGCCACGGGTGTCGACCTGGCCGCGCTGCTGAAGAACCTCAAGGGCGGCGCCGCCGGAGCGACTTCGGCCGGACTTCCCGACCGGGCCGCGGACGCGCCCGCCGCGACCCCCGACGGGAAGATCGAGATCACCGGCTGACCCGGACCGCACCCCCGCCCGTGCCCGGCCGGCACCGCACCGGCCGGGCACGCGCACGTCCGGACCGGTGGGGGCCGGCGTCAGTCCGCCAGATCCACCCGCACCGTCAGCAGGTCCGTCCCCAGCGCCCGCACCGCGGCGCTGTTGCCCCGCGGCAGCTTCTTGAGCCGGGCACGGGCGTCGTCCTCGGGCAGGAGGTGGGCGGTACCGGTGTGCCACCGTCCCTTGATCCTGACCCGGACCCGGGGATCGGCCTGGATGTTGCGGATGTAGTGCGACTTCTCGCCGTACTCCGACACCAGCCAGAACTCCCGGCCCACGCGTCGGCCGCCCACCGGGGTGGGGCGCGGAAGGCCCGAGGTGCGGCCCGTCGTCTCCAGGAGGGTCTGCGACGGCAACCGTCTGGTGAGCGGGTTGGCGACATGCCGCTGGAACGCCGTGACCGCCCGGAACTTGAGCTCTCGACTGCGCGGCATCCTGGCCCTTCCGACGGTCGCCGTGGTCGCGCCGAGGGCGGCCCCGGCCGCCCTCGGCCCGGCGAGTCTAGTGCTGTGGCCGGAAAGGTTTGCCGAAAAGCTCGCGGCGTCCGGTGCGGTGCTTCGCAAGGCGGAGGATCGCCCTCGTACGGGACGTACTCGGGTGATGCGACAACGCGGCGAGGTGCCGTGCCGGGCGTCGCGAGCCGGTGAACCTCTCCGGTCGCAGCACTGGGGCCTGCATCCGGCTCGGGCCGGGTTCGCGGGGCGCGTCCGGCGGCCTTGCACCCGAAGGCGGCGGAAGCCTCCGGATAAAGTAATGGGAACCTAAAGAGATCACCAAGTGCGTCGCCGCACCGCCGCACCCTTCGGGAGGACGTCATGGGAACCCACCGCACCACGCTGCCCGGAGTCGGTGTGCAGTACGACTACACGACCGAGTCGGGACAGCACATCTCCGTCGTCGTCCACCACGACGGGCGGCGGTTCATCGGCTTCTACGACCAGGACGACCCTGATTCGTGCCGCCTCTCGGTACCCCTGACACCGCAGGAGGCCACCGGCCTCGCGCACCTCATCGACTCCGCGCCCATCGACGCGGTACGCACCGAGGGCATCGATCTCGTCACCGAGCACATACCGCTCGGAACCCGCTCCCCGTACGGCGGGCGGCTGCTCGGGGACACGAAGGCGCGGACGCGGACGGGGGCCTCGATCGTGGCCGTGCTCCGGACGCACAGTGCGCATCCGTCTCCCGGGCCGGACTTCCGGCTGGCCATCGGGGACACGCTCGTCGTCGTAGGTACGAGGGAGGGCGTCGACGCGCTCTCCGAGATCATTTCGGAGGGCTGACCGTGCACGACACGACCGCGCTGCTGGTGGAGCTCGGCTCCGTCATTCTGGGACTCGGCATCATCGGACGCTTCGCCGGGCGAATAGGGCTCTCGCCGATCCCGCTGTACCTCCTGGCGGGACTCGCCTTCGGGGACGGCGGGCTGCTGCCGCTGGGGGCCAGTGAGGAATTCACCGCCGTCGGCGCCGAGATCGGCGTCATCCTTCTGCTGCTCCTGCTCGGCCTGGAGTACAGCGCCTCGGAGCTGGTGACCAGTCTCAAGACGCAATACCCGTCCGGAGCCGTGGACTTCGTGCTCAACGCGACCCCCGGGGCGGTGGCGGCGCTGCTGCTCGGCTGGGGGCCCGTGGGAGCCGTGGCGCTGGCCGGCGTCACCTGGATCTCGTCGTCCGGGGTGATCGCGAAGGTGCTCACCGATCTGGGACGGCTGGGGAACCGGGAGACACCCGTCATCCTGGGTGTCCTGGTCATCGAGGACCTGTCGATGGCCGTGTACCTGCCGCTGCTCACCGCGATGCTCGCGGGAGTGGGACTCGCCGGAGGCAGCATCGCGCTGCTCGTCGCGCTCGGCACCGTGGGGTTCGTGCTCTATCTGGCGCTGCGGCACGGACGGCTGATCAGCCGGGCCGTGTCCTCCGACAATCCGGAGATGCTGCTCCTGGTCGTGCTCGGCCTGACCGTCCTGGTGGCCGGTGTGGCACAGGAGCTGCAGGTGTCCGCGGCCGTCGGGGCGTTCCTGGTCGGGATCGCGCTGTCGGGCGAGGTCGCCGAGGGGGCGCGCAAGCTGCTGACCCCGCTGCGGGATCTGTTCGCCGCCGTCTTCTTCGTGTTCTTCGGACTCTCCACCGACCCCTCCGCGATTCCTCCGGTGCTGCTTCCGGCGGCGCTGCTGGCGATCGTCACCGTCTTCACCAAGATCGGCACCGGCTGGTACGCGGCCCGGCGGGCCGGGATCGGTTCGCGCGGACGGTGGCGGGCCGGCGGAACGCTCGTCGCCCGCGGTGAGTTCTCCATCGTCATCGCCGGCCTGGCCGTGGCGACCGAGCCCCGTATCGGGCCCATCGCCACCGCGTACGTCCTCATCCTCGTCATCGTCGGACCGCTCACCGCCCGCTGGACCCAGCCGGTCGTGGCGCGCGTCCAGGCCTGGCGCGGCCGGGACGGCGGGGACACCACGGGCAGCGCCCGGATTCCCGCGGCCCGTCCGGCACCCGCCGCGCAGGAGGAGTTCGCCTCGTCCGCCGACTGAGAGTCTGTCGGGCGAAGCGACCGGGACGACGTTGCGGCCCGGGTCTCCGGACGACGCACGGGCCCCGCGCCCACGACATCGGGCTTACGGCCCGGTGCGGGCCGTTACCACCGTTTCCGGACACAGCGGGCACCCGTCCTGCTAACTTCTACACGTCTGTAGAGTTGGATTTCGTTCCGGCAACACAACGCAACGCAACGTATGGAGACGACATGGCACTGTGGGATCGGATCAAGGAATCCGCTTCGTCGATGCAGTCGCAGCTGGAAGCGAAGAAGAACGACCTGAAGAGCGGTGCGTTCCGCGATGCGAGCATGGCGATGTGCGCCCTGGTCGCCGCCGCCGACGGTTCCATCGATCCGTCCGAACGCCAGCGTGTCGCCTCACTGATCGCCACCAACGAGGTTCTCCAGAACTTCCCGGCGGACGATCTGCAGCGCCGCTTCAACGAGTATGTGAACAAGCTCACCGCCGACTTCGCCTTCGGCAAGGTCAGCGTGCTCCAGGAGATCGGCAAGGCGAAGAAGAAGCCCGCCGAGGCGCGTGCCGTCATCCAGATCGGCATCGTCATCGGCGGCGCCGACGGCGACTTCGACAAGACGGAGCAGGCCGTCGTGCGCGAGGCGTGCTTCGCACTCGACCTTCCGCCGCACGAGTTCGACCTGTAGGACCTCTCGTCCGGATCAGGCCGGGCTCGTGTGCCCCGGTGGCCGATCCCGCCCGATCCGGACAAAAGACCCGATGTATCCCCCGCGGACCGGCCTCCCGGCCCGCCCTCCGTACCGCCGGGACGACCGCGGACCGACCGACCACCGGTCCGCGCCCGGCAGGCCGGGGATGCGCTACTCCCCCGATGCGCATCCCCGGCCGCTTTCTTCCGAGACCCCGCCGCCGTCACGCGTCAGCATCGCGTAACGGCGGCGGGGTTTCGCGTCACATGCGCGTCAAGGCCCTCCCGGAGTCCCTCCGCCGGGGGCATAACGTGGAGGGCGCAGCACAGCCGCAGAGCCCGCCCGCCGAGGAGGCACACCATGTCCGAGCGCAGCGGAACGGACGATCCCGAACCTCTTGAACCCGGCCCGGCCGGACCGCTCTTCGTCCCCGTCCGGCCGGGACCGGTCGGCCTCGCCACCGGGTGGACGGCCCGTTTCTTCCGTACGCCGCTGGGCGACCGCACGGCCGTCGGTTTCACCTCCGCGCATCGGCTGGCCGCCACCCTGGGCAACGGCCAGCCCTGGATCAGGCTCTCCGAGCCGGCCCTGCGCGCGCTCGGCACACCGCTCGGGGTCACCGTCCTCACCGTCGATCCCCAACTGACCGCACAGGCCCCCGGACGGGCCGTCCCCGCTGCCACGGCCAGGGTGCGCCGGCCCGGCCCGTACCCGAGGTCGGGCCCCACCGCCGCCACCCGTTGCGGGCGTTGACGACCGGTCGGGCGGAACCCGGCGCCCGCACGGGCGCGGCGCGGTCGGTGTGGAGCGGGTCACAGATCCTTGGCCGGCCAGTCCAGCAGCCGGGCGCCTATGACCGCCGTCTGCAGCGTGTAACGGTGCATCGGGTCGGACGGGTCGGCACCCGTCAGCTGATGGATCCGCTCCAGCCGGTAGGTCAGCGCCCGCACGCTCAGCGACAGCCGACGCGCCGTCTCGGCGGCCACACAGCCCGAGTCGAAGTAGACGTCGAGCGTCCGCAGCAGGGGTTCGGCGCCGCCGCGCGCCTGCTGGAGCGGGCCCAGTTGGCTGCGCACCAGATCGGCCATCGCCTGCCGGTCCCGGGTCAGCACCGGATAGACCAGCAGGTCGGCCGAGTACAGCACCGGGTCGTCCAGATCCATCCGCTCCGCGAGATCCAGTGCGTCGAGCGCCTCGTCGTAGGACTGGACCACGCCGCCGGGGCCCCGGTGCGGGCGGCCGACGGCGACCCGGCCGCCGTCCGTCGCCGCGTGGGACTGCTTGGCGAAGTACCGCAGGACATCGGGCTGGCTGCCGGGAGCGATGCAGACCAGCCGCCCGTCCTTCGTCGTGATCAGGATCTTCCGGCCGCTGAACCGCGTGAGCAGCGCCGCCTCCACGGCGCGCGGTACGGAGTCCGTCTCGGTGTACGCCTCCGGGCCGCTCGCCACCGCGACCGCGTGGGCGCGTGAGAGGCGCAGCCCGAACCGGGTGGCCCGCTCGGCGAGCCGGCCCAAGTCGCTTCGCCCGTACAGCAGATCGTCGATGAACTCTCGGCGGGCCGCCTCCTCGCGCCGCACGGTGAGCCGCTGGGCCCGCTCGAAGCCCTCGGCGAAGGCGTCGACGGCCTGCTCGACCGCGGCCAGCACGGAGTCGGCCGACGCTTCGTCGGCCGAAGCGGCGCGCGGCCAGTCGGTGCGGGTCGCGGCGAGATGGAGGCCGACCAGGGCTCGCAGCTGGCATCCGGCCTCGGCCGCCTCCCGGCCCAGGAGTCGGCGGGTGTCCAGCTCGTCCCGGGTCAATCGGCGCCCGGTGGCGGCGACATCGGCCAGGATGCGGACGTAGTCCCCCAGATACTCGTCGGAAACCTCCGGCACCGCCACGCGTACTCCTCCAGTCCTGACGCGACCTCGACACTCACCTCAACGCACAACGGCCGCTGCCGGTGCCCGGCATCGAGCACCTGGAAACATTGCCGGACTCCGGCAGTGCGAAGTCATGGCCTCGAATGACAGGATCAGGTCAGCACCAACCGGGGGAACACGGGGGAATACGGGGGATACGGGGGAAGATCCGGCTGCTGCGGCGCCGCTGTCCGCGGGCCGCAGCACCGGCAATCGCCGCCGAAGTCACCACCGGAACCACCGCCGAAGCCGCCCCCGACGACAGGGAGGGGGTGGACGATGCGGGAGTTCCTGAGCGCGGCAACCGCCTTCCCGGCCGTCCTGTTCGCCGCCGCGCTGGTCGTGGTCGTCTTCTTCTGGCTCCTCGTGCTGGCCGGTGCGGCCGATCACCATTCCTTCGACGGGGACCTCGACACCGGCATGGCCGGGATCGGCGGAGTGCCGGTCACCGTCTCGGTGTCCGTGATGGTCGTCGTCGGCTGGTTCACGAGCCTGGCCGGTACGGTCCTGCTGCACCGCAGCGGTGCCACCGGCCTCACCCGCGCCGGGCTGGCCTGTGCCGTGCTCGCCGGGGCGCTGCTGATCGCCTGGGCCGTGATGCGGATGCTGGTGCACTGGGTGCGCCGGCGGTTCCCGGACGAGCCCCCTCCGTCGCGGCAGGACTTCCTCGGCCGGGTCTGCACGATCCGTACCGGTTCCGTCAGCGCCGACTTCGGCCAGGCCGAGGTCGCCGCGGCCGACGGCTCCACCGCGATCGTCCAGGTCAGGCTGTTGCGTCCGACGGACGGCCCGCAGACCGCGGACGATACGCGTGCCACGGACGGCGCGGTTCTCGTCTCGGGCAGTGCGGGGCTTCTCTACGCGTACGACGACGAGGGCGAGTTCTTCTGGGTCTCGCCGTACGACAAGGCGCTGGACCCGGGACCGCCGAAACCGGGCACGGGCCCGCGCCCGGACACCGGTCCCGGTGCGCGCCGGACGCCGCGTCGCGCCGGCTGACCCGTCCCGCCCGTACCCGTCGCGGTCGCAGCCGCGTCCGACGACCGCCCGGCCGCCCGTCCGGGCCCCTCTTCCTCTCCACCTTCCTCACCAGCCGTCAAGGACTGTCATGGATGCCATCACCCTGGGCTTCGGTGTGCTCGTAGCCGTCGTCCTGCTCATCGCCGTCGCCCTGCTTCTCGTCATCAGCCGGCTCTTCCGCAAGGTGGAACAGGGCAAGGCACTGATCATCTCCAAGACCAAGAAGGTCGATGTCACCTTCACCGGGGCCGTCGTCCTGCCGGTGCTGCACAAGGCCGAGTACATGGACATCTCGGTGAAGACCATCGAGATCCGCCGCACCGGGCGCGAGGGCCTGATCTGCCAGGACAACATCCGCGCCGACATCCACATCAACTTCTTCGTACGCGTCAACAAGACCGTCGAGGACGTCATCAAGGTCGCCCAGTCCATCGGCACGGAGCGGGCCAGCGACAAGGTGGCGATCCAGGAGTTCTTCGCCGCGAAGTTCGCCGAGGCGCTCAAGACCGTCGGCAAGCAGCTGGACTTCGTCGATCTGTACACCAAGCGCGAGGAGTTCCGGGACCGGATCATCCGGGTCATCGGCACGGACCTGAACGGCTACCACCTCGACGACGCGGCGATCGACTTCCTGGAGCAGACGCCCATGGCGCAGCTCGACGGCGCCAACATCCTCGACGCCCAGGGCATCCGCAAGATCACCGAGCTGACGGCGATCGAGCACGTGCGCACCAACGAGTACCAGCGCACCGAGCAGAAGGAGATCACCCGGCAGAACGTCGACGCCCGCGAGACCATCCTGGAGCTGGAGCGCCGGCAGGCCGAGGCCGAGATCAAGCAGCGCCGCGAGGTCGAGACGCTGCGGGCCCGCGAGGAGGCCGCGACGGCCAGGGTCCAGGAGGAGGAACGCCTCGGCGCCCAGGCCGCGTTCATCCGCACCGAGGAGCAGCTCGGCATCCAGCGCGAGAACCAGGCGCGGGAGATCGCCGTCGCGCAGAAGAACCGCGAGCGGGTCATCGCCGTGGAGAACGAGCGCATCGAGAAGGACCGGCTGATCGAGGTCATCGGGCGCGAGCGGCAGACCGAACTCGACCGGATCGCCGCGACGAAGGAGGTCGAGGCCGAGCGCCGCGAGGTCGCCGATGTGATCCGGGAGCGGATCGCCGTGGACCGCACGGTCGCCGAGCAGGAGGAGTCCATCAAGACCCTGCGGGCCGTCGAGGAGTCGGAGCGCACCCGCAAGTCGGTCGTCATCGCCGCCGAGGCGGAGGCCCAGGAGAAGCTGGTCAAGGACATCAAGGCCGCGGAGGCGGCGGAGGCGGCGGCCGGCCACCTGGCGGCCGAGCAGCTGACGCTCGCCGAGGCCCGGCTGAAGACCGCGGACCTGGACGCCCAGGCGAAGCTGCGGCTGGCCGAGGGCATCCAGGCGGAGTCCGCGGCGCCCGGCCTCGCGGAGGTCCAGGTGCGC
This sequence comes from Streptomyces sp. NPDC093149, assembly GCF_044754145.1. Classification (NCBI taxonomy): domain Bacteria; kingdom Bacillati; phylum Actinomycetota; class Actinomycetes; order Kitasatosporales; family Streptomycetaceae; genus Streptomyces; species Streptomyces sp. NPDC093149. The sequence goes on from NZ_JBIVON010000005.1 coordinate 194,495, forward strand.
GACGCGGAGGCCGACGTCATCGAGAAGAAGGGGCTCGCCGAGGCCGAGGCCGCGTCCGCCCGGCTGAGGGCCGAGGCGGAGGGAGCCAGGCTCAAGGCGCTGGCCACCGCGGAGGGCACCCAGGCCCAGGCGGCCGCCGACGCGGCGATGATCGGCGAGAAGCTGAAGGCCGAGGCCGCGGGACTCACCGAGAAGGCGGCCGCGATGGCGGCGCTGGACGACGCCTCGCGCGGCCACGAGGAGTACCGGCTGCGGCTCGCCGCGGAGAAGGAGATCCGGCTGGCCGGGCTCGATGTGCAGCGGCAGGTCGCCGAGGCGCAGGCGACGGTGCTGGCCACGGGGCTGGAGAACGCCGACATCGACATCGTCGGCGGGGAGTCGGTCTTCTTCGACCGCCTCGTCTCGTCCATCTCGATGGGCAAGAGCTTCGACGGCTTCGTGGAGAACTCGGACACGGCGAAGGCGCTCGCGGGTCCGTGGCTGAACGGCACCTCGTCGTTCACGGACGATCTGACACGGGTGCTGGGCTCGGTGTCGACGGGGGACGTGCAGAACCTCACGGTGTCGGCGCTGCTGATGCGGATGATGCGGACGCCGGGCGCGGGGCTCGCGCCGGGACAGGCGCAGAAGCTGCTGACGACGGTCCAGGAACTGGGCCTGGCCGATGTGCCGGTGTCCTCGCTGACCGGGGCGGCGGGTGGCTCGGACGTACCCGCCGCACGGAACGGGTCGCCGGTCGCGTAGGGCCTCTCGTCCGGATCACGCCGGGCTCGGATCCTGATCCGGCCCGATCCGGACGAAGAACCCCAGCGGCACCCGGGGCCGGGCGGCAGGGCCCGGCCCCGGGCGACCCCGGGCCCGTCCGGTGACCGCTCCCCGTCCCCAGCACCGGGCGGGCCCGCACCACCCGCACCACAGACCTCGTAGGGAAGGCCGTACGTATGGAAACCGACACCACGACCGCACCGCCCGCCGGCGGCCCCGTGGACGCGGGGACGTACGACGTGCTGCGCCGCCGGCTGGCCGACCGGGCCGCCGAACTCGCGAGCCGCGCCGAGGCGCTCAACGCGCGGCGCACCGAGGAGTTCGGCTCGACCGAGCTGCGGCTCACCGGCTCCGAGCGGATCCGTACCGAGCAGGCGTCCGTACCCCGCGACCTGGTGGCCGTCGGCGGCCGGCTGCTGTTCGGCTTCGAGCGGGGCCCGGGGGCCGCGCAGCCGCCCGAGATGGCGGACGTACTCGCACTGTACGACCCGGAGTTGACCGCCCCGGTCCGGGGCGGTCTGCTCGGCGACGAGGCCTTCGTACGCGAATTCACCGCGCTGCACCGCTACTACCGCGACGCCCGCCTGCTGCGGCTGCGCCGCGTGGACGGCAGGCTACTCGCCGTCTTCCGTACCGGCGAGAGCGCCGACGGCATCCGCGTACTGCGCTGGGCGCTCGCCCCGGACGGTTCGCCCGGCGCCTTCCTCGACGCGCGCGGCGACCGCGACCACGTCTTCCCCCCGTCGCACGACTTCACCTGGACCGTCGCGGGCCGCGAGTCCCACGTCCTGGGCCGGCACCCGCACATCGCGGTGGGCGGGGACGCGGACGGCACGGGCGCCCCCCTGTTCGTCGACACGCTCGGCGGCACCCTCACCGTCAAGACGGTCGACGACACCGACACCCCGGACGGGATCTACGAGGAGCCGGTCACCGAGCCCCTCCAGTCCCTCGCCGACGCGGATGTCGAGCATGCCGCGATCGGACCGCTGGTCCTGCTCCGCGTGCGCCCGTACAACGAGGAGTCGTGGCGGTACCTGGTCTTCAACACGCTGCTCGGCACGGTCCTGCGCCTGGACGGCATCGGGCCCGCCTGCCACCGGCTGCCGGAGGACCAGGGGATCATCTTCCCCGGCGGCTACTACCTCACCACCGGCACCGTGAAGACCTTCGACATCGCCGAGCCGCTCACCGACCCGGTCTTCGAGGGCATGGTCCGCTCCCCGAACGGCGAGGACGTCCTGTACGTCTTCCGCTCCCCCGACGACGGCCGCGGGCTGCTCCTGCCCTACAACCTGATCCGGCAGGAGGTCGCCACCCCGCTCCAGGGCCGCGGCCACGCCCTGCTCGACGACGGCACGCTGGTCCTGCTGCGCTCCACCGCCACGGGTGACGAACCGGCCCGGGTCCACCCGGTGCAGCGCTGGCTGACCCCCTACGTCTCCGACACCCACGCCGCCTCCCGTCCCGCCGGTTCCGGTCCGCTCGCCCGGGTCGGCAACGCCGATCTGGTGCGCGGCATCTCCGACTGCCTGGCACTCGCGCACAGCGCCGCCGAGACGACCCCGACCGCCGCCGTCTACGCCCAGCTGGTCGCGGACTGCACCCGCGCCACCGACCGCTACCACTGGCTCACCGATCCCGACCTCGGCGCGCTCGCCGCCCCGCTGGCGGAGCTGCGGGACACCGCCCAGCAGGTCCTCGCCGAGTTCGAGACGGTGCGGGAGCTGACCCGGCAGGCCGCCGACGCCCTCACCGCGACGGCCGACCGGCTCACCGCGCTCGTCCGCCGCATCCGCGGCGAGGCCCCGCGCACGGCCGCCGCCTGGGTGGACCGGCTCACCGAACTGCGCCGGGCGCACGGTCATCTGGCGACCCTCGCCGAGATGCGGTACGCGGACACCGGGCGGATCGCCGAGCTGACCACCACCACGGCCGACGACATCGACGCGGCCGGCCGGCGCGCGGTGGCGTTCCTCGGCCGGGACGACGCGTTCGCCGGCTACCACGAGGACATCGCCCGCCTGGCCGCCGAGGCCGCCGCGCTCACCACCGTCGTGGACGCCTCGGCGCTCGGCGACCGGCTGACGGAGATGACGGAGGGCCTGGGCACCGTCACCGACGTGGTCGCCGGGCTCGACATCGGTGACGCGACGGTCCGTACGTCGATCCTGGAGCGGATCGCCGAGGTCCTCGGCGGGGTCAACCGGGCCCGCGCCGTCCTCGACGCGCGACGCCGCGAGCTCCTCGACCACGAGGGCCGCGCCGAGTTCGCCGCCGAGTTCGCGCTGCTCGGGCAGGCCGTCACAGGGGCGCTGGCCGCCGCGGACACCCCGGACGCCTGCGACGACCAACTGTCCCGGCTGCTGCTCCAGTTGGAGAACCTGGAGTCGCGGTTCGCGGAGTTCGACGACTTCCTCGCCGAGCTGGCCGAGCGGCGCACGGAGGTGTACGAGGCGTTCTCGGCGCGCAAGCAGACCCTGCAGGACGCCCGTGCCCGGCGGGCCGAGCGGCTGGCGGATTCGGCGGCCCGGGTCCTGGAGACGGTCTCCCGGCGGCTGGCCGCGCTGCCCGACCTGGACGCCGTCCACACGTACTTCGGCTCCGACCCGATGGTCGCGAAGGTCCGCCGCACCGCGGACGAACTGCGCGAGCTCGGCGACCCGGTGCGCGCCGAGGAGCTCGACGGCCGGCTGGTGGCCGCCCGGCAGGAGGCCGGGCGGGCCCTGCGCGACCGCGGGGAGCTGTACGCGGACGGCGGCGCCACGATCCGGCTCGGCCGGCACCGGTTCGCGGTGAACACCCAGCCCTTCGACCTGACGCTCGTCCCGCACGGGGACCGGCTCGCGTTCGCGCTCACCGGCACGGACTACCGGGCGCCGGTCACCGACCCGGAGTTCGAGGCCACCCGCCCGTACTGGGACCAGACGCTGCCCTCGGAGTCCCGCCACGTCTACCGCGCCGAGCACCTGGCGGCCCGGCTCCTGGACGAGCACGGCGCCGACGCCCTCGCCGCCCTGGGCGCCTCGGAACTCACCTCCCTGGTACGGGAGTCGGCCGCCGCCGCGTATGACGAGGGCCACCAGCGCGGTGTCCACGACGAGGACGCCACCGCGATCCTCACCGCCCTGCTCGGGCTGCACGCCGGGGCCGGACTGCTGCGACGCCCGCCCGCCGTACGAGCGGCGGCGCAGCTGTTCTGGGCGTACGGGACGGACGAGGCCCGGCGCACCTCCTGGACCCGGCGGGCCCTCTCGCTGGCCCGCGCCCGTGAGACGTTCGGCCTCGCCCCGGCCGTCCGGGCGCTCCAGGAGGAGTGGGCGGACGCCATCCGGGCCGAGGAATCCGGGGGCTCCGGCGTCCGGGGCACGGACGCCGGAGCCGTCGCCGCGTACCTCTTCGAGGAGCTGACGAGCGGACCGGCCGGATTCGTCACGAGCGCCACCGTGCGCACGTTCCTGGACAAGTTCCGTCGCGCCACCGGCTCTTCGGCGTACGACGAGGATCTCGCCGCCCTCCACGACGACCTCCCTGCCCGGCGTCAGCTGGTCGAGGGCTGGCTCGTCCCGTACGCCGCCGCGAGCGGCAACGAGATCGACGCGGGCGATCTGGCGGAGGCCGTCGCCGTGGAACTGTGCCCGGAGCCGCTGCTCGACCGGTACGAGTGCGAGGCGCCGCTCACCGCGACCGTGGACGGCCTGCTCGGCACCCATCCACGCATCGACCGGGGCCGGCTGACCGTCCGCATCGACGAACTCCTCGCCCGTACGGCCGAGTTCCGCACCGCCGCCGTTCCCGGGTTCCGGGCCTACCAGCGCCGGCGCACCGCACTCGTGGCCGCCGAACGCGCCCGGCTGCGGCTGGACGACCACCGGCCGCGCGTCATGTCGGCGTTCGTCCGCAACCGCCTCCTGGACGAGGTGTATCTGCCGCTGATCGGCGACAGCCTCGCCAAGCAGCTCGGCACCGCCGACGCCGACCGGCGCACCGACTCGCAGGGCCTGCTGCTGCTGGTGTCGCCGCCCGGCTACGGCAAGACGACGCTCATGGAGTACGTGGCCGACCGGCTCGGACTGGTCCTCGTCAAGATCAGCGGGCCGAACCTCGGCCACGACGTGACCTCCCTCGACCCGGCGCAGGCGCGCACCGCGACCGCCCGCCAGGAGATCGAGAAGATCAACTTCGCTCTGGAGACGGGCAACAACACGCTGCTCTATCTCGACGACATCCAGCACACCTCGCCCGAACTGCTCCAGAAGTTCATTCCGCTCTGCGACGCCACCCGCCGGATCGAGGGCGTGCGGGACGGCGAGCCGCGCAGCTACGACCTGCGGGGCAAGCGGTTCGCGGTGTGCATGGCGGGCAATCCGTACACCGAGTCGGGGACGCGGTTCCGGGTCCCCGACATGCTCGCCAACCGGGCCGACGTGTGGAATCTCGGCGAGGTGCTGAGCGGCCGGGAGGACGTCTTCGCGCTGAGCTTCGTCGAGAACGCGCTGACCGCCAACCCGGTGCTGGCGCCGCTCGCCGGGCGTTCCCGCGAGGATCTCGCCCGGTTCCTGCGGCTCGCCTCCGGCACGGCGCCCGCGGTCGGCGCGGACCGGTTCGACCATCCGTACGCGCCCGCCGAGGTGGAGCGGATCGTCTCGGTCCTGCGCCATCTGCTGACCGCGCGGGACACGGTACTGGCCGTGAACGCCGCGTACATCGCCTCGGCCGCGCAGACGGACGCGACGCGCACCGAACCGCCGTTCCGGCTGCAGGGCTCGTACCGCAACATGAACAAGATCGCCGAACGGATCGTGCCGGTGATGAACGACGCGGAGCTCCTCGCCGTCATCGACGACCACTACGCGGGCGAGGCCCAGACGCTGACCACCGGCGCCGAGTCCAACCTGCTGAAGCTCGCGGCGCTGCGCGGCCGTCTCACCGCCGAGCAGTCCGCGCGCTGGTCCGCGGTCACCGCCTCCTACGTCCGCACGCAGACGCTCGGCGGCCCGGACGGCGACCCCATGACACGGGCGGTCGCCGCACTGGGGCTGCTCGCGGACCGCATCGCGGCGGTGGAGTCGGCGATCGTCCGGGTCGCCGACCCCCGCCATCTGCTCGCGGGCCCGCCGCCCCGGCACGCGGCGCCGCCGCCCGGTGTTCCACAGGAAGATCACTGACAGTCCGGGTACGGCCGAGAGGAGCAAGGCATGCTGGGTCCCGTGCCTCCATTTCCCCAGCAACCCCAACGCTCCCCGTTCAGCGGACACATGGTCGTCTGCGGTGACGACGCACTGGCCCAGCGGCTCGCCGTGGAACTGCGCTATGTGTACGGGGAGAGGGTCACCCTCGTCCTGCCGCCCCGACGCGACGCGCGCCGGCCCGAACTGCCGCTGACCGGGCGGGGCCGGGCGGCGGCCCTGTTCGGCCGGATGTCGCAGGCGATGAACCGCAACGGCGGAAACGGAGCCGCGGGCGCCGGGGACGGCGACACCAACGCCGGGGTCGAGGCGGTACGCATCCTGGAGGCGCCGGAGCCCTCCGACGAGGTCTTCGAGGAGGCGGGCGTCGAATCGGCCGCCGCGCTGGCCCTGGTCTACGACGACGACGAGCGCAACATTCGCGCCGCGCTGACCGCCCGCCGCCTCAACCCCCGGGTCCGGCTGGTCATCCGGCTCTACAACCGCAAGCTGGGCCAGTACTTGGAGACCCTGCTCGACCAGGCCGCCGCCGTCTCCGCGCCCGGCCTCGACCCGGCCGCGCTGGACGCCTCGACCACCGTCCTGTCCGACGCGGACACCGCCGCGCCCGCCCTCGCGGCGACCGCCCTCACCGGCTCCAGCAAGGTCATCCAGGCGGAGGGCCTGCTGCTGCGCGCCGCCGAACGCACCCCGCCCGGGGACGGCCAGGTCGCCGACCCCGGCCTGTGCACCCTCGCGCTGCTCTCCTCCACCACCCATGACCCGGCGGGCACCGAGGGATCCGACAGCAGCGGCGACGAGGGGCCTCAACTCCTGCCCGACGCAAGCCAGGTGGCCGCGGCGACGGGCCGTGGCACGGTGGTGCTGGAGGCGGTCAGCCAGTCGGGCCCGGCCGGTCCGCCGCCCCGGATGGGCGGCCGGGGCGCACCGCTCGGCCAGGTCTTCTCCCGGCGGCTGCGCTGGTCGGCGCTGGGGGTCGGGCTCGCCGTCCTCGGCCTCGCCGTCGCCTCATGGATCACCACCGGCGACCATCCGGCGCACGCCGCGTATCTGACACTGCTGGACCTGTTCGCGATGGGCGACCCGGCGATCGGTGATCCGACGGCCCGTCAGGTACTGCAACTCCTGTCCGGAGTGGCCGGTCTGATGCTGCTCCCCCTGCTCGTGGCGGCCGTGCTGGAGGCCTTCGGTTCGCTCCGTACGGCCTCGTCGCTGCGCCGTCCGCCGCGCGGTCTCTCCGGTCATGTGGTGCTGCTCGGTCTCGGCAAGATCGGTACGCGGGTCCTGGTCCGGCTGCGTGAGCTCGGCATTCCCGTGGTGTGCGTGGAGGACGACCCGGACGCGCGCGGCATCGCCGTGGCCCGGCGGCTGCACGTGCCGGTGGTGCTCGGCGATGTCACCCAGGAGGGCGTGCTGGAGGCGGCGAAGATCCAGCGCGCCCGCGCGCTCCTCGCCCTGACCAGCATCGACACCACCAACCTGGAGGCCGCGCTGTATGCCCGCTCGGTCGAGCCGAACCTGCGCGTCTCCCTGCGTCTGTTCGACGACGAGTTCGCCACGGCCGTCTACCGCACCCTGCGCGCCGCCCACCCGCAGGCCCTCACCCGCTCCCGCTCCGTGTCCCACCTGGCCGCCCCGTCCTTCGCGGTCGCCATGATGGGGCGGCAGATCCTGGGCGCGATCCCGGTCGAGCGGAAGGTGATGCTGTTCGCGGCGGTCGAGGTCGCGGGGCACCCGCAGTTGGAGGGCCGCACGGTGGAGCAGGCGTTCCGGGCGGGCGCCTGGCGGGTGCTGGCGCTGGACGCCACCCCGCCCGAGGACCGCCGCCCGGACCTGGCGGTGCCCGCACCCGTCTCCACCGGCCGTCCGTCGGGACTGGTCTGGGACCTGCACCCGGGGTACGTGCTGCGCCCCCAGGACCGGGTGGTGATCGCCGCGACCCGCCGCGGCCTGGCCGAACTCCTGCGCCGACGCGTCTCGTTGACGCACCGCTGAGCCGGCCGGGTCACGGTTTCCGGGTCCGCCCGGAGCGGCGGCGGGGCCCCGCCCGAGCAGGCGGGGCCCCGGGGGTCAGGCCCGCCCGGAGCGGCGGCGGGCCACCACGACCGGGCCGGTGCCCACGGCGAGCACCGCAGCGGTGCCGATGACCAGCGGGACGACAATGCGGGAAGCGTGCGTGCCGGACCGCGTCCGCCCGGTCGGAGGTCACCCGACAGGCTCTCAGAGGAGGCCCCCCATGGCCTCCCGCACCTGCGTCAGCGTCGCGTCGGCCACGGCGTTGGCCCGCTCGTTCCCCGCCCGCAGCACCGACCGCACATACCCCATGTCCCGCGCGTACTCCTCCCGCCGGGCCCGGATCGGCGCCATCCTGCTGTTGACGGCCTCGGTCACCGTCCGTTTGAGGGCGGCGGCGCCCCCGCCGCCCGCGTCCTCCGCCACCGCGTACGGGTCCCGGTCCAGGCAGAGCGCGGCCAGCAGCACCAGCCCGGACACCCCGGGGCGCCCCTCGGGGTCGTAGGTGATGTGCCGCTCGGCATCCGTCTTCGCGCCCTTGATCAGCCGCGCCGTCTCGTCCGCGTCGGCGCCCAGCGCGATGGAGTTGGCGCGGCTCTTGCTCATCTTGGTGCCGTCCGTGCCGAGGAGGAGCGGCGCGGCGGAGAGCAGGGCGTCCGGTTCCGGGAAGACCGCCCCGTACCGCTCGTTGAAGCGCCGGGCGACGGTCCGTGTCACTTCGAGGTGCGGCAGCTGGTCCTGCCCGACGGGGACGAGGTTGCCCTTGCAGAACAGGATGTCGGCCGCCTGGTGCACGGGATAGGTGAACATCAGCCCGCTGACGGTGGACTGCCGGGAGTGCGCGATCTCGTCCTTGACGGTGGGGTTGCGGTTCAGTTCGGCGACGGAGACGAGACTGAGGAAGGGCAGCATCAGCTGGTTGAGCGCGGGCACGGCGCTGTGGTTGAAGATCGTCGAGCGTTCCGGGTCGATCCCGACGGCCAGGTAGTCCAGCAGCAGCTCCTCCGTGATCCCGGTGAGCCGTTCGGCCACGTCCCGGTCGGTCAGCACCTGGTAGTCGGCGATGATCACGAAGACGTCCACCCCGAGGTCTTGGAGCCGGACGCGGTTGTGGAGGGTGCCGAAGTAGTGCCCCAGGTGGAGCACTCCGGTGGGACGGTCCCCGGTCATCACCCGGAACCGTCCGGGTTCCTGCCGGATCAGCCGCTCCAGCTCGGCACTGCGGCGCCGGGCGGGCGCGGTGGCGATGGATGCGACGGTGGTGGTGGCTGTGTTCATGGGGCTCTCTCCTCGCGGGTGCTGGTTGCGTGGAGGACGGCCCGCCGGGTCGGCATCCGTACCCGTACGAGGGCAGAGAAAAGGGCCGTCCATGTCGAACGGCCCTGGTTCCGTGCAGATGAGGCGGCCGCTCCTAGGAGGAGCGCCACCAATTCCGGCACGGTACGGAGGTCATGGACCGATGGTAGCGCCCGCGGCGGCCCGGTCACGGTGCATTCCCCCATCTCACGGACGGGGCTGCGGCACCGCGCCATTACGCGGCATACGCGGATGGTCCTGGTCCCCGGGACCCGGTCCCCCGCCCCGCTCACCTCACTTCTCGGCGTGCCCGCCCACGTAGAAGAGGATCCAGACGAAGCCCGCGAAGAGGTGCGTGGCGAAGACGTACACGAAGACGCGCAGGGCGACGCCGCGCTCCTTCCAGCGCTCGCTCTCGCTGCCCTCGCTCACGGCCCGCCTCCGTCCGGCGAAGGCGCTCCAGGCCTCCGCGACGCGTCCAGGGTACGCACACCCCCGTTCTCCCCCACGGAATAGATCACGGGGGCGCTCCGTTGCAGGACGTGTTAACATAGTTCAACGTTCAACCAACTTGCTTCTGGAGGCGGGCGCCATGGAGTTCGGGATCTTCACCGTCGGAGACGTGACCACGGACCCGACGACCGGCAGGACACCGAGCGAGCACGAGCGGATCAAGGCCACCATCGCCATCGCGCAGAAGGCGGAGGAGGTCGGTCTGGACGTCTTCGCGACCGGCGAGCACCACAACCCGCCGTTCGTCCCGTCCTCGCCGACGACCACGCTCGGCTACCTCGCCGCCCGCACCGACCGGATCATCCTGTCCACGTCCACGACGCTGATCACCACCAACGACCCGGTGAAGATCGCCGAGGACTACGCGACGCTCCAGCACCTCGCGGACGGCCGCGTCGACCTGATGATGGGGCGCGGCAACACCGGACCGGTCTACCCCTGGTTCGGCAAGGACATCCGCCAGGGCATCCCGCTCGCCATCGAGAACTACGCCCTGCTGCACAAGCTGTGGCGCGAGGACGTCGTGGACTGGGAGGGCAAGTTCCGTACGCCGCTGCAGTCCTTCACCGCGACCCCGCGCCCGCTGGACGGCGTCCCGCCGTTCGTGTGGCACGGCTCGATCCGCTCCCCGGAGATCGCCGAGCAGGCCGCGTACTACGGCGACGGCTTCTTCCACAACAACATCTTCTGGCCCATCGAGCACACCAAGAAGATGGTGAACCTCTACCGCCAGCGGTACGCGCACTACGGGCACGGCACCGCCGAGCAGGCCATCGTCGGACTCGGCGGCCAGGTGTTCATGCGGAAGAACTCGCAGGACGCGGTACGGGAGTTCCGCCCGTACTTCGACAACGCGCCGGTCTACGGGCACGGTCCTTCCCTGGAGGACTTCTCCCAGCAGACCCCGCTGACCGTCGGCTCCCCGCAGGAGGTCATCGAGCGGACCCTGTCCTTCCGGGACGCCGTCGGCGACTACCAGCGCCAGCTGTTCCTGATGGACCACGCGGGACTGCCGCTGAAGACGGTCCTGGAGCAGCTCGACATCCTCGGTGAGGAGGTCGTCCCGGTGCTGCGCAAGGAGTTCGCCAACCTGCGGCCGGCCGGGGTCCCGGACTCCGCCCCCGTCCACCCGGCCGTCGCCGCCCGCACCACCACGAAGGAGGGCTGACCACCGTGTCCACCACGCCCGGCGTGTTCGCCACCGAGCCCCTGAGGATCGTCGCCGTCTCGGCCGGACTCAGCCGGCCGTCCTCGACCCGGCTGCTGGCCGAGCGGCTGGCCGGCGCCGCCCGCGAGCGCCTGCTGGCCGAGCAGGACCGCGCGGTCGAGGTGCGGGTGATCGACCTGCGTGACCTGGCGGTCGACATCGCCCATCACCTGGTCACCGGATTCCCGCCGGGCGCGCTGGACGAGGCGATCAAGGAGGTGACGGAGGCGGACGGGCTGATCGCCGTCTCGCCCGTCTTCACCGCCTCGTACAGCGGACTGTTCAAGTCGTTCTTCGACCTGATCGACAACACGGCACTGACCGGCAAGCCCGTCGTCATCGCGGCGACGGGCGGCACCGCCCGCCACTCGCTGGTCCTGGAACACGCGATGCGTCCGCTCTTCGCCTACCTGCGGGCCACCGTCGTACCGACCTCCGTGTACGCGGCGTCGGAGGACTGGGGCTCGTCCGGCGACGAGTACACCGACGGCCTGCCGTCCCGCATCCGGCGCGCTGGCGGCGAGCTCGCGGCCATGGTCGCGGGCGGCCGGGCGGCCTCCAGGGCGCCGAGGACCCCTGGGCTCGACGACGAGGTCGTGCCGTTCGAGCAGCAGCTCGCCGACCTCCGACTGGACTGATCGGCCCCCCGGACAGGGGCCGGGAGGCCCTACCACCTGAAGAACTGTCCGGTTTGACTAGAGTTGGACTGAAAGACGCGTCGTGCGGCGTTCTCCCTCAGGAGTCCCGCACGACGCCTCTGCACACTGAGCCGAACCGAGCTGGAGGCAGAGATGGGCAGGATCGTGGTGGGCGTTGACGGCTCCGAGTCGTCGGTCAAGGCGCTGCACTGGGCCGTACGCCAGGCGGAGCTGACCGGTGACACCGTCGAGGCCGTCAACAGCTGGGAGTACCCCGCGACCAGCTGGGCGTCCATGATGCCGGGCATGCCGGAGGACTTCGACCCGCAGGCGGTCGCGACCGTGGCCCTCACCGAGACGCTGGAGGAGGCCCTGGGAGCCGAGGGCGCGGCCGCGGTCAGCAAGATCGTGGTGATCGGCAACCCGGCCCAGTCCCTGCTGGAGCGCGCCAAGGGCGCGAACCTGCTGGTGGTCGGGGCACGCGGTTACAGCGGCTTCAAGGCGACCCTGCTCGGCTCGGTCAGCCTCCATGTCACCCAGCACGCACCGTGCCCGGTGACGGTCGTACGCGACTGAGCACGGCAGCGTGCAGGTCAGGACAGGACACGGGAACGGGCCCGCGCGCCGAGCGTGGGCCCGTTCCCGTGTCCGATGCGCCGGGGCTACGCCCTCTGCCGCTTCGGGGCGCCCACGTCTTCCCGTGTGTAGAAGATGTAGAACGTCGTGATGAACATCCCGAGGCCGACCGCCAGTCCCAGCGCCGAGGACCGCAGCACACTGGAATCGGTCAGTCCGACCAGCAGGCCGATCGCCGCGGCCGTCAGCGCGCCGTACGCCACCGCCCGGACCAGGGGCAGCATGGCGTGCTGGATGCGCCCCAGCCCGAAGCAGAGGGCGGCGAGCACCACCGCGCCGATCAGGCCGTACCAGAACTGCCGGCCGCCGCTCGCGCCGTGGTTGCGGAGGATGAACGAGGCGTAGAGGCCGTACGCCGCGCCGAGCGTGGCGGGAACGGCCCAGGCGCGCGCACCGTGCCGCCCTGTCCGTGCCCCGGGCCGGGCCCGTCGGTGGGTCCGCAACGCTGCATGAGTGGCCATGGCGGAGAACTCCTTCCGTCGCCCCTTTTCCCTCCAGAGCACACCCGGCCGTGCCGCCCGGCAACTCGGATGGCGTACGGCCCGGGGCGTACCGCTCCCGTACGGGATTCCCTGGAGGGGTGCGGACGTATCTCTCGACGGCTCTGGCGGCGGCGGTGCTGGTGCTGCTCGCCGTGCTCGTCCCGCTGAGCGCGCTCGCCGCCTGGGTGGATCTGGAGATCGACAACACGGACCGTTACGTCGCCGCGGTGGCCCCGCTCGCCTCCGACCCCGAGGTGCGGAACACCGTCAGTGACCTCATCACCGACGCGACGATGAAGCAGATCGAGGCGGGGCCGCTCCAGAACACCGTGCGGGACTTCCTCCACCAGGCGGTCATGTCCTTCACCACCACCGACGCCTTCCAGAACGCGTGGAACGCCGCCAACCGCACCGCCCACCAGGCCGTCACCGCAGCACTGAACGGCAACACCGGCGAGGCCGTGACCATCGATCTGGCCCCCGTGACCGAGCAGGTCAAACGGAACCTGGAGGACGACGGGGTGCCGTTCGCCGACCGGATTCCGGTTCAGCACACCGACATCACGCTCATCTCCGCCGACCGCGCCGACCAACTGCGCCAGAGCTTCCGGTTGCTGCGGGCCGGCAGCATCTGGCCCGCCGTGGGCACGGTCGTCCTCGCCGCCCTGGCCGTGGTCGTGGCCTGGCTGCGTGGCGGACCGGGGCGCGGGCGCTCCGCGCTCGCCGCGCTCTCGGCCACGGCGGTGACCGGGCTCGGCTTCGCACTCGGGGCACTCGTCCTGCGCGCGGTGGTCGCGGTCGCCCGCGCCCGGGTGCTCGCCGAGGTGCCGGAGAGCGAGACGGGCGGTGCGGCGGCGGTGTACGACGCGCTGACGAGCTCACTGCGCACGACCGCGTGGATCGTGCTCGGTGCGGGGCTGGCGGTCGCGCTGGGCGCGCTGCTCGGGCGGCTGTGGGCGGTACGGCGGCGCACGGCTCCGTAACGGCACGGGCCGCGTACGGGCGGGCCGGGGTTCGACGTGCGGCGGGGGACCGGCCGGGGAAGAGTGGTTCTCGTGACCGCCGGACCGAGGACGACTGAGAGGTCTTCCGTATGCGAGCCATAGCCGTCGGCGCGTTCCGGGCCGACCCCGAACTGGTCGAGATGCCCAAGCCCGAGCCGGAAGCCGGTGAGGTGCGGGTCCGGATCGAGTACGCCGCGCTCAACCCGTGCGACTGGCAGACCGCCCACGACTCCCCGGACGACGAACCCGCCCCGCGGGTGTTCCCACTGGTGGTCGGTGTGGACTTCGCGGGCCGGGTCGACATGATCGGCAGCGGCGGCAACCGGTTCCGGGTCGGTGACCAGGTCTTCGGCCGGGTCCCCGGGTCGGCGGCCGGCGCCGGTTCCGGTACGTACTGCGACTACGTGTCCGTACCGCAGGACTCCGCCATCACCCTCGTGCCGCCCGGTCTCTCCCTGCGCACCGCCGCGGCGCTGCCGTCCGCCGGGATGGCGGCCGCCCAGATCCTGGAGACCGCGGTGCTCCGCGGCCACGAGAGCCTGCTGGTCATCGGGGCCGCGGGCGGCGTCGGCAGCTGTCTGACCCAGCTCGCGGCGGCCCGCGACGTACGCGTCGTCGCGGCCGTGCGCGGCGACGAGCACGGACGGATGGCGGCCCTGGGCGCCACCGCCACGATCGACACCACGGACCGCCCCCTCGAAGCGGCGGTACGGGAAGGTTTCCCGGACGGCGTCGACGCGCTGGTCGACCTGGTCTCCACCACCCCGGACGACTTCGCCGCCCACGCCGCGCTCGTACGCGACCGCGGCATCGCCCTCACCACCCGGGGCGTCGCCGCCGACGCCGCTCTCCCCCCGGGCGTGACCGGCATCGACTTCCGGCTCGACCCCTCCCCGGTACTGCTGGACGTCCTGGCCGCGGGCGCCGCCGAGGGCGTACTGCGCGTGCCCATCGACATCGAGGTCCCGCTGGAGAAGGCCCCGCAGGCCCTCGACCGCAACCGGACGGGCGGCGCGCGCGGCAAGACCGTCATCGCGCTCTGAAGCCCACCCCGCGCGCACGACCGAAGGAGGCGTCATGGACGACCGGGAACGCGACATCGAGCGGGAGATCGAGCACGACATCATCGACAGCATCGGCGGACTCGTCTCCGAGGAACGGGACCTGCGCAACCGCTCCGACCGGGAATCGGGCCTCACCGCGGACGAACGGATCCGCCTGCGTACGGTGGAGGTCCGGCTCGACCAGTGCTGGGACCTGCTGCGACAGCGCCGCGCCCTCAGCGAGTTCGGCGAGGACCCGTCCGCGGCGAAGGTCCGGCCGCCCGCCGAGGTCGAGGGCTACCAGGGCTGACCGAGCGACACAGGGGGACGCGTTGACCGACACGGAGGCCGGTTCCGGACGCAGGCGTACCGCCCCACCGCCCTGGCTCCTCAGCGGACTTCGCCCCCAGCCGTCCACCCCCATCGCCTGGGCCGCGGTCGTCCGCGCCTCCATCGCCCTGGCCGCGCCGCTCGCCGTCGGCTTCGCGCTGGACCGGCCCGCGTACGGCGCTCTCGTCTCCATGGGCGCGCTCTCCGGCGTCATCGGCGACACCGCCGACGCGTACCGGATGCGCATCCTCAACATCGCCGTACCGCAGCTCTTCGGCGCACTCGGCATCATGCTCGGCACGCTGGTGTACGGGGCCGGCTGGACAGCCGTCGCCGCGCTGTCCCTGGTCGGTCTGGTCTCCGGAATGATGTCGACGATCGGCGCCGTCGCCTCCGTGTCCGGGCTGCTGCTCCTGCTCAACGCGGTCGTCGGTGCCGGACTCCCGATGCCGAACCCCTGGTGGGTGGCGCCGCTGCTGCTGACGGTCGGCGGACTGTTCGTCCTCACCATGACCCTGCTGGCGTGGCCGCTGCGGCGGAAGCTGCCCGAACGGGTCGCGGTCGCGGGCACCTACCTCGCGGTCGCCGACCTGCTCGCCGCCGCGGGGACCGACGCCTACGAGGAACGACGACAGGCCGTCACCCAGTCCCTCAACACCTCCTACGACCTGATCCTGGCCCGCCGGGCCCGCTACCACGGCCGCAGCAACGCCGGGGTGCGGCTGCTCGCGCAGCTCAACGTCGTCATCCCGCTCGTCGAGGCGGCGCCCGCCGTGCACGTCCGGCGGCACCCGCTCCCGGACGAGATCCCGGCGGCGGTACGTGAACTGGCCGCCGCCGTCGAGGAGAGCCGCACCGGCGGTGCCGAACTCACCCTGCCCGCACCGGACTCGCCCGCGACCAGGGCGGTCGACGGCGCGCTGCGGCACGCGGCGGTCGTCGTGCACAAGGCCGACCCCGATCCGTACAACGTCGACGACCGGCTCGGACGCCCCGCCGCGCTCGGGGTGCGGATCCGGCGGACGACCCGCGACGTGCTGCTCTCCGGGGCCTCCTGGCGGTACGGGCTGCGCCTCGCCCTCTGCATCGGCCTGGCACAGGCACTGACCTCGCTGATCCCGGTGCCGCGCTCCTACTGGGTCGCGCTGACCGTCACGTTCGTCCTCAAGCCCGACTTCGGCTCGGTGTTCTCGCGCGCCGTACTGCGCTCGGTGGGCACGGCGGCCGGTCTCGTGATCGCCGCGCCGGTGCTCGCCGCGGTACCGATCGGCTGGTGGGACGTGCCGGTGATGGTGGTGCTCGCGGCGCTGATCCCGGCGCTCACGGCAAAGGGGTACGCCTTCCAGACGGCGGCCATCACCCCGGTCATCCTGCTCCTGTCCGACCTGCTGAACCACCAGGGCTTCCATCTGGTCTGGCCGCGCTTCCTGGACAGTCTGATCGGCTGCGCCGTCGTGCTGGTGGCGGGCTATCTGCTGTGGCCGGAGAGCTGGCACGTCCGGGTCGGGCACCGACTGGCGGACGCGGTCACGGACATCGCCGACTACGTGGCGTGCGCGTTCGAACCCGGCGGCTCCGGCGACCGGGCGGAACGGGTGCGGGCCCGGCGCCGCATCTACCGCGATCTGTCGGTCGTGCGCTCCGAATTCCAACGCGCCCTGACGGAGCCGCCCCCGGTCGGCACCCGGGCCGCCGCGTGGTGGCCGCTGGTCGTCTCGGTCGAGCGCATCGTGGACGCGACGACGGCCGCCCGGGTCCGCGTCGACCACGGAGCACCGGAGCCACCCGCCGCGGAGGTCGCCGAGGTCCAACGGCAGTTGCGGGAACTCGCGGACGGCATCCGTGCGAGCGAGGTCCTGGTCGGCGTGCGCGCCGAACTGCGGGGCGACGAGGAGGGGGTACTGGCTCCGCTGCGCCGGGAGGTCGCGGCGGCGCGTGCCATCGCGTCACCGCAGCCGTAACCGCGGTCGCCGTCCCCCGTGGCCTCGCGGTGCCCGCAGCCGTAACCGCGGTCGCCGTCTCCCGTACCTCGCGGTGCCCGCAGCCGTAACCGCGGTCGCCGTCTCCCGTACCTCGCGGTGCCCGCCGTCAGCCCGTCGGACCCGATCCCCGCAGCCGCTCCATCTCCCGTCGGTCCCGCTTCGTCGGCCGCCCCGCGCCCCGGTCCCGTACCGGAACCTGGATCGCCGCCTCGCGCGGCGGCGGGGGCGGACTGTTGTCCACGAAGCACTCCGCCGCCACCGGGGGCCCGACCCTCTTCTTGACGATCTTCGACACGACGACGATCCGGTCCCGGCCCGCGTGCCGGAGCCGTACCTCGTCGCCGACACGCAGTGTCTGGGCGGGCTTGGCGCGCTCGCCGCCGACCTTCACATGACCCGCGCGGCAGGCGGCAGCGGCCTGCGAACGGGTCTTCGTCAACCGGACCGACCAGATCCAGACGTCGACCCGAACGCTTCCCTCCGCCTGCGGCGCCTCACCGGAAACCATGCAACCGACTCTACGGGGTGTCCCGTAGTCCCTGGTGGAGCAGCGCACGGCGTCGGATGCGGTGCATCGCAAGGCGCAGGGACGTCCGCACACCGGATGCCTGCGGACGTCCCGACAACGCGGCGAGGTACCGCAACTGTCGTCGCGCGCCCGCCAAGGGTCACGGGACACCCCTTGGTGCGGCGCACGCGTCGGTCGGGTCGAAATCGGGCCGGGCCGGGAGCAGATCGGGCCGGGACCGGCCGAAGTCGTCGATATTCTCAACCTGGTTACGGCTGTCCGCCTCACGCCCGCACGCCCCGGACGCGTGCACGAGGCGGAACAACCGCGAGGCGGAACAACGATGTGACCGACCGCTTGTCAGACACATCGGCCACTCGCACCGGCAAGGCACCCCGGGACCGAACAGGCCCATGCGATCGCAGTACGTCGGGTCCGTCCGGCACGCGCAGGACTTGGCCCGTGCTCGGTTGCGGCACAGTTGTCCCACGGGCGGGCCGCGCCACCGAACGGCCGGATCCGGCCGCTAACCTTACGTATCCGTCCTGGCCAGGGATGAATCCCGCAGGTCGGACATTTATCGCACCCAACTCACGCGAAAGGCCTCGCCCATGGGCATTCGGAGCTTGCTGCGCAAGGTGTTCGGCCGCGACCGCGCGGAGCAGGACGCGTCGGCGCCGGCGCCGACGGCCACGGTCCCGCCCCAGACCGAACGCACCGCGTCCGCGGAGTCGGAGCCGGTCGCGGCCACGGTGGACGAGCCGGCTGCGGAGACCGCCTCGGTGCGCGAAACCGCCCCGGTCACCAAAGCCTCGGTACCGGCCCCCGCTTCTCCCCGGTCCTCCATCGGCGAAAGCGGCCTGGCGTCGGACCTGGTGGCGGCGGCCTTCGACAAGGCGTCCCTCCCCACGGTCCCGGCACAGGGCTCCGCCCCGAAGTCGAAGCCGGTGGAACCGGTGGAGCCGACGGAGCCGACGGAGGCCGCAGTCGCCGAACCGGAGGCCGCCGAGGCCGAGGTCACGGGGCCGGAGCCGGAGGCCGTCGAGGCCGAACCGGTTGCCGCGAAGGCCGACAAGGCCGAAGCCGCGGAGCCGGACGCCGAGGAGCCGGAGAAGCCGCGGGCCGAGGTCACGGAGCCGGAGGCCGCCGAGGCCGAACCGGTTGCCGCGAAGGCCGACGAGGCCGAAGCCGCGGAGCCGGAGGCCGCGCCCTCCGTCGCGGAGGCCGAGACCACGCCCGAGCGCGAAGCCGAGCCGAAGCCCGAGCCCGAGCCCGTGGCCACTGACTCCACGCCCGAGCCCGTCGCCGCCGAGGCCCCGGCCGAGCACGCCCCGATCACTGTCGAAACGGACCCGGAGCCCGAAGCGGAACCGGAAGCCGCGCCCGCAGCCGACGCCACGCCCGAACCGGAAACGGAACTCGCACCCACGGCCGGCGCCACGCCCGAACCGGAACCCGAAACGGAACCGGAACCCACGGCCGACGCCACGCCCGAACCGGCTGCGGAGCCCGCACCCGCCCCCGCAGCTGGCACAACCCCCGAAGCAGCAACGGTGGCAGCCTCCGAGACGGCCCCCGAATCAGCACCGGCACCGGCCGCCGAAGCCGCGCCGGAGCCCGAAGCCGCACCGGCCGCCGAAGCCGCACCGGAGCCCGAAGCCTCGCCGGTCACCGAAGCCGCACCGGACGCCGCCGGCAAGCCCGCCCTCCCCCTCGCGCGGGTCAAGTCCCGTGCCCCCGGGCTCGTCGACTCGTACAAGGCCGCTCAGAGCGGGCTGAAGGCACACGGGCTGACCGGGCTGCGCGCCACCGTCTACCTGGTCCTCGACCGCTCCGGCTCCATGCGGCCGTTCTACAAGGACGGCAGCGCCCAGCACCTGGGCGACCGCACCGTGGCCCTCGCCGCGCACCTGGACGAGAGCGCCACCGTCCCCGTCGTCTTCTTCTCGACGGACATCGACGGCACCGGCACGGTCGACCTCGCCGCCCACGAGGGCCGGATCGACGAACTCAACGCGGGCCTGGGCCGCCTCGGCCGTACGAACTACCACCGCGCCGTCGAAGAGGTGGTCGCGCACTACGAGAAGTCGGAAGCGACCGGCCCGGCTCTGGTGATCTTCCAGACGGACGGCCCGCCGGACGCCAAGCAGGCCGCCAAGCAGGCGCTCGCCGATGCCGCGCGGCTGCCGCTGTTCTTCCAGTTCGTCGCGTTCGGCGAACAGGACGCGAAGGGCTTCGACTTCCTGCGGAAGCTGGACGTCCCGAACGCCGGGTTCTTCCACGCGGGCCCCGCCCCCCGCGAGATCGCGGACACCACGTTCTACCGCGAGGTCCTCGCCGCCCTCCCCGCCTGGATCGCGGACCGCGAAGCGGCCGTCGAGAGCTGATCCGCCGGCAGGCGTACGGTCACGGCGAGCCCGCCCCCGGGGCCCGGCACCGCCGTGACCGTACCGCCATGGGCCACCGCGATAGAACGCACGATCGAGAGGCCGAGGCCCGATCCCGGCCCCATCCGGTCCTTGCCCTCACCCCGCCGGAACGGCTCGAACAGCCCTGGGATGTCCGCCGCGTCCACCACCGGCCCGGTGTTGCGCACCTCCAGCAGCGCCCCGTCCCCGGCCGTCACCAGGACCACCTCCACCGTCCCGTCCGGCACGTTGTACGTGACGGCGTTGGCCAGCAGATTCGCCACGAGCTGGGCGAGCAGCATCCGGTTCCCCCGCACCGCACAGGGCCCGGCGTCGACCTTCACACCCGGGTGCCGGGCCGTCTCCTCCGCCACCACCTGCGCGAGATCCACCGCCTCCCGCTCGCCCGTCGCCAGCCCGCGCTCGCTGCGCGCCAGCACCAGCAGCCCCTCGATGAGCCGTTCGCTGCGCCGGTTGTTGTCCAGGAGCGTCTGCCGGGTCCGTACGAGATCGTCGGGGGACGGGTCGTCCAGACCGATCTGGATCGCGGCCCGCTGGGTGGCGAGCGGCGTCCGCAGCTCGTGGGAGGCGTTGGCGATGAACCGGCGCTGGCTGTCGAACGCCTTCTCCAGCCGGGCCAGCAGCGCGTCGAGCGTGTCGCCGAGCTCCTTCAGCTCGTCGTCCGGTCCGCTGGACGCGATCCGTTCGTGCAGGGTGTGCTCGGACAGCCGGCGCGCCTTGGCGGTCATGGCGTGGACGGGCCGCAGCACCCGGCCCGCGGTCCACCACCCCACGCCGACCGCGCAGGCCGTCATGACGAGCAGCGCGGCGGCGGACCAGATGAGCAGCTGGTGACCGGCCGCGTCGCTGACGTGGTCCGTGAGGTCGTAGACGGTGGGCGGTCCGAGACTGCGCCGGGTGATGAGGGGGCCGTTCACCGCGTATCCGGGCTGCACGACCGCGGCCGTGCGGGCGATGGCGCGCGCCTGGGAGTCCGTGCCCGCGCGCGAGGCGAGGTTGACGGTGGCGAGCAGCGCCGTCCCGAGCACCAGGAAGACCCCGCCGTACACGAGCGCGATCCGGGTCCGGATCGTGGAGTGCTGGACGTGCGGGACGCGAGCGGCGCGCAGGACGCGCGGGAAGCGTGACGGGCGCTTCACAGGGCGTACCCCACGCCCTGCACCGTACGGATCAGGGCCGGCTCCCCGAGCTTGCCGCGCAGCTTGCTCATGCAGACGCGGACGGCGCCGGTGAACGGATCGGCGTTGGCGTCCCAGGCCCGCTCCAGCAGCTCCTCCGCGCTGACGGTCCCGCCGTCGGCCTCCAGCAGCAGCTGGAGCACCGAGAACTCCTTCGGCGAGAGGTCCAGCTCCCGCCCCTCCCGGGAAGCGGTGCGCCGTACGGTGTCGAGCCGGATGCCGTGCCGCTCCAGCTGCGGCGGTACGGGGCGGGCGCTGCGCCGCCGCAGCGCCCGTACCCGCGACACCAGCTCGGGGAACTCGAACGGCTTGCCCAGATAGTCGTCCGCGCCGAGATCGAGCCCCGCGACCCGGTCCTCCATGGACACGGCGGCGGTGAGCATCAGAATCCTGGTCCGGGACCCGGAGGCGACCAGTCCGCGTGCCACGTCGTCGCCGTGCACCCGTGGCAGGTCGCGGTCGAGAACGACGACGTCGTAGTCGTGCAGTCCCAGGTAGGCGAGGGCGGCGTCACCGCTGTACACCGTGTCGACGGCGAACCCCGCCCGCCGCAGCCCGGTGGCGACCAGCTCCGCCAGGATCTCCTCGTCCTCGGCGACCAGTACCCGCATCGTGATGTCCCTTGCCTCGTGCATGCGTGTCCACTCCCTCCCAGGATGCGTCTTTGCTACGGGAAGGGATGTTTCGCAAAGGTCTCCGCACCCCCGGTGACCGGCCCCTTCAGGAGCTGCCGTACCGGCCACGTCGACGGCACCGCCCTCCCGCTCGCCCCCGTACCGGCCGGCGAGATGGATCTCCCCGCCTGTTCGGTCTTCGTCGAGGATCCCTTCCTCCCCTGGTCCGGGGGCCGCCGGCCGTAATCGGTGTGAGTCGATCTTCCGCTGGCCGTTAGGATTTCGACCATGGCGGCCACTGGATCCGAGAAGCAGGGGGCGACGGCGTACTACGTCTCGACCCCCATTTACTACGTCAACGACGCTCCTCACCTGGGCCACGCCTACACGACCGTCGCAGGCGACGTGCTCACGCGCTGGCACCGCCAGCGCGGCGAGAAGGTGTGGTACCTCACCGGCACGGACGAGCACGGTCAGAAGATCATGCGCACGGCCGAGGCGAACAACGTCACCCCGCAGGCCTGGTGCGACAAGCTCGTCGAGGAGGCGTGGAAGCCCCTCTGGAAGCACCTGAACATCGCGAACGACGACTTCATCCGTACGACGGAGAAGCGCCACACCGACCGGGTGCAGGAGTTCGTGCAGGACCTGTACGACAAGGGCGAGATCTACAAGGGCGGGTACGAGGGCCCGTACTGCGTGGGCTGTGAGGAGTACAAGCTCCCCGGCGACCTCATCGAGGACGAGAACGGCGTCAAGCTGTGCCCGATCCACAAGAAGCCGGTGGAGATCCTCAAGGAGGAGAACTACTTCTTCAAGCTGAGCGCCTACGGCCCGAAGCTGATGGAGTTCTACGCGAACAACCCCGGCTTCATCCAGCCCGAGTCGGCCCGCAACGAGGTCGTGAACTTCGTCAAGCAGGGTCTGCAGGACCTCTCCATCTCCCGCTCGACGTTCGACTGGGGCGTCCCGGTGCCGTGGGACGAGAAGCACGTCATCTACGTGTGGGTCGACGCCCTGCTGAACTACGCCACGGCGGTCGGCTACGGCGCCAACCAGGAGAAGTTCGACGGGACCTTCCCCGCCGACGTCCACCTGGTCGGCAAGGACATCCTCCGCTTCCACGCGGTGATCTGGCCCGCGATGCTGATGGCGCAGGGGCTGCCGCTGCCGGGCCGGGTCGCGGCCAACGGCTGGCTGATGGTCGGCGGCGAGAAGATGTCGAAGTCGAACCTGACCGGCATCAAGCCGCAGGACCTGACCTCGCACTTCGGCGTGGACGCGTACCGCTGGTACTTCCTGCGCGCCATCGCGTTCGGCAGCGACGGCTCGTTCTCCTGGGAGGACTTCTCCGCCCGCTACACCTCCGAACTCGCCAACGACTACGGCAACCTCGCCTCGCGCGTCGCCGCCATGGTCGGCAAGTACTTCGGCGGGGCACTCCCCGAGGCCACCGCCGCGGGCGACGCCGAGAAGGCGGTCCAGGAGGGGCTGGCGAAGGCCGTCGCCACGGCCGACGAGAAGATCGGCGAGGAGCTGGACTTCCAGGCCGGCATCCTGGCGATCTTCGACTTCGTGAAGCAGGTCAACGGCTACATCACGGAGCAGGAGCCCTGGAAGGTCGCCAAGGACACCTCCCCCGAGGGCCAGGCCCGCCTCGCGACGATCCTCTACACGGCCGCCGAGTCGCTGCGCGGTGTCGCGGTCCTGCTGAACGCCGTGATGCCGGAGACCTCGCAGAAGCTGTGGGACTCCCTGGGCGCCGAGGCGTCCCTGGGCGCGCTGTCCGACCAGCGCGTACAGGACGCGGGCACCTGGGGCCGGCTCCCGGCGGGCGCGACGGTGACGAAGGGCGCGGTGCTGTTCCCCCGCCTGGAGGAGAAGCCGGCGTAACCGGGACGTACGCACGGGGAAGGGCCGGAACCGCACGACTCGGGTTCCGGCCCTTTCCGCTGCTCTGCCGCTTCCGGGTCAGCGGACCCAGTTCTTCAGCGGCTCGGTGTCCAGTTCGATGCCCACGGGGCCGGGGAGTTCCACGGACTTCCCGTACGGCACCGTCACCACCTGCTCGTACCGCACGCCGTCGGGCTGCGAGTGCACCTTGACCTCACAGGTGTCGCGGTCGATGAGCAGGTGGACGGGGATGCCCGTCTCGGCGTACGCGCGCGGCTTGTCGACGCGGTCGCGGCGGTCGGTGTCCTCGTCGTACGAGGTGACCTCGACGACCATCAGGACGCCGTCGGGACTGGCCCACTCACCCTGGCCGACGAAGGTTTCGAGCGGGACGAGCACACCGTCCGGGCGCGCGTTGCCCTTGCGGTACGCCTCGATGCGCAGCCCCTGCTCGGCGAAGAGCCAGTTGCCCGGATCCGACTGCATACAAATCCGCGTCAGCCAGGCGATGATCCGCCCGTGATCCCCGTCCGGCGCAGCCTTGACCCCCAGTTTCCCGTTCACGAACTCCAGGCGCGGCGCTTCTTCGGCACGTGTGGCATGACGGGCGAGGTCCTCGAAGACCTCCTGGGTCAGCACACTCTCCTCAACCACACTCATCACTGCCTCCTGAGGGAAACCGGGCTGCGTCCAGCTTGCGGACGCCCCGCCCGGCCCGTACCCGGTTCACCGCTCCAGCGCCTCCACGTCCCCCATCACGACGACCGGCTTCTTCTGGGGATCGAGCAGGCGGAGCAGTTCCCTCATCCGGTTCTCGGGGAGGGAGACACAGCCCTGGGTGGGCCCGCCGTGGTCCGCGTGGATCCAGATCCCGCCACCCCGTTCCTTGCCCAGCGGACGCTCCGGGTCCAGGGGGGAGGTGCCGGGCGTCCGGTTGTAGTCGACGGCGACGACATAGTTGAAGGAACCTTCGAGTGACTCCCCGTCGAACCCCTCACCGCTCACGGCGAACGCCGGGCTCTGGTTGTACGGGAACATGGTGCCCGGGGGTTCGAGCAGGCCGCCCGCGGCCGTCAGCCCGTAGACCCCGACCGGGGTGCGGAGGTCGTCCTCCCAGTGCTCGTCCGTCCAGCCGTTCAGGGCGTTGCGGGCGGGCCAGCGGTCCGTGGCCGCGCGCCAGCCCCGGGCGGGATCGTCACGGGTGTAGAGGACCGCGGTGGACAGGCTGGAATTGTAGAAATCGCCGGTGACGACGAGCGCCTGCCGGGAGTCCGCCGGGATCTCGGCCCGCATCTGCGGCCCCAGCGCGGGGATCTCCCGGGGGCGGAGGCGCGGGGCCGCCGGGGCGGGGGCGGCCTTTCCCCGTATCCCGTCGGCCTGCGGCCCTCCGACACCGGCGGAGACCGAGGGGGAGGCCGAGGCGGAGGCCCGGACCTTGCGGGTGGCGATGTCGGATTCGGAGGTGTTGTCGCAGGCGGTGAGCAGCAGGATCGCGGCGACGCAGGTGCCGGCGCGGACGGCGTACGGGGGACGCCGGGCGGCCGACGGACGGTACACGGACACGGGCACTCCTCAGCGGTCGTTGGGCGCGGGCGGCACAGGCGGGCTCCCCGTCACGCATCGCCCCGCCGAACCCAGTTAACGCCGCCACTCGCGAGCGCGAATCCGCACGAGGGCCATACGGCTGTACCGCCGGCCGGGCACGCCCGCGCGAAGGGCCCGGAACCGCTGGTCGTCCACGCGGGTTCCGGGCCCTTCGTCTCCGTGGGGGAGAGCAGGCGGCTGAGAGCCTGTCGGGTGACCGCCGACCGGGCGGGCGCGGTCCGGTCCGAGGCCACCCGACAGGGTCTGAGACCCGATCAGAGGTCCGTGCCGTCGTGCGTCTCGTCCGGGTCCACGCCCATCGTGATCGAGCCGATGACGCCGCGCGCCATGTGGTGCTTGCGGTACGAGAGCTTCATCAGCCCGCCCGTGACGCCGCTCCGGTCGTAGATGGTGTCCTCGGTGAGGGTGGTACGGGTGGTGGTGCTGGTCGAGTACGGCTCGGTCTTCGCCGAGTCGAGGACCGCGGACTCCGCGAAGAAGAACTGTCCGGTGTGGCAGGTGTGCCCGCCTTCGTACCCGGCGGTGGTCATCTTCCCGCCGACGTGCACCTTGGTGTGGATGTGCACGCAGCGCCCCTGGTACCAGCCTGGGAAGATCGTCTTGAACTCCACGTACCCGTGCTTGTCGGTGAGCTGGGTGCCTCTCAGGTAGCGCTCGTCGTCGGTGGGCTCGCTGTGCCCGCCGCCGGGGCCGCCGGACGGCGGCGGGCCGGTGGGGGCGTCGGTCGGCGGGGTGCCCCCGTCGCCGGGACCGCCGGGTCCCCCCGGCCCGCCGGAGCTCATCGCCTCGTAACCCGAGTAGACGCCGAGTGCGTCGCAGTGCCAGATGTCGACGGCCGCGTGCGCGACCGGCTTGCAGGTGTCGGAGTCGATCACCTTGAGCCGGAGGGTGAGGGGGATGCCCTCCTTGTCCTCGGTGATGTCCTTCCGGATCTTGTCGGCGTCGATGTAGTACGGCCCCTCGGTGGTCTCCGAGGTGAGCCGGTAACACTCCTCGCCCTGTCCGCCTCCGGACTTCTTCGCCCCGGCCGTGTCCTCGTCGGCGGAGGCACTGGCGACGGCGCCGGCCCCGATCCCGGCGGCCATGATCACCGCGCCTCCGGCGAGCACCACCCGACGGCGGGACATGTCCTTCTTGTGCGCGGGCCCTTCAGTCTCTGTCATGAACGCCGAGGCTAGAAAGGGAAGTTGGGAAACAGATGAGTGTGGGCTGTGTGTTGCTGTGAGGCCGGACGTCAGGCTCCGCCGAGCTGCCCGCCCTTCACACGACCCAGGAGCCGGGCCAGCTGATCCGGGGTGACCGCCAGCTCGGTACCGGGCTCATCGCTCTCGCGCAGCCGTATCAGGCCGTTGTGTGCGGCGAGCTCGACGCAGCTGTTCCCGTCGCCGCCGCCCGAGAACGAGGACTTCTGCCAGTTGATCGAGTGGGACATGCTCCGCCTCACAATTCCTTGGTCATCCGGTGAATGAAATCGCGCGACTTACCGGGATCGAGTGATGCCGCTTCCAGCTTGCGAAAGAGTGCTCGAAATCGGTCGAGCTGAGACTCGGCATCAAGGAACGCGGTGCCGTGAGGCGCGTCCCGTACCACCGTGTCCAGCCGAGGCACCGGCCCACCGGCGTACACCATCGCGCTCCCGGCACCCGCGAAGCCATCAGTATCGAAGGGAACAACCCGTACCGTCACGCCCTCTCGGTCGGACAGGGCGAGAATCTGGTCGAGTTGGGCACGAGAGGCCCCACGGTCACCGACCCGGATGCGCAGGGCCGCCTCATGGATCACCGCCTGGTACTTCACGGGTGCATCTTTCTCGAAGATGGCCCTCCGCCCCATCCTGTGGGCCACCCTGGCTTCGAGTTCAGCTTCCGGAAGCTCCGGGGGCAGGTACGAGAAGACCGCGCGGGCGTAGTCCTCGGTCTGCAGCAGGCCCGGTACGTGGATGATCTCCACATCGCGCCGGAACGAGGCATGGTGCTCCAGCTCCGACAGATCCAGGAAACCAGGCGGCAGTACGCCCCGGAACTCCTCCCACCAGCCACGCGTACGGTCGGTCACCATCATTGCGAGCGCGTCGATCAACTCTTTGTCGGCGCAGGCGCAGTGGGCCGCGAGCCTTCGAAGCCGCTCTTCACCGACACCGGCGTTCCCAGCCTCTATCTGGCTCATCTGAGCAGAGTTGGTTCCGAGAAGTCCTGCCAGCTCCCGAGCCGTCATGCCCGCCGCATCTCGCAGCTTGCGCAGCTCCGCACCCAGGCGCACCTGGCGTGCGGTCGGCCGACTCCTCGCCGTCATACAAACTCCTCCCCCAACAGCGCTTTCCGTGGGCCTTGTTGGAGCAACCCGTTCGGGTGCCAGATTACGCCAACGGCTTGCATGGGCGAAAACTTTCGCCCTACCTTCAGTGACGCGCCGCACACGCTGCGAAACACCGGGACTCCGGAAGCGCACCGCCCCGCCCTGCCATGGCGGGTGCGACATGCCACCGCCCACGGACCGCCGCGCCCCACAACCACTCACGCACCAAACGGAGTTCCCGTATGCCGAACTCGCCCGCGAGCGCAGACGCCCCCTGGGAGTACACGCTCTACATCCCCCACGATCCCCGCGCGGTCACGGTCTCCCGCCGCACCCTGCGCCTGATCCTCACGCTGCACGACCTGCTGCCCCTCTCCGAGACCGCCGAACTCGTCGCCGGCGAACTGGTGGGCAACGCGGTACGCCACACCAAGGGCCCGGCCGCGTTACGCCTGCGGTGGGCGGGCCGCGTCCTGCGCATCGGCGTCTGGGACGCGGACCCGACCCCACCGATGCCACCCCTGCACCCGGCCGCGGAAGCGGAGAACGGGCGCGGCCTCGATCTGATCCGCAACTGCACGGACGGCTGGGGCTGGTATCCACTCAGCAGCACCGGCGATTCAGGAAAGTTCGTATGGTGCGAACTCTTGGCTTCGTGACGTTCAACCATGCGGCGCCACACGGACATCGCGGTTCTGCGCCCCAGGCCGATCGCGAACGGCCCTGCTCGATGCCCGCCGCGGTGCCACCCCACGACGCTGCCTCGATGTGCGGCCCAAGGGCTGTCCCACAACCCCTTGGCTGTGCCCTCTCATGGCATTGGTTCCTCGCTGTCAGGCGCGGCGGGCGTAGGACGCGAGGCGATCGGCGAGCTCGATGACGAGGTCGCGCAGTTCATCGGGGCGCTCGATGACGAACGGCCGGTCGAGTGAGGCGAGTACCGGAGGCAACCAGTCGAGCCGCTCCGCCCGCAGTTCGACGCGCAGCCAGCGCTCGGCCGCGCGGTCCTCGCCTGCCACGGGCTCGTCCTCCTTCAGGCTCGCGACGCCGGCGGGAAGGTGGGCGCGGATCTGCTCGACCGTCCCGTGGATCCGCAAGGTCACCTCATGCTGGTACTCGGCCGTGGCGAACCCTGACAGCACGCGCTGTGCCGGACCGGGACCCATGGGCGCTTCGAATGAGCCGGGCAGGGTCCGCGCGTCTGCGATCCGATCGAGCCGGAAGGTTCGGTCCTCGCCGATCCCGGGATCCGTGCCCGTGACGTACCACCGGCCCGAATGGGCGACGATCCCGTACGCGTGCAGCGTGCGTTCGCTGCGCCGGCCGTCGCGGTCGGTGTAGCGGATCGAGACCGGTCGGCGGTGGCGCACCGCATCGGCGATGGCGAGCAGGACCCCGGCGTCCGGGGTGTCGAACTCTCCGGGCCGTTCCGTGAAGGCGAGGGATTCCAGGAGTGTGTCGAGCCGGCGAGCGATGTGCTTGGGCAGCACCCGCCGGATCTTGGCCGATGCCGTCTCGCTTGCCGTGTGCTCCGTCGTCAGCCCTGCCCGGCGGCCGGCGACCAGGCCGAGCAGCACGGCCAGCGCCTCGTCGTCGCTGAGCATGAGCGGAGGCAAGCGGTACCCGGGGGCGAGCCGGTACCCGCCGTAGCGGCCGCGCACCGATTCCACGGGCACGTCGAGGTCGATCAGATGCTCCACATACCGCCGCACGGTGCGTCCTTCGACGCCGAGCCGGTCGGCGAGTTCGGCCACGGTCCGGGTGCCGCCCGACTGCAGCAGCTCCAGGAGTGTCAGCACGCGGCCGGTGGGTCGAGGCATGTGCACAACCTAGCGCGAATACAGGACCGATTCTGTCCACTATTTCTCCTAGCCTGCGATGTGCACGCCTCCACACAGCCAAGGAGATCCCCATGGACTTCGTCTCGATCCGCATCATCACCAGCGACGTAGCGCGCCTCGTCGAGTTCTACGAGCGAGCCACAGGAGTGCGGGCGACGTGGGCCACCGAGGACTTCGCCGAACTCAGGACCCCGGGGGCCACCCTCGCGATCGCCGGCACCCGCACCGTCCCGCTGTTCGCCCCGGGCTCTGCCCGCCCGGCGGACAACCACAGCGTGATCACCGAGTTCCTCGTCGACGACGTGGACCGCGTTCACCAGAACCTGACCGGCTTCGTCACCGACTTCGTCACCGAGCCCACCACGATGCCCTGGGGCAACCGGTCGCTGCTGTTCCGCGACCCCGACGGCAATCTCGTCAACTTCTTCACCCCCGTCACCCCGGCGGCTGTCGAAAAGTTCGCACGCTGACGCCACGCACAGCCGCTCACGCGGGAGCCCTGAGATACCGGGGCTCCCGGTGAACGCCTTCGAGGGCTTCGTGCCACCAAAGTCCCGAGACACCGCACCTAGTGCCGTGGGACGAAGCGGTCGGCTCGGTCGTCCTCGGCGCCGTATGGACCGCACTGGCGTGGGGCGACGAGGGAGTGCCGCTCATCGCTGCGGGCACCGTATTGCTGGTGCTGAGCGTGGTGATGTCGATCCTGCTGGCTCGTACCGATCAACTCGCCTGTCGCGACCTGGTCGCACGAGGGACTCTCGTTCCGGATCGCGCCGGGCCCTCCGGGCGGACGCCGGACACCAGGCGCGAGACAGCCCCCGGCCGAACCCGGCCGGGGGCTGTTTCACGTGGAACCAGGAAGTACGAGCGGCTGCTACTTCTCCGTCTTGTCCTTCGCCGATGCCGCCGGCTTGCGGAGCTGGATGTTCAGCTCGCGCAGGCGGGACTCGTCCAGCTCCGTCGGGGCGCCCATCATCAGGTCCTGGGCGTTGCCGTTGAGCGGGAAGGCGATCGTCTCGCGGATGTTCGGCTCGTCGGCCAGCAGCATCACGATGCGGTCGACGCCCGGGGCGATGCCGCCGTGCGGCGGGGCGCCGAGGCGGAAGGCGCGGAGCATGCCCGCGAACTCGTGCTCGACGGTCTCGCGCTCGTAACCGGCGATCTCGAAGGCCTTGAGCATCACGTCGGGCTCGTGGTTACGGATGGCGCCGGAGGACAGCTCGATGCCGTTGCAGACGATGTCGTACTGCCAGGCGAGGATGTCCAGCGGGTCCTTCTCCTCCAGGTCCTTCATGCCGCCCTGGGGCATCGAGAAGGGGTTGTGCGAGAAGTCGATCTTGCCGGTGTCCTCGTCCTTCTCGTACATCGGGAAGTCGACGACCCAGCAGAACCGGAAGACGCCCTCCTCGAAGTGGCCGGCGCGCTTGGCGGCCTCGACGCGGACGGCGGACATGATCTTGGAGACCTCGTCGAACTCGCCCGCGCCGAAGAAGACCGCGTGGCCGGGGACGAGCGACAGACGCTCGGTGAGGGTCTTGATGTCGGTCTCGGTGAGGAACTTGGCGATCGGGCCGGTCAGGCCGCCGTCCTCGCCGACACGGACCCAGGCCAGGCCCTTGGCGCCGTGCTGGACGGCGTAGTCGCCGAGGCCGTCGAAGAACTTCCGGGACTGGCCCGCGGTGTCCGGGACCGGGAGGGCACGGACGTGCTTGCCGGCGAACGCCTTGAACTCCGAGTCGGCGAAGATGTCGGAGATGTCGACCAGTTCCAGCTGGGCGCGCAGGTCCGGCTTGTCGTTGCCGTACTTCAGCATCGCCTCGCGGAACGGGATCCGCGGGAACGGCGAGGTGACGTGACGGCCGTTGCCGAACTCCTCGAAGAGCTCGGTCATCAGCTTCTCGATCGGCCGGAAGACGTCCTCCTGCTCGACGAACGACATCTCGACGTCGAGCTGGTAGAACTCGCCGGGCGAACGGTCGGCGCGGGCGTCCTCGTCGCGGAAGCAGGGCGCGATCTGGAAGTAGCGGTCGAAGCCGGAGATCATCAGCAGCTGCTTGAACTGCTGCGGAGCCTGGGGCAGGGCGTAGAACTTGCCCGGGTTCAGACGGGACGGGACGACGAAGTCACGCGCGCCCTCGGGAGAGGTCGCCGTGAGGATCGGGGTCGCCATCTCGTTGAAGCCGAGGGCCACCATCTTGGCGCGGATGGAGGCGATGACGGCCGAACGCAGCATGATGTTGCGGTGCATGCGCTCACGGCGCAGGTCGAGGAAGCGGTACTCCAGGCGCCGCTCCTCGTTGACCCCGTCCTCGGCGTTGATCGTGAAGGGCAGCGGGGCGGCCTCGCCCAGCACCTCGACCTCGGTGACCTCGATCTCGATCTCGCCGGTCGGCAGCTCCGGGTTCACGTTGTCGGCGCCGCGCGCGGAGACCTTGCCGTCGATCCGTACGACGGTCTCCTTGGTGAGCTTCGCCAGGGCCTCGTTGCCGGGGGTGCCGGGACGGGCGACGAGCTGCACCAGACCGTAGTGGTCGCGCAGATCGATGAAGAGGATGCCGCCCAGGTCTCGGCGATTGTGCAGCCAGCCGCTCAGCCGGACGTCGGTGTCGACGTCAGAGGCGCGGAGCTCGCCGCAGGTGTGTGACCTGTACCGATGCATTCTCGTTCATCCAGTCTTCGCGATTCGGGGTGGATTCAGCCTCCCCAGGCTACCGCTCGCACCCGCACCGATTCATTGACATTGACATTTCAAGATCATCGGGGGCATGGCGGGCGGCCCGGGACCGTGCCCGGCGGGCCCCGGCCGTCCGTCCTCGGTGGCATTTACCGAGCAGATCTTCTTAAAGTGGGGCAATGCGCACCGAGGACGTCCTGGCCGCGACCGCGACCGGCCTGTGGCGCTGGGACAACGCAGCCGGGACCGTCACGCTCGATGCCGAGGCGGCCCGGCTGCTTGAGCTGCCCGCCGCAGCCGGTGTCTTCCGCGAGTCCGCGGTGCGTTCCCGTTTCCATCCGGTCGACTGGAACGAGATCTACGGAGTGGTGAATCTCGCGGTCGCCGAGGGCACCCTCGCCGAGGCCCGGCTGCGGATCGTGGACGAACACGGCCGGGTGCTGCGTACCGTGCGCAGCCGTTCCAGGCCGTTCCCGCCCGAGACGCCGACCGGCACGTCCTATGTGCTGGTCGGCACGCTCCAGGAGGTCGCCGAGCCGCAGCCGGGCACCACCGGGGCGCACACCCCCATCACCGGTGACTGGCGCCGCTCCCGTGAGGCGTTCCTGCTGGACGCGGGCCGGGCGCTGGCCGAGGCCCGGTCGACCGCGGAGGTGCTGCGGGTCGCCGCCTCGCTGTCCATGCCCGGGTTCTCGCCGGACGGCCTGGCGGTCTTCGGCATCTCGGGCGAGCGGCTGACGATCACCGGGCACCACGGGCACAGCGTGGGCGACGAAGGCCCGTTCAACGGCATGCCGCTGGAAACGGACTATCCGGCCGCCGAGGTCGTACGGACGGGACGCGCGATCTACCTGCCCTCTCCCGAGGAGTACCGCCGCCGCTACCCGTCCACCTGGCCGCTCGCCGGCCGTTTCGGACGCCGCTCCTGGGCCTTTCTGCCGCTGATCGTGGCAGGGCGGACCATAGGCGCCTGGATGGCAGGCTTCCGGCACCCGGTGTCGTTCTCGCCGGACGAGCGTGCCGTACTGACGACCGTGGCCCGGATGCTCGCCCAGGCCCTGACCCGTGCCGGGGTCGCCGAGACGGAGCGCGAGCTGTCGCTGGGGCTGCAGCGCTCGATGATGCCGTCGCTCGGCCCCGAGATCCCGGGGATGACGGTCGCCGCCCGCTATGTCCCGACCGGTGGCGGGCTCCAGGTCGGCGGCGACTGGTACGACCTGATTCCCCTCCCCAACGGCCGCATCGCGCTCGTCATCGGTGACGTCCAGGGCCACGACGTGCGTGCCGCGGGCCTGATGGGTCAGTTGCGGATCGCGCTGCGCGCGTACGCCTCCGAGGGGCATCGCCCGGACGCGGTGCTCTCCCGCGCGTCCCGGTTCCTCTCCGGCCTCACCGACGCGTACGAGGACGGGGCGGGGACGGGGCTGCGCTTCGCGACCTGTCTGTACGCGGAGGCCGACCCGGAGACCGGCGTTCTCGACATCGCGCGGGCCGGCCATCCCGATCCGGTGGTGATGACCGCCGACGGGACCGCGATGATCCGCCGGACCGAGGGCGGGCTGCCGCTCGGCATCGAGGCGGACGCCGACTACCCGACGACCCGGATCACCCTGGAGGCCGGAGAAACGATCATGCTCTGCACCGACGGGCTGATCGAGACCGGCGGCCACGATCTGGCGACCGGCTGGATCCGGCTGCGGCCGATCCTGGAACAGCACACGGACGACCTGGAGAAGCTCGCCGACGCCCTCGTGCAGGCCGTGCACGGGCCGACGTCGCACTACACGACGGGGCCGCTGGCGGACCGCCGGGAGGATGACATAGCGGTGCTGCTGCTGCGGCGCGACGGAGGGACGCCGAGGGAGACCGCGCGGCGCACCGCGCTGACCATCGCGCAGGCGGAGCCGCAGCGCATCGCGGCGGCCCGGCAGCATCTGCGGGAACTGCTCCACGACTGGGCCGATCCGGAGCAGGTCGACGCGGCGGTGCTGATGATCTCCGAGATGGCCACCAATGTGCTCGTCCACACGGACGGGGACGCGCTGATGGTCGCCGAGGCGACGGGGGAGCCCGGGGAGCGGCGGCTGCGGGTGGAGGTGGCGGACACCAGCGACGAACTGCCGCACCGTCGGCGGCCCGGGGAGATGGCTTCCAGCGGGCGGGGGCTGGTGCTGATGGAGATGCTCGCCGATGCGTGGGGGGTGGATCCGCAGGGGGTGGGGAAGTCGATCTGGTTCGAGCTGTACGAGCCGGGGCCGGACGAGGAGGGCTGAGAGCCTGTCGGGCCGTCACGTCCGGGCTTCCGCGCGGACGGGCACGCCCCCGGTCAGGCGTCGGGCGGGGCCGGGCCATCGGGCTCGCCGCCCTCGCCCTCCGCTCCCCGCTCCCCCCGCAGTTCGCCGACGATGCCGAAGGCGGCCGCGCAGACCGGCACCGCGAGCAGCATGCCCAGCAGTCCCGCCACACCGGCGCCCGCGGTGATCGCGATCATGATGGTGGCGGGGTGCATCTGGACCGTACGGCTCTGGATCATCGGCTGCAGGACGTGGCCCTCCAGCACCTGAACGGCGAGCACCACCCCCAGGGCCCAGAGCGCGATCACGAACCCCCGGTCGGCGAGCGCGACCAGCACCGCGACCGTGCCGGAGATGAAAGCCCCGAGATAGGGGATGTAGGCACCGACGAAGACCAGCGCGCCGAGCCCCACCGCGCCGGGGACGCTCAGGATCAGCAGGCCGACGGTGATGCAGATCGCATCGATCAGCGCGATGAAGGTGGTGCCGCGCATGAAGCCCTGGACGGCTTCGAAGGCCCGCCGCCCCATGGCCTCGACCAGGTCTCCGGTGCCGCGCGGGGCGATCGAGTGGGCGAGGCCCGCGGCCCGGTCGGAGTCGCGCAGGAAGAAGAAGGTCAGCAGGAGGGCGAGCACGCTCGTGGCGATCAGCGAGCCGATCAGGCTGATCCCGGAAAGGAGTCCGCCCGCCGCGCTCGCGCCGAACTTCTGGAAGAGTTTGTGGGCGTTGGCGACGAGGTCGTCCACATTGGTGTTCTTGCTGATCCCGAAGTGGTCGACGACCCACTGCCCGGTGTCCTTCAGCGAGCGGACGATCTGGTCGCCGGAGTCGACGAGCGCGGTGACGACGATGTATCCGGCGCCGCCGACCACCGCGACGAGCAGGGCGCAGGTGAGCCCCGCGGCCAGTGAGCGGTTCAGTCCGCGGCCGGTCAGCCAGCGGTGGACCGGCCCGAGCAGCGCCGTGCCGAGCAGCGCGAGCAGCACGGGGGTGACCGCCGTCTTGAAGATGACGCACAGCCAGACGGCGACCGCGGCGACCCCGGTGACGAGGAGAACGACACCGCACCAGGCGGCGGTACGCCGCGCGCCGTCGGGCAGGAGGGGCTTGGGGGTCTGCACCCTCCCACCCGATCACGGCGCGGGGGCGATGTCCCGCTTGCGTGGCCGTACGGGTGACGAACTGTCACACGTCGGCCGCGGGGGTCACATCCCGTGGACGGCGGGCACCGTGCCGAGGCGGCCGGCCTGGAAGTCCTCGAAGGCCTGCTTCAGTTCGGCCTGGCTGTTCATCACGAACGGCCCGTAGTGCGCCATGGGCTCGCGGATCGGACGGCCGCCGAGCAGCACGACCTCCAGGTCCGGGGTGTTGCCGTCCTGCTTCTCGTCCGCGCGGACGGTCAGCGAGGAGCCGGCGCCGAAGACCGCGGTCTGCCCCATGTGGACGGGACGTCGCTCCGCACCGACGGTGCCGCGCCCGGCGAGCACGTACGCGAGTCCGTTGAAGTCCTCGCGCCACGGCAGGGTCACCTCGGCGCCGGGACGGACCGTGGCGTGGATCATCGTGATCGGGGTGTGGGTGATGCCGGGACCCTCATGTCCGTCGAGCTCACCGGCGATGACGCGGAGCAGCGCGCCGCCGTCCGGGGAGGCGAGGAGCTGGACCTGGCCGCCGCGGATGTCCTGGTAGCGGGGGGCCATCATCTTGTCGGCCTTGGGCAGGTTCACCCAGAGCTGGAGGCCGTGGAAGAGCCCGCCCGACATCACCAGGGACTCCGGCGGGGCCTCGATGTGGAGGAGGCCGGACCCGGCGGTCATCCACTGGGTGTCACCGTTGCGGATGGTGCCGCCGCCACCGTTGGAGTCCTGGTGGACGAAGGTTCCGTCGATCAGGTACGTGACGGTCTCGAAGCCGCGGTGCGGGTGCCAGGGGGTGCCCTTCGGCTCTCCGGCCGCGTACTCCACCTCGCCCATCTGGTCCATCATGATGAACGGGTCGAGGTACTTGTAGTTGATCCCGGCGAACGCACGGCGAACCGGGAAGCCCTCCCCCTCGAATCCGCTCGGCGCCGTGGTGACGGCGAGCACGGGACGGGCCGTGGCGTCGCCCGAGGCGGCGACCTTGGGCAGGGTCAGCGGGTTTTCGACGGTCACTGCGGGCATGGGAGCCACCTCCGGGTTTGTCCTGAGCCCAATTTAGTTGAACGGTGAACATCCTGCAAGGCGTCATTCATTCCCGCGCTCCGGCCGGACGACGAGAAGGGGCCCGTACCTGGCGGTACGGGCCCCTTCGGGAAACGAAGAGCGGATCTCAGCCGTACATACGGCGCATCGCGAAGTCGACCATCTGCTCCACGGCCTTCGCGTCGAAGACCATGCGGTGCTCACCCTCCATGTCGAGGACGAAGCCGTAGCCGGTCGGCAGCAGGTCGATCACCTCGGCCCCGGTGATCACGAAGTACTTGGACTCCTTGCCCGCGTACAGCCGGAGCTCCTTGAGCGTGGTGAACATCGGGATCACCGGCTGCTGGGTGTTGTGCAGTGCGAGGAAGCCGGGATTGTCGCCACGCGGGCAGTAGACCTTCGACGTCGCGAAGATCTGCTGGAAGTCCTCGGCGGACAGCGAGCCGGTGGTGAAGGCACGTACCGCGTCCCCCAGGGAGGGCGGCGAGGGTTCGGGATACAGCGGCTGCTCGCCGTAGCCGCCACCCATCTGCTGCTGTGCACCCGGGTTCTGGTCGTAGCCGTACATGCCGCAAAGAGTAATCGGCCACATCGGGCCCTTGAGGGGTTGCATCTTATTACTGGCGGGTAGCATCATCGGAGAGGTCAGCTGATATACCCACGCCAGCTCGTCGCCCGCCCGGCCCACACCCCCCTCCCGGGGCGCTGCGCGCCACTGCTATTGATTACGGAGCCTTCCATGGGGCACTACAAGTCGAATCTCCGCGACATCGAGTTCAACCTCTTCGAGGTCCTCGGGCGCGACAAGACGTACGGCACCGGCCCGTTCGCAGAGATGGACGTCGAGACGGCGAAGAGCATCCTCGACGAGGTCGCCCGTCTCGCGGAGAACGAGCTGGCCGAATCCTTCGCCGACGCCGACCGCAACCCGCCGGTCTTCGACCCGGAGACCAACACCGCGCCGGTCCCGGAGACCTTCAGGAAGTCGTACCAGGCCTTCATGGACTCCGAGTACTGGCGTCTGGGCCTGCCCGAGGAGATCGGCGGCACCACCTCGCCGCGCTCCCTGATCTGGTCCTACGCGGAGCTGCTGCTCGGCTCGAACCCGGCCGTGTGGATGTACTCCTCGGGCCCGGCGTTCGCCGGCATCCTCTTCGAGGAGGGCAACGAGGCGCAGAAGAAGATCGCCGAGATCGCCGTCGAGAAGCAGTGGGGCTCGACGATGGTGCTGACCGAGCCGGACGCCGGTTCGGACGTCGGCGCGGGCCGCACGAAGGCCGTCGAGCAGGAGGACGGCTCCTGGCACATCGAGGGCGTGAAGCGCTTCATCACCTCGGGCGAGCACGACATGTCCGAGAACATCATCCACTACGTGCTGGCCCGCCCCGAGGGCGCCGGTCCCGGCACGAAGGGCCTCTCGCTCTTCATGGTCCCGAAGTTCCACTTCGACTGGACCACCGGCGAGCTGGGCGAGCGCAACGGCGTGTACGCGACGAACGTCGAGCACAAGATGGGCCTCAAGGCGTCCAACACCTGCGAGATGACCTTCGGCGACCGGCACCCGGCCAAGGGCTGGCTGATCGGCGACAAGCACGACGGCATCCGCCAGATGTTCCGCATCATCGAGTTCGCCCGCATGATGGTCGGCACGAAGGCCATCGCGACCCTGTCCACCGGCTACCTGAACGCGCTGGAGTACGCCAAGGAGCGCGTCCAGGGCACCGACCTCTCGCAGTTCATGGACAAGGCCGCCCCCAAGGTCACCATCACGCACCACCCCGACGTGCGCCGCGCGCTCATGACGCAGAAGGCGTACGCGGAGGGCATGCGCTCCCTCGTGCTGTACACCGCCACCGTCCAGGACGCGATCCAGGAGAAGGAGGCCGCGGGCGAGGACGCCAAGGCGCTGCACGGCCTCAACGACCTGCTGCTCCCGGTCGTGAAGGGCTACGGCTCCGAGAAGTCCTACGAGCAGCTGGCGCAGTCGCTCCAGACGTTCGGCGGCTCCGGGTACCTCCAGGAGTACCCGATCGAGCAGTACATCCGTGACGCCAAGATCGACACGCTGTACGAGGGCACGACGGCGATCCAGGGCCAGGACTTCTTCTTCCGGAAGATCGTCCGCGACCAGGGTGCCTCGCTGAACGCCCTCTCCGAGGAGATCAAGAAGTTCCTCGCCGGCGCCCAGGGCAACGAGGAGTTGTCCGGCGCGCTGGACTCGCTCGCCAAGGCTGCCGTGGATCTGGAGGCGATCGTCGGCACGATGATCACCGACCTGACCGCGACCGGCGAGGACATCAAGAACATCTACAAGGTGGGCCTCAACACCACCCGCCTGCTGATGGCCTCCGGCGATGTGGTCGTCGGCTACCTGCTGCTCAAGGGCGCGGCCGTCGCGGCCGAGAAGCTGCCGACCGCCACGGCGAAGGACGTCGCCTTCTACCAGGGCAAGATCGCCGCCGCGAAGTTCTTCGCCGCGAACGTCCTGCCGGGCGTCTCCACCGAGCGCGCGCTCGCGGAATCCGTCGACAACTCGCTGATGGAGCTGGACGAGGCCGCGTTCTAGTGCTGTGGCCGGAGAGGTGAGCCGGTGAACCTTTCCGGCCACAGCACCAGCCTCCGGCCCCGCTCACGATCGTCAACACGCACCGTCACCCGGACACGCTTTCGGGTGGCGGTGCTGTCGTATCAGCTGGGTACGCTGGCTGCAGGGCCCAGAATCCCGTCCATGGGAGGAACCATGACCGCCGAGGCACTGCCCAAGGCGTCGCAGTCGCGGCGTGCCGATTCCAAGTGGCCGGTCCCGCCACCGGACGGCTACACCGCGGACGACCTGTTCACGCTTGACGACCTCCCGCCGCACACAGAGCTGATCGACGGGAGCCTGGTCTTCGTGAGTCCGCAGCGGAAGTTCCACACGCTGGCGATGTATCTGCTGGAACAGGGCCTGCGCAGCCACGTACCCGATGATCTGCGCGTTCGCCGTGAAATGGCCGTCGTGCTGGGCAAGCGCAATGTCCCGGAGCCCGATCTCGTCGTGGTGACTGCCGAAGCGGACGGGGATCAGCGTCAGACCCGTTACCAGGCCGCCGACGTCCTGCTCGCCGTGGAGGTCGTCTCGCCCGACTCCGAGGCCCGGGACCGCGACACCAAGCCGCACAAGTACGCAGGGGCGGGCATCCCGAACTTCTGGCTCGCCGAGATGGGCGGGAACGACCGGCCCGTGGTCTGGACGTACCAGCTGGACCCGGTCAACAAGAAATACGTGTCCACCGGCGTCCACCACGACCGGCTGAAGCTCTCCGCCCCGTACGACATCGACATCGACCTGACCGCCATCGACCAGCTGTAGGCCCGGCCTCCCCGCATCCGCCCCGGCCTCCGCGGACGCACCACGGCGCCGCCCCCGGGACGACGGTGAATCCGGCCGGTCCGGCCTCGTTACAGTGAAGAACATGAGTTCCTCCCTCCGCTTCGACCGCGGCCACACCGACGATCTGATGGCCTTCCTGATGGCCTCCCCCTCCCCGTACCACGCCGTGGCCGCTGCGGCCGAGCGGCTGGAGAAGGCCGGGTTCCGCCAGGTCGAGGAAACCGCGGCCTGGGACGGCACCACCGGGGGGAAGTACGTCCTGCGCGGTGGCGCGATCGTGGCCTGGTACGTGCCCGAGGGTGCGTCGGCCCACACCCCGTACCGGATCGTCGGGGCGCACACCGACTCGCCGAACCTGCGGGTCAAGCCGCTGCCCGACACCGGCGCGTACGGCTGGCGCCAGGTCGCCGTGGAGATCTACGGCGGGACGCTCCTCAACACCTGGCTCGACCGGGACCTCGGTCTCGCCGGCCGGATCTCGCTGCGCGACGGCACGCACCGGCTGGTGAACATCGCCCGGCCGCTCCTGCGCGTACCGCAGCTGGCCGTGCATCTGGACCGGTCGGCCAACCCCGACGGCCTGAAGCTGGACCGGCAGAAGCACATGCAGCCGATCTGGGGGCTCGGAGAGGTCGAGGAGGGCGACCTGATCCGGTTCGTCGCCGAGGAGGCGGGCGTCGACGCCGAGGACGTGACCGGCTGGGACCTGATGCCGCACGCCGTCGAGCCGCCCGCCTACCTGGGCCGGGACCGCGAGCTGCTGGCCGGGCCCAGGATGGACAACCTGCTCTCCGTGCACGCGGCGACCGCCGCGCTCGCCGCCGTCGCCGGGCAGCCGGACGCCGAGCTGCCGTACATCCCGGTCATGGCCGCCTTCGACCACGAGGAGAACGGCTCGCAGTCCGACACGGGCGCCGACGGACCGCTGCTCGGCACGGTCCTGGAGCGTTCCGTCTTCGCCCGCGGCGGTACGTACGAGGACCGCGCCCGCGCCTTCGCCGGGACCGTCTGTCTCTCCTCCGACACCGGCCACGCGATCCACCCCAACTACGCCGAGCGCCACGACCCGACCCACCACCCGGTGGTCAACGGCGGACCGATCCTCAAGGTCAACGTCAATATGCGGTACGCGACCGACGGCAGCGGCCGGGCCGTGTTCGCGGAGGCGTGCCGGAAGGCCGGCGTGGCGTGGCAGACGTTCGTCTCCAACAACTCGATGCCGTGCGGCACCACGATCGGCCCGATCACCGCCGCCCGGCACGGCATCCAGACCGTGGACATCGGTGTCGCGATCCTCTCGATGCACAGCGCCCGTGAGCTGTGCGGCGCCGACGACCCGTATCTGCTGGCCAACGCGCTGGCGGCGTTCCTGGCGGGCTGAGCCACCCACCGCCCCGACCGCGGTCCCGGGCATGGTCGTCACCGGGCCGGGTACGCGATCCGTACACCGGCCCGGAGCCGCCGGGCCGTCGAGGCGGCGGGAATCACGGGACTCGGAGCGCGCATCGTCCTCATCGGTGTCGGCGCGTTCGCCGGCCCGCCCGGCACCGAGGTCGTGCCCGGGGACGAGCGCCACCACCCCTGCCCCACGACGACTCCCGGATCGCGCCCCGCCGACCCGGTGGTGACCCCTCGCCGACTCCGCGGCACCCCCGATATCCTGGGACTTTGCCTGTGCCCCCACCACAGGTGCACTCGCCCGGAAGGGAAGCCGTACGTGGAGTTCCGGCTGCTCGGCACCGTCTCCGTCGACACCCGCACCGGGCCGCTGCCCCTCGGCCCGGCCAAACGCCGCAGCCTGCTGGCCGCGTTGCTGCTGTCAGCCAACACACCCGTGTCCGTGTCCCGGTTGACGAACTCCCTGTGGGACGACGAACCGCCGCTGCACGCCCGCAGTGTCATCCAGGGCCATGTCTCCCGGCTCCGCGCCCTCCTGGTGGGCGCGGACGCGGAGGCGTACGGGGTGGAACTGATCACGCTCGGCGACGCGTACGTGCTGCGGGTGCCGGAGACCCTGCTGGACTCGCAGCGGTTCGAGGAACTGCTGGTGCTGGCGCGGGAGCAGCGCAGCCCCGCCGACTCCGTACTGATGCTCAAGGAGGCCCTGTCCCTGTGGCAGGGCCCGGCGCTCACCGGCGCGTTCGCCGGCCCGCCGCTGCAGGCCGCCGCGCACTCGCTGGAGGAGTCCCGGCTGGCGGCGGTCGAGCAACTGGCGCACTCCTACACGGCGCTGGGGGAACACAGCCGGGCCGCGGCGGTGCTGCGGGCGGAAGCGGTCGCGCATCCGCTGCGGGAGTCGCTGGCGGCGGCGCTGGTGACGGCGCTGTACCGGGCGGGGCGTCAGTCGGAGGCCCTGGACTGGTTCCACCGCACGAGGCGGCTGCTCGCCGACGAGCTCGGGATCGACCCGGGGCACGAACTCGCCGACGCGTACGCGCTGATCCTGCGCGGCGACCCCGGGCCGGCTGCGCCGGCCGGCCCGGCCGGTGGCACGGAGGCCGGGGCGGGTACGGAGGCAGGGACGGACAGCACCCCCGGCCCGCCGCTTCCCCGCTCCCCGGCCCCGCAGCTCCTCGTCGGCGAACCGCACCCCATCGACCTGCTGCCCCGCGCGCCCCGCGGCTTCCACGGCCGGGGCGCCGAACTGGCCGCGCTCAGCCGGGCCGCGGCGGGCGAGGCACCCATCTGCCTGGTCACCGGACCGGCCGGCGTGGGAAAGACCGCGCTGGCCCTCCAGTGGGCGCACCGCAACTCCGCCGCCTTCCCGGACGGCCGGCTCTTCGCCGATCTGCGCGGATTCAGCGCCACCGGTGATCCGACGCTCATCGAGGTCCTGCGCGAGTTCCTGCTGGCGCTCGGCGTCGCGCCGCGCCGCGTCCCGGAGTCCGCCCCCGCAGCGGCAGCGCTCTTCCGGTCCCTGACCGACCGGCGACGGCTGCTCGTCGTTCTCGACAACGCCCGTGATTCGGCCCTGGTCAGGCAGCTGCTCCCGGGCGGCACGGACTGCGTCACGCTGGTGACCAGTCGGCATCGGATGGAAGGCCTCATCGCCTCGGACGCGGCCCGTCCCGTTCCGCTCGACGTACTCGAACCGCAGGACGGCACCGCCCTGTTGGCCGGTGTGCTCGGCGAGGAACGGGTCCTCGCCGAACCCGTGGCCGCCCGTCGGCTCGCCGGACTCTGCGGAGGACTGCCGCTCGCCCTGCGCGTCACCGCGGCCCGGCTGGCCGGGCGCCCGCAGCGGACCCTGGCCGGTCTGGCCGACGAACTCGCCGACGAACGCAGCCGGCTGACGTACCTCGACGTGGACGACACCGGCGTCTCCGCCGCGCTCCGGCTGACCGTGCAGCAGCTGCCGCCGGACGCCGTCCACCAGTTCACCCGGCTCGGTCACCACCCCGGCAGCCACTTCGACCCGTACACGGCCGCCGCGCTCGCCGGTACGGACCCGGTCGTCGCGGCGGCCGCACTGGACCGGCTCTCCACCGCGCACCTCGTCACCGAGACGGCGCCGGGCCGCTGGATCCTGCACGACCTGGTACGCCTCTACGCGCGCGGTTTGGACCCCGCGTCCGGGTCCGAAGCCCTCATCGGTGTCCTCGACCACTACATAGCGACGGCGCTCGCCGCCGCCGACACGGCCGAGCCCGGCGGTGAGCCCTGCTTCGTCCTGCCGGACGACTTCCGCCGCCCCGCCGCCGTCAGGGACTTCACCGACCGGGAGGCTGCGATGCGCTGGCTGGCCGGTGAGCGCGACGACCTGGCCCTGGCCGCCCTCGCGGCCCGGACCGCCGGACTCGACGACCGGACCTGGCGGATCATCCTGCTCCAGTGGCCGCAGGTGGTGTGGCGGGTACGCGACAGCTGGGCCCCGCTGCTGGAACTGGCGCTGGACTCGGCCCGTACCCAGCACGATCCCTACGCCGAGTCACGGGTGCTCAATCTGCTGGGCTGGGTGCTGACCGAGGAGGGCAGGACCACCGAGGCCGTCACCCTGCTGGAGCGCTCGCCCGCCCTCGCCCGGCAGGCCGGCGACCGGCTCGGCGAGGCGACCGCGCTGATCAACCTGGCCATCGTGCAGGCCGAGCAGGGCGGGCTCGACGTGGCGCTGGAGGGCTGCGAGCGCGCCGTCGACCTGGCCCGCGAGGAAGCCGACGCGCACACCGAGATGCTCGCCCTGCAGCACCTCGCCCGGATGCAGCTCACCGCCGACCGCCCGCAGGAGGCGCTGCACTCCGCCCGCACGGCGCTCGACCTCGGCCCCGAGCACGAGGAGGTCGCGCGCCGGGTGCTGCTGCTGACCGTCAGCGGCGAGGCCCGGCTGGCGCTCGGCGAGGAGGACGAGGGCATCCGGCTGCTGGACCTGGCGG
This sequence comes from Streptomyces sp. NPDC093149, assembly GCF_044754145.1. Lineage (NCBI taxonomy): Bacteria > Bacillati > Actinomycetota > Actinomycetes > Kitasatosporales > Streptomycetaceae > Streptomyces > Streptomyces sp. NPDC093149. The sequence goes on from NZ_JBIVON010000005.1 coordinate 238,850, forward strand.
CCGGGGAGGCGGAACACGCGGGTTACGACGACGGCGCGGTCCGGGCCCTCGAAGCGCTGCTGCGGGTCACGGCACACACGGAGTACCGCAAACGGTACGAAGAGGCGGTCCGGCGGCTCGCCGACGACGGCTGAACCCTGGGCCGCCGACGCGTGCGTTCCCCGCGTCCCCCATGCCGGCCGGCGTGGGCGGCGAGTGATACCGGTGTTCGAGCCGCGCGGGCCGGACGGCGGGGGCCGCGAGAACACCCACGAGGCCACCTGCGAAGGCACCCGTGCCGGCCTCCGTGAGGACGCCCGCGGACACGGCCGAAGACGTCAGCGGGACGTCAGCCGGACGACAGCGGAACATGAGCGGCGGGTCCCAGACTCATGGATGTCAGCAGGTCAGAGGCGTTCGCCGGATGACCGGGCGTCCGCCTCCCATCGCACTCGTCACACTCGGGGGAATTTCCATGAGTACCTTCCGCAACCGCTCCGCCGCCCTCGCCGCCGCGACCACCGCCGTGCTCGCCCTGGCCCTCACCGCCTGCGGCGGGAACGACACCGGCACGAAGTCCGCCGGTCCGGCGAACGACGCCGCGTCGGCCGCCGCTTCGACGGACTCCTCCCGGTCGACCGCCGACGCGACGACCACGAACACCGCGAAGACCGGCGGTACCGCGCAGAACGCCGGAGCCACGAAGACGGGCACCTCGAAGTCCGGCACGTCCGGCGGCGGCACCACGACGAGCGGCGACACCAGCGACAGCTACGCCTACAAGCACCCGTGCAAGAGCGGGGACCTGTCGGTGCGTGTGTACCCCCGCGAGGGTTCGGCCACCCAGCAGGTGATCGAGGTCAACAACGTCGGCGCGAACTCCTGCGGCCTGAGCTACTTCCCGCGGGTCAGCCTGGGCGCCGCGAAGGCCTCGGACCACAGCTCCGACATCCAGCCGGCCGTTCCCGGCGGCCTGGGCGGCGCACCCGCGTACCCGGTGAAGCCCAAGACGGCCGCCATCGCGGTGATCGACCTCAACCCGAGCGGTGCGAACGGCCTGACCTGGATCGACGAGATGAACGTGCTCGCCGACGGGGACCACATGCCCAACGCCGACACGCAGAACTTCGAGCTCGGCCCCGATGTGAAGGTGCGTTCCCCGAAGCTGGGCCTGTACCGGAGCACGGTTGCCGACGCGGTGAGCTCCATGAAGCAGGCGGGCTCCTGACCTGCTGGGCCAGGCCGCGCGACGAGCCTGCGGTGTGTACGGCGAATCCCCCTCGCCGCACACACCGCACCGGCACGCAAGCCCCTCCGCCACCGCGCTTCCGGGACTTCGCGCGCCGTCAGGCCTGCTCGTCCATGCCTGCCAGCACCAGCGGCAGCCGGGGCGTTCCCTCCGCACTCACGCGGACGGGGACGCCCCAGTCCTGTTGGTGGACATGGCAGGCCGGGTACTCGTTCTCCGGGTCGTCGTCGCAGGACGCCGCCATGGCGGACACATGCAGGACCCCCTCGGTGACGCCGTCGGCCAGGACCAGGTCGCGGAAGAGGTCGGTACCGGGACCGGAACCCTCCGCGAGCAGCTCGGGCGGGGTCGCCGAGACCAGCAGCCGGGTCGAAGGACCGTACCGGGTGTCCAGCTTCTGTCCGGCGGGCGCCTGGAAGACCACATCGAGCCGGAGCGTGCCCGGCGCGATCTCGGTGGCTGCGCGCTGCGTGTGATGTGCCTGGCCGGCGACGCGTACGGCCTCCTCCGGGAGCCGCAGCCGGGTCAGCCGGTGCCGGGCGGACTCGACGACGACGAGATCGCCGTCGACCAGCACCGCGTCGCTGGGCTCACGCAGATCCGTGGCCAGGGTGGTGACCTCGCCGCTCGCGGGGTCGTAGCGTCGCAGCGCGTGGTTGTACGTGTCGCAGACGGCGACGGACCCGTCGGGCAGCGCGGTCACGCCCAGCGGGTGCTGGAACAGTGCCTGATCCGCCCGGCCGTCGCGGTGCCCGAAGTCGAAGAGGCCGGTGCCCACGGCCGTGCGGACGGCGAAGCCGGTGCCGTCGCGTTCGACGTACCGCAGGGCGGACGTCTCCGAGTCGGCGACCCACAGCCGCTCCCCGTCGGCCGACACGGCGAGCCCCGACGGCTGGGCGAACCAGGCTTCGTCGGCGGGCCCGTCGACCAGGCCCTCGTTGGTCGTGCCCGCCGCGACACGCACGGTCCCCGTCCCGGGGTCGTACGTCCACAGCTGGTGCACGCCCGCCATGGCGATCCACAGCCGGTCCGCGAACCAGGCGACGTCCCAGGGGGAGGAGAGGTCGACCTCGCGGGCCGGGCCGGCCGTCGGCGAACCCTGCCACCACTGGCGGCCGGTGCCGGCGAGGGTCGTCGTGATCCCGGTGGTGAGGTCGAGGGCGCGGACGGCGTGATTGACCGTGTCGGCGACCGCGATCCAGCCGTCGGGCAGCACGGCGAGTCCCTGGGGCTCGGAGAACCGGGCCTCGTCGGGCGCGCCGTCGGCGAATCCCCGGTCCCCCGTTCCGACGTGACGGCGAACCGTTTCACTGTCACGTTCGATCTCGACCAGGCGGTGCCGGGTGGTGTCGGAGACCAGGAATCCGCCGTCGGGCAGAAGCAGGGCCTTGCCGGGGAAGCGCAGATGCGTGGCGACCGGCTCGGGCGCGACATAGGGGCCGTCACCGCGGTGCAGTGTGCCCTTCGCCTCGTGCTCCTCTTCCAGCTCCTCGACCAGCTTCTCGATGGCGTGCGCATGTCCCTCACCCGCGTGCTGGGCGACGACATAACCCTCGGGGTCGACGACGACGAGCGTGGGCCAGGCCCGTACGGCGTACTGCTTCCAGGTCGCCAGCTCCGGGTCGTCGAGGACCGGATGGTGGACCTCGTACCGCTCGACGGCGTCGACGACCGCCTGGTGCTCGGCCTCGTGCACGAACTTCGGCGAGTGCACACCGATGATCACGACGGTGTCGCGGTGCTTCTCCTCCAGCTCGCGCAGCTCATCGAGGACATGCAGACAGTTCACACAGCAGAAGGTCCAAAAATCCAGGATCACAATGCGTCCCCGCAGGTCAGCGAGGGTGTACTGCTGGTCGCCTGTATTGAGCCAGCCGCCCTTGCCGATCAGCTCGGGGGCCCTGACGCGCGCACGTGTTGCCATGTGAACAGTCAACATCACCGTGGCCCGCGCGCATTCCTGAGGGTCCACGCATTCCGGGGAGTCCTGGGGGAACCTGTGAGCCATGAGATTCCTGGTACGTGAACGGCTCTTCGCCGTCGGTGACGACTACTGGATCGAGGACACGGACGGCCGCAAGGTCTTCCTCGTCGACGGCAAGGCCCTGCGGGTGCGTGACACCTTCGAGCTGAAGGACGCGCAGGGCCGGATCCTGGTCGAGATCCGGCAGAAGCTGCTCAGTCTGCGCGACACGATGCTCATCGAGCGCGAGGGCGAGGAGCTCGCCGAGGTCAAGCGCAAACGGCTGTCGCTGCTGCGCAACCACTACCGGGTCACGCTGGTGGACGGCACCGAGCTCGATGTCAGCGGCAAGATCCTGGACCGCGAGTTCGCCATCGACTACGACGGGGAACTGCTGGCCCAGATCTCGCGACGGTGGCTGACCGTCCGGGACACGTACGGCATCGACGTCGTACGGGAGGACGCCGACATGGCGCTGCTGATCGCCGTGTCCGTGTGCGTCATCGTGCTCGCGGACAAGGAGCGCGAGCACGACTGACGGGCGCGGAGGCCGAGCCCGTCAGGCAGCCGAGGGGCCGCGCGGCCGGAACCGTCGAGGACCCGCGGATCGAGGCCGGAACCGTCGAGGACCCGCGGATCGAGGCCGGAACCGTCGAGGACCCGCGGATCGAGGCCGGAACCGTCGAGGACCCGCGGACTGTGGCCGGAACCGTCGAGGACCCGCGGACCGTGGGCGGAATCATCGGTGGGCGGGCCCGACGACGGCGCCGGGCCCGGTTTCACGTGAAACGGGACTACTTGACCGTCTCGGGCGGGGCCAGCCCCAGCCGCCGGTCCTTGAGCGCCGGGAACTGCTCACGCGTGGCGGCGACCTTCGACGGGTCGAACTCCACGCTCAGCACCTCCTCGTCCGCGCCCGCCTCGGCGAGCACCTCGCCCCATGGATCGACGACGATGCTGTGTCCGGCCTGCTGGATTCCGGCGTGGGTGCCCGCGGTGGCGACGGCCAGCACATACGACTGGTTCTCGACGGCACGGGCCTGGGCCAGCAGTGTCCAGTGGGAGCGGCGGCGCTCGGGCCAGCCCGCCGCGACGATCAGCGTCTCGGCGCCCGCGTCGACCAGACCACGGAACATCTCCGGGAAGCGCAGGTCGTAACAGGTGGCAAGGCCCAGCGTGGTCTCCGGCAGCGCGACCGTGACCAGTTCCTCGCCGGCGCCCATCATGACCGCCTCGCCCTGGTCGAAGCCGAAGCGATGGATCTTGCGGTACGCGGCGGCCCGCTCGCCCTCGGGCGTGAAGACGAGCGCGGTGTTGTAGAGAGTGCCGTCGTCGGCGCGCTCGACGAAGGAGCCCGCGTGCAGCCAGACCCCGGCGTCTGCCGCGGCCTTCGCCATGATGTCGTGGGTGGGTCCCTGGAAGGGTTCGGCCTCGGCCTCGAAGGCCGTGTAGGCGAAGGCGCCGACGGGCCAGAGCTCGGGAAGAATCACCAGATCCGCACCGCGCTGGTCCGCGATCAGCGAAGCCGCACGCTCCCGGCGGGAATTGACGGATTCGTCCGGGTCTACTGCGATCTGGATGAGGGAGGCGCGCACACTACCACCGTCCTGGCATTCGAGCCGTCAACACGGGCCTACGATCGTCACACGAAAGCACTGCCGGGGTGCCTGCTCGCAGCGTAACTTAGAGCGTCCGGCGACTGGGGGGTGGAAGAAGGAGCGGGGCCGGGTGCGTGCAGCTGCAAGGCGGCGGAGGGAGTCAACGCGGAGCGTCGGCGACCGACGACAACGCCGCAGATGCGCGTGCCCAGCCCCGTGACGCCACCCCCCAGTGACCGGACGCCCTGAGCGACCGCACCTCCCACGCAGCCCACCGCCCGCGCCCAGCACTCCAGCCCATGCACCGCAGAACCGCACGAGGGGTCCCGTGACCGTCCATCCCAGCCTCCAGACCTACGCCGATGCCTGGACCCACTCCATCGAGTCGATAGCCGAGCTGGTGAAGCCGCTCGCCGAGGGAGAGTGGAACGCCCGTACACCGTGCCCCAACTGGTCGGTGCGCGACATCGTCTCGCACATCATCGGCATGGAGTCCGAGCAGCTCGGCGATCCGCGTCCGATCCACACGCTGCCGCGCGACCTCTTCCATGTGCAGAGCGACTTCGCTCGCTACATGGAGATGCAGGTCGATGTGCGGCGTCACCACACCGCGCCGGAGATGACCTCCGAGCTGGAGTACACGATCATTCGCCGCGCACGTCAGCTGCGCAACGAGACGCGTGACCCCGAGACCATGGTCCGGGCGCCGCTGGGCGCCGAGCAGACCCTCGAACTCGCGCTGCGGATGCGCGCCTTCGACGTCTGGGTGCATGAGCAGGATCTGCGGACGACGCTGGGGCAGCCCGGCAATCTGGACTCTCCCGGCGCCTCCATCGTCCGGGACACCCTGCTCGCCGCGCTGCCGAAGGTGGTCGCCAAGGACGCGGGCGCGCCGAACAACTCGGCGGTCGTGCTCGATGTGCACGGGCCGATGGAGTTCCTGCGCACGGTCAGGGTCGACGCGGAGGGACGCGGTTCGGTGGACGGCTCGCCGTCGCTGGGGCCCGCGGTGACGCTCGCGATGGACTGGGAGACGTACTTCCGCCTCGCCTGCGGGCGGGTGCGCGCCGGCGCGGTCGCGGACCGGGTCAAGGTCGAGGGCGACCCGGAACTGGCGGCGGCGATCCTGCAGAACTTCGCCGTGACGCCGTGACGCTGCGAGGCCCTGAGGTCCCGAGGCCGTAGCGCCCCGGCGCCGTGCCACCGTGGGTCGGCGGCGCCCGTCGTGCGAGGACGGGCGCGCCGCCGATCCGGCGCGACAGACGCGTCACGCGGGTACGTGCACGGCTTCCACGCGGCTGATCACATGGTGGTCCCGCTCGCGGTGCGTGGCCCGGGAGTGCAGCCGCAGGATCTGTACGACGCCGAGCGTCTCCAGCACGAAGACCGAGGCGAACGCGATCCGGTAGTTGTCTCCGGTCGCGTCCAGCAGCACACCGACGGCGAACAGTGTGGTCATCGAGGCGACGAAGCCGCCCATGTTGACGATGCCCGACGCGGTGCCCTGGCGCTCCGGCGGGTTGGCGGGCCGCGCGAAGTCGAAGCCGATCATCGAGGCGGGACCGCACGCGCCGAGCACCACGCACAGGACGATCAGCAGCCACATCGGCGCGTGGTCGCCCGGGTAGAAGATGGTCGACGCCCAGAGCAGGGCCGTCACCGTGACCGTACCGAGGGCCAGCGGGGCGCGGGCCGCATGGTGGCGGGCGATGATCTGCCCGTAGACCAGCCCGAACGCCATGTTGGAGAGCACCACCAGGGTGAGCAGCTCACCGGCCGCGGACCGGCTCAGCCCCTGCGCCTCCACCAGGAACGGCAGACCCCACAGCAGCAGGAAGACCATGGCCGGGAACTGCGTGGTGAAGTGCACCCACATGCCGAGCCGGGTGCCGGGCTCCCGCCAGGCGGCGGCGATCTGCTTGCGCACATAGGCGGCGCCCGCGTGCTCGACGGGCGGCGGCTCGTGGCCCTCGGGGTGATCCTTCAGGAACAGCAGAAGCAGAACGAGGACGAGAACCCCGGCAGCGGAGCTGCCGGCGAACGTGGTGGTCCAGCCGAATCCGTGCAGGGCCCGCGCGATGAAGAGCGTCGAGACGAGGTTGCCCGCCATCCCGAAGAGCGCGGCGACCTGACCGATCAGCGGACCGCGCCGGGCCGGGAACCAGCGCGCGCCGAGCCTCAGCACGCTGATGAACGTCATCGCGTCCCCGCAGCCGAGCAGCGCCCTGGACGCCAGCGCCATGCCGTACGAGGGGGAGAACGCGAAGCCGAGCTGCCCGAGTGTGAACAGCACGGCCCCGAGGGTGAGGACCTTCTTGGTGCCGAGCCGGTCGACCATCAGGCCGACGGGTATCTGCATGCCCGCGTAGACGAGCAGCTGAAGGATGGAGAAGGTGGAGAGCGCCGAGGCGTTGACGTGGAACCGGTCGGCGGCGTCGAGCCCGGCCACGCCCAGGCTGGTACGGAAGATGATCGCGACGAAGTAGACGGCGACACCGATGCCCCACACCCACACGGCACGCCGGCCGCCGGGTGGATCACCGGGCAGGGAGAGGGTGGGAGCGGCGGCGGAACTCACCGGTCCTCACCCCTGACCAGCACCTTGACCCGGCTGACATGACGTCGCACGACCTGCGCGGCACCGTCGGCGTCACCGGACCGGATGGCCTCCAGCAGCTCGCCGTGCTCGGTGATGTTCGCGGCGATCCTCCCCGGATGCGCCTCCATCACGGCGACGCCCATCCGCAACTGCCGGTCGCGCAGCTGGTCGTAGAGGCGCGAGAGAATGTCGTTGCCCGCGTTGCGCACGATCTCGGCGTGGAAGCAGCGGTCCTTCACGGACACTGCGGCCAGATCCCCGGCCTGAGCCAACCGACGCTGCTCCTCAAGGAGTTCTTCGAGCCGTCCGATCAACTGCGCGGAGGCGGGCACGGCCTTGCGGGCCGCGAACTCCTCGACCAGCAGCCGGGTCTCCACCACGTCCGCGATCTCCTGCGCGGAGACGGCGAGCACGAGAGCGCCCTTCTTCGGATACAGCTTGATCAGCCCCTCGACCTCCAGCCGCAGCAGCGCCTCCCGCACGGGCGTACGGGAGACACCGACGGCCTCCGCGAGATCACCTTCGGTGAGGAGCGTGCCGCCCTCGTAGCGACGGTCCAGAACCGCTTCCTTGATGTGGGTATAGACGCGCTCGGCGGCGGGGGGCTGCTTGACGGTCGGCTTCGCCGGCTTCACGGCGGACTTCACGGGGGGCTTCACGGCTGGGGGTGCGGCAGGCATGTACACAGCATAGATACAAGATGCGTGCATCGCGGCGCCCGTCCGGGATCCGGACAGGCCCCTGCCTGTTTCCGGACAGACCCGGCCCCGCCGCAGAAAAAGATCCGCGTCGCACTTCGGGGAAGACTCGCGCCACACTTCGGGGAAGATCCGCGCCGCACTCCGGGGGAGGCCCGCGCCACACTTCGGGGAAGATCCGCGCCGCGCTTTCAGGGAGCCCCGCAGCGAACCTCCGGGGACACCTGCCGGGCTTTCGCGAGGGCGCCCCTCGAACCGAACCCTGCGTTGCTCCGAAATTGCCCCAGGAATCAGCACATCCTTCCACCCGTCTCATGAGTCTCACCACCGAGCGGCACCCTCATGTGGCCGCATTCCAGGGGCATTTGGAGCGTTCAAGTTGAAAATCGGCATTAAGGGCATAAACCGCGTTTCCGCCACTGCCACCGTGGCTCTCACCGCGGGTGCCGTCATCGCGGGCAGCGTGTTCGCCTCCACCGCGCAGGCAGCCACGCCGCCCACCCCCACGATCACCGCCAAGGGCGGTTTCGTGATGAACAACGGCACCGCGAAGACCCTGTTCACCAAGGCCGCGGACACCCGTCGCTCCACCGGTTCCACCACCAAGATCATGACCGCCAAGGTCGTCCTGGAGCAGAAGAATCTGAACCTGGACTCCAAGGTCACGATCCAGAAGGCGTACAGCGACTACATCGTCTCCAAGGGCGCCTCCTCGGCCCACCTGATCGTGGGCGACAAGGTCACGGTCCGGCAGCTGCTGTACGGCCTGATGCTGCCGTCCGGCTGCGACGCCGCGTACGCGCTGGCCGACAAGTACGGCTCCGGCACCACCCGTGCGGCCCGCGTGAAGTCCTTCATCGGCAAGATGAACGCCTCCGCGAAGTCCCTCGGCCTGAAGAACACCCACTTCGACTCGTTCGACGGCATAGGGAACGGCTCGAACTACTCGACGCCGCGCGACCTCACGAAGATCGCCAGCAGCGCGATGAAGAACTCCACGTTCCGCACGGTCGTGAAGACCAAGTCGACCAAGCAGAAGGTCACCACGAAGTCCGGCGGTTACCGCTACATGTCGTGGTCCAACACCAATGCCATGCTCAGCAGCTACAGCGGGGCGATCGGTGTGAAGACCGGTTCCGGCCCGACGGCCAAGTACTGCCTGGTCTTCGCCGCGACCCGCAACGGCAAGACGGTCATCGGCACGGTGCTCTCCTCCACGAGCGCGACCACCCGCACCGCGGACATGAAGAAGATCATGGACTACAGCTTCAAGAAGTAGTCCCGTCCGGCAGTACGGCCGACCGTACCGGCCGAGCCACGGACAACAGCGTGAAGGAGGGGCCCCGCGGTACGCGGGGCCCCTCCTTCATTGCGGCCGAGCGGTGAGGCCGTCAGCCCGGACCGTCGGGCCGTCAGGCCGTCAGGCCGTCAGGCCGTCAGGCCGTCAGGCCGTCAGGCCGTCAGGCCCAGGTGATCAGCCGCTTCGGCTGTTCCAGGATCGCGGCGACATCCGCCAGAACCTTGGAGCCGAGCTCGCCGTCGACCAGGCGGTGGTCGAACGACAGGGCCAGCGTGGTGACCTGACGGGGCTTCACCTTGCCCTTGTGCACCCACGGCTGGAGCTTGATCGCACCGACCGCGAGGATCGCGGACTCGCCCGGGTTCAGGATCGGGGTGCCCGTGTCGACGCCGAAGACGCCGACGTTGGTGATGGTCACCGTGCCGCCCGCCATCGCGGCCGGGGACGTCTTGCCCTCGCGGGCCGTGGAGACCAGCTCGCCCAGGGACGCGGCCAGTTGCGGGAGCGTCTGCTCGTGCGCATCCTTGATGTTCGGGACGATCAGTCCGCGCGGGGTGGCGGCGGCGATGCCCAGGTTGACGTAGTGCTTCTGCACGATCTCCTGGTTCGCCTCGTCCCAGGCGGCGTTGACCTCCGGGTTCCGCTTGATCGCGACCAGGAGGGCCTTGGCAATGATCAGGAGCGGGTTGACCCGCACCCCCGCCATGTCCTTGTCCTCCTTGAGCTCCGCCACCAGCTTCATCGTGCGCGTCACGTCGACGGTGACGAACTCGGTGACGTGCGGAGCCGTGAACGCGCTGCCGACCATCGCCTGGGCGATGGCCTTCCGTACGCCCTTGACCGGGATACGGGTCTCGCGGGCGCCCACCGTGGTGACCACGGCCGGAGCCGGGGCCTCGGGAGCGGGGACGGCCTCCGCAGCGACGGGCGCGGGGGCCTGGGCCGGCACGGGCGTGGCCGCCGCGTGCACGTCCGCGCGGGTGATGATGCCGCCCTCACCGGTCGGCACGACCGTCGCCAGGTCGATGCCCAGGTCCTTGGCCAGCTTGCGCACCGGCGGCTTCGCCAGCGGTCGGCTCCGCTGAGCGGCCACGGACCCGTGCCCGTTCAGCTCTCCCTGGATGGCCGCCGCCGCGGCGGGAACCGCCGCCCCGGCGCCCTTGCGGGCGCGCCGCTTCGTGGAGGTCTCGGCGACGCCGTATCCCACCAGAACGGGCTGACGGCCCTTCGGCGCCTCCGGTTCCGGTTCCGCGGCGGGTTCCGCGGCCGGCACGGGCACGGCAGCCGGGGCGGCGTCACCGCTGCCCGGTGCCACGTCCACCGCGATGATCACCTGGCCGACGTCCACGGTCGTGCCCTCGGGGAAGCGCAGCTCATGCACCACCCCGTCGAACGGAATCGGCAGCTCCACGGCCGCCTTGGCCGTCTCGACCTCGCATACGACCTGACCGTCGGTGACGGTGTCGCCGGGCTGGACGTACCACTTGAGGATCTCGGCCTCGGTCAGTCCCTCGCCCACGTCGGGCATCTTGAACTCACGGAAGCGAGCAGCGTTGGAAGTGTCGGTCATCGTTGTCACGCCCCAGTCCTCAGTACGCCAGCGCGCGGTCGACGGCGTCGAGCACACGGTCGAGACCCGGCAGGTACTCGTCCTCCAGCCGCGCCGGCGGGTACGGGGCGTGGTAGCCGCCGACCCTCAGCACCGGTGCTTCCAGGTGGTAGAAGCAGCGTTCGGTGATCCGGGCGGCGATCTCGGCCCCGGAGCCGTAGAACACCGGTGCCTCGTGGACCACCACGAGCCGTCCGGTCTTCTCGACCGAGGTCTGGATGGTGTCGAAGTCGATCGGGGACATGGACCGCAGGTCCAGCACCTCGATCGACTTGCCCTCCTCCTGGGCGGCCGCGGCCGCTTCCAGGCAGACCTTCACCATCGGGCCGTAGGCGACGAGCGTGAGGTCGGAGCCGGTGCGCGCCACCGTGGCCCGGTGCAGCGGGCCGGGAATGGAGTCGGTCTCGACCTCTCCCTTGTCCCAGTAGCGGCGCTTCGGCTCGAAGAAGATGACCGGGTCGTCGCTCTGGACGGCCTGCTGCATCATCCAGTAGGCGTCGCTCGCGTTCGAGGGCGAGACCACCTTCAGGCCCGCGACGTGCGCGAACAGGGCTTCGGGGGACTCGCTGTGGTGCTCGACGGCACCGATGCCGCCGCCGTACGGAATCCGCACGACGACCGGCAGCTTGATCTTGCCGAGCGCCCGCGCGTGCATCTTGGCGAGCTGCGTGACGATCTGGTCGTACGCGGGGAAGACGAAGCCGTCGAACTGGATCTCCACGACGGGCCGGTAGCCGCGCAGGGCCAGGCCGATCGCGGTGCCGACGATGCCGGACTCGGCGAGCGGGGTGTCGATCACCCGGTCCTCGCCGAAGTCCTTCTGGAGTCCGTCGGTGATCCGGAAGACGCCGCCCAGCTTGCCGACGTCCTCGCCCATGATGAGGACCTTGGGGTCGGTGTCGAGGGCCTTGCGCAGCGACTCGTTGAGCGCCTTCGCGATGGACATCTTTTCCATGGCCATGGCTACTTGCCTTCCTCGGCGGAGTCCGCGAACGATGCCTGGTACGCGGCGAACTGGGCGCGCTCCTCGTCGACGAGGGGGTTCCCGTCGGCGTAGACGTGGTCGAAGATCGCCATCCGGTCCGGATCGGGCATCGCCCGCACCGCCTCACGCACCCGCTTGCCGAGGGCTTCGCTCTCCTCCTCCAGCGCGGTGAAGAACGCCTCGTCGGCGGCGCCCTGCTTCTCCAGGTACGTACGCAGGCGCAGGATCGGGTCCTTGGCCTCCCAGGCCGCGCGCTCCTCGTCCGCCCGGTACTTCGTGGGGTCGTCGGAGGTGGTGTGCGCGCCCATGCGGTAGGTGAAGGCCTCGACCAGCGTGGGCCCTTCCCCCCGGCGGGCCCGCTCCAGCGCCGACCTGGTGACGGCCAGGCAGGCGAGCACGTCGTTGCCGTCGACCCGGACACCGGGGAAGCCGAAGCCCTGCGCGCGCTGGTAGAGCGGGACGCGGGTCTGCTTCTCGGTCGGCTCGGAGATCGCCCACTGGTTGTTCTGGCAGAAGAAGACGACCGGTGCGTTGTAGACCGCGGAGAAGGTGAAGGACTCGGCGACGTCTCCCTGGCTGGAGGCACCGTCGCCGAAGTACGCGATCACGGCCGAGTCCGCGCCGTCCTTGGCGACGCCCATGGCGTAGCCGGTGGCGTGCAGGGTCTGCGAGCCGATGACGATCGTGTACAGGTGGAAGTTGTTGCTGTTGGGGTCCCATCCCCCGTGGTTCACACCGCGGAACATTCCGAGCAGATTGGTCGGATCGACCCCGCGGCACCAGGCGACGCCGTGCTCGCGGTACGTCGGGAAGACGTAGTCGTCGTCACGCAGGGCCCGGCCGGAGCCGATCTGGGCGGCCTCCTGGCCGAGCAGCGAGGCCCACAGACCCAGCTCGCCCTGGCGCTGCAGGGCGGTGGCCTCGGCATCGAAGCGGCGGGTCAGGACCATGTCCCGGTACAGACCGCGCAGCTCCTCGGCGGTCAGGTCGATCCGGTAGTCCGGGTGCTCCACGCGCTCGCCCTCGGGCGTCAGCAGCTGTACGAGCTCGGGCTCGGAACTCTGCGGCGTCCTGGCGGGCGTCTTCGCGGACGTCCTGGCCGGCGCCTTGGCGGACGTCTTAGCGGCTGTCTTAACGGCGCTGGTCCGCTTACTGCTGCGTCGCGGTTTGCTCGCGGCAGTGCTCTCCACGGTCACGTGCGTGCTCCTCCGTCGGTCCGGCCCCCGGGGTCTGCCGGGAAGCCAGTGCGGCTCGCCTGTGTCCGTACCCGTGCACGGGGTGGGTGCCGCTCGGTCCGGAAACAGGCGTGACAGGTGCCCCGGCGAGCGCCCTGCCAAAAGCACGTTACCCAGTACGCCGCTTAACTGCGAAACCCTATCTGACCTGCGATTTTGCTTGGATTTCCAAGTAAATCGAAAAAGTCGGGAACTCTCGCTGGTCACAGCACTGGGAACAGCCTCGCAGGCCGCCGGAACAACGGCACGTTATCCCGCCGTTCGGCGGCAGGGAAGAGGCGAGTGTGTGACACTGCGTTTTGTGCGCGAACAAGGAAAAATCACTGTTTTTCTGCTGGACGACCACGAAGTCGTCCGGCGCGGGGTCCATGAATTGCTCTCGGTGGAGCCCGACATCGAAGTCGTCGGCGAGGCCGGCACGGCGGCCGACGCGCTGGTCCGCATTCCCGCGACCCGGCCCGATGTGGCGGTGCTCGACGTACGGCTGCCGGACGGGAGCGGGGTGGAGGTCTGCCGGGAGATCCGTTCCCAGGACGACAGCATCAAATGCCTGATGCTGACCTCGTACGCCGATGACGAGGCGCTCTTCGACGCGATCATGGCGGGCGCCTCGGGATATGTGCTGAAGGCGATCCGCGGCAACGAACTGCTGAACGCGGTACGGGACGTGGCGGCCGGGAAGTCCCTGCTGGACCCGGTCGCGACCGCCCGGGTGCTGGAGCGGCTGCGCGACGGCAAGAAGGGCCGCGGCGACGACAAGCTCGCGAGCCTCACCGATCAGGAGCGCAAGATCCTCGATCTGATCGGCGAGGGGCTGACGAACCGGGTGATCGGCGAGCGGCTGCATCTCGCCGAGAAGACGATCAAGAATTATGTCTCCAGCCTGCTCTCCAAGCTGGGCATGGAACGGCGCTCGCAGGCCGCCGCGTACGTCGCCAGGCTGCAGGCGGAGAAGCGCTGAGCGGCGCGCACGACGGGCGGGCGCGGGCGGGCCGGACACCGCGCACCCGGCGGGCAGGGGGAGTTCTCCCTGCCGAGGAGGCTGGGCGGCGGCCCGGACGCGGGCGGGGCGGTCGCGCTCCCCGGTGAGTGATCTTCGGGACTTTGGTCCCGCACCACCTGGGGCCGCAGCCTCTTTCCACGGACTCTCCGGTGACGGAGAGTGGACGGCATGCCCTCTGAGCAACTCCACGCGCTCGAACTGCTCGGCCGTGTCCCCTACGGCCGGCTGGCGACGAGCATGCGGGCCCTCCCGATACTGGCGGTGGCCCGCCACATCGTGGTCGACGGCCGTGTCGTCCTGCGGATGCACGGTGGCCTCGGCTACCACGACGCCTGCGACGGCACGGTCGTGGCGTACGGGGCGGACAACTTCAGCACCGCGCCCTCGGGGGACGAGGGCGAGCTGTGGTCCGTGCAGTTCACCGGCCCCGCCGAGATCGTGCACCCGACCGCCGAACAGCAAGGCCGCTTCGGCATCGCCCCCACCCGGGTGAACGGGGAGCCCTTCACCCCCGCGTTCCTCGGGGTCGACCCGCACTTCGTCTCCGTGCACACTCTGGGCTTCCACGCAAGTCAGCCGATCGGCAACGCAGCGTGATCTAACATCTGGTGAGTGCCGCGCTCATCTGTAACCCTTCCGTCTGCTCCACCGGCCGGCGAGGTGCTGTGCTCATCCGTGCCCCGCTCCTCCGTGCCCCGGCCGCCCGTTCCTCCGGTGGACGAGGTGCTGCGCCGCTATCCGAACGCCGGTACGCCCCTCACCTGCAAGCCCGTGACCCAGGGTTTGCTCAACCACGGCTACCGCGTCTCCACCACCAGCGGCTCGTACTTCCTCAAGCACCACCTCGACGACTCCACCGGCGACCGTGCCACGATCGTGCGCCAGCACCGCGCCACCCAGCGGCTGCAGTCACTCGGTGTGCCCGTCGCACCGCCCCTGGAGGACACCGAGGGCGGCACGGTCACGGAGATCGCCGGCCGGTGCTACGCCCTGCACCCCTGGGTGGACGGGCTGCACCGGGTCGGCGCCCAGCTCACCACCGCCCAGTCGCAGCGGCTCGGAGCACTGCTCGGGGCCGTGCACACCGGTCTCGAACAGGTCATGGGGACGGGCTCGGGGCCTGCCGTGCGGCCCGGCGGACACCGGAGCGCCGACCCCGTCGACACCTTCGCACTGATCGAGGACCTGCTGGCGGCCGCACGCGGGCGCCGCCCCCGGGACTCCTTCGACGAGCTGGCCGAACACCGCCTCCTGGAACGGCGCACCCTGCTGGAACAGCACGCCGACCGCAGGCCTCCCACCCCCGACGTCCCGGCCACCGGCTGGGTGCACGGCGACTTCCACCCGCTGAACGTCCTCTACCGGGGCACGGACCCCGTCGCGATCCTCGACTGGGACCGGCTCGGTGTCCAGCCGCGCGCGGAGGAGGCGGTACGGGCCGCGGCGATCTTCTTCGTCCAGCCGGCCGGGAAGCTGGAGCTGGAGAAGGTACGGGCGTACGCGGGGGCCTACCGGCGGGCGGCCGGGGCGGGGGCGGCGGAGCTCGCCGCGGCGGTGCACCGGGTGTGGTGGGAACGGCTCAACGACTTCTGGATACTGCGCTGGCGGTACTGCCTGGACGACCGAAGGGCCGACCCGCAGTTCCCTGCGGTGTCGGCCCTGGCGGTCTGGTGGACGCGCGAGTACCGGGCGGTGTGCGAGGCGTTCACGGGGTGAGCCCGCCCCGTGCGGGCCACCGCACGGGGCGCACAACGCCGGTCACGAGGTGGTGCCCGCCACATTGCCGGTCCCCGTGGACGTGCCGGTGGTGGTTCCGGCGGCCTCGCCACCGGCACCGCCGTCGGCCGTACCCGTGCCGCCGCTGGGGTTCCCGGTACCGCCTTCGGTCGTACCGGTGCCGCCGTCGGTCGTGCCCGTGCCGCCGTCGGTCGTACCTGTACCGCCGTCGGTCGTGCCCGTACCCCCGTCGGACGTGCCGCCGGTGGCCGGGGTGGACGGCTCGGTCGGCGGCGGCTCGACCGGCTGGCTCGGGGTGTGCGACGGGGAGTAGGAGTGCCGCGGCGGCGTGTTCTGCTGGTTGCCGGTGGAGTTCTCCGGCTGTTGGTCCTGCTCGCTCTGCCGGTCGCTCGGCGAGGGCGAACTCTCGGGCGACGGCGACGAGCTGGATGTCTCCGTGGGCTTCTTCTGCTGCCCGGTGTCGTCGCTTCCCGCCGCGTTGACGGCGATGGCGACGCCGACCCCGATCGCGATCAGCGCGAGCACGACGAAGAGCCACAGCTTGCCCCGGCCGCCGCCGCCCTGATGTCCGCCCTCGTAACCACCGTCGTCCGGGTTCATCGGCGGCAGGATCGGGCCCTGCGAGGTGTCCCCGTGCGGCGGGTGCCCCATCGCCATCGTGCCGCCGCCGACGCCCATGGGCGGGGTGTGTCCGCCTTCGTGCATCGCTACGGGGCCGGTGTTCCACGTACCCGTGTGGCCACCCTGCACCTGAAGCATCTGCAGGCTGTACTGGACGAGCCCGCGCATCTCCTCGGCGCTCTGGAACCGGTCGTCCGGGTCCTTCGCGAGCGAGCGCATGACCAGCCCGTCCAGCTCCGGCGGAGCCGCCTCCAGCACGTCGGACGGCGGAACCGGAATGTCCTGCACGTGCTGGTACACGACGGAGAGCGGCGTCTCACCCGTGAACGGGGGCCGCAGTGCCAGCAGCTCGTACAGCAGACAGCCGGTGGCGTAGAGGTCGGAGCGGTGGTCGACGGCCTTGCCCAGCGCCTGCTCCGGGGAGAGGTACTGCGGCGTGCCCATGACCATGCCGGTCTGCGTCATCGTCGACTGCGCGCCGTGCAGCGCACGGGCGATGCCGAAGTCCATCACCTTGACCGCACCCGAGTTCGTGATGATCACGTTGGCGGGCTTGATGTCACGGTGCACGATGCCGTGCTGGTGCGAGTACGCGAGGGCTTCCAGCACACCCGAGACGATGATCAGTGCCTGCTCGGGCGGCGGGGCCTCGGCATTGAGCAGCAGATCGCGGATGGTGCGGCCCTCGACGAGCTCCATCACGATGTAGGGGACGGTCTGGCCGCCCACGACGTCCTCGCCGGAGTCGTACACGGCGACGATCGCGTGGTGGTTGAGGCCGGCGACCGACTGTGCCTCGCGCGTGAACCGGGCCTTGGAGACCGGATCCTCGGCGAGATCGGAACGCAGGAGCTTGACCGCGACCGTCCGTCCCAGTCTGACGTCCTCGGCCGCGAAGACCTCCGCCATGCCGCCCCGGCCGAGCCGGTGGGTCATCCGGTAGCGCCCGTCACCGACGACGCCGCCGATGCCCCAGGAGTCGGTGCCATCCGAAACTCCGCCGCCGTTTGCTTCGGAATCGGGTGCCATCAGTCCTCGCCGTCGTATCTGTCCGCGCGTCCGCGGGTTCTCACGGTGTCTAGCTGCATTGCCACGTCACGCTACAGCCTCCGCCGGACACACCGTTTCCGAGAGGGACGGGCCATCCAACCGGCCGGCGTGCCGCGCGCGCAAATTCCATGGGCTTCCTGTAACGCTTCCGAGACGCTTCTTGTGCGTAGGGTCACGGAACGGGCACCTGGCTTGACGTGTCGTACCCCTCGGGCAGACTTGGCGCGTAATAGGGATCACCGCGTCAGTCGCGCGCCGAGGGGGAAGCAAGTCATGAGCCAGGACGGCGCACACGGCGCTCAGGGGCGCTATGCCGGCGGTTCGGTCGCCGGCGGCCGGTACCAGCTGCGCGACCTGCTCGGCGAAGGCGGGATGGCATCCGTATACCTGGCGTACGACTCCGCACTGGACCGCCAGGTCGCGATCAAGACGCTGCACACGGAGCTGGGACGCGAGCAGTCCTTCCGCGAGCGGTTCCGGCGCGAGGCGCAGGCCGTTGCCAAACTGCAGCACACCAACATCGTCTCGGTCTTCGACACCGGTGAGGACGAGCTCGGCGGCGCGCTGATGCCGTACATCGTCATGGAGTACGTGGAGGGGCAGCCGCTCGGCTCGGTGCTCCAGGCGGACGTCCAGAGCTACGGCGCGATGCCGGCCGACAAGGCGCTCAAGGTGACGGCCGACGTGCTGGCCGCGCTGGACACCAGCCACGAGATGGGGCTGGTCCACCGCGACATCAAGCCCGGCAACGTGATGGTGACCAAGCGCGGTGTCGTGAAGGTCATGGACTTCGGCATCGCCCGCGCCATGCAGTCGGGCGTCACGTCGATGACGCAGACCGGCATGGTCGTCGGCACCCCGCAGTACCTCTCCCCCGAGCAGGCCCTGGGCCGCGGGGTGGACGCGCGCTCCGACCTGTACTCGGTCGGCATCATGCTGTTCCAGCTGCTGACCGGACGCATCCCGTTCGACGCGGACTCGCCTCTCGCCATCGCGTACGCGCATGTCCAGGAGGAGCCGGTCGCGCCCTCCACCATCAACCGGTCCATCACCCCGGCGATGGACGCGCTCGTGGCCCGCGCGCTGAGGAAGAACCCGAACGAGCGCTTTCCCAGCGCCGCGGCGATGCAGGACGAGATCGCGCGCGTGCTGAGCGCGGGCGGGCAGACCGGCGCCCCGGTGATCGTCGCAGGTGGCGGCGCACCGTCGAACAGCGGTTCGGGTGTCGGTTCCGCAGTCTTCCCGCCGGTCGACCAGTCCATCCCGGCGCCGCAGAACGTCCAGACGCCGTACCAGCCGGGCCCGTACCAGTCGGGGCCGTACGGTGCGCCGACCCCGGCCCCCACACCGGCTCCGGCGTACGGATATCCGCAGTCGGCTCCGGCGTACCAGGGCCAGGCCCCGATGTCGCCGATGCAGCAGCAGACCCCGCCGTACACGGTCCAGTCCCGGACACAGACGCATGGCGGCTCCGGCGGCGGCTCCAAGCGGAACACACCGGTGATCGTCGGCGCGATCGTGGTCGCGCTGATCGCGATCGGCGGCCTGATCACGGTTCTCTCGCTGAAGGAGGACCCGCCCTCGGGCGGCTCCTCCGCGAACGAGTCGCCGGCCGCGAGCGAGCACAAGGATCCGGAGCGGAACCGGACGATGAGGACCGAGGACTGCACGGACGCCTTGGAGGATTCGAACGACCCGGAGAAGGTGGACGCACCGAAGTTCCTGTACAAGGACTTCCTCTCCGCGAAGGCCTGCGCGGATGCGGCGGGCTGGACCCTCAAGAAGATCAAGGTGCCGGGGAACGCGTACGCGGAGGACCAGGTCATCGACCAGTTCCCGACCTCCGGGACGGCCGTCGACAAGACGGGCGCCCACTTCGAGCTGCGCGTCGCGACGGGCGACCCGGCCTGAGCGGGCGCACGCGCGGGGCATGGATGCGCGGGCGCCCGGGGGCAGAGGTACCCGGGGCATGGGCAGGAAACGGGCGCGAGTGACGGCCCGGTACTTGTGAGGGCGGCTCTCCGGGCCACGTACGCATAGCAGTGGCTCTGAGGGATCGACCCGAACGAGGATCGACACGAGCCAGGACCGACGCGAACCGAGATCGGCACGAGCCGGGATCGACGCGACCCGGGATCGATACGACCCAGGATCGACGCGAGCACAAGGAGGGTGTCGCGAGCACAGTTGGTGCCGTACACCCGAGATGCCGGACATATCGTCACATGTGACGCTGCCCTCATGGCTCCAGGACTTCTCCCTTCACGGTCCACGAGGTGCGTGGTCGGTCTCATATTCTCGGCGGGCGCCGCGCTGGGGGCCGCCCCGGTCGAGGCGCACGCCCAACAGCGCGCACCCGGCGGATCGCCCGGAGCGGTCGGCGCCTCGATGACGCCGCCCCCGGCCGCACCAAACACACCTTCCGCCCGCCCCACGAACCCCGGTGCCACACCGTCAGCCGATGCTTCGGCCACCCCCTCTGCCACCCCTTCGGCCGAACCCTCGGCGATATCCACAAACGGCGCCTCGGTCGCCCCCGCACCCCCGGCGCCCTCCCCGCCCTCTTCTCGACCCCCTTCCCCTTCCCTCTCCGCCTCCGCCTCCGCCTCCGCCTCCGTCGATCCGCCCGCCCCCGCCTCCGCACCCCCCGACACCTCGGCCGCCGAAGGGGCGGCGCCCCCCGACGCCCAGCCCCCGCTCGCCGGGCGCGAGGCCGGGGAAGGCAGACCGCGCCCCGGGCGGCCGCTCGCGCCGTGGGACCTCGCGCACGCGGACAGTTCTCCCGACGGGACCGACACACGCCCCGCGGCGAGCGATCCGGGGCCGGCACCCAGCGTGACACCGGCGGCGAACACGTCCCCCGCAGCCGGCCGGCTCGCACCCCAGGCCCTCGACGGCCCCGTCGTGCGGCAGGTCCGACACGTGTCGCTGGGCGCCGGAATCGCACTGATAGGACTGGGGCTCGGCTTCCTGGCGCTCCGTATGCGCCGCTCGAACTGAGACGCCCCGCACCCCTCCCCAGCAGCCCCCACACGCTCCGGCCGGCAGTTGCGTCCACCAGCATACTCGGTATACATACTCAGTATGTCGATCCGTCATGGGCTGCTGGCCCTGCTGGAGCGGGGCCCCAGATACGGCTCCCAGCTCCGTACCGAATTCGAGTCGCGCACCGGCTCCACCTGGCCGCTCAACGTCGGTCAGGTGTACACGACACTGAACCGGCTGGAGCGCGACGGCCTGGTCGTCCAGGACGACGAGGACGACCAGGGGCACGCCCTCTACGCCATCACCGACGACGGCCGTACCGAATTGCAGAGCTGGTTCGAGACGCCCGTCGACCGCAGCAGTCCGCCGCGCGACGAGCTGGCCATCAAGCTCGCCATGGCGGTCGGCGCGCCCGGTGTGGACATCCGCGCCGTCATCCAGTCCCAGCGCCGCCACACCGTGAAGGCGATGCAGGACTACACCCGCCTGAAGGCGCAGGCGCTCACCGATGCCCCGGCCAACCGCGACGAGGTCGCCTGGCTGCTCGTGCTCGAACAGCTGATCTTCCAGGCGGAGGCCGAGGCCCGCTGGCTGGACCACTGCGAGTCCCGGCTGATCCGCCTCGCCGAGGCCGCCGCCACGGAGCCGGAGCCCGGGGTACGCGCCACCGGGCGCACCCCGGCCGCCCGCACTCCTGCCCGCGCCGCCCGCCCGCACGGCCGGCGCTGACCACATACCACCGCGCGTACGCATCCCGGCTTCCGTCGCCACGACGGACCACCGCGTACCCGCCCTGTCCGGCGTCGGACCGCCTCGGCGCCCCGACGTCGGCCCCAGAACCCGTTCCAAGGGGGGAACCACCACCATGTCCTCGCGCGCCCCGTCCCGATCCGCGTCCGGCCCACCGCCGGCCGCGGACACACCGGTGCTCGAACTCCGAGCACTCACCCGCACCCACGGCACCGGCATCGCCGAGGTGCACGCCCTGCGCGGCATCGACCTCTCCGTGCACACCGGTGAACTGGTCGCCGTGATGGGCCCTTCCGGCTCCGGCAAGTCCACCCTGTTGACCATCGCGGGCGGTCTCGACACCGCGACCAGCGGCCAGGTCGTCATCGAGGGCCAGGACATCTCCGGTCTCGGCCGCAAGGGCGTCGCCGCCCTGCGCCGCCGCAGCATCGGCTACGTCTTCCAGGACTACAACCTGATCCCGGCGCTCACCGCCGCCGAGAACATCGCCCTGCCGCGCGAGCTCGACGGCGTCTCCGTGCGCGCGGCCCGCAAGGAGGCGCGGGCGGCGCTGGAGGAGATGAGGCTCCTGGAGATCGCCGACCGGTTCCCGGACGAGATGTCCGGCGGCCAGCAGCAGCGTGTCGCCATCGCCCGCGCGCTGGTGGGGGACCGGCGCCTCGTGCTCGCCGACGAACCGACCGGGGCGCTCGACTCGGAGACCGGCGAGGCCGTGCTCGCGCTGCTGCGCAAGCGCTGTGACCAGGGCGCGGCCGGCGTCATGGTGACGCACGAGCCGCGGTATGCGGCCTGGGCGGACCGGGTCGTGTTCCTCCGGGACGGATCGCTCGTCGACCAGACGCTCGCCTCCGACGCCGACTCGCTGCTGGCCGCCGAGGGCGCCGAGTGAGCGTCTTCACGGGCTGGCGCGCCTCCCTCCGCATGGCCAGGCGCGACGCGATGCGCGCCAAGGGCCGCAGCGCACTGGTGGTCGCGATGATCGCGATACCGGTACTCGGCGTCACGGCCCTCGATGTGACGTACCGCAGCGAGAATCCGTCCGTCGCCGAGACGCTGACCAGCGAAATGGGCTCCGCCGACGCGCTGTTCAGCGACGAGATGATGGGGCCCATCGAGCAACTCCCCGATGGGGCGGTGAGCCACGTCTACATGGGCGTGGACGACGCACCGTCCCTGGAGAACGGCGACCCGCTCGACATCAGGACGACATTCCCCAAGGGTTCGCGGGCGATCAGCATCCAGTCCGTCCCGGCGAGTGTCACCACCCGGTACGGCGTCACGAACACCGACATCGTCGAGTTCCGGACGTCGGACGCGATGGCGCGCGGCAAGATCGACCTCGTGCGCGGCGCCTACCCGCACGGCAGGGCCGAGATGGCCGCCACCGAACCGTTCCTGAAAGCGACCGGGCTGCACGTCGGCTCGACCACCACCGTGCGCAACACCGGTCGGACGTACACCATCACCGGCGCGGTCGAACTGCCCGGCGATCTGAGGGCCGAGGCGCTCTACGCCGACCCCGGTGCGGTCATCGCGCCGTGGCAGGACAGGGCCGACCACGACAAGAAGGTGCTTCCGCCGAACGCCGGGACCACGGACTGGCTGGTCAAAGGCCCCGCCGGGGTCGGTGTGACCTGGCCGGACGTCATGGAGGCCAACAAGTCGGGCGTGCTCGTCACGTCCCGGCAGGTCGCCCTCGACCCGCCGCCGGACTCCGAGGTCCCGCTGATGGCCAGGAACCCGCGGATGGCCGACGGGGGCTCCGGAGAGCTCAGCACGGCACTCGTCACCGTGATCGCCATGGCGGTCCTGGAGATCGTGCTGCTCGCCGGGCCGGCCTTCGCCGTCGGTGCACGCCGTTCCCGCCGTCAACTCGGCCTCCTCGGCACCTGCGGCGGAGACAAACGCCATGTCAGGGCTGTGGTGCTGGGTGGCGGTCTGGTGCTCGGCGGCATCGGAGCGGTGACGGGTGTCGTGCTCGGCCTCGGGCTCACCGCGGCTTTCCAGCCCATGATCGAGAACTGGGCCGGACACCGCTTCGGCTCTCTGACGATCGCGCCGCTGGAGTTGCTGGTCATCGCCGCGATCGGTCTGATCACCGGTTTGTTGGCGGCGTTCGCCCCGGCGATCGTGGCAAGCCGGCAGTCCGTACTGGAGTCGCTGACCGGCCGCCGGGGCGTACGCCGCTCCTCGCGCGTGCTGCCCGTCCTGGGCGCCTGCGTGCTGGCGTTCGGCGCCGCGACCGCCCTCTACGGCGGCACCAGCGGGAACGCGACACTCGTCGCCGGGGGCTCGATGGTCGCCGAACTCGGTCTGCTCGGCTGCATCCCGGTGATCGTCGGCCTCCTCGGGCGGCTCGGCAGGAGGCTGCCTCTCGCGCCCCGGATGGCGCTGCGCGACGCGGCCCGCAACCGCGGCCGTACCGCTCCCGCCGTCGCCGCGGTGATGGCGGCCGTCGCGGGTTCGGTGGGCATCGCCACGTACATGGCCAGCAGTACGGCCCAGGCCGAGTACAACTACGCTCCCTCGCTCATCCCGGGGACCATCATCGTCTCGGCCTCCGACGAGAAGTCGGCCGAAGAGCTCCCGCGGGCGCGGGCGGCCGCGGAGCGGAGCATGGCCGTCACCAGCGGACACGCGGACTTCCGGCGGGTCTGGGCAGGAACCGACTGCTACGGCTACGAGGAGAACCAGTGCGGCTCGCTGGAACTGGTCAGGCCCGGCGGAAAGGCCCACACGTGCCCGCTCAACCGCCAAGGCGCCAAGGAACTCGCCGCGCGGCTCTCCGCCGACGAGCACAAGAAGCTGATGCGTTCCCCCGCCTGCCTCGGCGACCAGATGTCATCGGGAGTCTTCAACAGCGGCGGGAGCGACATCGTCGTCGCGGACGCGGCCCTGCTGGACACGTACGTGAAGCTCCACGACCCCGCGGCCGCCAGGGCACTGGCCGCGGGCACACCGGTCCTGCTCAACCCGGTGTACGCCGAGAACGGCGAGGTCACCGTCAAGTCGGTCCATCGGTACAGCGAGAAGGACAAGAAGAACTGGAAGCTGCACCCGGGCAAGGCACGGACCACCCTGGACAAGCTCAAGGTGTACGTCGCCCCGGCGAAGTACGCGTCCACCCCCGGAATCCGCCTGATCCTTCCGAAGGGGACGGCGGAGCGGCTCGGCCTGCACACCAGGCTGTCCGGGAGCGTGTATACCGTCGCCCATGCCCCGACGAACGCCGAGCAGCAGCGGGTTTCCGGCACCATCGCGCAGGCCGGCGGCGGAATCTGGGTGCAGTCCGAATACGGCTTCGGCGGGCAGGACAACACCGTACTGCTGATCCTGACCCTGTTCGCCGGCGTGGTGACGCTCGGCGCGGCCGCGATCACGACGGGCCTCGCCAAGGCGGACGCGGAGGCCGATCTCAACACCCTCAGCGCGGTGGGCGCGCCTCCGGGCGTACGGCGGAAGCTGTCCGGCTTCCAGTGCCTGGTGGTGGCACTCACCGGTGTGGTGCTCGGCACCCTGGCCGGCCTGGTGCCCGCGGTGGCGCTGCGCTTCGTCGACCTGCGGGAGGCCCTGCAGGCGATGCAGATCGACCCCACACAGTCGGCGTACACGCCGATCGTGCTGCCCTGGGCGACCATCGGTCTGCTCGTCGTGGGCATTCCGCTGCTGGCCGGGGCGCTCGCGGCGGCGTTCACACGGTCGCGCCTGGTGCTGGCGCGGCGGGCCGGATGAGCGCGCTGGCGGTGCGGTGAACGGCCTGACCGGCTGATTCGGTGCCCCTGCGAACGGTGGATCAACCGTTTGCGGGGGCACCACCGTGTTGTACGGCAGGTGTGCGAGACAATGACGCCATGGAGATGCCGAGGAATGAACGGTCGCAGGAGCACCCCCAAGTCCTCGTGGTGGGGCAGGACGGCATGGCGATCGGCGGCGGTGGCACTGACGACGAATCGCGTGAGGTCCCGGTGACGGAGATGGTCGAACAGCCCGCGAAGGTCATGCGCATCGGCAGCATGATCAAGCAGCTCCTGGAAGAGGTCAGGGCGGCTCCTCTCGACGAAGCGAGCCGGGTCAGGCTCAAGGAGATCCACGCGAGTTCCGTGAAGGAGCTGGAGGACGGCCTCGCGCCGGAGCTGGTGGAGGAGTTGGAGCGGCTCTCCCTGCCGTTCACCGAGGAGTCGGTGCCGTCCGAGGCGGAACTCCGGATCGCGCAGGCCCAGTTGGTGGGCTGGCTGGAGGGCCTCTTCCACGGCATCCAGACGGCTTTGTTCGCCCAGCAGATGGCGGCGCGGGCACAGCTGGAGCAGATGCGGCGCGCCCTTCCGCCGGGGAGCGGTCACGAGGACGAGAACGGCAGCGGGGACCAGCACGGGGCCATCAGGACCGGCCCGTATCTCTAGTGCTGTGGCCGGAAAGGTTTGCCGGGAGGCTCGCGGCGTCCGGTGTGGTGCGTCGCAAGGCGGAGGATCGCCCTCGTGCTGGATGCACTCGGGTGATGCGACAACGCGGCGAGGTGCCGTACCGGGCGCCGCGAGCCGGTGAACCTTTCCGGCCACAGCACTAGGGCCGCTTCTCCGGTGCCGGGGCGAGGCGCGGCACCGGGACACGCGAGCCCGGCGTGATCCGAACGAGAGGTCCTGGGCCCGGCGCACATGGTCGACGACCTGTGCGCCGGGCTTTTTCCCGCACGATGCGGGAGGCACGGGCCGGGATGTGGCGTGGAGCGTGTGCCGCGAGGATGTGGAGCGGGCAGGCGGCGCGTCAGCCGGCGGGGGTCTGCAGAAGCACTTTTCCGATGTGCGCGCTGGACTCCAGCACCCGGTGAGCCTCGGCGGCGTCGGCCATCGGCAGCGTGCGGTCCACGATCGGCCGGACCACGCCGTCGGCGATCAACGGCCAGACGTGCTCGCGTACGGCGGCGACGATGGCGGCCTTCTCGACGAGCGGGCGACCGCGCAGCGAGGTCGCGGTGATGGCGGCACGCTTGTTCAGCAGGGCGCTCAGATTCAGCTCGCCCTTGACGCCGCCCTGGAGGCCGATGATGGCCAGCCGGCCGTTGACGGCGAGCGCCTTCACGTTCCGGTCCAGGTACTTCGCGCCGACGATGTCGAGGATGACATCCGCGCCGGCCCCGTCCGTCGCCTTGCGCAGCTCCTCGACGAAGTCCTGTTCCCGGTAGTCGATCAGGATGTCGGCGCCGAGTTCCGCGCAGCGCTCCAGCTTCATCGGGCCACCGGCGGTCACCGCGACCTGTGCGCCCACGGCCTTGGCGAGCTGGATCGCCATGGTGCCGATGCCGCTGGACCCGCCGTGCACCAACAGCGTCTCGCCGGGGCGAAGGTGAGCCACCATGAACACGTTCGACCAGACGGTGGCCGTCACCTCGGGCAGCGCGGCGGCCGAGGCCAGATCGACACCGGCGGGTACGGGCAACAGCTGTCCGGCGGGTACGGCGACCTTCTCCGCGTAACCGCCGCCGGCGAGCAGTGCACATACCTCGTCGCCGACCGACCAGCCGGTGACACCGGGCCCGACCGCCGAGACGTGGCCCGCGCACTCCAGGCCCGGGTACGGGGACGCACCGGGCGGCGGGTTGTAGAACCCCTGTCGCTGCAGCACGTCGGCGCGGTTGACCGCGCTGGACACGACATCGATGAGGACCTCGCCCTCGCCGGCTACCGGATCGGGCACCTCGGCCCATACGAGCGCCTCGGGGCCACCGGGTTCGGGGATCGTGATCGCATACATGGCGGCGAGGCTACTCCGTGACGCGGGCCGGACGACGGCGTCGCGGCGGTGAGCCGGGAGGCGGCGGAGGGGGCCGGACGGCCGTGGCGGGACGGGCGGCGGGCCGGACGGCCGTGGCGTCGGAACGGCCATGACCGGGGCGTCGGGACGCCGGGACGTCGGGGCGTCGGGGCGTCGGGACGCCGTGAGCCCACCTCATGCAGCGAAGGGCCGCGGCGACGGGGGCGAACCGCACCGGAGCGACACCCCTACGAGAGCGGGCCCCCCGTGACCGGGTTGCTCACCGGCGGCTCGTTCGAGGCACGCACGATGGTGATCAAACGGTCCGTCAACTGCAGTGGGCTGGCCGCCGGGTCGTCGTAGCCGATCAGCCGATGTCCGCGCAGCACGCTGACCACGAGATCATCGGTCTCCCGGACGTTCTTGCCCACCTCGGCCTTTATCACCGGCCGCTCGACGAGATCGAGACCGCTGCCCTGCTGGATCAGGTCCTCCATCACCGTGCCCGCGCTGGGGCTGAGAACGGAGAGGCCGAGTAGCCGGCCCGCCGCGCTGGCGCTGGTGATCACGGCGTCCGCACCGGACTGCCGCAGCAATGGAGCGTTCTCCTCCTCGCGCACCGCGGCGACGATCTTCGCCCCGCGGTTGAGCTGTCGCGCCGTCAGAGCCACCAGCACCGCCGTGTCATCGCGCTGAGTGGCGATGATGATCTGCCGCGCCTTCTGGAGCTCGGCCCGCAACAGCACCTCGCTGCGGGTCGCATCGCCGACCACTCCCACGAACCCCTCGGCATTGGCGATCTCTATCACCTTGGTCGCCGGGTCGACGATGACGATCTGTTCCTTCTTCAGGCCGGTGGCGCGCAGGGTCTGGATGGCCGAACGTCCCTTCGTGCCGAAGCCGACGACAACGGTGTGGTCACGCAAGTTGGTTCTCCAACGCTTCAGCCGAAAGTCCTCGCGGGTCCGTTCCGTAAGGACCTCAAGAGTGGTACCGACCAGGATGATCAGGAAGAGCACCCGCAGCGGTGTAATGAGCACCACATTGGTGAGCCTGGCGACGTCCCCGTACGGGGTGATGTCGCCGTAGCCGGTGGTGGAGAGGGTGACCGTCGCGTAGTACACCGCGTCCAGCAGGTCGACGTTGTCATCTGCGGCATCGTGGTATCCGCCGCGGTCGAGCCAGACGATCAGCACGGTGACGGCAAGCACCATCAAGGCCATCAACAGCCGCTTGGCCACCTGACGCGCCGGCCCCTGGACGACCCTGCGCGGGAGCAGCACCCGCGTGGGCGCGACATACTCGTCGGCACGCCTGGCCATCGCATCGTGACCGGGAAGTTTCACGTGAAACACCCTTCCGTCCACGGCGTCGCCGAGGCCCACGGTAGGTCGAGGATCTCCACCTCGGTGCCGGACCGTACCCCGCCAGGTGGCACGACGGCCAGCCCGTCCGCCACAGCAACCCCCCGAAGCATCGCCGGACCGTTGTAATGCAGCGGTACGACATGCTCGGCGCCGCTGCCGCCTCCCATGCTGCCGAAGCCGCCGGCGCCGGTACTCGCTCTGCCCGCTCGGTGGACGACGGGCACCAGACGGGTGTCGTGCGGGTGCCCATGCACCTCGTCGCGCACGACGACCCGGTGCGATGTCTCCAGTGCCCGTCCGGTCAGCCCGCGGAGCAGCGGTTCGGCAAGCGTGAGGAGCCCGGATACGGCGGCCAGGGGGTTGCCGGGCAGCCCGACGAGATACGGGCCCGCGTCGGAGTCCTTCGTCCTGAGTCGGGCCAGCAGCATCGGATGGCCGGGGCGGACGGCAACTCCGTCGACCAGCAATTCGGCTCCGATCTCGGCAAGGACCGGGTGGACGTGGTCGACGGGTCCCGATGCCGTACCGCCGGTGGTGATGACCAGATCGGCGCCGGACGTGGTGAGAGCCCGCCGGAGGGCGTTCACGTCGTCGCCGAGTCGCTGCGGCGCGGACACCTCGGCGCCCAGCGCGGACAGCCAGGGGCCGATCATCGGGCCGAGCGCGTCACGGATCAGCCCGTCGTGCGGCAGGCCGCTGGTCAGCAGTTCGTCACCGAGGACGAGGACCTCGACACGAGGGCGGGAGACAGCGAGCAACTCGTCGTACCCGGCAGCGGCGGCCAGACCGAGGACGGCGGGCGTCACCAGGGTTCCGGCGGGAAGGAGTTGATCTCCGGAACGGCATTCCTGGCCACGAGGCCTGATGTCCTGCCCGGGAAGTACCTGGTGTTTCGCGTGAAGCAGCCCTTTGGCCTCGTCCACGTGAGCGTGTTCGCTGCGGATCACGGCGTTGGCGTCCGCCGGGATGCGCGCGCCGGTGGCGATCCGTACGGCAGCCCCGTCGGGGAGCACGGCGGGGGCGCCGTGTCCGGCGAGGATGCCGAAACCCTGGCCGGGGCACGAGCCGGCACTCCCGTCCCGGGTTCCCTCCTTGGCCCGGACTCCCGCCCTGTCGTCGGCTCCGTCCCTGTTCCCGGCTCCCTCTCTGCCCCCGGGCTCGTCGAACTCGCGGATGATCCACGGCCCCGGCCCGGTGACGACCCAGCCGTCCATGGCGGAGGTGTCGAAGGACGGTAGATCGGTGAGTGCCACGAGCGGCTCGGCCAGTACGCGTCCGACTGCCTGATCGAGGGGGATCCGCCGGGCGCGGACGGGGACGTCGCGGCCCGAACGTGCGGCCAGGGCGCGGGCCGTTCGCCAGGGCGTCGCCCGGCTGTGCCGCTCACGTCCGCGGGGCCGGTCGGCGCTCTGGTCCGGGGGCGGGACCGCAGCTGTGCCCGCACCCTCCTCCGCGGGCCGGGGCGGGTTCATGAAATACGGCTGCCCCGGTGCGCGGGATCGGTCCGGGGAACACGGCTGCTCCGACGAACGGGAGTCCGCGCGGTGGGGCTCGTCCGCCGGCCGAGGCCGGCCGGCGAGGTGGGACTGGTCCGCAGAATGAGAGCGCCCTGTGGTGGACCAGGGCTCGGCCGGCGACCGGCGCCCGACCAGCGCGAGCGCCTGTTCAACGGCCCGTTCCTCCTCGGCGGCCCGCAATTCCTCCGGGGTCGGTCCCCGATCCGCCGACAGAGAGCGTCCGCCTCCTGAGGGTGAGCCGACCACCGAGGACGAACCGCCCGCCGAAGACGTACGCGCGGACAGAAACCGGTCGCCCTCCGAAGACGCCCCACCCGCCGGAGACACCCCGACCGCCGAGAACGGATCAGCCGCCGGAGAACTGTCGCCGGACTCCGATCCACGATCGGCCGAAGCCGGACGGTCGCGGACAGAGGACCCGACACCCGCCGAAGCCCCGACCCCCGCCGAGGGACCGACCCCCATCGAGGGATCGGCGCTCGCTGAGGGACCGGCGCCCGTCGACGCGACGTCGACGGCAGGAGGCAGGTCGGATCTGCTGTCGTCGGCCGTCATTGCGTCTCGTTCTCGTCAGCCCACCGAAGGGCGAGCGCGGCGGCCCTGCGAGCGGCCTCGGCAACCGCCGCCGGGCCATCACCGTCGCTGCTCGCCTTCGCCGCCGCGTAGCCGACCAGGAAGGTCGTCAGGGGCGCGGCGGGCCGGGCGACGCCGTGAGCGGCGTCACGGGCCAGGTCGAGCAGGACGTCGGTGTCGACGTCGAGGTCGATACCCAGTTCGCTCTTGACTGCGGTGATCCATTCATCCAGCACGGTTCCATGCTCTCTGATGCGGGCACGGGCCGACGCAATGTCCTCCCAGGTGTCGCAGTCGAAGGAGGCGAGAGGACCGGCCTCCACCCGGGCGAGGTCGAGCTCATTCGTCAGCAACCGCAGGGGAAGCCCGGACAGGCTGCCGTGCTCGGCGGCGAGCAGGGCGAGCTCGCGGCGCAACGGTTCGGCACGGTAGACGGCGACGAGAGGCTGATCGCGACCGTCCTGATCGGTGCACAGGGCCCCGTCGCGCTGTCCTTCACCGGCGGCGGCCAACAGAGCTCCGACGGTGCCCTTCCCCAGGAACGGCAGATCGGCCGAGAGGACGAGGACCCACTCCGCGGTGGTACGCCGAACCCCGGCGTCGAGCGCAGCCAAGGGGCCGCCGCCCTGCGGTTCTTCGCGCGCCCAGATCACTGTGCGCACCGTGGGCCGCCGCCCACCCACCACCACGGTGGCCGAGGCATCGGTGCAGGACGCCAGCACCCGGTCGAGCAGCGCACGGCCACCGACCAGGATCCCCGGCTTGTCGGCGCCGCCGAGCCGCTTGGCAGCTCCTCCGGCCAGAACGATGGCGTCATACGCGGTCATGCATCCGAGTATGCGGGCCGCGGCCTCCCGTCGATCCGCCCGGTCCCCAATCCGGCGGATCGACGGGGGAGAGAACGAGAGCCCGCGGCCGATCTCGCCTACAACGTGCGCAGCAGCAACGCCGGTTGCTCCACGCAGTCGGCCACGTAGCGCAGGAAACCGCCCGCCGTCCCGCCGTCGCAGACCCGGTGGTCGAAGGTCAGCGAGAGCTGGACGACCTGGCGTACGGCCAGCTCGCCCCCGTGCACCCACGGCTTGGGCACGATCCGGCCGACGCCCAGCATGGCCGCCTCCGGGTGGTTGATGATCGGGGTCGAACCGTCGACCCCGAACACCCCGTAGTTGTTCAGTGTGAACGTGCCGCCGGTCAGCTCCGCCGGGGTCAGCCTGCCGTTCCGGGCCGCCTCGGTGAGCCGGGCGATCTCGGAACCGATCGAGTCCACGTTCCCGGCGTGCGCATCCCGGACGACCGGAACGACCAGGCCCCTGTCGGTCTGGGCCGCGAACCCGAGATGAACCTCCGGCAGCCGTACGACCTCCCGCGCCTCCGCGTCCACCGTGGAGTTGAGCTCGGGGAAGCGGGCCAGCGCGGCGACGCAGATACGCGCCAGCAGGGCGAGCACCGTCACCTTGGGGCCGGCGGCCGGACCACCAGTGCTGTTCATCGCGGATCTGGCGGCCATCAGCTCGGTGGCGTCGACGTCGACCCAGCACGTGGCATCGGGGATCTCCCGCCTGCTGCGCGCCAGCTTGTCGGCCACCGCGCCGCGTACCCCACGCAACGGGATCCGCTCCACGGCCGGGCCGGCCACCCCCCGCGCCACCGGGGGCCGCAACGAGGGTTCCGAAACCGCCCCCGGCACCGATCCCGGCACCGGAACCGAGACCGGGACCGTGGTCGGCGGAGGAGCCGCCCTCTGTTCGTCCTTCGCCCTGATCGCGGACTCGACATCGGCCCGCAGGATCAGCCCGTCGGGCCCGGACCCCGCCAGTTGCCGCAGGTCGAGGTCGTGCTGCCGCGCCAGCTTCCGTACCAGCGGGGAGACCACGGCCACCGGCCCCCGCACCGGGTCCGCGTCCGGCACAGGTGCGGAACTCGCGGCCTCAGCCGTCGCAGGTGGGGCAGCAGGCGCCCCCATCGCCTCGGGACGAACCCGCCGACGGCGCGCCGATGGTGCGCTCGTCCCGTACCCGACCAGCACATTCCCGGACGACTCCGCCCCGCCCGAGCCGAATCCCGGCCCCGCAGCCGACGCCGCCACCGCGGCCCCGGCCCCCGTGACCGAGCCCGAACCCGAGCCCGTGCCCGTCCCCGCGACCGCCGCTCCCCCGGACCCCGAGGCTCCCTCAGACCCCACGACTCCCTCGGTTCCCACCGCCACCGTCAGCAGCGGCGCCCCGACCGGAAGCTCCACGCCCTCCTCGCCGAACCGCGCGGTCACCACGCCGCCGTACGGGCACGGCACCTCCACCATCGCCTTGGCCGTCTCCACCTCGACGACCGGCTGGTCGATGGCGACGACATCACCGACCTCCACCAGCCAGCGCACGATCTCCGCCTCGGTCAGCCCCTCGCCGAGGTCCGGCAGCTTGAATTCGAGTACCTGAGGCATCAGCTCTCCGCCTCCCACTGCAAACGGGCAACCGCGTCGAGCACCCGGTCCACGCCCGGCAGATGGTGCCGCTCCTGCATCGGCGGCGGATACGGAATGTCGAACCCGGTGACCCGTAGCACCGGCGCCTCCAGATGGTGGAAGCAACGCTCGGTGATCCGGGCCGCGATCTCGCCGCCCGGACCGCCGAAACCGGAGGACTCATGGACGACCACCGCGCGCCCCGTACGCCGCACGGAAGCGGCCACGGTCTCGTCGTCGAACGGCACCAGTGAGCGCAGATCGACGACTTCGAGATCCCAGCCCTCTTCGACGGCCGCTTCCGCGGCCTCCATGCAGACCGGCAGCGACGGGCCGTATGTGATCAGCGTCGCGCTGCGCCCGGGTCGACGGACGACGGCGCGTCCGATCGGTTCCACCGTCACCGGAGTCTCGGGCGACCAGTCGGCCTTCGACCAGTAGAGCCGTTTCGGCTCCAGGAAGACCACCGGGTCGTCGGAGGCGATCGAGGCCCTCAGCAGCCCGTACGCGTCCTCGACGGTGGCGGGCGTGACGACCTGAAGGCCGGGCGTCGCCATGTAGTACGCCTCCGAGGAGTCGCTGTGGTGCTCGACCCCGCCGATCCCGCCGCCGTACGGCACCCGCACCGTGATCGGCAACGGCATGGCACCGGCCGTCCGGTTCCGCATCTTGGCCACATGGCTCAGGAGCTGTTCGAACGCGGGATAGGCGAAGGCGTCGAACTGCATCTCCACCACGGGCCTCAGCCCGTACATCGCCATGCCGACAGCCGTGCCGAGAATGCCCGCCTCGGCCAGCGGGGTGTCCGTGCAACGGTCCTCGCCGAACTCCTTCGCCAGGCCGTCGGTGATCCGGAAGACGCCACCGAGTGTGCCGACATCCTCACCGAGGACGTGCACCGTCGGATCCTCGGCCATCGAGTCGCGCAGCGCTCGCCCGAGCGCCTGCGCCATGGTGGCGGGTTTGGCCTTCGCCGTACGCTCTCCGGCCGGCGCCGCTGCGGTGGTCATCGCCCTTCCTCCACGTCGTTGTGGCCGTGCTGCTCCTGCTCGGCGTCCAGCTCCACACGCAACCGCGCTGCCTGCTCCCGGAGTTGCGTGGTCTGTTCCGCGTAGACATGGGCGAAGAGATCCATCGGGTCGAGCACCGGATCGGCGTTCATCCGCTCGCGCAGAGCCGCCGCCATCCGCTCCGCGGCCACGCGCGCCTCCTCGATCACGTCGTCGCCGAGCAGCCCCCGCCCGGTCAGCTCCCGCTCCAGGAGCTGGATCGGATCGTGCGCACGCCATGCCTCCACTTCGCTCTCGACGCGGTACCGAGTGGCGTCGTCGGCGTTCGTATGGGCGTCCATGCGGTACGTCACCGCCTCGACGAGCGTCGGACCGCCACCGCTCCGGGCCCGCGCGACCGCCTCGCCGAGGACCTGGTGCACGGCGGCCGCGTCGTTGCCGTCCACCAGCCGGCCCGGCATCCCGTACCCCACGGCCTTGTGCGCGAGGGACGGCGCGGCGGTCTGCTTCGCCAGCGGTACGGAGATCGCGAAACCGTTGTTCTGTACGAGGAAGACGACCGGGGCCCGCCAGACAGCCGCGAAATTCAGCGCCTCGTGGAAATCGCCCTCACTGGTCCCGCCGTCACCGACCATGGCCAGCGCCACCACGTCGTCGCCCTTCAGACGCGCCGCGTGCGCCAGGCCCACGGCGTGCGGCAGCTGGGTGGCAAGGGGCGTGCACAGTGGTGCGATGCGGTGCTCGCGCGGGTCGTAACCGGTGTGCCGGTCACCGCGCAGCAGGGTCAGTGCCTCGACCGGGTCCAGGCCGCGCGCCACGGCCGCCAGCGTGTCGCGATAGCTGGGAAAGAGCCAGTCCCGCTCCTCCAGCACCAGGGCGGCCGCTATCTCGCAGGCCTCCTGCCCCGTGCTCGACGGGTAGACGGCGAGTCGGCCCTGCTTGGTGAGAGCGGTCGCCTGTGCGTTGTACCGCCGGCCGCGGACCAGCTCCTTGTAGAGCCGCCGCAGAAGCTCGGGGTCGGCATCGGCCGCGGCGTCCGTGCCGAGCACGCGGTACGGCTCGGGGTCCGGGAGCAGCGGCGCGGGATCCGTGAGCGGCTTCCAGGCCGGGGGCGGCGTGGGCCGGTAAGCAGCCGCGCCGGGCAGCTCTTGGACCGTCATGACAAGCACCTCCTGGCATCGAGGGTTTCGAGCGGCGTCTGGCGGCATCGGGGGTCGTCCGATGCCGAGGGTGTCGAAATGCATCGAAATGTCGAGCGCTGTCCGAGGCACGGATGTGGTGTGCCTCACCTACCGATTGTTCGGTCGCGAGCGCATTTTGGCTACAGGCGCCTTCAGCCTGTGGACAAACGGTTCTCCACAGCCTGGGATAGGGGCAGGTCGTCCAGGACAGGGAGGCGCGGGCACATGTCAGCTGAACAAATGGCCGATGGGGGCGAGGGCTCCGGCCAGGTTCCGCCCGCGCGCCCGCTCGACGCCATCGACCGCGACATCCTGCGGCTGCTCCAGACGGACGGCCGCGCCTCGATACGCTCGGTGGCCGATCGCGTCCACGTGTCCCGGGCCAACGCGTACGCCCGGATCAACCGGCTCGTCGAGGACGGCGTGATCCGCGGTTTCAGCGCGCGGGTGAACCATGAACGGGCGGGGCAGGGCGCCTCCGCGTACATCACGCTCAAGATCGTCCAGAATTCCTGGCGCACTGTTCGCGAGCAGCTCCAAGCGCTGCCGGGGGCCACGCACATCGCGCTCGTCAGCGGCGACTTCGACGTCCTGCTGCTGGTGCACACCCCGGACAACCGGTCACTGCGCGAGCTGGTCCTGACCAGGATCCAGGCCATCCCGGAGGTGCTCTCCACCCGCACACTCCTGGTGTTCGAGGAGACGGACCTCGCCCCGGGGCCGGACCGGCCGACCGAGCTCACGTGACGGAAACCGGAATCCGAACCGGGAACACAACTCGCCCCGCCGCGGGGCTCGTTCACGCGCGCAACCCGCTCACGCACGGAATCCCTTCAGAAGCCGTGCCGACGGACAGGAACCCGGGCGAACGCAGCAAAGCGGTCGCGCCGCAGGACGGTGCCCCGGCCCTCTCCCGGCGACAACCGTTCAGCGGCTGGACCGCATCCCGTCGAAGGCGACCCGGACGAGCGTGTCGGCCAGCCGCTCCCCGTCGAAACCACCGTCCGGTTGCGGGCGGTACCACTCCACCAGCGAGTTGACCATTCCGAAGAGCAGCCGTGTCACCAGCCGTATGTCCACGTCGGAGCGGAGATCGCCGTCCGCGACCGCCGCTCGCAGCAGATCGGTCACCCGGTGATCGAACTCGCGGCGGCGTTCCATGGCCCAGCGCTCGGTCTTCGTGTTTCCCCTTACGCGCAGCAGCAGCGTGACGTAGGGCAGTTCGGCTATGAGCACATCGACGGTACGCCGGGTGACGTACTCGACCTGCTCGATCGCACGTCCCTGCGTCGCCCCCGGCTCGTCGAGAATCCCGAAGAGGCCGTCCAGCGCCCGGCTCACCGCACGGCGGAGCAGTTCCTCCTTGCCCGCGACATGGTGGTAGATGGACGACTTGGAGATGCCCGCCGCCCTGGAGAGATGCTCCATGGACGTGCCGTCGTAGCCGCGCTCGTTGAAGACACGGACGGCGACGGTGAGCAGAGTCTCCGGGGTGTACGTGTCCCGCTTGGCCGTGGTCATGTCCGCGATCCTCCCCTACGAGTTGTCCACAGGTTTGGCGGGCCCCCTTGTCCCGACCGATCGTTCGGTTACTCTAACTCTGTCCGCCCGTCCCTGCCCAGCTCGATGAGGAGTTGGTCCGTCATGGCCGCCGAGCTCTCCCCGCACCTGCTGTCCGAGAAGCACCGCCCCACGCTCGACCAGGCCCTCGACGCGATCCGTACGCGCGCCTACTGGTCCCCGCACCCCGAGCACCCGAAGGCGTACGGCGAGGGCGGTGCCCCCGGCAGTCTGGGCGCCGCCGAGGGCAAGGCCGCCTTCGACGCCGCGCTGCACACCCGGCTCGACCTCGGCCAGCCGGGCACCGACGGCTGGACGGGCGGAGAGATCTCTCCGTACGGGCCCGAGCTGGGCGTCGAGTACCCGCACGCCGACCTGGACGTCCTGCTTCCCGCGATGCGTACGGGCATGGCCGCCTGGCGCGCGGCGGGCCCCGAGACCAGGGCCCTGGTCTGCCTGGAGATCCTCGCGCGCATCAGTGCCCGGACCCATGAGTTCGGCCACGCGGTGATGCACACCAGCGGCCAGGCCTTCATGATGGCGTTCCAGGCGGGCGGCCCGCACGCCCAGGACCGCGGCCTGGAAGCGGTGGCGTACGCGTACGAGGAGCAGATCCGCACTCCGCAAAGCGCCGACTGGTCCAAGCCCCAGGGCAAGCGCGATCCGCTCCGGCTGCACAAGTCGTTCGTCGCGGCACCCCGTGGCATCTCGCTCCTGATCGGCTGCAACACGTTCCCCACGTGGAACGGCTATCCCGGGCTCTTCGCCTCCCTGGCCACCGGCAATCCGGTCCTGGTCAAACCGCATCCGCGCGCCGTGCTCCCGCTGGCGCTCACGGTGCAGGTGGCGCGCGAGGTGCTCGCCGAGGCGGGCTTCGACGCCAACCTGGTCGCTCTGGCCACCGAACGACCGGGTGAGGGCATCGCGAAGACCCTGGCGGTCCGCCCCGAGATCAAGATCATCGACTACACCGGATCCACCGCCTTCGGCGACTGGCTGGAGGCCAACGCCCGCCAGGCCCAGGTCTACACCGAGAAGGCCGGAGTCAACACGATCGTTCTCGACTCCACCGACAACTACCAGGGGATGCTCGCCAACCTGGCGTTCTCCCTCTCTCTGTACAGCGGCCAGATGTGTACGACCCCGCAGAATCTGCTGATCCCCCGGGACGGCATCACCACCGATGCCGGCGACAAGACGTACGACGAGCTCGTCGACGACATCGCGGCCGCGGTCAGCGGACTGCTGGGCGACGACTCCCGGGCGAACGCGCTGCTCGGCGCCCTGGTCAACCCCGATGTGAAGGCCCGTCTGGACGCGGCCGCGGAGCTGGGGGAGGTCGCCCTGTCTTCCCGCGAGGTGGCCAACCCGGAATTCCCCGACGCCGTGGTCCGCACCCCTGTCGTCGTCAAACTGGACGGCACCAAGCCGGACGACGAGGAGCACTACCTGTCGGAGTGCTTCGGGCCGGTCTCCTTCGCGGTGGCGGTCGACTCGACCGCCGACGCCGTGGAACTGCTCCGCCGCACGATCCGTGACAAGGGCGCTATGACGGTGGGCGCGTACACCACCTCACCGGAGGTGGAGCGCGCGGTGGAGGACGTCTGCCTGGACGAGTCGGCCCAGCTCTCGCTGAATCTGACCGGTGGGGTGTACGTCAACCAGACCGCGGCGTTCTCCGACTTCCACGGCTCGGGGGGCAACCCGGCTGCGAACGCAGCCCTGTGCGACGGGGCCTTCGTATCAAACCGCTTCCGCATGGTGGAAGTCCGCCGCCAGGCGTAGCCCGCGTTCCGAGCCATCGGCCCGCCCCTCCCCGTCCGCGCCGGATATCCGCGCCCTGGGGCCGGGGCGGGGCCCCGGCCCCAGGGCCCTCGCCCATGTGAAGGGGCGGGTGGCGGGGACAGCACGCGACCGGGTGCCCAATGCCCCGTCCGTGCACGTACCCGTACCCTTACCGCGCCGCCGGCGTCAGGCCCCCGGTTTCCGTCCGTCCCCCGGAATCGCCGCATACCTCTGCACCCACGCGTGCATGGCGATCGCGGCCGCGGCCCCCGCGTTGATCGACCGCGTCGACCCGAACTGAGCGATGGAGCACACCATGGCCGCGTGCTTGCGGGCCTCGTCGGTCAGTCCGGGCCCTTCCTGCCCGAAGAGCAGCACACACCGCCGCGGCAGCTCGGTCCGCTCCAGCGGCACCGCCCCCGGCAGATTGTCGATCCCGATGATCGGCAGCCCCTCCGCCGCCGCCCACGTCGTCAGCGACTCCGTGTCGGGGTGGTGCCGCACATGCTGGTACCGGTCGGTGACCATCGCGCCGCGCCGGTTCCAGCGCCGCCGCCCCACAATGTGGATCTCCTTGGCGAGGAAGGCGTTCGCGGTGCGCACCACGGAGCCGATGTTGAAGTCGTGGCCCCAGTTCTCGACCGCCACGTGGAAGTCATGCCGCCGCAGGTCCAGATCGGCGACGATCGCCTCCCGCGTCCAGTACCGGTAGGCGTCGCCCACATTGCGCCGGTCGCCGTCGGCAAGCAGCTCGGGGTCGTACCGCTCGTCCGCGGGCCAAGGCAGCGGGTGCGGCCCGACGCCGATCTCCGTTCCGAATCCTTCGTCGTACTGCATCGGTTCCGCGGCCCGACCAGGATCTGCCGTCGGAACGGATGTGCCGGACGGTTCCAACCCCGCAAACTCCCCGGTCGACGTTTTCCCGCCGGGGCCGCCGATGCCACCAGTGCTGCTGCCGCTCTCACTACTCACCCGACGAGCGTATGGCCCCCGTCGCCGCTGTGCTGCGGGGCCTCCTCGTCATCGACGGCCCGCCGCGGCCCGGGCACCTTGCCCTCGCGCGAGAACAGCAGTTCCCGCCCGAGCGTCACCCGGCCGCCGAGCCACACGAGGAAGACGGTCGGCAGGAAGACGGAGTCGGCGGCGATCATCGCCATCGAGAAGAAGGGCAGCCCGAGCAGCAGGGCGATTCCGGCGTGCTCGCACATCATGACGACGAGCAGGATGTTCTTGACCCGCCGGTTGAACAGCGTGAAGGGGAAGGCGACCTGCACGACGACCGTGCCGTACGTCAGCAGCATCACCATCACACTGTTGGAGGCGAGGATGTCCGACAGCGCGGGCCAGGGCGTG
The DNA here is from genome assembly GCF_044754145.1 of Streptomyces sp. NPDC093149. Lineage (NCBI taxonomy): Bacteria > Bacillati > Actinomycetota > Actinomycetes > Kitasatosporales > Streptomycetaceae > Streptomyces > Streptomyces sp. NPDC093149. The sequence continues at coordinate 278,766 of NZ_JBIVON010000005.1, forward strand.
AAGTAGTCGAGCTTGAGCGGGTAGTACAGCGCTGTGCCGTCCTGCCACCGCGACCCCTGGATCTTGTACCAACCCGCCGTCGCATAGATCAGACAGACCTCAGCCATGATCACGACGAGGGTCGCATTGTGGGCGAGGTTGGCGATGACGTCGAGCAGAGTGCGCGCCTCGCTGTGCGGCGCGCGGCGGTTCACGGCCCACCAGACGCCCTGGCCGACCCAGAGGATCCAGAAGAGAACCGGCAGCCACCAGGTGCCGCCGAGACCGTCCGTCACGGTGGCCACGATCAGGACCAGACCCAGCAGCCCCCAGAGAACCGGACCGGCCACGTCCCCCCGCACCGAGCGCCGAGGATCAACGACGTCCACTGCCGCTTCCGCGTCCTCACCCGCTTCCGCTCCGCCGTCCGTCTCCGCCGCACGGGCCGCACGAGCCGCGCGCCGGGCGTCCAACGACCAGACCTGTGCGCAGCGCGTCAGCACGAGGTAGATCGCCATCAGATGGATGACGTTGTCGCCGCCGTCACCCATGAAGATGCTGCGGTTCTGGAGGGAGAGCACACCGACCATGAACAGGACCGACGTGGCACGGGTGTGCCAGCCGACCATCAGCAGCGCGGCGGAGAGCAGTGCCACCGCGTACACGATCTCGAACCAGACCGCACCGTCCGACCACATGAGCACGGTGAAGGACTGATTGCCCGATATGAGCTGCTTCGCCATGTCCCAGCCCCATGGGCCGTCGGGGCCGTACATCGCGTGGCGATGCGGCACTTCGCGCAGCAGGAACAGCAGATAGGTGGCGGAGAATCCGATCCGGATGACGGCGCTCTGGTACGGGCCGAGAGCCGAGGAGGTGATGCGCTGGATACCGCGGGCGAGCTTGCGATCGAAGGCGAATGTACTCACTTGCCCGCCCCCTCGGCGTTCTCGGGAAGGTCGGCGGGATTCACGGTCCACCAGGGCAGCACCCGGTAGGACGGCTTCGTGCTGATCTTCTCCTCGCTCCAGTCGGGCGCCCCCACCGACCGCGTCTCGGAACGGATCTGGATGCGCTCGACGGTGCCGCCGTAGTCGTGCTCGCTCAGGCGCGCCATCGCTATTCGGCGCATGTAGCGCTCGGACAGCTCACCGCGCAGGCCGTTCGCCCGGTTCTCGTTGTCGTGGGAGCCGATGTAGAAGTCCCAGCCGCGACGCAGCTCGTTCTGGTGGATGTGGCTGGGGAGCAGGTTGCCGCGTATCGCGCGGCCGTCCTCGGCAGAAAGGCTCATCCAGGGTGTGGTGCGGCGGCCGTCGGCGCCGACTATCTCGGCCCGCACATGAACGGCCACGTTCTGCTGAAGCGGATTCGGAGCGAAGAGCTTCCAGTTCTGTTCGAACTCGGGGTAGATCCATTCGTCGACCGCTTCGCCGTGCTGTTTCGTCAGCGTGTTGGAGGGTGCGACATGGAGGAACACCATGGCCAGCTGAACGCAGGCGACCAGCCCGATGACGGACAGCGCGATCGCGGCGGCTATCTGGTACGGAAGCGACAGGGCGGCCATACCGGCGCGAGCACCCTGCGCCTGCGTCTGCGTCTGCGTCTGCGTCTGCGTCTGCCCCTGAACGACGTCGGACGCCGTGTTCTCGCCCCGCCCCGACCCCGGCCCGGCGCTCCCGTTCCCGTCTTCGACGCTCCTGTCGTCGTACGAATCCATCCCGCCCCGATCCCCGTCGATCCCCGGTCCGTCATCCACAGGGTTGACACCCTACGGGCCGCCGACTCACCATTGAAGACATTGAACCGAACGATCGGTCGGTCGGTAGGGAGTCCGGGATGACGGCAGTGACTGCGAGCCAGGCGGCGCAGGCGGGAGCAGGCGGGCCCGAAGGGACGGACGAGGCCCTGGAGGCGGGCTTCGACGCCGCGGTCGCGGCGGACGAGCGCATCGAGCCCCGTGACTGGATGCCGGATGCGTACCGTGCCTCGCTGGTCAGGCAAATGGCCCAGCACGCCCACTCCGAAATCATCGGAATGCAGCCGGAGGCCAACTGGATCTCGCGGGCACCCTCGCTGCGCCGCAAGGCGATCCTCATGGCCAAGGTTCAGGACGAGGCCGGACACGGGCTCTATCTGTACAGCGCCACGGAAACACTCGGCACCAGCCGTGAGGAGCTGCTCGACAAGCTCCACGCGGGCCGCCAGAGATATTCATCGATCTTCAATTACCCGACGCTGACCTGGGCGGACGTCGGAGCGATCGGCTGGCTGGTGGACGGCGCCGCGATCACCAATCAGGTACCTCTCTGCCGTTGCTCCTACGGCCCGTACGCCCGGGCGATGGTGCGCATCTGCAAGGAGGAGTCCTTTCACCAGCGCCAGGGGTACGAGCTGCTGCTCGCCCTCAGCCGCGGCACCCCGGCACAGCACGAAATGGCGCAGGACGCGGTGAACCGCTGGTGGTGGCCGTCCCTGATGATGTTCGGTCCGCCGGACGACGCATCGGCGCACTCGGCGCAGTCGATGACCTGGAAGATCAAGCGGCACTCCAACGACGAACTGCGGCAGCGCTTCGTGGACATCTGTGTCCCACAGGCCGAAGCGCTGGGACTCTCCCTTCCTGACCCGGATCTCCGGTGGAACGAGGAGCGCGCGCAGCACGACTTCGGAGCGATCGACTGGAAGGAGTTCCAGGAAGTCCTCAAGGGCAACGGCCCCTGCAATGAGCAGCGCCTCACCCAGCGCCGCCGGGCGCACGAGGAGGGGGCCTGGGTCCGGGACGCGGCGACCGCGTACGCCGAGAAGCACACAGCACCGAGGAACGGGGAGGCGACGGCATGAACAGCTCGACCGAATGGCCGCTGTGGGAGGTGTTCGTGCGTTCGCGCCGCGGGCTGTCCCACACCCACGCGGGCAGCCTGCACGCCCCGGACGCGGAAATGGCCCTGCGCAATGCACGCGATCTGTACACGCGCCGCTCCGAGGGAGTCTCCATCTGGGTGGTCCCGTCCGCACAGGTCACGGCCTCCTCGCCGGACGAGAAGGATTCCTTCTTCGAGCCGGCCGGTGACAAGCCCTACCGGCACCCGACGTTCTACGAGATCCCGGAAGGGGTGAAGCACCTGTGACCGCGGCTCTCGCCCTGGGCGACGACGCGCTGGTGCTTTCGCACCGGCTGGGGGAGTGGGCCGGCCACGCCCCGGTGCTGGAAGAGGAAGTGGCCCTGGCCAACATCGCCCTGGACCTGCTGGGGCAGGCCCGAGTGCTGCTCTCCCTCGTCGGGGACGAGGACGAGCTGGCGTATCTGCGTGAGGAGCGCGCCTTTCGCAACGTCCAACTGGTCGAGCAGCCGAACGGCGACTTCGCCCACACCATCGCCCGCCAGCTCTACTTCTCCGGCTACCAGCGACTGCTGTACGAGCAGTTGTCGGCCGGTGACGGCCCGTTCGCCGGCCTGGCGGCGAAGGCGGTCAAGGAGGTCGCGTACCACCAGGACCACGCGGAGCACTGGACACTGCGGCTCGGCGACGGCACGACCGAGAGCCACGAGCGGATGCAGCGCGCGGTGGACGCGCTGTGGCGGTTCACCGGCGAGCTGTTCCAGCCCGTCGAGGGTGTGGAGATCGACTGGCAGTCGCTGCGCAGCGGCTGGCTGGAGTCCGTCACCACGGTGCTGGAGCAGGCCACGCTCACCGTGCCGGACGGTCCGCAGTCCGGAGCGTGGACGGCGGGCGCGGGCCGTCAGGGCATCCACACCGAACCCTTCGGCCGGATGATCGCCGAGATGCAGCATCTGCATCGCAGCCACCCGGGGGCGTCATGGTGACCGAGACACTCCTGGAGGAGGAGCTGCACCGGATCGCAGGCTCCGTGCCCGATCCGGAACTGCCGGTGCTGACTCTGGACGAGCTGGGCGTGCTCCGGGGCGTGGACGTGCTCGCACCCGGCAGGGTGACCGTGCGTCTCACCCCGACCTACACCGGCTGTCCGGCGATCGAGGCCATGTCCGCCGACATCGAGCGAGTGCTGCATGACCACGGCATACCGGAGGTCTCCGTGGTCACGGTGCTCTCGCCGGCCTGGTCCACGGACGACATCAGCGCGGAAGGGCGGCGCAAGCTCGCCGAGTTCGGCATCGCGCCCCCGCGCCCGCACGGCGTCGGGGTCCCCGCAGGCGGCCCGGTGCCTCTCACGCTCTCGGTGCGTTGCCCGCACTGCGGCTCGACCGACACGGAGCTGCTGAGCCGGTTCTCCTCCACCGCCTGCAAGGCTCTGCGCCGGTGCGTGACGTGCCGCGAACCGTTCGACCATTTCAAGGAGTTGTAGATGTTCCATCCGCTCCGGGTCCGCGCGATCGAACGGCTCACGGACGATGCGGTGGCCGTCACCCTCGCCGTGCCGCCCGAGCTTCGCGAGACCTTCCGACACCAGCCGGGACAGCACCTCAATGTGCGCTACGACGTCGACGGCGAGGAGATCCGCCGCTCGTACTCGATCTGTTCCCCGGCCGTCGAGGAACCGGCCGATCCGGTACTGCGGGTGGGGATTCGGCTCGTCGACGGCGGCGTGTTCTCCACCTACGCACTGAAGGAACTCGCCGTCGGTGACCTGGTGGAGGCGATGCCTCCGATGGGCCGCTTCGTGCTCACACCGCGCGCCGGACGTTTCGCAGCGATCGTCGGAGGCAGCGGGATCACACCGGTGCTGTCGATCGCGGCGACACTGCTGGCACGGGAGCCCGACGCCGGTTTCTGTCTGATCCGCAGCGACCGGACCGCGGTCTCGACGATGTTCCTGGACGAGGTCGCCGACCTCAAGGACCACTACCCTGACCGGTTCCAGCTGGTGACGGCGCTCTCCCGGGAGGAGCAGCAGGCAGGTCTTCCGTCCGGCCGACTGGACCGGGACCGGCTCACCGGACTGCTGCCCTCGCTGCTCCCGGTGACAGAGGTGGACGGCTGGTATCTGTGCGGGCCGTTCGGGCTGGTCCAGGCGGCCGAAAGCGCACTGCACGACCTGGGCGTGGACCGGACCCGTATCCACCAGGAGATCTTCCATGTGGACGACGGCCCGAACGCACCTGCCCGCCCCCGGGCCGAGACACCGGCTCACAGCAGACTCACCGCGACCCTGGACGGCCGCTCCGGCACATGGCCGGTGCAGGACGGCGAATCACTGCTGGAAACCGTGCTGCGCAGCCGCTCCGACGCACCGTACGCGTGCAAGGGTGGTGTGTGCGGGACCTGCCGGGCGTTCCTGGTCTCGGGCGAGGTGCGGATGGACCGCAACTTCGCGCTGGAACCCGAAGAGACGGGTGCCGGCTATGTGCTGGCGTGCCAGTCCCATCCGGTCACCGCGGAGGTGGAGCTCGACTTCGACCGCTGACCGCACCCCCGGCCCCGTCCTCCCCCTCCCCCTCACAGCCCGTGCCTCTGCCTGTTCCCTTCTCGTAGAACCTGTTCTATCTTGACGAACCGTCAGATCCGGTCACGAGGGCAGCGGTTGGCGGGAGGCCAGGGCAGTGGACTTCACCTTCACCGAGGAACAGCAGGCAGCCACGGAGGCGGCGAGAGCGGCCTTCTCGGGCGTTGCGCCGGACGGGGTGCCCAGCCCCGCTCTCGTACCGGGCGCGGTGTCCGAGGACATCGACCGGCCCCTGTGGGCCGGGCTCGCGGCGGGCGACCTGCTGAGCCTGACACTGTCGCCGCAGCACGGCGGCGCCGGACTCGATCTCGTCGCGCTCTGCCTGGTGCTGCGCGAATCCGCCAGGGTGCTCGCACGGGTACCGCTGCTGGAGACCTGTGCGGTCGCGATGGCTCTCCAGCGCTACGGCGACCGCGGGCTGGCCGCCGAGTTGCTCCCCCGGGTCGGCCGGGGCGAATTGGTCCTCACCGTCGGGGCCAACGGCCGCTCCGGCCACGATCCGGCCGAACTCGCGGTCACGGCCCGCCGGGTCGTTCCCGCGACGGACGACCCGTCCGGCGAGGGATCTGGCAAGGCACCCACGGATGCCGCCGCCGACACTGCGGGCTGGGTGCTCGACGGCGTGCAGTCAGGGGTGCCCTGGGCACAGGCCGCGGACTGGATCGCGGTTCCCGCCCACACGGGCGAGGGCCGAGCCGTTGTCGCCCTGATCCGGCCCACCCACGACGGCGTCACCCTGGCCGAGCAGGTCTCCACCAGTGGTGAGCTGTTCGCCGAGGTCCGGCTGGACTCGGTGCGGATCGACAACCGTGCGCTGATGGACGCCGCCGGGGCCTGGGACTGGCTGCGCGCCCTGCTCACCACGGGGACCTGCGCGCTGGCGCTCGGCCTGGGTGAGGCCGTACTCGCCATGACGAGTGATTACACCGGCAAGCGCGAACAGTTCGGCTTTCCGGTCGCGACCTTCCAGTCCGTCGCCGTACAGGCCGCGGACCGCTACATCGACCTGCGCGCCATGGAAGTGACGCTCTGGCAGGCGGCCTGGCGGATCTCCACCGGGGCCGACGGCGCGCTTCCCGCCGAGGGCGACATCGCCGTGGCGAAGATCTGGGCCTCGGACGGTGTCCGCCGGGTCGTACAGACCGCACAGCATCTGCACGGGGGCTTCGGCGCGGACACCGACTGTCCGCTGCACCGCTTCCATGCCTGGGCGAAGCAGATCGAGCTCTCCCTCGGTCCGGCAGCGGCGCACGAGGAAGCGCTGGGCGACCTGCTGTCCGCGCATCTCCTCGGCTGAACCCGCCCAGGACCTCGACCGACACCGTCCGCCGTGACCTCGACCGTCCGCCGTGACCTCGGCAGGCACCGGCCGTGAGTGCCGGTGCCCCGGCAGCCGGTCAGCCACCCGGGCTCAGAGGACAAAGGCAGCGGAGCCGTTGTCGGTGACCATCGGACGTCCGGCGCCGTCCCAGGCGAGCATCCCGCCGTCGATGTTCACGGCGTCGATGCCCTGCCGCACCAGGTACTGGGTGACCTGGGCGGACCGGCCACCGACCCGGCACATCACATGGACGCGCCGACCGTCCTCGGCCGCCTCGGTCAGCTCACCGAAGCGCCCCACGAAATCGCTCATCGGGATGTGCAGGGCGCCCTCGACATGCCCGGCCGCCCATTCGTCGTCCTCCCGGACATCCAGCACGAAGCCGTCCGACGGAACCGCCGCGACGTCCATCGAGGGCAGCGGGGCGAAATTCATGGGTCATGCCTTCTCTCGTACGTACGCTCCAAAGTCACCAGGAACGCTACTGCACCAGACCTGCCAGCTCCGCCTCTCGCTGGGAGACCTCGCCCAGCAGCTGATCGGCGATCTCGTCGAGCAGCCGGTCCGGATCATCGGGCGCCATCCGCAGCATGGCTCCGATGGCACTCTCCTCAAGCTCCCGGGCGAGCACCGTGAGAAGTTCCTTGCGCTGGGTCAGCCAGTTCAGCCGGGCGTAGAGCTCCTCGCTCTCGCTCAGCTCGGCCTCCGGCACCACCGGCCCCGACGCCCACTCCTGCGCCAGCTCCGTCAGAAGCGCCTCGTCCCCGCGCCCATAGGCGGCGTTGACGCGGGTGATGAACTCCTCCCGGCGTGCCCGCTCCGTCTCGTCCTGTGCCAGGTCAGGGTGGGCCTTGCGCGCCAGCTCGCGGTAGAGCTTGCGCGCCTCTTCGGTCGGCCGGACCCGCTTGGGCGGCCGGACCGGCTGCTCGGTCAGCATCGCCGCCGCCTCGGGGGACAGCCCGTCCGAGTCCATCCAGTCGTGGAACAGTTCGTCGACGCCCGGCATCGGCATCACGATCGCCCGGGCCTCCTGTGCCTTGCGGAGGTCCTCGGGGTCACCGGTCTTGGCAGCGCGGGCCTCCGCGATCTGGGCATCGAGCTCATCGAGGCGGGCGTACATCGGCCCGAGCTTCTGATGGTGCAACCGGGAGAAATTCTCGACCTCGACCCGGAAGGTCTCCACCGCGATCTCGAATTCGATCAGCGCCTGCTCCGCCGCCCGCACGGCCTTGGCGAGCCGGGCCTCGGGCCGGGCCCCCTCAGCGGTCCCGCCGGTCTCCTCGGCGGTCCCGTCGGCAGCCCCGCCCGTCTCCTCGGCAGTTCCAGCGGCAGCGTCCGCCTCGGAACCGGCACCAGCACCGCCCGGCCGCACATGGTGCGCATCCTGATCGTGGTGCTCGTGCTGCCGGTCGTTGTCCTGCCGGTCTTCGTCGTTCCGGGTGGTCGGCACCCCGGCGGCTTCGTGGGTCACCCGTCCAGCGTATGGCCACCACCCACACCCCGAGGACGCACGGTCGGCCCGACGTCCCTCACACGCCCGTTTCGGCGGCTATTCGACCTGCTCCGACGGCCCGCACCAACTCCGCGTGGTCCGCCTCGGTACGGTCCGCGTACATCACCGCGAACGCCGCCACCGCTTCGTCCAGCTCCTCGTTCTTGCCGCAGTAGCCCGCTATCAGCCGTGGATCCGCGCTGTGCGCATGAGCCCGCGCGAGCAGCGCACCGGTCATCCTGCCGTAGTCGTCGACCTGGTCGGCCGCCAGAGCCGCCGGATCCACACTGCCTTTCCGGTTCCTGAACTGCCGCACCTGGAAGTGCCTCCCGCCGACGGTGGCCCACCCCAGCAGGATGTCGCTGACGACCTGCATCCGCTTCTGCCCGACGACCACCCGGCGTCCCTCGTGCGCCACCTCCGGCACATCGAACCCGACAGCCGGCAGATACGGAGCCAGCACGGAGGGCCGCGCCTCCTTCACCTGCAGTACCAAGGGTTCACCACGGTGATCGAGCAGAAGCACCACGTACGACCGGGTGCCGACGCTCCCCGTGCCGACCACCCGGAACGCCACATCGTGGATCGTGTACCTGGCGAGGAGCGGCACCCGGTCCTCGGAGATCGTGCCCAGATAGTCGCCGAGCCCCGCCGCCACCGCCGCTGCCTCCTCGTCCGGCACCCGTCGCAGCACCGGCGGCGCATCGACGAAGCGGCGTCCGCCGTCCCCGGAGTCCTCGGTGGACTTGGCCGCGAAACGGGCGCTGGTGTTGTTGCGGGCCTTCTCCGAGACCCGCTCCAGGGTGCCGAGCAGATCCCGCGCGTCCGTGTGTGAGACCAACTCCTCGTCAGCGATGGCGTTCCAGGCGTCGAGCGCGGGCAGTCCGGCCAGCAGGCGCATCGTCCGCCGGTACGCGCCCACCGTGTCGTACGCGCCCCGGCGGCAGGTGTCCTCGTCCGCCCCGGCCTCCCGGCCGGCAAGCACCAGCGAGGCCGCGAGCCGCTTGAGGTCCCATTCCCAGGGGCCGAAGACGGTTTCGTCGAAGTCGTTCAGATCCATGACCAGGCTGCCCCGCGCATCGCCGTACAACCCGAAATTCGCCGCGTGCGCATCGCCGCAGAGCTGCGCGCCCACCCCGCTGACCGGTGAGCCCGTCAGGTCATGGGCCATCAGCCCGGCCGAGCCGCGCAGAAAGGCGAACGGTGTGGCCGCCATCCGCCCCACCCGGATCGGGGCGAGAGCGGGCACCCTGCCCCGACTGGACTCCTCGACCGCCCGCACGGCATCGGGCCGGCCCAGTGGAAGGACCAGGGAGGCGTGAGAGGCCCGTGGCACCCTCTCGCGCAGCGCCTTGCCCGCCTCCTTGGGCGACACCGACGCGCTTCCGCCCGCCGCAGCCGCCCGCCGCGCGAATCCGGGCACGACCGGAATGCGCGGACCCCCTGCAACACCCCGCTGAACAGGCACTGTCGCTTCGATTTCGCCCATGGCGCGGCCTCCCCCGTCCTCGTCCTGCGCTCCTGGCCCGACGCCCTGTCGCAGATCAATTGCGACGAAGGTACCGCCGTCCACCGAAAGCCGTCCGCCCCTGTGGAGAACTCACCGGCCGACCTGTGGACAACGTGGTTCGGACAACTCTCTGCCCTGGTCAGACGGCGACGGCTTCTTCCAGCTCTTCCTCCAGCTCTTCCGCGCCGTCCGCCCCGGTCGGGGCTTCGGCCCTGACGTGCCGACCCCGTCCCTGTGCTCCCCCGGCCTCGACGGATCCGGCGAGGGCGGGAACCGTCTCCGTTGCGGTCTTCCGCCGCTTCGCCTCGGCCGCCCCCGCCAGGGCCAACACTGCCAGGCCCACCACGAACCAGAGCGCCAGCACCAGCACCTGCCGGCCGAGCGCGTGTCCGCCGAAGTACACATGGCTGCGTACGCCCTCGACGAAGCCCGCACCGTTCCAGAACGAGTGCAGCGCACCGAAGAACCCGGGCTGCAGTTCGGGCCGGAAGATGCCGCCCGAGCTGGTGAAGTTGAGCATCACGAAGAGCACCATCACGCCGAGCGTCGTCCACCGCTTGAGGAAGGTGTGCAGCCCGACGCCGATCAGCAGAATGCCCGCCGAGTAGAGCCAGGCCATCGCCCACAGACCGCCGAGCCCGTGATCCACGAGGCCGAACATCGGGCCGGCGAACACCGCCCCGATCACGCTCACCACCAGGGATGCGGCGACCGCCAGTGCGGCCCTGATCCGCAGCCCCAGCACCGCACCCGCGCCGCCGATCACCGCGACCGACGCGTAGGAGCCGATGCTCACCGCGACCAACAGGAAGAAGATGCCCTGACCGGTCGGATCGCCCGCGGCCGTCGGTACGGTGTCGGTCACCTTCAGCGGATGCCCCTGCTCGGCCGCGACCTTGGTGAAGACCTTCTCGACGACCGTGGCGCTGGTGTCGGAGGACGCGCTCGCCACCAGCAGCTCGGGGTGCTTCCCCGGCAGGTAGGCGCCGTAGCTCGCCTGGTCCCTCAGGTTGGTCTCGGCGGTCGCGCGATCGGGGACGGTACGCACGCTCAGCGCCCCGTCACCCTTGTCCTGCAGTGTCTGCGCGAGTACCCGCGCACTCGGCCCGGATCCGACCACGTCCACCCGCAGGTCATGCGGCTCGGGGGCGTGGAACGCCCCGAGGTAGGCGAGCCCCATGCCGATACACATCAGCAGTGGTGTGACGAGATGGCTCAGCACATGACGCAGAGCGGCGGCGGTGGAGCCTGCGGCGGCACTCGGGCCTGGGGACATGCGGGGCACTCCAATAGTTGGCTTTTACAACTCCTAATCCGTTGTACTATACAACTGAAATCCCGAGGAAGGCGAAGGAAGGCGGATCAGTGCCAGGCACTCCCGGAGAACGCGAAGAATCGCTGGACGTCATCCAGCGCGAGCTCACCGCCTTCGCCCGCCGCGCGCGAGCCGCAGCGGCCCGCCTCCACCCGGAGCTGCCCCTGGTCTCCTACACACTGCTGGCCCACATCGACGACCGGCAGGGCTGCCGCGCAACGGATCTGGCCGCGCACTACATGCTGGACAAATCAACAGTCAGCCGACAGATCGGCGCCCTGGAGAAATTGGGGCTGGTCGAGCGCCACCCCGACCCGGACGACCACCGCATCCAGGTACTGCACCCCACCGAGGCCGGAACCCAGGCGCTCGCCTCGACGCAGGCCAGCCGCCGGGCCGCCTACCAGGAGCGCCTCGCGGACTGGACGGCGGACGATCTCGCCAGGTTCGCGGAGTACCTGCTGCGCTACAACTCGGCAGGCGGCACGAGCACAGCCACCCAGCACGCACCGAAGACCTGAGCCGACAGAACAGCGCGCGAGCCACTCACCCCAGGCGCACGCCCTCAAACCACCTCAAGGCTCTTCGCCCGGCTCAGACCGGATCACCGGGGCACGCGAGCCCCTCATGACCCGAAGAAACGGCCCTCACCACCCGGGCGCGCCTCAACAGTGGCCATCGGAGGACAGATACGTCCTGGACCAGTGAGCAAGCTCCTTGAGCGCGGGCTCCATCGCGGCACCCGCCCGGGTCAGGCGGTACGAGACCCGCAGCGGCGGCCCCTCGTCGACCTCTCGGACCACAAGCCCGGCCGCACCCAGCTCCGAAAGCCGGTCCGAGAGCATGCGCTCACTGATGCCCGGAATCGCCCGCCGCAGATCCGCGAAGTGCACCGGCTGCTGCATCAGCACGGAGACGATCGGCCCCGTCCAACGCTTGCCGAACAGCTCGAACACGCGGGTGATGCCCACATCGACCCGCCGACACGCCTGCTCGCTGTGCTCCGCCATACACCCAGGGTACTGCGCCAGAGTGCGAGGCTTACGAATAGTAAGTCCCTGTGTTATTACTAGGTACGCACAAAAAAGCGGCCCACCACATCGGTGCGCCGCCACCCCCAGACATCCGTGGAGACCCCCCGTGGCCACACTCCTGCATATCGATTCCGCCGTCTTCCCCGAGGGCTCCGCATCACGCGACGTCAGCGCCGCCTTCGTGCAGGCCTGGCGTGAGCAGCACCCCGACGGGCAGGTCGTCTACCGCGATCTCGCCGCCGCCCCGCTGCCCCACCTGGACGCCGCGGCCGTCGCCGCCGGCGCCGAGGACCCGTTGCGCCGCGAGCTCGCAGACGAGCTGGCGGCGGCGGACGCCGTCCTGATCGGCGCTCCGATGTACAACTTCAGCATTCCGTCCACGCTGAAGGCCTGGCTCGACCAGGTGATCATCGTCGGCCACAACGCGGGCCCGGACGGCCCCGTGGCGGGCACCCCGATCACCGTCGTCGCCAGCCGTGGCGGCTCGTACGCCGCCGGCACCCCGCGCGAGGATGCGGAGTTCGTCCAGAACTACCTGGAGAAGCTGCTGACGAGCATGTTCGGTGCCGAGGTCGACTTCATCGTTCCGGAACTGACACTGGCCCGGTCCAAGCCCGAGATGGCCGACCTCATCCCGCTCGCCGACGCGTCCCGCGACAAGGCGTTCGCCGCGGCTGTGGAGAAGGCCAAGGCGCTCGCCATCCGCCTCGCCGCCTGAACCGTGCGAGGAGGGCCGGGGTCCGGTGGTCAACGACTCGGGACGCTCCGGCCCCCTCGTGCACACGAGCACACTTTCCACAGGCGGGAATGCTTCCAATCGGGCGTTTCACGTGAAACACGACCCAACTTCCCGAGCCCGCCCCACGGCCTTCTAGAGCCCCGCATCCCTCGCAAGCAACGCGGCCTGCACCCGGTTCTCGCACCCCAGCTTCGCCAGGATCCGGCTCACATAGGTCTTCACCGTCGCCTCGCTCATGTGCAGCCGCCGTCCCGCATCCGCGTTGGAGAGCCCCTCCCCGAGCAGCGCCAGCACCTCGCACTCGCGCCCGCTCAGCGCCGCCACCCGCCGCCGCGCCTCTTCGCCCCGGACCGCCGCCCGTCCCAGGGTCAGCTGATCCACCACATGACGGGTGGCACCGGGCGAAAGATAGGCGTCTCCGGCAGCCGCCGCCCGCACCGCCTGGATCAGCTCGGTCGGGGCGGTGTCCTTGAGCAGGAATCCGGCACCCCCCTGTTCCAGCGCCCGCAGGACGTTCTCCCGCTCGCCGAACGTTGTGAGCACGATCACTCGCGCCGTCGGCGCCGCCGTTCGCAGTTCCGCCAGCGCCGTGAGCCCGTCCATCACCGGCATCTGGATGTCGAGCAGCACCACGTCCGCCGCATGGGCACGGACCAGCTCGATGGCTTCCCGCCCGTTCGTCGCCTCCGCGACGACCTCGATGGAACGGTCCGAGGTGAGGATCATGCGTATCCCGGCCCTGATGAGGGGCTCGTCGTCGGCAATGACGACTCTGATCGGCCGACCCGTCACTCGTACCCCCGTGCTCGTCCCGGACGCCTCACCTGCTGGCGATCTCGTAGGACCTCTTCTCGATCAGCTTGCCGTCCCGGAAACAGAACCGGAACACCGGCTCGGTGTTGATGTTCGCACCCGTCTCCGAGGACATGAGAACCAGACACCGTGACCCGGCCGGCTTCTCGGGCCCCTCGCCGTCCAGCCCGGCCGCCACGAATGTATCCCCGGTGGGCAGCGCTTCCCGCACCTCGTCCTCCGCCGTGCCGATCTTGATCGACCGATACCGACTCGGGTCGATCATCGCCTTGTCCATCTCCTTCACCAAGAAGTACAGACCGAAGCCACCGGCCAGCACCAGGAGCACCAGGGCTCCCGCCCCTATCCCGCAGCCCAGCGCGACCCCGCCGCCCGTCTTCCTTCCGCTGCCGCTCATCGCCAACTCCCGTTCGGAAACCGTCCCGTCCATGACCGGACCACCGTTCCCCCACAGGACCCCCTGGGACTGCTGCCGGAAGTCGTCCTCCGCGTCAACCATCGGCGTGACCGGCATCCCGCCAGGCATGCCCTCGGCTCCGTACGGAAGCACACCGGCCACCCGGAAGCCGCCGCCCTCGATCCGGCCGGTGTGCACCATGCCGCCGACCAGCCGGGCCCGCTCGTGCAGACCGGGCAGCCCCTGGCCGCCGCTGACCACCTCGCCCGCCGGCCGCGCCTGCCGCTGTGGACCATTGACGATCTCGACGACGAAGGAGTCGGGCTCGTAGCGCAGCTCGACCTTGATCTCCGCACCCGGTGCGTGCTTGTACGCGTTGGTCAAGGCCTCCTGGACGATCCGGTACGCCGCATGGTCCGAGGCCGCCGCAAGCGTCCGGACCGTTCCCGTACGACGAAGTTCCACATCGCTGCCGGCGGCCCGCGCCGTCGCTGTCAGCTCCTCGATGCCCGCCGTGCCCCGCGCCGTGGGCTGCCCGCCCTCGTCGCCCTGCGACGGCCCCTCGACACCGTCGCGGAGAATGCCGACGACCTCGCGCAGCTCATGCATCGCATGGACCGAGGCGTCCCGCAGCACTCCGACCACTTCCCGCTGCCGCGCCGTCAGCTCGCGGTCGACCTCCAGCGCTCCTGTATGGACAGAGATGAGTGCCAACCGGTGGCCGAGGCTGTCGTGCATGTCCTGAGCGATCCGCTGGCGCTCCATGAGCCGCGCCTGCCCGACGATCATGACCCGCTCCCGGACGAGCTGGGCATTACGTTCCTGCAGGGCGTGCAGCAGGGTCCGGCGCTGCGTCCAGTAGCGGCTGGCGAGGCCGGGCACGAGTGTCGTCGCCAGGAAGTAGAGGGTGGTGAACAGCACCTGGGTCAGCGGCCGCAATCCGGCCCAGTTCACCACGAGGGCCAGACCGACGTAGACCGCGTAGGCAGCGGTGAAAGCCCCCAGAGCCCGCCCGGCTCCGGCGATCCGACGCCCGGAACTCCACGCCACCACCATCAGCAGCAGTGCGAAGCCATCGGAGAGCCCGGCGAGGGCCGCCGTGGCCACCAGCACGGTCACCGGAAGCCGTCGCCTCATCAGGGACAGCACCACGACCAGGGCCGAGACCGTCCACAGTCTCAGCTCACCGCTGCGCAGCAGCTCTTCCATCCCGGCGGCGAGCAGCCCGAGCACCACGGCCAGCACGGCCTCTCCGGCCGTCCTGCGCCGGGACCACAGTTCGGGTGCCGCACACCACTGCCACCCGGCCCGAAGCTTCGATATCGCGTACACGCCCCGCACCCTAGGCAGCCTCCAGACTCACGGCGCCCCACTTTCGTCGCATTCGCCCACGACGAAAGTAGCCCGCACCCCGCTGAGCCCCTGCCCGCCGCACAGAAGCCCCGGGGCACCCAGGCACACCGACGAACGCCACCACGCATCGACGAACGCCAACCGGCACTCGGCGCCCGGCACCGACGGGCGTGGCCGACCATCGACGAAATATCGGTGTCCATCGAGGAACGAAGAAGCCCCACGGGCCGTTGGGCCTGTGGGGCTTCTCTCTTGTGCGCGAGGGGGGATTTGAACCCCCACGTCCCTAAGGACACTGGCACCTGAAGCCAGCGCGTCTGCCGTTCCGCCACTCGCGCAAGAGTGGTGTTTCCAGACTCTCTCACCGTTTGGTGCGAGCGCCTGGCGACATCCGGAAGATTAGCACGCTGGACAGGGTGGATTCACATCCGTTGTTTCACCGAAGGCCTGGCGGGAACCGGGAACGCCGAACGGCAGCCCCCACTCCTCCTCAGTGCACCCCTGGTGCGGGACACTGTCAGGAGGCCGCCTCTACGATCCGTGTGAGAGGTGACACTCATCCACAGGGCAGACAAGGGGAACCAGCCGATTTCCCGACGCGTGGATACGATCAGTAAGCAGTACAGGGACGACTACAACGGAGGAGGTGCCCCATGGGAGTCATGAAGCGTTTCGAGCAGCGTCTCGAAGGTCTGGTCAACGGCACCTTCGCCAAGGTCTTCAAGTCCGAGGTCCAGCCGGTCGAGATCGCGGGAGCCCTCCAGCGCGAGTGCGACAACAACGCAACGATCTGGAACCGCGAGCGGACCGTCGTCCCCAACGACTTCATCGTCGAACTCAGCACCCCCGACTACGAGCGACTCAGCCCGTACTCCGGCCAGTTGGGCGACGAACTCTCCGGCCTGGTCCGCGACTACGCCAAGCAGCAGCGGTACACCTTCATGGGCCCCATCAAGGTCCACCTGGAAAAGGCCGACGACCTCGACACCGGGCTCTACCGGGTACGCAGCCGCACCCTGGCGTCGAGTTCGTCACAGCAGCAGGAGCCCCAGGGCCGGCCGGGACAGCAGGGCCAGCCCCCTTACCCGGGCCCGGGGCGGCCCCCGCAGCCCACCGGCGGCTACGGCTACCCACCCAGCTCCGCCCCGCCCATGCCCGCGGGCCCGCCGCCTGGCGCCGGCCGGCCCGGAGCACCCAGTTCCGACCGGCACCCGCCGGCTGGACCCAGCCCCCTGCCGAACGCGCAGGTGCGGCGCTGGATCGAGATCAACGGCACCCGCCATCAGATCTCCCGCCCGACGCTGGTGCTGGGACGCAGCACCGAAGCCGACGTGCGGATCGACGACCCCGGCGTATCGCGTCGGCACTGTGAGATCCGGACCGGAACGCCCTCGACGATCCAGGATCTCGGGTCCACCAACGGCATCGTGGTGGACGGGCAGCACACAACCCGCGCTACGCTCCGCGACGGCTCGCGGATCGTCGTGGGCAGCACCACCATCGTTTACCGGCAAGCCGAAGGGTGAAGCGGGGGCAATGTCAGAGCTGACCCTGACGGTCATGCGGCTAGGTTTCCTGGCTGTTCTGTGGCTGTTCGTGATCGTGGCCGTCCAGGTCATCCGCAGCGACCTGTTCGGAACGCGCGTCACGCAGCGCGGCTCACGCCGCGCCGCGACCGACGCACGACCGCCCCAGGCGCGCCAGAATGCCGCGGCACCGCCGCAGCAACGCCAACAGCCCGGCCGCCAGCGCCGGGGGGCACCCACAAAACTGGTCGTCTCCGAGGGCACCCTCACCGGCACCACGGTGGCGCTCCAGGGGCAGACCATCACGCTGGGCCGGGCCCACGACTCAACGATCGTCCTGGACGACGACTACGCGTCCAGCAGGCATGCCAGGATCTACCCCGACCGTGACGGCCAGTGGATCGTCGAGGATCTCGGGTCCACCAACGGCACGTATCTCGACCGGACCCGACTCACCACCCCGACACCTGTTCCGCTGGGCGCGCCGATCCGGATCGGCAAGACCGTCATCGAGCTGCGGAAGTAGTACGACAATGAGCGAGCGGAGCGAGCGAGTCGCGGCGGCCCGGGCAACGGACCCGGCCCGGCTCCCGACCGGAGGGTGGGCAGTGTGGCTCGAGACCGGCTGTACCCCGAGCCGACGGGCGAGGTGCGTATGAGTCTTTCCCTGCGCTTCGCCGCCGGATCGCACAAGGGCATGATCCGGGAAGGCAACGAGGACTCCGGCTACGCCGGTCCGCGCCTTCTCGCCATCGCCGACGGCATGGGCGGCCAGGCAGCCGGCGAGGTCGCCAGCTCCGAGGTGATCTCCACGCTCGTCCAGCTCGACGACGACGTCCCGGGCTCGGACATCCTCACTTCCCTCGGTACGGCGGTCCAGCGTGCCAACGACCAGCTGCGCATGATGGTCGAGGAGGATCCCCAGCTCGAAGGCATGGGCACCACGCTCACCGCCCTGCTCTGGACCGGCCAGCGCCTCGGCCTCGTCCATGTCGGCGACTCCCGCGCGTACTTGCTGCGCGACGGCGTGCTCACCCAGATCACCCAGGACCACACCTGGGTGCAGCGGTTGGTGGACGAGGGCCGGATCACCGAGGAAGAGGCCACCACGCACCCGCAGCGCGCCCTGCTGATGCGTGCGCTGGGCAGTGGCGACCACGTCGAACCCGATCTCTCCATCCGTGAGGTCCGGGTCGGCGACCGCTACCTGATCTGCTCCGACGGGCTCTCCGGCGTCGTCTCCCACCAGACGATGGAAGAGACCCTCGCCAGTTACCAGGGCCCCCAGGAGACCATCCAGGAGCTGATCCAGCTCGCCCTGCGCGGCGGCGGCCCGGACAACATCACCTGCATCGTCGCCGACGTCGTCGATGTCGACAGCAACGACACCCTGGCCGGACAGCTCAATGACACCCCGGTCATCGTCGGCGCGGTCGCCGAGAACCAGGCCGCCCAGCTGAACGACGGCGGCGCCATGCAGACCCCCGCCGGACGAGCGGCCGGCCTCGGCCGCCCCGTCCAGCCGCCCGCGGGTGGCTTCGGCCCGCCCGGAAGCGGCGACGGCGCCGGCTACGACGGGATGCCGGACGGCTCCTTCGACGCCTACACCGACGACGACTTCGTCAAGCCCGGCGGCGGCCGCAAGTGGCTCAAGAGGTCCTTCTACATCGTGCTCACGCTCGCCGTCCTCGGCGGTGGTCTCTACGGCGGGTACCGCTGGACGCAGAACCAGTTCTACGTCGGCGCGAAGAACGAACACGTGGCGCTGTTCCGTGGCATCAGCCAGGACCTGGCGTGGGTCTCGCTCTCGGAGGTCGAGAAGGACCATCCCGAGATCGAACTCAAGTACCTCCCGCCCTACCAGCGCAAGCAGGTCAAGGCGACCATCGCCGAGGGCGACATCGCCTCCGCCCGCGAAAAGATCAGCGAACTCGCTGTCCAGGCGTCCGCCTGCAAGAAGGACGCCCAGCGACGTGCGGCCGAGAAGGCCAGCTCCGACGAGGGCCAAGCCCGGGGTACCGGCTCGGACGTCACCAAGACGTCCGATGCCACCAAGACCAAGCCGACCGCGACTCCCACTCCTGGTCCCAGCCTCTCGGAGGAAGAGAAAAAGCTGGCCCCGCAGTGCGGTAAGCAGTAAAGCCGTAGGGGGCCTTCAGCACCATGAGCGTTGTCACCAACACGACCACGATCGGCGCGATCGACGCACCGAGCCGCCGAAACACCGAGCTGGGACTGATGGTTTTCGCCATCGCCATCTCGGTGTTCGCGTACGCCAATGTCGGACTCGCCATGGACGGCAAACTCCCGTCCGGCATGTTCGGATACGGAGGCGGGCTCATCCTGCTCGGCGGCGTCAGCCACCTGGTAGTACGCAAGTTCGCGCCGTACGCGGACCCGCTGCTGCTGCCGCTGGCGACCCTGCTCAACGGCCTGGGCCTGGTGCTGATCTGGCGGCTGGACCAGTCGGATCGGCTGATCTCGCTGGCCAAGTACCAGTACGGCGTCTTCACCCCTTCCGCGCCCAGGCAACTGATGTACTCCGCGATCGGTGTCGCGCTGTTCGTGGGCGTGCTGCTCGTGCTCAAGGACCACCGCATCCTGCAGCGCTACACGTACATCTCCATGGTCGCGGCACTGATCCTGCTGATCCTGCCGATGTTCTTCCCCGGCAAGTTCGGCGCCAAGATCTGGATCACGATCGCCGGTTTCTCGATCCAGCCGGGAGAGTTCGCCAAGATCATCATTGCGATCTTCTTCGCCGGCTACCTCATGGTGAAACGCGATGCGCTGGCTCTCGCCAGCCGCCGTTTCATGGGCATGTACCTGCCGCGTGGCCGTGACCTCGGACCGATTCTGGTCATCTGGGCGCTGTCGATCCTGATCCTGGTCTTCGAGACCGACCTCGGCACGTCGCTGCTGTTCTTCGGCCTTTTCGTCATCATGCTGTACGTCGCGACGGAACGGACCAGCTGGATCGTCTTCGGTCTGCTGATGTCCGCGGGCGGAGCGATCGGTGTCGCCACCTTCGAGCATCACGTCCAGTCCCGGGTGAACGCCTGGAAGGACCCGTTCGGTTGCTTCAAGACCGACGGCGCCTGTGAACAGATCTCCAACGCGATCATGTCCTTCGGTTCCGGAGGCACTCTCGGTACCGGCTGGGGCCAGGGCCACTCTGACCTGATCGGCTTCGCCGCCAACGCCGACTTCATCCTCGCCACCGTCGGTGAGGAGCTCGGGCTCGCCGGAATGATGGCCGTCCTTCTGATCTACGGCCTCATCATCGAACGCGGCGTACGCACCGCTCTGGCCGCCCGGGACCCGTTCGGCAAGCTGCTGGCGATCGGCCTCTCCGGCGCCTTCGCCATCCAGGTCTTCGTCGTCGCCGGCGGCGTCATGGGACTCATCCCGCTGACCGGTATGACCATGCCGTTCCTCGCAGCCGGCGGCTCGTCCGTGCTGGCCAACTGGGCGCTGATCGCCATTCTGATCCGGATCAGCGACACCGCTCGTCGACCCGCCCCGGCCCCCGCCCCGTCCTCCGACGCCGAGATGACCCAGGTGGTCCGACCTTGAACAAGCCCCTCCGCCGGATCGCGATCTTCTGCGGCGTCCTCATCCTCGCCCTGCTCGTGCGGACCAACTACCTGCAGTACGTCCGCGCCGACGAACTGAACAGCCGCGACGAGAACCGTCGCGTCCGCATCGAGCGTTACGCACACGAGCGCGGCAACATCATCGTCGACGGCAACCCCGTCACGGGTTCCGTCGAGACCAAGGGCAGCGACTTCAAGTACAAGCGGGTCTGGAAGAACGGCCCCATGTGGGCCCCTGTCACCGGTTTCTCCTCGCAGGCCTTCGACGCGACACAGCTCGAAAGCCTTGAGGACGGCATCCTCACCGGCAACGACGACCAGCTCTTCTTCGACCGCACGCTGTCGATGTTCACCGGCGAGAAGAAGCAGGGCGGCAACGTCGTCACCACTCTCAACGGCGACGCCCAGAAAGCCGCCTTCAAGGGGCTCGGCAACAAGAAGGGAGCGGTGGTCGCCCTCGATCCGCGGACCGGCGCGATCCTCGCCCTTGCCAGCACCCCCTCGTACGACCCCTCGGTCTTCGCGGGCAACTCCAACAAGGACAGCAAGGCGCGGCAGGAGCTCCTGAACGACAAGGACAAGCCGATGCTCAACCGGGCATTGCGCGAGACCTACCCGCCCGGTTCGACCTTCAAGGTCGTGACGGCCGCCGCGGCCCTGGAGAACGGCCTCCATTCCGACATCGACGCCAAGACGGACTCCCCGCTGCCCTGGCGGCTGCCGCTGTCCACCGACAACCTCGCCAACGAGGGCAACATCCCGTGCGAGAACGCTTCGCTCCGCGAGGCACTTCGGATCTCCTGCAACACAGTCTTCGGCAAGATGAGCGACGACCTCGGCAACGACAAGATGATCGAGGAAGCGGACAAGTTCGGCTTCAACAAGGAGATCTTCACTCCGGTCCGCGCCGTCGCGAGCGTCTACCCGAAGGACAACCGGCCGCAGAACGCCATGGCGGGCATCGGCCAGGCCTCCAACCGTGCCACCCCGCTCCAGATGGCCATGGTCGCCGCCGCGGTCGCCAATGACGGCAAGCTGATGCAGCCGTACATGGTCGCCGAACGCCAGGCACCCAATCTGGACGTGATCTACACCCACGAGAAGGAGCAGTTCAGCCAGCCGCTCTCGGCCGAGAACGCCCAGAAGCTCCAGCAGATGATGGAGACCGTGGTCCAGAACGGCACCGGCCGCAACGCGCAGATCCCCAACGTCACGGTCGGCGGCAAGACCGGTACCGCCCAGCACGGCCTCAACAACAGCGAGAAGCCGTACGCCTGGTTCATCAGCTACGCCAAGACCAAGGCGGGATCTCCTGTCGCCGTGGCCGTCGTGGTGGAGGACGGCGCCGCGGTCAGCGATGACATCTCGGGTGGTGGCCTGGCCGCGCCGATCGCCCGGGACGTGATGAAGGCAGTCCTGGCACGCAGCAGGTGACGGCCTGATCCACTCGCTGTCGTGCGCCAGGCCGTAAGCCTTCCGCACCCGCCCATCCACTCGCACCCGGTCGTCGTACGCGTACGGCCGGGTGCGAGTGCGTGCGCGCATGATCTCCGTCACACCGAGTGCGGACTCCTTACCCTGCGGGGTCGGGCTGGTTACGCTCCCAAGATCAACCAGTTGATATGGACACAGCAAAGAACTCCGTTCACAAAACGGTCGGCGCTTTCCATCGAAACTGGCCAGTCCAGGGAGGGGTACCCACATGAAGAAGGCATTTTCCCTGCTCATAGCCGGCGTTTCCGCGGCTGCGGCCGTCACCATCACGACAGCCACTCCGGCTGCCGCCGACACCTGCATGTCCGGAGCGGACAAGGGCGGCTACGAGCTCTACTTCAACTCGAACCAGAGCAGCGCATGGCAGGGGTGGGCCTGGAACGACCCCAGCTTCGGTGACGACTACTTCATGTGCCGGGGCAACGGCAGTGGCTACACCCAGATCGTAAAGAACAACGCGGCGTACGTAGTGAACTGGAACAACTCCAGCAGCGTCCGCATTTACTACAACTCGAACTACCAGGGTGCGTACCAGACGTTCGGCAAGGTGTTCAGCAGCTCCTACGCCGGCCCGCTCAACAGCACGCTGAAGAACAACAACGCGTCCGCCCAGTACGTTTCGTAATGCCCGTCGGCGAGTTGCCGCCGGCCTCGGCGGCAACTCGTCGTTCCCACCCAGCGACCGGGACACGAATCAGAAATGCCACGCTCAGCTCCAGCAGGATGGTCCACCGCGCGCCCGGCCATCACCCGGCGGATCGCCACGACCCTCGTTCTCATGGTCGGTGCGGCGGCATGCGGCAGCAGCGGCGACGCGGAAGGCCCGGCCCAGCCCACGCGAAGGGCCTCATCGGTCGTCGAAGAGGCGGATCCCGCACCGGTACGGGCCATCCCCAAGAATCCAGTGGCACGGGACCTGAAACTTCCTCTCGACGCCTACATGATCGACAGTGCCCGGTCCCGGCAAATTTTCCTGGCAACCGAAGAGCTGAAGCAGAAATGCATGCGGGAGCAGGGATTCGACTACGTTCCCGAAAAACCCATCCCCCCGGCCGGACCGCTCGGAAACGAGCTGCGCTACGGAAGCGCTGACGCGAAGATCGCCGCTACGTACGGGTACCGGTTGCCGCCGGAACGTGATCCGAGTGCCCAGAAGAAGCCGCCGACCGAGAACAAGGGGCTCTCGGACAAGGCATTCAAGGTGCTCACCGGGCTCAAGCCGGGAGAACGCCCGAAGGCGACCACTCTCGGAAACTCCGACCGCGGTTGTGTGGGCACGGCGGAACGAAAGCTGGCGGAGGGTGCCCCGGACATCGGCGATGGAATGGCCGCACAGATCCTCTCCCAGGAAAGCTTCATACGGTCCATGGACGACCAGCGCGCCAAAAAGGTCTTCGCTTCCTGGTCCGGGTGCATGAAGGAAAAGGGCTTCGACTTCAAGACGCCCATGGACCCCGCGAAGGAATTCACCGCCGCGGGACCGCCGACCACTGCCGAGAAAACCACCGCGACGGCAGATGTGGAATGCAAGCAGAAGTTCAATGTCGTGGGTGTCTGGTACGCAACGGAGACGGCCTACCAGAACGGCGCAATCCGTGAGAATTCCGACCAATTGAACAAACTGCGCACCTACAACGAGACCGTGGTGAAAGCCGCATCATCTCTGAATTGACATGGTCAGAGCCGCTGCGCGGCCCGTGCGGATGTCACACGAACCGCACCCGCCAACGCCCGCCGAGCAGGACCGTTTGTACCGGTCGCGTATCGGCTCCGGGCAGCGCCGGGTTTGATTTGCCTCGCCGGGTACCGTATTCCAGGCACCCGTACGTGGACGGTTCAGGGAGAGGTCTACCGCTATGGAAGAGCCGCGTCGCCTCGGCGGCCGGTACGAGCTGGGCTCGGTGCTCGGTCGTGGTGGCATGGCCGAGGTCTACCTCGCACACGACACCCGGCTCGGCCGCACCGTAGCTGTGAAGACGCTGCGAGCCGATCTGGCCCGCGATCCGTCCTTCCAGGCCCGGTTCCGCCGTGAGGCCCAGTCCGCCGCTTCGCTCAACCACCCGGCGATCGTCGCGGTCTACGACACCGGCGAGGACTACGTCGACGGGGTCTCCATCCCGTACATCGTGATGGAGTACGTCGACGGGTCGACGCTCAGGGAACTTCTGCACTCCGGCCGCAAGCTGCTGCCCGAGCGCACCCTGGAGATGACCGTCGGCATCCTCCAGGCGCTGGAGTACTCGCACCGCGCGGGCATCGTCCACCGTGACATCAAGCCGGCGAACGTCATGCTGACGCGCACCGGCCAGGTCAAGGTCATGGACTTCGGTATCGCCCGCGCCATGGGCGACTCCGGCATGACGATGACCCAGACCGCGGCAGTCATCGGCACCGCCCAGTACCTCTCCCCGGAGCAGGCCAAGGGCGAGCAGGTCGACGCGCGCTCCGACCTGTACTCCACCGGCTGTCTGCTCTACGAGCTGTTGGCGGTCCGGCCGCCGTTCGTCGGCGATTCCCCGGTCGCGGTGGCCTACCAGCACGTACGGGAGGAACCTCAGCCGCCGAGCAACTTCGACCCCGAGATCACGCCCGAGATGGACGCGATCGTGCTGAAGGCCCTCACCAAGGACCCCGACTACCGCTACCAGTCGGCCGACGAGATGCGCGCCGACATCGAGGCCTACCTCGACGGTCGGCCGGTCGCCGCCACCGCGGCGATGGGCGCGCCCGGTTACGGCGGCTACGAGGGGTACGGCAACGACCAGCCCACCACCGCGCTGCGCGCCGCGGACCAGAACGGCGCCCCCACGTCCATGCTGCCCCCGGTCAACCCGGACGACGGCGGCTACGGCTACGACGACCGCCCGGACCGGCGTCGCCAGAAGAAGAACAACACCTCGACGATCCTGCTGGTCGTCGCCGGCGTCCTGGTGCTGATCGGCGCGATCCTCATCGGCCGGGCGGTGTTCAGTGACAAGAGCGACAGCGGCCAGGTCGATGTGCCGAACGTGGTCGGCTCGACCCTGAAGGAAGCACAGAAGCTCACGGACACCTCCGGCGTCGTCCTCAAGGTCGTCTCGCGCGAACCCTGCGAGGATCAGCCCAAGGGCAGGATCTGCAGCCAGACACCGACCCCGGACCGCAAGATGGCGGAGAAGGACACCGTCGAGGTCGTCGTCTCGACCGGTGCCCCCAAGGTCGAGGTCCCGGACGTCGTGGAGAAGACGGAGGAAACCGCCCGCAAGGACCTTGAGGCCAAGGGCTTCACGGTGAACGTCACCGCGATCGAGTCCGACAAGACCGCGGGTACGGTCATCAAGCAGAACCCCGACGGTGGCTCGAAGGCCGAGAAGAACTCCGAGGTCACGATCACGGTCGCCAAGGAGGCCACTCAGAAGGTGCCGAACGTGGCCGACCGGGACTATGACGCCGCGGTGGCTCAGCTCAACGGTGTGGGCTTCAAGAACGTCTCCAGGACCGACGTCGATTCCGACAAGCCCGCGGGCCAGGTGATCAGCCAGAACCCGCCCGCGGACTCGATGCAGCCGCTGACCACCCAGATCGTGTTGACGGTCTCGAAGGGTCCGCAGCAGCCGGCGCAGGTAGCGGTTCCCGAAGTCAGGACCAAGAAGGTCTCCGAGGCCAAACAGCTGCTGGCTCAGGCCGGCTTCACGAACATCCAGTTCGCGAACGGCAGTTCCCCGGACGACAACGCCATCGTCTCCGGCATCGACCCACAGCCGGGTACCCAGGTGGACCCGAGCACTCCCGTCACACTCACGACGGTGGGCGGCAACGGGAACGGCAACATCTTCGGCGGCCCGTCCGGCGGGCGGCACTGACCCCGAACCGCAGCGACCGCCATCGGGCCCCGGCACCTCAACGGTGACCGGGGCCCTTTGCCTGTGGCCGGCAGGCCACGACAACCCGCAGCGCCCTAAGGAGCAATGCAGCTCGGTCGCACGACGAGATCGTGAGGCAAGCTGTTGGCATGAGATCTCGAACGGGTGGCATGTGGTGGGGAACGACGGTCGAGGCGCCGGACCCCAGCGGTCTGGCCAAGTTCTACGCCGAACTCCTCGGGTGGCATCTCGGAGACGAGGAGCCCGGAACGGCCATTGTCGCCGCCTCCCCGCAAGGACCCTTCTTCGTGTTCCAGCAGGCGGATGACTATCGGGCTCCGGTCTGGCCTCCGATCGACGGGGAACAGCGCCCGATGATGCATTTCGACTTCCAAGTCGGCGATCTGGACTCCGCTGTCACCGAGGCGGTCGCCTTGGGAGCCACCTTGGCGGAGTTCCAGCCACAGAAGAACGTCCGGGTGATGTTCGACCCCGCCGGACACCCCTTCTGCCTGTGCTTCGATCAAGCATGACCGGCCGGGTCCGACTCCGGATCGGCACCTGACCCGGCCCGACACATCCGAACCGTCCTGCGGTCCATGGCTCTTGACTATCACTCAGCTCGAAGTCGCAAGGTCCGGTTGCGACTTCGGGTTCGACTCGTCGCGTGGTTTCGTTGGGATCGGGCCGGGCTTGATCCGAACGGGAGGCGCTAACGCAGCTCCGCCGGCTTCGTGCGCTCCTTGTCCACCTTCTCCGTACGCACCAGCTCGCCCCACACGATGTAGCGGTACTTCGACGTGTAGACCGGCGTACAGGTCGTCAGCGTGATGTAGCGGCCGGGCTTCTTCGCTCCCGAGCCCTTCGGCACCGCCTGCAACACGTCGACGTTGTACTTCGACGTCTCAGGAAGCTCCTTGAAGACCTTGTAGACGTACCAGGTGTCCCGGGTCTCGAAGACGACCGCGTCCCCCGTCTTCACCTTGTCGATGTTGTGGAACTTGGCACCGTGCCCGTCGCGGTGTGCCGCCAGGGTGAAGTTGCCCTTCTCGTCCCAGGGGAGAGCCGACTTCACCGGGTCCGTGTAGTAGCCCGCGATGCCGTCGTTGAGGTTCTCCGTGTCGGTGCCCTTCTTGACCAGCACCTCGCCGTTCTTCATCGACGGGACATGCAGGAAGCCGATGCCGTCCTTGGTGTCCAGCGCACCCGGCCCACCGGCCCAGCGGTCGCGGACGGTGTGCCCCTGTTTGGTGGCCTCCCGGTCGGCGAGCACGTTCGTCCACCAGAGCGAGTAGACGACGAAGAGACCCAGCACCAGGCCCGCGGTGATCAGGAGTTCACCGAAGAAGCTGACCGCGGTCGCGACGGGATGGCGGTCGCTGCGCCGTGGTGGGGGCCCGGATTCACCGACTCGCTCTTCGTGCTCGGTCCTCGCTGTCACCGCACCCGTCCCTGTCGTGATGATGTTTCAGCCGACGAGCGCGTCGGGCTTTCCCTTGCTGCGCGGTCGTTCGTCGACCATCTTGCCCCAGACGATCAAACGGTACGTACTCGTGAATTCCGGCGTACAGGTCGTCAGCGTGATGTACCTGCCCGGCCCGGTGAACCCGGAACCGGGCGGTACCGGGCCGATCACCGAGACATTGGACGGAGATGTCTGCGGGAGAGTTTTCGTCGCCTTGTACGTGTAGTACGCGTCCTGCGTCTCGACCACGATCAGGTCACCGGGGCGCAGCCGGTTGATGTAGCGGAACGGCTCGCCGTGCGTGTTGCGGTGGCCCGCCAGCGCGAAGTTGCCCTGCTTGGCCGACGGCATCGCGGTACGCAGCGCGCCCTCGCTGTAGTGACCGACCATGCCGCGGTCGAGGACCTTCTCCTTGCTGATGCCCTCGGCGATCGGAGCGACCACGTCCAGCTTGGGGATGTGGATGATGGCGAATCCCTGCCCCGCTTCGAACACACCGGGATTGCGGTCGCCCTTCGCCCAGTCGTCCTGGATCTTGTGCGTCTCCTTGCCGGCGTACTGGTCGGCACGCACATTCGTCCACCACAGCTGGTACGTGACGAACAGCAGCATCAGTACACCGAGAGTGATGAACAGCTCCCCGGTGACCCGGCTGGCGACCACGGCCGGGCTGTCCTTGGCCGCGCGCGCCGCCCGCCGTGCCTCGACCCGCGACATCGGCTTCCCGGCCGGCGCAGTGGTCGGCCCCGTGGTTCCCGGGCGCTGTTCGGCACGCCGGCGGCCGCGCCCCTTCGCAGCACGTCGGCGCTCGGCGCGGCCTCCGGTACGTGGTTCCGGATCGGTCCCCTCGTGCCCGGCGCCAGGTTGCACGAAGCTCTCCGCGTCGCTCACCGCCACCGCCACCGGCTCCCGCTCCGGCTCCGGCTCGGGTCCGAACCCGGAATCCGGCCCGGGGCTCGACCGCTGGGGCGCCACCGGCCGACCGGCCGGGATCCGGAGGGCCGCCGTCCGCGGGCCGACCGTCGCGTCGTGCGGCGGGAGCGGCACCGGGGGCTGAGGGGCGGGCTCCGCCACGGGTGCGGAAGAGGGCGTCGGGGAGGGTGTCTGCCGCCCGTACCAGTCCCGTTCGAACCCCTCGGGGTCGTACCACTCCCGCGGGGTCTCCTCGGGGCCCCGCGCCCCCTGAGGAGCCGGTACCGGTCCCTGTGTCCGCGTCCGCGCCCGTGGCTGCTGATCCGGGGCCCGGTGCTGCCCTCGGCCCCGTACCGCCTCCTGTCCCGCCCCCTCCGGCGGGATACTGCCTGACCGGAACCACGGTGAGGCATGCTGCCCCGGCAGCGGATCGTTCAGCGGATCCGCCAGCCGGTCGACCGCCGCCTCGAACGCGCCCGCGGCCTCGTACGCTCCTTGCTCGTACGGGCCGTCCTGTCCGGCGTCGTGCTCGGGGCGGAGTGCGGTCACGCGGCGGCCTTGCCCACCACCGGCGCGAGCCCCGCCGATCTCGCCACAGCCTCTGTGTCGCCGCAGCGCGCCAGCCAGTTGGCCAGCATCAGATGGCCGTGCTCGGTCAGCACCGACTCCGGATGGAACTGCACACCCTCCACCGCCAGTTCACGGTGGCGCAGCCCCATGATGATGCCGTCGGCTGTGCGCGCCGTCACCTCCAGCTCCGGCGGAACCGTGTCGGGTTCGGCGGCGAGCGAGTGGTAGCGGGTGGCGGTGAAGGGGGACGGCAGGCCGGTGAAGACCCCGGTGCCCTCGTGGGTCACCAGCGAGGTCTTGCCGTGCAGCAGCTCGGGCGCCCGGTCCACCACCCCGCCGTACGCCACCGCCATCGACTGCATTCCGAGGCAGACCCCGAAGACCGGGACGCCCGTGGCCGCGCAGTGGCGGACCATCTCGACGCAGACACCCGCCTGCTCCGGGGTCCCCGGGCCGGGCGACAGCAGGACACCGTCGAAGCCGTCCTGGGCGTGTGCCGTGGTCACCTCGTCGTTGCGCAGCACTTCGCACTCGGCGCCGAGCTGGTAGAGGTACTGGACGAGGTTGAAGACAAAACTGTCGTAGTTGTCCACGACAAGGATGCGGGCACTCACTGGCCGGCCCCCGTCCCGGTCGAGCCGTCGACCGTCACATCGCCGAACGGGAGCAGCGGCTCCGCCCACGGGAAGACGTACTGGAAAAGCGCGTAGACGACAGCCAGCACCAGCACGAGCGAGATGAGCGCACGCACCCATGCGTTGCCCGGCAGATGCCGCCAGATCCAGCCGTACATGCTGTCCCCTCCATTCGGTACGGGACCAGACTAAAGGGCCGGGGCAGAAGCGTGGGTCAGCTGTGGAAAGCTGCCGGCTTGCCTTGGGTCACAGGCTGGGTCGCGTCGAGGTGCGCCCAGGCGATCAGCCGGTGGCTGCTGCCCCACTCGGGGTCGCAGGTGGTCAGCGTCAGATAGCGGCCGGGCCCGTCGAAGCCGGACCTGCGGGGAACGGGATCGATGACCCCGATGTCGCTCGGCACCGTCCGGTAGGGCTTCTTGTCGATGCGGTACGTGAACCACGTCGTCCCGTCCGTCAGCACCACCGGGTCGCCCGGTCGCAGCTTCGGGAAGTCCTTGAACGGATCCCCGTACGTACGGCGGTGTCCGGCCACCGCGAAATTGCCCTGCGCACCGAGACGGGCGGTTCCGGTGTAATGGCCGAGCCCCTTCTGCAGGGTCCGGACCTCGGTGTTCTCCAGAACGGGCCACTCCCAGCCCTTGCCGAAGCGCGGAATGTAGAGCATCGCGAACGGTTTGCCGTCCCGGTACGCCGCCGGGGCGGGCGGGGCCGTCGGCTTCGGAGATCTGTCCGGTGCGGGGGCGGTCACCGGCCCCCGGGACCACTGGTCGCGCAGGGTGTCGATCTGTCCCTCGGTCGCGTCGGCGGCCTTCACCCCGGTCCAGAACAGCACGTACACCACGAAGAGCACGATCAAGGCACCGACGGTGATGCAGAGTTCACTGAACGTCCTCACGACCAGTCGCACCGACACCGTGTCGGCCTCCCCACTGCTGCTCGCTACTGCACCGGCTCCGCATGGTGGAGATCCACTGTGCCCGAGTAGCCGGGAAGAGTCACCGCCTCGTTCTCGTCGACTTTCCAGCCGAGCCCGTACGCCTTCACATAGAGCAGGTAGTTGCTGATCGCCGGGGAGTCGTTGAGCGCCTGCTTGAGCCTGCCCGGGTCACCGACCGCGGTGATCTTGTACGGCGGGGAGTAGACCCGGCCCTGGAGGATCAGCGTGTTGCCGACGCAACGGACCGCGCTGGTGGAGATCAGCCGCTGGTCCATGACCTGGATGCCCTGGGCGCCGCCCTGCCAGAGGGCGTTGACGACCGCCTGAAGGTCCTGCTGGTGGATGACCAGGTCATTGGGCTGCGGGTCGGGGTAGCCGGGGTTGGCGGTGGCATTGGGCGGGGCGTCGTCGAGGGTGACGGCCACGGACCGCCCGGAGAGCTTCGCCGTACCCGCGGCGCGCTCCAGTGCCTTGAGCCGCGCGTCCTCGGCCTCGGTGCTGCCGTCGTCGCGCCGGACGAGGGAGTCGATGTCCTCGCGGACGGATGCGGTGGTCTCGTCCAGTTCCGCGTTCTTGCCGCTGCGCTGCTGGATGAGGTCGGAGAGCTTCAGCAGCGAGGAGTCGGTGCGGATGTTGGTGCCCTTGGCCGTGTTGGCGCTGGTGACGAAGATCAGCCCGGCGAGGGCGAAGACAGCAGCCGTGAGCACCCGGGCCGGGTGCCGGACGGTGCGCCGGACCGGTCCTTCGGGGGAGTCGGCAGAATTGCTCAACGTACCCTTATCTCCTTAGGCGCCACGGAAGCACTACGCTAACGGACGCCCGGGGGAGGCAGCATTCCCCCTCGGGTCCCTGCCCCGGCGCCAGCCACAGTTCCCTGCGCGGTCACGCAGCGCATCGACAGGAGAGTTCCTCGTGCCGAAGTCACGTATCCGCAAGAAGGCCGACTTCACGCCTCCTCCGGCGAAGCAGGCAACCAACATAAAGCTGACCAGCCGCAGCTGGGTGGCGCCGGTGATGCTGGCGCTCTTCCTGATCGGTCTGGCCTGGATCGTCGTCTTCTATGTGACCGACGGCGACCTGCCGATCAAGTCGCTGGGCAACTGGAACATCGTCGTCGGCTTCGGCTTCATCGCCGGCGGCTTCGGTGTCTCCACGCAGTGGAAGTAGTGCCGCGGACCGGGTGACCTCACGGCCGAACCCGGTCCGGCAAGCCTTGCCCCAAGTTACCCACAGCGTTATCCACAGGCAGGGGAAAAGGTCAGACGATCTGTGGATAACTCCCTGGCTGTTGACGCCGATGTGACTGCAGCCTGCCTCGTCCAGAGGCGGCACGCCCCTTGTCCCTGCTGGAAAAACCCAGCTCAGCGACAAGGGGCACAGTTGTTCCCACAGAATGCACAAGATCCGGTACGCGCTGTGGACAACTGGTGCTGTGGACAACTGACCGAGGGAACAACCGAACATCGGCGCCCCCGGCCACGTCCGCATCGGCACCTGCGGCCGTGACCGTTTCGGCGTCCACAGCCGCCGTGTCCGCAGGCCTGGCGCCCGCGGCTCCGTCGGCTCAGGTCAGTGCTGCTGTTCTGGCGAGGACGATGACGACCACGGCCGCCAGGACGAGGGCGCAGGTGCCGTACTGCACCAGTGCGCGCCGCTCTCGAGGTGCGTGCACCATGCCGATCGCGATCAGCGTGCCCGCGATCAGCCCGCCCACATGCGCCTGCCAGGCGATTCCGCCCCAGGGGTTGAAGGTGATGACCAGGTTCACCGCGAGAAGCACGAAGACCGGGCGCATGTCGTAGTTGAGCCGGCGCATCAGCACGGCGGTGGCGCCCAGCAGACCGAAGATCGCTCCGGAGGCACCGAGCGAGGGCTGATTCGGCGCGGCGAGCCAGTAGGTGAGAGCACTGCCCGCCAGGCCGGAGAGCAGATAGAGCGCGAGGTAGCGGGCGCGGCCGAGCGCCGCCTCCAGGGGGCCGCCGAGCCACCACAGTCCCAGCATGTTGAACGCGATGTGCCACACCTCCTGGTGCAGGAACATCGAGGTCACCAGCCGGTACCACTGACCCTCCGCAACACCCTCCGCCGGGCCGCCGTAGTAGAGGTTGGCCCGGCCGAAGAGCGTCAGGTCCTGGAGCAGTGACCCCTTCACGTACACCACGATGAACACGGCGACATTGATGCCGATGAGGATCTTGGTGATGAGCCGGGGGTCGGCCGTGACGGGGGCGCCGGCGACCGTGCGCGGCCGGGCGGCACCCGGGCCGTGTCCCGTACCGGCTCCCTGGCGGACGCAGTCCGGGCACTGGAAGCCGACCGAGGCGTTGACCATGCACTCGGGGCAGATCGGCCGGTCGCAGCGGGTGCAACGGATGTGTGTCCCGCGGCCGGGGTGGCGGTAGCAGCTGAGCGAGCCGTCCGTGGCGGCGGTCCGGTCCCGGTCTCCCGGCGGCTGCTGGTCCATCGGTCCCCTCACTTCCCGGCCCCTTCGGTCCTCGTCGTGGCGGCAGTACGCACAACGCAGCCCTGCTCGTCCGCTATGTAACAAGTACGGACGAGCAGGGCTGTTGGTTCCCCGAAGGGACATTCAGGGCGTGATCACGTGACGACCACCGGTGATCAACGGTTCTCGATGACGACCGACTCGATCACGACGTCCTGCAGCGGTCGGTCGGTGCGGGCGTTGGTCTGGGTGGCGGCGATGGCGTCCACGACCTTCTGGCTGGCGGGGTCGACGACCTCGCCGAAGATCGTGTGCTTGCCGGTCAGCCAGGCGGTCGGGGAAACGGTCACGAAGAACTGCGAGCCGTTGGTGCCCGGGCCGGCGTTGGCCATGGCCAGCAGGTACGGCTTGTTGAAGCTGAGGTCGGGGTGGAACTCGTCACCGAACTCGTACCCCGGGCCGCCGGTGCCGTTGCCCAGCGGGTCGCCGCCCTGGATCATGAAGCCGCTGATGACGCGGTGGAAGACGGTGCCGTCGTACAGCGGTTCCGTGGACTTCTTGCCGGTCTCGGGATGCGTCCACTCGCGCTCGCCCTTGGCGAGCTCGACGAAGTTCTTGACCGTCTTGGGCGCGTGGTTCGGCAGAAGCCGGATCTCGATGTCGCCCTGGTTGGTCTTCAAGGTGGCGTAAAGCTGCTCGGCCACGATCTGCCTTCCGTAAGTCTTCGGTGACGTTAAGTCTTCGATGCCGTCCACCGATCCTCGCACGGGCCGTCCGCTCCGGCGCCCGGCCGCCACCCCGAACGCGCCTCGCTCACCTTCTTGCCCGATTCCGCGCCCCGTGCGCCGAGGCCGGCTCCGCCCCGCTCGCCTGCGACGTGTCCGGAACCCCTTCCGTCCGCTCGCTGCAGGAACAAATGCGGCCAAGCGCGTGACGCCCCGGCGCGGGCTGAGCCGAACCGTGGCATTGTCGTCGGCAAGCTCCCCTTGCACCACATTGCCCCAAAGCATCACTCATGGGCCGAATGACCCGGATGCCCGCCCCGCATGCCGTACGGGTCTCCGGCGGGCATGATCTCGAAATGGGTGGAAAGGCGGAGTGTCTACCCGCCACCAAGGAGGAGGATCCCGTGACCCGCATCGACAGCGTGCGCGCCGCAACCGACTCGGCCAAGGACAGCGTGCAGCACGCCGCGGAAGTGGTGGCGCCCTACGCCGACACGGCCAAGGACCAGGCCGCGCATCTCGCGTGCGAGGCCCGCGCGCGGCTCGCGCCGAAGATGTCGAAGGCAGCCCGGCAGGCCCGCGTCCGATACGACGCGCATCTCGCACCGCGTCTCGAACTGGCCCGTGCTCATGTGCCCCCCAAGGTCGACGAGGCGGCCCAGCGTGCCGCGGTCCGTACCCGCCGGGCCGCTCGTACCGCCGCCGACTACACCGTCCCGCGCGTCGGCTACGCGATGTCCGTCGCCCAGCCCATGGCCGAGGAGGCCTCGGCGCGCAGCGCCGCCGCGCTGGCCGCCCTGCGCGGGCAGGTCACCGCGAAGGAGATCAGGCAACTCGCCAGAAAGCACGAGCGGCGGGCCAAGGCCGGCCGGCTGTTCAAGGGCCTCCTCGTGGCCGGCATCGTGGCGGGCGGCGCCTACGCCGCGTGGCGGTGGTGGGACAGGCAGGCCAATCCGGACTGGCTGGTCGAGCCGCCCGCTCCCACGGAGGTGTCCGACCGCGCGCCGCTGTCCTCGGTGGACGGCAGCGGCCCGGCCTCGGCCGGCCCCGACGCCCAGGGCGGGCAGACCGACAGGGAGGCCAGGGGGACGGACGGTCCGGGGGGCGTGGACGGCACCGATCTCGACGACGGGCGCTGAGCCGAGCCGTACAAGGAAGCGGGCGCCGGAAGACCTTGAGTCCTCCGGCGCCCGCTTCTTGTTCTGTGGAGCCTAGGAGATTCGAACTCCTGACATCTGCCTTGCAAAGGCAGCGCTCTACCAACTGAGCTAAGGCCCCGAAAAGGGGACAGCACCGGACGCTTCGACGTCTCGGCAACCGTCGCAGACCAGAGTACCGGGTACCCCCCGGAATCCTGCAAAAAGATGGGGACTCCCGGTGGACGACCACTCTCCGTAAGATGCTCGTCGAGGTTCGCAGCAGCGAAGCCGCAGCGAAGGGGAGACGCCATGGATGCAGCTCAGCAAGAGGCAACGGCAAGAGCCAGGGAGCTTCAGCGCAGTTGGTACGGAGAACCTCTCGGGGCGCTCTTCCGTCGGCTGATCGATGATCTCGGCCTGAACCAGGCTCGGCTCGCCGCGGTCCTCGGGCTGTCCGCCCCCATGCTCTCCCAGCTGATGAGCGGCCAGCGGGCGAAGATCGGCAATCCCGCGGTCGTCCAGCGCGTCCAGGCGCTCCAGGAACTGGCCGGTCAGGTCGCCGACGGCAGCGTCAGCGCGGGGGAGGCCACCGACCGCATGGAAGAGATCAAGAAGTCTCAGGGCGGCTCCGTCCTCACCGGCACCGGCCAGACCTCCACCACCGGCGGCGCCCCCACCGTCCGGCGCGTGGTGCGTGAGATCCAGTCGCTGCTGCGGTCGGTCGCGGCCGCCGGCGACATCATCGATGCCGCCGACTCCCTCGCCCCGACCCACCCGGAACTGGCAGAGTTCCTCAAGGTGTACGGCGCGGGGCGCACCGCGGACGCGGTGGCGCACTACGAAGGACACCAGAGCTAAGGACTGTCCCGTGGGCCCCCTCGTTCGGATCGGGCCGGATCAGCGGGCGGGGCCCGGTGCCGTGGAGGCGGAGGGGGAGTCATGGCGGAGTCATGGCGACCCGGCGACGACGCGTCGAGGCGGGGTGCCGGAGCACGCGAGCCCGGCATGATCCGAACGAGAGGCCCTGGGGCACTACCGCCGAGAACCGGGCACGAGCCGAAACAGGAACTGGAGCGGGCGCAGCGCAATGGGTGAGGTCTTCGCCGGTCGGTACGAACTGATCGATCCGATCGGACGTGGTGGAGTCGGTGCCGTCTGGCGCGCGTGGGACCACCGGCGCCGCCGTTATGTGGCGGCCAAGGTCCTCCAGCAGAGCGACGCACACACGCTGCTGCGCTTCGTCCGCGAACAGGCGCTGCGGATCGAGCATCCGCATGTGCTCGCCCCGGCCAGCTGGGCCGCGGACGACGACAAGGTCCTGTTCACCATGGATCTGGTGAGCGGAGGTTCACTGGCCCATGTCATCGGCGACTACGGGCCGCTGCCGCCCCGTTTCGTCTGCACGCTGCTCGATCAGCTGTTGTCCGGGCTGTCGACGGTGCACGCGGAGGGCGTCGTGCACCGGGACATCAAACCCGCGAACATCCTGATGGAGGCCACCGGCACCGGGCGGCCGCATCTGCGCCTGTCGGACTTCGGTATCTCCATGCGCAAGGGGGAGCCGCGTCTCACCGAGACCAACTACGTGGTGGGGACGCCGGGTTACTTCGCGCCCGAGCAGATGATGGGCGCGGAACCGGATTTCCCCGCGGACCTGTTCGCGGTCGGTCTCGTCGCGCTCTATCTGCTGCAGGGGAGGAAACCGGACGCGCAGGCCATCGTCGAGCACTTCGCCTCGTACGGAACTCCCGGCGCCCCGGAGGGGATTCCCGAACCGCTGTGGCAGGTCCTCGCGGGACTGCTGCAGCCGGATCCCCAGGCCCGGTTCCGTACGGCGACGGGCGCGCGCAAGGCACTGACCGCCGCGGTCGACATGCTGCCCGAGCCCGGTATCGACGACGAGCCGGTGGAGGTCTTCGACCAACTCGGCCCGCTGCCCGACGGCTTCGGCCCCGCCGGGCCGCTCACGGCCCCCCGGACGGCCGCGCAGGACTCACGGCCGGCTCACACGGACCCGGCGGCCCAGCAGCCCGTGGAGCAGCCCCGCACCCAGCCGTCGATGCCGATGTCGGAGACGGGCAGTTTCCATCTCCCACCGCCTCCGCAGCAGCCCACACAGCTGCCCCGGCCGACGCAGCCGTCCACGCCTGCCACTCCCCTCCCCGCGCATACGGCCGCCCCTTTCCACGCGCCCGCGCCGGATCTCTCACAGGCCCCCACGGCCGCGGTGCCGCACGAACCGGCCCTCACCCGGGCCTACACCGTCGGGCAGCCGCAGATTCCCGCCTCCGGACCAGGGGTTTCCCCGCACCTCTCGGCCGCCGTTCCGGCGCAGGCTCCGCAGAAGCGCCCGGGACCGTCCACGAAGGTGGCGGTCCCGGTCGTGCTGCTGGCGCTGATCTGTTTCGCCGTGGGCATCTGGGCACTGACCCAGAGCTGAGCCGGCGGAAGGAGCCCGCGTCGTTGCCCTGAGCCGAGCATGGCGGGGCCGGAGCCGTCGCCGTGTGCGGCAGCGGCTCCGGCCCGTTCACCAGGTCTGTGTCGGTCCCCCGTACGGCGGTTGCCCGCCCCCGGCCGGGCCTCCCGCCGCCGGGCCGTTCGAACCGACCAGGCCGTTCGAACCGACCGGACCCGCCGCACCCACCGGACCGTTCGAACCGACCGGGCCCGCCGGGGCGGTCACGGCGCGGCGCCGCGCCAGCAGCGTCCACACGCCCAGCCCGAGCACCAGCACCGTTCCCACGCCGATCCCGGCCACACCGACCATCCTCATGGTGTCGCTCCTGGCCGCCTCGGGGTCGCTCTTCCCACTCCTCGCCATGTCCTTGTCGTTCTGCGTGACCGAGAAGATGCCGGTGTCACCCGTGTACGGCGACTTCGCCGCCGTCCCGTCCACCTTGACCTTGAGGATCATCGGAATCCCCTTGTCGCCGTACGACTTCGCGACTTCCGGGCTGAGCGCGACCGACAGGTAGTACCAGCCGGCAAATCGCATGGCGCTGACACTGCTGTTGGAGTCGTACCGGTTCTCGTACGCCACCGGCGGCAGCGGATCCAGTGATACGGACGCGGACTTTCCGGAGTACGACAGCGGCGTCGCGCTGTCGACATGGCCGTGTGCCGGATTGTCGAGGGAGAGTGCGAGCGCGCTGCCGATGAATTTGTCCGAGGCGTTGTTGTTGCCCAGGTCGACGGTGGCGAAGATCTGCTGCCCCCAGTCCACCGGCACCCGGTAGAAGCGCGTCTGCCCGGGTGCGATGGTGTCGTGCCACTCGCCGGTCTGCAGGCTGGTCGCGTCGTAGTAGCTGGTGCCGCCCGACCGCCTCTGCGGGGCGTCGGTGGGCGGCGCGGGCAGCACCGACGGCCAGTTGTCCGGCGCCTCGGTCGGCGTCGAACCGCCCTGCTTCAGCTGCGGCTCCGACTCGTAGCGCAGTTCCAGATCCCACGCGTCGGGCGTCGAGGTGGCCTTGCTCTCCCGCTCGATCAGGACGTTGTACGTACCGGCTTCCTGGCAGGTGCTGCTGTCCTTGTCCGCGATCCGGTAGGCGTACGCCGCGATCGGACGCGGGAACTCCGCCGACTCGAACCGCGCGTACTCCGAACTGCACTGCAGGTCGGTGCTGTCCCTGATGCTGAGCTTGATGCCGTCCCCGTAGGCGACCTGTCCACCGCCCCTGGGCACGACCACCGCCGATACGTATCCGTTGGTCTTCGCGTCCAGGTTCAGCCGGTAGTAGAGCTTCTCGCCCTGCTCGATCGAGCTCTTGTAGACCGATCCGGGCGTGAGCGCCGTCGCCTCGGTGCTGACCTCCGCGCCACCGACCGACTTCGCCCCGGGGTCGAAGGTGTACGCAGCGGGCTCCCCGGCCGCGTACGCCTGCCCCGGCAGCGCCGCCGCCGCACAGATCACCGCAGCCGCGGCCAGCGCCACCCGGCCCCTGTTGCGCTGCCTCATCACGCGCTTCCCCTCGTCGTCTGTGCGGCCCGCCCGCGACGCCCGCGCAGGAACACGAGCCCCGCCAACACCACCACCACGGCGCCCGCCCCGGCAACGGCCACGATGCCGGTCCATCCTGCCCCGCCCGTACCGCCGCTGTCTGCGCCCCTGGTCGGATTGCCGCCCTTGTCCACCTTCTTGGCCGCGACAGGAGCGTTGTGCTCGGGTCCGGCCCGTTCGTCGCCGAGCACCGACACCCGCAGCACCACGCCGATCTGCGGGTTCTCCGCGATATCGGCGGCACCCGCCCCCAGCGTCACCGAGACGTAGAAGTCGCCCGCGGCGTGCACGGGCCGGACGTGGGAGCGGTACTCGTAGCGATTGGTCCAGGCGACCGGCACGCCCCCCATCCTGATCGCCGACGGACGGCCGCTGTACACGGTCGTCGGGGTGAACTCGCCGCCACCGGTGAGCGGGGAACGGGCCGGGGTGAACAGCTGGGTCGCGCCGTACGAGTACGCGGAACCGACGCGTTCCACCGTGGGCTCGTTCGCGAACTCCACGTCGTAGCGCACCTGCTGGCCCCATCCGGCCGGAACCTTGTACCAGAGGGTCTGCCCCGGAAGGATCCGGTCGCGCCACACGCCCGGTCCGATGTCCTCGGCGTCGTTGAAGCCGGTACCGCCCCGCACGTCCCGGGGGTCACCGGTGGGCGGCACCGCGTCCCTGCCGCCCTCGCCGTACTCCGGCCGCGACCCGGCGGGCGTGACGCCCTTGTCCAGCTGCGCCTCCACCCCGTAAAGGAGTTCCAGCGGCCAACGCGCGGCGTCGGAGCCCTTTTTGCTGTCCCGCTCCACCATCAGCAGATACCGGCCCGCCCGGTCGCAGAGGCGGGTGCCGCGCTCGGTGGGGATACGGGCCAGCGCCGAAGTCAGCGGCGTCGCCCCCTCCTTCCGGAGGAAGTGCGCGATGTCCGTCCCGCAGGAGCTGTCGGCGCCGTACGTGATGCTGGTGCGCAGCGCATCGAACGCGTCGACGGCCGCCCCGGGCTGCGGCACCGCCGTCGCGGAGAAGTCCACCGTCGAAACGGCGTCCAGGTCGACGGCGTAGTACCGCTTCTCACCGGGCCCGATGGTGTCCAGGTACTGCCCGGGTGCGAGCACCGGCGCGCCCGCGCCCGTCGCCGCGCCCCCGACCGGCTCGCCCCTGAACCGGTAGCCGTCCGCGGAGAGCCGTGACGCCCGTTGCAGCTGCCGGACCAGCGACCTGGCGTCCGGGGCGTCGTAGTAGCGGCCGTTGCCCGCCGCGGCCACGCATTCGAGCTGCCGACGGGCCTCGCCCCGCACCTGGAAGCCGACGGTGTCGATCCGCAGCCCGATCCCTTCCCTGCCGAGCTCTGCGGCGACCTCGCAGGGCCGCGGCGTACCGCAGTTGTCCTCGCCGTCGGAGATCAGCAGGATGGTGCGCGTGCCGATGGCACCACCCGCGGGCCGGGGAAGGTCCTCGGCGGCCTTGCGCAGCGACAGTCCGACGGGGGTGTCACCCTTGGGTTCCACGGCCGCCACGGCCCGCTTCACAGCCGCCCGGTCGAGTCCGTGCACCGGCTGGACGAGCCTGGTGTCCGTGCAGCCCCGGGGACGGTCGGCGCCGTACACCCGCAGCCCGGTCGGATACCCGTCGGGAAGGCCGTCGACGACAGTGCCGACGGCCGTACGGGCACTCTCCATCCGGGTACGTCCCGTACCGTCGTCGTCCGCCATGGAGCCGGACGAGTCGAGCACCATGACCAGGCTGCCGGCCGCCGCGCGGCCGGGCGCCTCCGAAGCGGCCGGGGCACCGCCCGGTGCCACCGCCACGGCCGGCACCGCGCCCGCCACCAGGGCGAGCACCGCCCCGCCGATCCATGCCCCCGCAGCAGCGGTGCGCCGATGGTGGTCCCGTGCCTTCACCCGTGCCCCCTCGACCGAAAAACCCGGCGTTTTGCTCCCGCAACCTATTGATTTGCTTAGGTGAACTCAAGAGCACAGGTGTCACGGTCCCGCAACAGCACGAAGCCCCGGCCGCTCAGCGACCGGGGCCCGCAATCAGGCTGTTCTGTCTCACACACCCGAACCTGCGGGCACGGAGTCGGTCGCCTCCGTCCACAGATCCTGCTCGGCGCGATCCGCCTGGATCTGGCGGTACACGAGGAGCCCGCCGATGGCGGCCAGTGCGACCAGGAGAAGCTTCTTCACCGCGCGACCTCGTCTTTCCTTGACGTAGGGGACTTCTGCCGCCCGACTATACACACCGACCGATATCGATCGGTGACCTGCCCGCGACCCAACTGGCGCCCGGAGAAGAGCGATCTCCCGGATCCGTCACGAGCACCGCTCCGGCCGGCGGACCCGGTCACACCGTTCGTC
Source organism: Streptomyces sp. NPDC093149 (assembly GCF_044754145.1). Lineage (NCBI taxonomy): Bacteria > Bacillati > Actinomycetota > Actinomycetes > Kitasatosporales > Streptomycetaceae > Streptomyces > Streptomyces sp. NPDC093149. The sequence goes on from NZ_JBIVON010000005.1 coordinate 319,769, forward strand.
CCGGGCAGGACAAGCCCGTCAAGGCCGGTTGAACCATACGAGTGGTGTTCATCTGAAGATCGACCGATCTGCGGCGTCGATCCATGACATCGCGAGCGACATCCACATCATCGGAAAGGTAAGCAAACCGGACCACCCGAAAGCGAGGGGCCATGAGCACCTTCAAGCCCAAGAGCATCTGGACCGCCTTCGTCACCGCCTTCTTCGCCCTCCTCGCCGCACTGGGGCTCATGAGCAGCCCGGCGGCGGCCACGGAGCAGAGCGCCCCGGAGCCGACGACCACGAACCAGAAGCACACGGGTGCGACCGCGGCAACCGCGACCACCCCGTCGGTGCGATGGACCCTTCCGCGTGACCGGGCGCTGCCACCCACGATGAAGCAGCGCATCCGGGCCGAGGCACACGGCTCCTCGCCCGCCGCCCGGCAGCTGTCCACGGACACGACGGACGCCATGGACATCAGAAGCGCCGCCCGCGCCACCCACGGGGCCCCAGCGGGGGACGTGTCCCTCCTGCCGCCGTGAGAGCGGCGCAATCGACGCACAGCGCCCCCGGGCCGGTTCACACCGGACGGGGGCTTCTTCGTACGCTCCCGCCGCACCCTGCCCCGCTCGTCCCAGCACGGCGCCGGGCGCGCTCGTGCTCCAGTGGCACGGGGTGCACCACGCCCGGCCACGGATTCACCGGCCGTGCCAGACCGCCCAGGATCGCGGATGTGCGGCGCCGCAGGCGTCAGCCACTGATGTCATCGCCGATCGCCCCTCTCGGCATTCTCCGAGAACGGGCTCTGCGGCTGACCGATCACGTGCCCGCGACACCGACGTGGCCGATGGCCAGGAGCCCAACTCCGATGACGGCGACGGTCGGTGAAATGCCGTGCCGCCACTGCCCGAGTTCTGCGCCCGCGCCCCACAGGAGCGCCGGGAGCTGCAAGACCCGGAGCGAAGGACCGTGGGGACCGGGTGTCCCCAGGAGCCGGACCAAGATCTGACCTTCTCCTCCGAAGCACGGCGGCCCGATCGATCCCGTGGGCTTCTCCCGGACCTTCGACCGCCTCGGGAAGCGCTCCGGGGCCGTCGGATCACAGTGCGGCTCGCTAGGCACACCTGCGGCGCCCTGCCGGCCTTCCTGACCCGCGCGGTGGGCGACGGGGAGCGGGAAGCCATGGCGATGCTCGTGGAGCTGCTGGAAGATCCGTTGATCGGCTGATGCCGGGGGCAGACGCCGAAGGCCCCTCACCGTTTCCGGTGAGGGGCCTTCGTGCTGGTGGGGCTAACAGGATTTGAACCTGTGGCCTCATCCTTATCAGGGATGCGCTCTAACCAACTGAGCTATAGCCCCGCCGCGCTGCGCGCTGACTTCTGAAGATTAGCGCACGTCGGGGCCAGTCCCAAAATCGATACTCCGAGCCCTACTCGTCCTCGGCCAGGGTGAGCTCGACGCCGCCCACGAAACCCGCCGACAGGTTGTAGATGAAGGAGCCCAGCGTCGCCAGCGCGGTCGCCAGCACCACGTCGATCACCGCGATGACCGAGGTGAAGATGAGCACCCTCGGAAGCGACAGGAACGACTGAAGGTCGAAGCCGTTGTTCTCGTTCGAGCCGGTGGCCTCGCTGATCGTGCCGCCCACGGTGGTGAAGACGCCCATCGCGTCCATCACCATCCACAGCACCGCGGCCGCCACCACCGTGCAGATGCCGAGCGCGATGGAGAGCAGGAAGCTCACCTTCATCACCGACCACGGATCGGCCTTGGCCACCCGCAGACGCGCCTTGCGGGTACGCGGAGTCGTCCGCGCCCCCGTCCGCGGCAGCCGGGCCGCCTGCGCGGCGCCGGCGCCCTGCGCGCCGCGCGTCCGGCCGCCCTGGGTCCCGCCCGCGGGCGTGGGATACGCCTGCGGCGGGTGGTACGGCCCGCTCGCCTGCCCCGGTGCGGGCTCCCGCTCACCGGGCAACGGCCCGGTCGCGTAACCCTCGTACTGGGGCTGAGGCCCCCGGGTGTCCGTCACAGTGCCCCCTTGGGAGTCCGTGGCAGGGCCACGGGCACCGTTCGCTCCAGCTCCGGAAGCGGCCGAACCGGCGCCCGTGGCTCCACTCACGCTCTACTCCTCGTGCTCCCCGGCCGAAGGCGACGTGCCTTCGACATTGCCCTCGACCGTGCTCTCGGCAGCCCCCGCCGTCGCGGCCTCGGCGTCCTCGGACCCCTCGACCTCTTCGGCCTCACGGCCGGCTTCGGCGTTGCGGGCGATGCCGACGACGGCATCGCGCTTGCCCAGATTGATCAGTTGGACGCCCATGGTGTCACGGCCCGTCTCCCTGACTTCATTGACTCGCGTACGAATCACACCACCGCCGAGCGTGATGGCGAGGATCTCGTCCGACTCCTCGACCACCAGCGCGCCGACCAGCGAGCCCCGGTCCTCCACGATCTTGGCGGCCTTGATGCCCAGGCCGCCACGACCCTGAACGCGGTACTCGTCGACGGCGGTCCGCTTCGCGTAACCACCGTCGGTGGCAGTGAACACGAACGTACCCGGCCGGACAACATTCATCGAGAGCAGTTCGTCGCCTTCGCGGAAACTCATGCCCTTCACGCCCGAAGTGGCACGACCCATCGGGCGCAGCGCATCGTCCGTCGCAGTGAACCTGATCGACTGCGCCTTCTTGCTGATGAGCAGCAGATCGTCCTCGGCCGACACCAGCTCCGCGCCGATCAGCTCGTCGGCCGTGCCCTCGGCGCCGTGGTCCATCTCCCGGAGGTTGATGGCGATGACGCCACCGGACCGAGGTGAGTCGTAGTCCTTCAGCGCGGTCTTCTTCACCAGACCGCCCTTCGTGGCCAGGATCAGATACGGCGCGGCCTCGTAGTCACGGATCGCCAGGATCTGCGCGATCCGCTCGTCCGGCTGGAAGGCCAGCAGGTTGGCGACGTGCTGGCCACGGGCGTCACGGCCGGCGTCCGGGAGCTCGTACGCCTTCGCCCGGTACACCCGGCCCTTGTTCGTGAAGAACAGCAGCCAGTGGTGCGTCGTCGACACGAAGAAGTGGTCGACGATGTCGTCTTCCTTGAGCTTCGTGCCCCGCACGCCCTTGCCGCCACGCTTCTGCGAGCGGTAGTCGTCCGTCTTCGTACGCTTCACATAACCGCCGCGCGAGATCGTGACGACGATGTCCTCCTCGGCGATCAGGTCCTCGATGGACATGTCACCGTCGAAGGGCACCAGCTTGGAACGCCGGTCGTCGCCGAACTTCTCGACGATCGCACCCAGTTCCTCACTGACGATCTGCCGCTGGCGCTCCGGCGACACCAGGATCGCGTTGTACTCGTTGATCTTCGCCTGGAGCTCGTCGTGCTCGGCCGTGATCTTCTGGTGCTCCAGCGCCGCCAGCCGGCGCAGCTGCATCTCCAGGATCGCGTTCGCCTGGATGTCGTCGATCTCCAGCAGGCCCATCAGGCCCTCACGCGCCACCTCGACCGTCTGGCTGCGCCGGATGAGGGCGATGACCTCGTCGATCGCGTCCAGCGCCTTGAGCAGACCACGCAGGATGTGGGCCCGCTCCTCCGCCTTGCGCAGACGGAACCTCGTACGGCGGACGATGACCTCGATCTGGTGCGTCACCCAGTGGCGGATGAACGCGTCGATGGAGAGGGTGCGCGGCACACCGTCGACCAGCGCCAGCATGTTGGCGCCGAAGTTGGTCTGCAGGTCGGTGTGCTTGTACAGGTTGTTCAGCACGACCTTGGCGACCGCGTCCCGCTTCAGCACGACGACCAGACGCTGGCCCGTCCGCGACGAGGTCTCGTCACGGACGTCCGCGATCCCGCCGATCTTGCCGTCCTTCACCAGGTCGGCGATCTTCTGCGCGAGGTTGTCCGGGTTGGTCTGGTACGGAAGCTCCGTCACGACCAGGCACTGCCGGTTCTGGATCTCCTCGACCGCGACGACCGCGCGCATCGTGATCGAGCCGCGGCCGGTGCGGTACGCCTCCTCGATGCCCTTGCGGCCCACGACGAGCGCGCCCGTCGGGAAGTCCGGCCCCTTGATCCGCTCGATCAGCGCGTCCAGGAGCTCCTCCTGCGAGGCCTCCGGGTGCTCCAGGTACCACTGGGCGCCGGCCGCGACCTCACGCAGGTTGTGCGGCGGGATGTTGGTCGCCATGCCGACCGCGATCCCCGCCGAACCATTGACCAGCAGGTTCGGGAAGCGCGCCGGCAGAACCGTCGGCTCCTGGTTGCGGCCGTCGTAGTTGTCCTGGAAGTCGACGGTCTCCTCGTCGATGTCCCGGACCATCTCCATGGACAGCGGCATCATCTTGCACTCGGTGTAGCGCATGGCCGCGGCCGGGTCGTTGCCCGGAGAACCGAAGTTGCCGTTGGAGTCCACCAGCGGCATGCGCATCGACCACGGCTGCGCCAGTCGCACCAGTGCGTCGTAGATCGACGAGTCGCCGTGCGGGTGGTACGTACCCATGACGTCCCCGACGACACGGGCGCACTTGTAGAAGCCCTTCTCGGGCCGGTAGCCGCCGTCGTACATCGCGTACAGCACCCGGCGGTGCACGGGCTTGAGACCGTCCCGTACGTCCGGCAGCGCACGCGAGACGATCACGGACATCGCGTAGTCGAGGTAGGAGCGCTGCATCTCCGTTTCGAGCCCCACGGGCTCGACACGCATGCCCACACCGGCGGTGGTGGGCTCCTCTTCAGGTGTCACAGGGGTGTTCTCGTCGGCCATTGCTGGTCAAAGTCCTTTCGAGCGGCGGCTTGCTGGTGCGGCCGACTCAGATGTCGAGGAAGCGGACGTCCTTGGCGTTGCGCTGGATGAACGAGCGCCGCGCCTCGACGTCCTCGCCCATCAGCACCGAGAAGAGGTCGTCGGCCTGCGCCGCGTCGTCCAGCGTGACCTGGCCGAGGACCCGGTGGTCGACGTCCATCGTGGTGACGCGCAGCTCCTCGGCGTTCATCTCGCCGAGGCCCTTGAAGCGCTGGATCGAGTCTTCCTTGATGCGCTTGCCGTTCTGCTTGCCCAGCTCGACCAGAGCGTCGCGCTCACGGTCCGAGTACGCGTACTCGAAGTCGTCGCGGCCCCACTTGATCTTGTAGAGCGGCGGGCGGGAGAGGTAGACGTGCCCGGCCTCGACCAGCGGACGCATGAAGCGGAAGAGGAACGTCAGCAGCAGGGTGTTGATGTGCTGACCGTCGACATCGGCGTCCGCCATCAGAATGATCTTGTGATAGCGGAGCTTCTCGATGTCGAAGTCCTCGTGGACCCCGGTACCGAAGGCCGAGATCAGCGCCTGGACCTCGGTGTTCTGCAGGATCTTGTCGACACGGGCCTTCTCGACGTTCAGGATCTTGCCCCGGATGGGCAGGATCGCCTGGTACATCGGGTTGCGGCCGGACTTCGCCGAACCACCGGCGGAGTCACCCTCGACGATGAAGATCTCGCACTTCGTCGGGTCGTTGGACTGGCAGTCGCTCAGCTTGCCCGGCAGCGAGGCGCTCTCCAGGAGCCCCTTGCGACGGGTCAGATCGCGCGCCTTGCGGGCCGCGACACGGGCCGTGGCCGCCGCGATCCCCTTGCGGATGATGTCGGCCGCCTCATTGGGGTTGCGGTCGAACCAGTCCGTGAGCTGCTCGTGGACGACCTTCTGGACGAAGGTCTTCGCCTCCGTGTTGCCCAGCTTGGTCTTCGTCTGCCCCTCGAACTGCGGCTCGCCCAGCTTCACCGAGATGATGGCCGTCAGACCCTCACGGATGTCGTCACCGGTGAGGTTGTCGTCCTTCTCGCGCAGCAGCTTCTTCTCACGGGCGTACTTGTTGACCAGCGTGGTCAGCGCCGCACGGAAGCCTTCCTCGTGCGTACCGCCCTCGTGCGTGTGGATCGTGTTCGCGAAGGAGTACACACCCTCGCTGTACTGCGTGTTCCACTGCATGGCGATCTCGGCCGAGAGGAGGCGCTCCTTGTCCTCGGCCTCGATGTCGATCACCGACTGGTGGATGACATCGCCCTTGCGGGAGTTCAGGTACTTCACGAAGTCGACGATGCCGCCCTCGTAGTGGTACGTGACCGTGCGGGCCTGCTCCGCCTCGGCGCCCTCGGCCACCTCGGCGACTTCGGCACCCAGCGTCGCCTTCGCCGACTCGCGCTCGTCGGTGAGCTTGATGGTCAGGCCCTTGTTGAGGAACGCCATCTCCTGGAAGCGGCGCGACAAGGTCTCGAAGGAGTACTCGGTCGTCTCGAAGATGTCCCCGTCGGCCCAGAAGGTGACGGACGTCCCTGTCTCGTCGGTGGCCTCGTTGCGGGCCAGCGGAGCGGTGGGCACACCGAGCTTGTAGTCCTGGGTCCAGCGGTATCCGTCCGTCCGGACCTCGACGGAGAGACGCGAGGACAGCGCGTTCACCACGGAGACACCGACACCGTGCAGGCCACCGGAGACGGCATAACCGCCGCCGCCGAACTTACCGCCGGCGTGCAGGACGGTCAGCACGACCTCGACCGCCGGCTTCTTCTCCGACGGCACGATGCCGACCGGGATACCCCGGCCGTTGTCGATCACGCGGACCCCGCCGTCGGCGAGGATCGTGACGTCGATCGTGTCCGCGTGCCCGGCCATCGCCTCGTCGACCGAGTTGTCGACAACCTCTTGCACGAGGTGGTGAAGGCCTCGCTCACCGGTCGAGCCGATGTACATGCCAGGTCGCTTACGGACCGCGTCCAGGCCCTCAAGGACGGTGATCGCGCTGGCGTCGTACGACGCCGATGCCTCGCCCGAGGCGATGACCTCGCCGCTCTCACCGGGGGTGGACGGAATGTTCTCGTTGGGGTTGCCGGAATCGGCCACGAAGCGCCCTTTCTGGCACAGCACAGGCCGTTCTCCGGGCAAACGGGAGCGGCTGCGTCGTTCGGCTTGTATCGACGACTCCCGCAGGTATGCGGGATTGTCCACCAGTCTACCGGTAGCACTGACACGAATGGGGGTTTGCGGGTACCTGAGTACGCATGTGCCGCCCTGAACCAGCGCCTGACGACTCCCCATATTCAGGATGGGCCCCCAAGACGTTCAAACGGGCATTGAGCGCTTCGGCCTGTCAACCTCCCGCTACCGTGAGGGACGCCCCACTCCTCCCGTCCGGTTGCAACCACCACATACCGTCACGACTCGGATGCGACGGACAGCGCCGCCGAGAAGCCCGGACAGGGTCGGCGCTCCACCCGGAACACCGCCCCACCGCGCTCAGAAACGGGAAGAAGCCCAGCTCACGCCCTCAGAGCCCGTCGGGTGGCCTCCGACCGGGCGGGCGCGGTCCGGCGCGCACGCTTCCCGCGTCGTCGTCGGTCGCCGACGTTCCTTCCCCGAGCTCTCAGCCGCGTTCGAGCAGGGGAGACCCCATCCGACCCCCCCTCCGCCTCAAAACCGCACGCACCGGACCGCGCCCGCCATCCGGTCCGAGGCCACCCGACAGGCTCTCAGCCGTAGGTATCGCCGGGCCCCGTGCTCCCCGGTGCCCGCAAGGGACCGAACCGACGCTGCGGGCCCCCCGGCCCCAACACCTTGATCAACCTGACCGTCCCCTGCCCCAGATCCGCGTTCAGCCTGGCCACCAGCTGAGGCGCCAGCAACCGCAGCTGCGTCGCCCACGCCGTCGAATCGCACTGCACCGTCAGCACCCGCTCGTCCGGATCCTCGTCGTACCGCAACGGCACACAGTGATTGGCCAGATCCGCACCGACGATCTGAGGCCAGCGCCCCATCACCCCACCCACCGCCGCAGGCGTCTCCCAGCCACGCTCAGTGATCAGACGATTGATCGCCGCCCCCAGCGGCAGCGGATCACGCCCGTCCGCCCGCGCCCCCGAACGCAGCCCGCCGCCCCGTCTGGCCTGCTTCTTCTGCTGCGCGGCAGCTCCACGCGCCCGTGCCTGCTCCTTCGCCGCCCGCAACGCCACCCGCGCCAGATCGACACCCGACGGCTCCGGCTGCCTGCCCTCCTCCGGCCGAGCCTGCGCCGGCTCCCCGGACGCCTCACCACGACCGCTCACAGCCGCTCCACCTCACCTGCGGCCACCGCATACCGCGCCCCCGCCAGAACCCCCGGAACGTCGTCGTCCACCGCTGCCGTCACCAGCACCTGCTCACCCGGAGCCACCAACTCCGCCAACCGCTCACGACGACGCGCGTCCAGCTCGGCGAAGACGTCGTCCAGCACCAGCACCGGCTCGTTGCCCTCGCCGCGCAACAGCTCGTACGAGGCCAGCCGCAGCGCCAGCGCGTACGACCAGGACTCACCATGGCTCGCATAACCCTTGGCGGGCATGCCACGCAGCCCCAGCAACAGATCGTCGCGGTGCGGGCCGACCAACGTCACACCCCGCTCGATCTCCTGCTTACGGACCTCCGCCAGGGCCGCGATCAGCTGCTCGAACAGCTCCTCACGGGTATGCGCCGAATCCACCCCCGCGCCCACCGAACTCCGGTACTCCAACGCCACCGGACCACCCCCCGGCGCCACATCCGCGTACGCCTTGTCGGCCAGCGGCTGGAGAGTCGCGATCAGATCCAGGCGCTGCGCCAGCAACTCCGCACCGACCCGGCCCAAATGTTGATCCCACACATCGAGCGTGGACAGATCCATCGACCGGCCACCGTGCCTGCGCGCCATCGCCGCCGACTTCAGCAGGGTGTTGCGCTGCTTCAGCACCCGCTCGTAGTCCGAACGCACACCCGCCATCCGCGGCGAACGCGCCGTGATCAGCTCGTCGAGAAAGCGCCGACGCTCCCCGGGATCCCCCTTGACCAGCGCCAGGTCCTCCGGGGCGAACAGCACCGTACGCACGATCCCCAGCACATCACGCGGCCTGACCTGCGACGATCTATTGATCCGGGCTCGATTGGCCTTGCCTGGGTTGAGCTCCAGCTCGACCAGCTGCGAACGCTCGCCCTGTGTGACAGCGGCTCGGACGACAGCCCGGTCCGCGCCCATCCGCACCAGCGGTGCGTCGGAGGACACCCGGTGGCTGCCGAGCGTCGCGAGATAGCCGACGGCCTCCACCAGATTCGTCTTGCCCTGGCCGTTGGCCCCCACGAAAGCGGTGACGCCCGGATCGAGAGGTACCTCGACCCGGGCGTACGAGCGGAAGTCGGCCAGCGAGAGATGCGTGACATGCATGGGTGTACGCCGACCTTCCCGGCTTCCTGCTCCGTGCTCCGTAGTGCGGGTCGGACGCCTCGGCCCGGCCCGCTCCTCGTTGCGGCTACTTCTTGTTCTCGACCGCGTGGCCACCGAACTGGTTGCGCAGCGCGGCGATCATCTTCATCTGCGGGGAGTCGTCCTGGCGCGAGGCGAAACGCGCGAAGAGCGACGCTGTGATCGCGGGCAGCGGCACCGCGTTGTCGATCGCGGCCTCCACCGTCCAGCGGCCCTCACCGGAGTCGGCGGCGAAACCACGGAGCTTCTCGAGGTGCTCGTCGTCGTCCAGCGCGTTGACCGCCAGGTCGAGCAGCCAGGAACGGATGACCGTGCCCTCCTGCCAGGAGCGGAAGACCTCGCGCACATCGGTGACGGAGTCGACCTTCTCCAGGAGCTCCCAGCCCTCGGCATAGGCCTGCATCATGGCGTACTCGATGCCGTTGTGGACCATCTTCGCGAAGTGGCCGGCGCCGACCTTGCCCGCGTGGACGGAGCCGAAGTCGCCCTCGGGCTTCAGCGCGTCGAAGACCGGCTGGACCTTCGCCACGTTCTCGGCGTCGCCGCCGTACATCAGCGCGTAGCCGTTCTCCAGGCCCCAGACACCGCCGGAGACTCCGCAGTCCACGAAGCCGATGCCCTTGATGCCGAGCTCGACCGCGTGCTTCTCGTCGTCCGTCCAGCGGGAATTCCCGCCGTCCACGACGATGTCGCCGGGCGAGAGGAGCCCGGCCAGCTCGTCGATGGTGGCCTGGGTCGGGGCACCGGCCGGAACCATCACCCAGACGACCCGGGGGCCCTTCAGCTTGCCCACAAGCTCTTCGAGGCTCTGGACATCCGAGACGTCCGGGTTGCGGTCGTAACCGATGACGGTGTGGCCTGCGCGGCGGATGCGCTCGCGCATGTTGCCGCCCATCTTGCCGAGGCCGACGAGACCGAGCTCCATCAGAGATTCCTTAAGCGTTGTGCCGATTCGTACCCACAGTCGAGCCTACGCCCGGCCGGGGACAGATCGACGGGCATGCTCGGCGCTGAGCGTGCCCGTCGGGACCTGCCGTTGCGGGACCGGTGGCCGGATCAGCCGGAGAGACGCACCGGCATGATCAGGTACTTGTACGTGTCGTCCGCCTCGGCATCCACAGCCGGGCGGCCGCTGAGCAGCGCGGGCTTGGTGGATGTCGTGAACGAGAGCTGGGCGACCGGGGAGTCGATCGCGCTCAGCCCGTCCAGCAGGAAGGTCGGGTTGAAGGCGATCGAGATGTCGTCGCCCTCCAGCACCGCGTCGACCCGCTCCACAGCCTGTGCGTCGTCGCTGGACCCCGCCTCCAGGATCAGCACGCCCTGCTCGAAGCTGAGCCGCACCGGGGTGTTCCGCTCGGCGACGAGGGCCACACGCTTGACGGCCTCGACGAACGGAGCGGTCTCGATGACCGCGACCGAGTTGAACTCGGTGGGGAACAGCGTGCGGTACTTCGGCAGATCGCCTTCCAGCAGTCGCGTGGTCGTACGCCGGCCCGCGCCCTCGAAACCGATCAGCCCCTCACCGGCACCCGAGCCGGAAAGCGCCAGAGTCACCGTGTCACCACTGGTCAGCGCCTTGGCGGTGTCCAGCAGCGTCTTGGCAGGCACCAGGGCGACGGCCGAGGCATCCGGGTTCTCCGGCTTCCAGAGGAACTCGCGGACCGCGAAGCGGTAGCGGTCGGTGGAGGCCAGGGTGACGGTCTCGCCCTCGATCTCGATCCGCACACCGGTCAGGACCGGCAGCGTGTCGTCGCGGCCCGCTGCGATGGCGACCTGGGCGGCGGCCGAGGCGAAGACCTCACCGGGGACCGTGCCGGTCGCGGTCGGCATCTCCGGCAGCGCCGGGTACTCCTCCACAGGAAGGGTGTGGAGGGTGAATCGCGAGGAGCCGCAGACCACGGTCGCCCGTACACCGTCTGTGGAAATCTCCACCGGGCGGTTGGGAAGGGCGCGGCAGATGTCGGCGAGCAGCCGGCCGGAGACCAGCACCGTGCCGTCCTCCTCGACCTCGGCGTCCACCGAGACCCGGGCCGAGACCTCGTAGTCGAAGCTGGAGAAGCTGAGGGCGCCGTCCTCAGCCTTCAGCAGAAGGCCCGCGAGAACGGGCGCCGGCGGACGGGCCGGGAGGCTACGGGCCACCCAGGCCACAGCCTCCGCGAGTACATCGCGCTCCACCCGGATCTTCACCGGAACCGCCTCCTGCTGTTGCTCGCTCGCCCTGCTGGCCTTCGTCGTCTGATCGGGTCGCCCCGCCGATGAGAGCGGGAGGACGCCGGGGACCAGTCTGACGTACGGCACCGACACTCGGTGCTGCTCGGGGTCAAGTCGCGACAAGAGCGTCGGAGCGCTCCGGCGCCGAGTTGTGCACAGGCCCCACTTCGAAGCGGATTCCGGGCTAACTCTAGGTGGCAGTAGTAGTAGGGCCTGTGGAAACCGTGGATAACGTCGTTTTCCCAGGTCAGGCGCGGTTTTTTGTCCACCGACCCTGTGGGTGGCACCGGTGGACAACCCGGTGGTTCTGTGGACACGCGAAAGTTCTGCACACCCGGTGCACAGGGCAGGGGGGTTTCTCCCCAGGGCTGTCCCCAGCTTTACCCAGGTTCCCCACAGCCCAACCGACCTTCTTGATGTGACGCCTTTCACTCTGGGCAGTGAAAGGCGGTGTTGCGTTGCCGAACAGTGGACAGAGGTGTGGAGAAGCCCAACCAAGCTGGGGACAACACGGGCCGAGCTGTGGGCTGCCGGTGGACAACATCATCGGCTCCTTGTGGACGAAGATGTTGTCCACAGCCTGTGGATCACTGTTGGCCACAAATCCCCAAGCCCTTGACCTGGCCTGATGGAGTATCGACAGTCGCCCCTGTGGAAGCAATATGGACAACTTCCGAATCCCCAGGCTGTGGAGGGGGGATTCTCCCCAGATCTGTGGAGAACGGACGGTCGACGGCAGGTATTCGAACACCGCGACCGTGCCGGAGGCCCGGGAACGGGCTTCGGAGGGGGCCGACGGCGAGGTTCGGGGAGCTCCGGAGGGCGTTTTCGGGGCTCGGGAGGGCTCAGGAAGCGGCCTGAGGTGCCGAGAGGGCCTTCGCGCGGGTTCCGCGGTGGCGTCCCATGGTCCCCAGGGGCGGATCCCAGACGGCTCAGGGAGAGCTCGAGAAGCCCCGGAGCCGCCCGGGAAGTTCCAGGAAAGCTCCGGACGGGCTTCGGACAGGCTGGCTCCGGGCTGGCTCCGGACAGGAGCCGGACAACGCGGAGGGGCGCTCGGAGAGCCCTGTGAGGGATCTCCGAGCGCCCCTGTGGCGCGTACGGAGCGTGTACGGCTGGTCGTCAGCCGTTCTTGATGCGGTTGGTGAGCTCGGTGACCTGGTTGTAGATGGAGCGTCGCTCCGCCATCAACGCACGGATCTTCCGGTCCGCGTGCATCACCGTCGTATGGTCGCGACCGCCGAACTGTGCCCCGATCTTGGGCAGTGAGAGATCGGTGAGCTCCCGGCAGAGGTACATGGCGATCTGGCGGGCCGTCACCAGCACACGGCTGCGCGAGGTTCCGCAGAGGTCGTCCACCGTCAGACCGAAGTAGTCCGCGGTCGCCGCCATGATGGCCGTCGCCGTGATCTCCGGAGCCGAGTCCTCGCCCCCCGGAATCAGGTCCTTCAGCACATGCTCGGTCAGCCCGAGGTCCACCGGCTGACGGTTGAGGCTGGCGAAGGCCGTGACCCGGATCAGGGCTCCCTCCAACTCCCTGATGTTCCGGGAGATTCGGGACGCGATGAACTCCAGGACCTCCGGCGGGGCGTTGAGCTGTTCCTGTACCGCCTTCTTGCGGAGGATCGCGATCCGCGTCTCCAGCTCCGGCGGCTGCACATCGGTGGTCAGACCCCACTCGAAACGGTTCCGCAACCGGTCCTCCAGTGTCACCAGCTGCTTGGGCGGCCGGTCGGAGGACAGCACGATCTGCTTGTTCGCGTTGTGGAGCGTATTGAAGGTGTGGAAGAACTCCTCCTGCGTCGATTCCTTGCTCGCCAGGAACTGGATGTCGTCGACGAGCAGGATGTCCACGTCGCGGTAGCGCTTGCGGAAGGTGTCGCCCTTGCCGTCGCGGATCGAGTTGATGAACTCGTTGGTGAACTCCTCGGAGCTCACGTACCGCACCCGCGTGCCCGGGTAGAGGCTGCGGGCGTAGTGCCCGATGGCGTGCAGCAGATGGGTCTTGCCGAGTCCGGACTCCCCATAGATGAAGAGCGGGTTGTACGCCTTCGCGGGTGCCTCGGCCACCGCGACCGCCGCGGCGTGCGCGAACCGGTTGGACGCACCGATGACGAAGGTGTCGAAGAGGTACTTCGGATTCAGCCGTGCCGCGGGCTCACCGGGGCCGGGTGCGGGGGCGGGCTGTGCGCCCGTCGGCCCGGTGCCGCCGCCGGGCCGGCCGGTGCCCGCGCCGCCCTGCCGGTGCTGCGGCTCCTGCATGTCGTGGTGCTCGGGGCGCTGCTGTTCGTAGCCCTGGCGCTCGGGCGGCTGCGGCCGGTAGTCGTGCTGCGGCTGCTGGGGACGGCCGCCGGCGTACGACTCGCGCCACTGCTCCGCGGAGGTGTCGCGGTCCTGGAATCCACCGAGCCGCGGCTGCTGCCAGGAGAGGTCCTCCTGGGTGCGCGGCCACGCACCGGGGTCGGGGCGCTGCTGCTGGTAGTCGGGGTAGGCGGGACGCGCGGTCGGCAAGCCGTCGTCCGAGGGCCGGTGCCCGTATCCGTCGTACGCGTCGTTGTGCTGACGCTCGTCGTGCTGCGGTCCCGGATAGCGGTGCTGCTGGGGCCGCTGGGACTGATGCATCGGAGGCGCGGGCGGGCTCGGAGGCTCGCCCGCGGAGTCGTCGACGGTGATCGCGATGCGGATCGGGCGGCCGCACTCCCGGCTCAGCGTCTCGCTGATGAGCGGCGCGAGCCGGCCCTCCAGGACGCGCTTGCCCCATTCATTGGGTACGGCGAGCAGCGCCGTGTCGGCGACCAGTGCGAGCGGCTGGCAGCGCTCGATCCACTGTTTGTCCTTCGGCTCGATGGCCTGCTGGCCCTCTCCGAGGAGTTGCTCCAGCACGCGTGGCCACACTGCGGCAAGATCGGCAGGTACATCAGCCACAAGGCACGCTCTCTCGCTGGTCCCACGAATGTGTGGTTCTCGGGACGGGATGGGTCGGGATGGGTGAGGACCGGCAGGCAGGAAGAAAAAGAACCGGAGTTCAGCCACGGTAGTCAGGCCGACCCGCGTGGTTCAAGTCGTTGTCCACAGGCTGTGCACAGTGCGGGGTGCCGCGGGGCCGGTTTGACCGGATGGCGTAGCCGCGCGTACCGTGACCAGGTCGAGTTGTCGATGGCTGCTGCCGCCTGCCTCCGATGGGCAAAGATCACGATCTGTGATTGTGAAGCGGTGCACTAGAGCGTTTACGCGAGTTCCTCGTGGGCGCACGGTGACAGCCAGGCGATGTCCCGCCAACACACGAGTCATTTCTGGAGCCCCCGAGTGAGCAAGCGCACCTTCCAGCCGAACAACCGTCGTCGCGCGAAGACCCACGGCTTCCGGCTGCGTATGCGTACCCGAGCCGGCCGCGCGATCCTCGCGTCCCGCCGTGGCAAGGGTCGCGCCAACCTGTCCGCCTGATCGCTTACAGGTCATGACGTGCTGCCTACCGAGAATCGGCTGAGGCGGCGCGAGGACTTCGCGACCGCAGTACGTCGAGGACGCCGGGCCGGCCGCCCGCTACTCGTCGTTCATCTACGCAGCGGTGCAACGGACCCGCACGTGACTGGGGAGAACGCTCCCCCGCCGCGTGCGGGTTTCGTTGTCAGCAAATCCGTGGGTGGAGCGGTTGTGCGCACAGCGGTGAAGCGCAGGCTTCGCCACCTGGTCCGCGAACGGCTGGCCCTGCTGCCCCCCGGTAGCCTGGTTGTCGTACGAGCGTTGCCCGGAGCGGGCGACGCCGACCATGAACAGCTGGCCCGAGACCTGGACGCCGCTCTGCAGCGGCTGCTGGGAGGTGGCGCGCGATGAAGTACCCGCTGCTGGCTCTTATCAAGCTGTACCAGTGGACGATCAGCCCACTCCTCGGGCCTGTCTGCCGTTACTACCCGTCGTGTTCCCACTATGGATATACGGCGATCGACCGGCACGGAGCGATCAAGGGAACCGCGCTGACGGCTTGGCGCATCCTTCGGTGCAATCCGTGGTCACCCGGTGGCGTGGACCATGTTCCACCGCGCAAACGTCCGCGTTGGCACGAACTGCTGCGTAATGCCATGCGCGGTGGCAAGGGCGGGGACTCCGCCGCTGATGTGCCTCCCCGGGGGTCGGATTCCGAACCCCCGAGCCCGGCCGCAGAGACTTCGCCCAATGCTCAAGGAGCTTGATTAGTGGACACGATTGCCAGTCTGTTCAGCTTTATCACCTGGCCCGTTTCATGGGTCATCGTCCAGTTCCATACGTTGTACGGAGCGATCTTCGGCGATGACACGGGTTGGGCCTGGGGCCTGTCCATCGTGTCCCTGGTGGTGCTGATCCGGATCTGCCTGATCCCGCTTTTCGTGAAGCAGATCAAGTCGACCCGGAACATGCAGGTGCTCCAGCCGAAGATGAAGGCGATCCAGGAGCGCTACAAGAGCGACAAGCAGCGTCAGTCCGAAGAGATGATGAAGCTGTACAAGGAGACGGGCACCAACCCGCTCTCCTCGTGCCTTCCCATCCTGGCGCAGTCGCCGTTCTTCTTCGCCCTGTATCACGTGCTGTCGGCCATCGCCTCGGGCAAGACGATCGGCGTCATCGACCAGCCGCTGCTCGACAGCGCCCGTAAGGCACACAT
Source organism: Streptomyces sp. NPDC093149 (assembly GCF_044754145.1). Classification (NCBI taxonomy): domain Bacteria; kingdom Bacillati; phylum Actinomycetota; class Actinomycetes; order Kitasatosporales; family Streptomycetaceae; genus Streptomyces; species Streptomyces sp. NPDC093149. The sequence continues at coordinate 335,826 of NZ_JBIVON010000005.1, forward strand.
CTTCGGTGCTCCGCTCGCCGCCAAGTTCATGGACAGCGAAGCGACGCTCCACGCGCTCGGTGCCTCGCTGACCGATGTCCGGGTCGTCACCGCGGTCATGATCGTGATGATGTCGGCGTCGCAGTTCTTCACCCAGCGCCAGCTGATGACGAAGAACGTCGACCTGACGGTCAAGACGCCGTACATGCAGCAGCAGAAGATGCTGATGTACATCTTCCCCGTGATCTTCGCCGTCATGGGCATCAACTTCCCCGTCGGTGTCCTCGTCTACTGGCTGACCACCAACGTCTGGACCATGGGTCAGCAGATGTACGTGATCAACCAGAACCCGACGCCGGGCAGCAAGGCGCAGGACCAGTACCTGGGACGTCTGCTGAAGAGCGTCACCGCTCACGGTGAGGTTCGTGGCAGGACCAAGCGCAATACGGTGAAGCGGATCGTGTCCAAGGGCCCGGACCGCAATGACATCGAGCGGAAGTTCATCACGGGGCTGGCCAAGCTGGGCCTTGCCGCCCAGGAGGACGGCACGGTGATCAAGAGCGACACGGCTCTTGCCGAGGCCGAGGGCGGGGCCGCGGGGCGGCGTCAGCAGCCCAAGCGCCAGACCAAGGCCCAGCGTCAGACCGGTGGCACCAAGGACGCCGGCTCCACCGAGCCGGGGTCCAAGACCTCCCTGCAGAAGCAGGACGACAGGCCCAAGCCGGAGGGCAAGTCCGCGTCCGGCTCCTCACGCCAAGCCAAGTCCGGACAGCGCAAGGGTCCGCAGCGGCCCAAGCACCCGTCCAAGAAGTAAGAAGGAGTCCATCCGTGACGGAAGGCACCACCTCCACGGCCGCTGAGGGCAGCGACACCTTGACCCGCCTTGAGCAGGAGGGCGAGATCGCAGCGGACTATCTTGAGGGCCTGCTCGACATCGCCGATCTCGACGGCGACATCGACATGGACGTCGAGGCGGACCGGGCCGCGGTTTCGATCATCAGCGATTCGGCACGTGATCTGCAGAAGCTCGTGGGCCGCGACGGTGAGGTGCTGGAGGCGCTCCAGGAGCTGACGCGGCTTGCTGTGCACCGGGAGACCGGTGACCGCAGCCGGCTGATGCTGGACATCGCGGGCTTCCGGGCCAAGAAGCGGGCCGAGCTCGCCGAGCTGGGCGCCAAGGCCGCTGATGAGGTCAAGAGCACCGGTGAGCCGGTGAAGCTGGACCCGATGACGCCGTTCGAGCGCAAGGTCGTGCACGATGCGGTCGCGGCCGCCGGTCTGCGCAGCGAGTCCGAGGGCGAGGAGCCGCAGCGCTTCGTCGTCGTTCTCCCGGCCTGACCGGACCCTTGTTCTGTCGGCCCCGTCTGTTCGCAGGCGGGGCCGATCTTTATCAGCCTGATAGTCAGCCGCCCACAGTGCGGTAGTGCGGTATGGAAGGACGGTTCCCGTGACGGCGGAAGTAGAGCTTCCCCAGGCGCCCGAAGGGGCGCGGGTGGTTTTCGGCGATTTCTTCCCGGAGGCTGTCCGGTACGCGGAACTGCTGGCGGATGCCGGGGTGAAGCGCGGGCTGATCGGCCCGCGTGAGGTGCCGCGCCTGTGGGAGCGGCATCTGCTGAACTGCGCGGTGCTTTCCGAAGTCGTGCCCGAAGGGGTCACGGTCTGCGATGTGGGCTCGGGGGCGGGTCTACCGGGTATCCCCTTGGCGCTGGTGCGTCCGGATCTCAAGATCACTTTGTTGGAGCCCCTGCTCCGTCGGACGAACTTCCTCCAGGAGGTCGTCGAACTGTTGGGGCTGGACCATGTGACGGTCGTGCGTGGCCGGGCCGAGGAGGTCCTGGGAACGCTTCAGCCGGTTCACGTGGTGACGGCTCGGGCCGTGGCGCCGCTCGACCGGCTGGCCGGCTGGGGCGTTCCGCTGCTGCGTCCGTACGGGGAGATGTTGGCGCTCAAGGGGGATACGGCCGAGGAGGAGATCGCCGGGGCGCGTGCGGCCCTGAGCAAGCTCGGTGTGGTGGAGACCGAGGTGCTGCATGTCGGAGAGGGCATCGTCGATCCGATGTCCACGGTGGTGCGCGTGGTGGTCGGCGAGAGCCCGGGTGGTGTGAGGTTCGCCGCGAAGCGGGCCAAGGCCGCGAGGACGAGCCGTACGCGGCGGCGCCGCTGACCCGCTGGGTCACGCTGTGGACTCAACCACTACGTATGGTTTGTGTCGTCTGTTGGTAATGATCCCGGCAAGTAGCCTTACGTGCCCCGTGCGGAGTGTCGTGCCCCTGTAGCTACGCTGCAGGGGCATCGTGTTTCACGTGAAACGTCGCTCTCTGCTGCATGGGATCATCAGCCGCGGTCGTGCGGCTGCCGCGCCGCGGTATCGCGGGCCCGATAGGGCTACGGAGTTGTCCACAGAAGTGGATTCATCCACAGAAGAGCGGGCCTCGCTGGTTCACGACCCCGAAAGCATGGCAGGCTCTGTTCATTGCGAGCCTGAAGTCGAGGAGAGTGAATCCTTGCGGTCCGACGCCAACATTGCGGGACCGATGACCGATCCGGTCCCCGGTCCCCGAACCGAATCGGCGGGGGAGGGTGTTTCACGTGAAACACCGCCGCCGATGGACGACACACCCATCGGTCGCGCGGCCCAGCTGGCGGTCGAGGCCCTTGGCCGCGCCGGCGAGGGCCTGCCTCGTCCTGACCGGACGCGCGTCATGGTGGTGGCCAATCAGAAGGGTGGGGTGGGCAAGACGACCACGACGGTCAACCTTGCCGCCTCGCTCGCGCTCCACGGTGCACGCGTTCTGGTGGTCGATCTTGACCCGCAGGGCAATGCCTCTACGGCTCTGGGCATCGATCACCATGCCGAAGTCCCCTCCATCTATGACGTCCTGGTGGAGAGCAGGCCGCTCTCCGAGGTGGTCCAGCCTGTCCCGGACGTCGAAGGCCTCTTCTGCGCCCCCGCCACCATCGATCTCGCCGGTGCGGAGATCGAGCTGGTGTCGCTGGTGGCGCGGGAGAGTCGACTGCAGCGGGCGATCCAGGCGTACGAGCAGCCGCTGGACTACATCCTGATCGACTGTCCGCCGTCTCTCGGTCTGCTGACGGTCAATGCCATGGTCGCCGGTGCCGAGGTACTGATTCCCATCCAGTGCGAGTACTACGCCCTGGAAGGGCTGGGGCAGTTGCTGCGCAATGTGGACCTGGTGCGGGGTCATCTCAACCCCGCCCTGCATGTGTCGACGATCCTGCTCACCATGTATGACGGCCGGACCAGGCTCGCTTCGCAGGTTGCGGAGGAGGTGCGCAGCCACTTCGGCAAGGAGGTGCTGCGGACGAGCATTCCGCGGTCGGTACGGATCTCGGAGGCACCGAGCTATGGGCAGACCGTGCTGACCTATGACCCGGGTTCGAGCGGGTCGCTCTCGTACCTTGAAGCGGCGCGTGAGATCGCCCTGCGAGGTGTCGGTGTGCAGTACGAGGCCCAGCATGCCCACACGGGCACTGGGAACAGCCAGCAGAGCATTTCGGAGGGGATTCAGTGAGCGAGCGTCGAAGAGGGTTGGGGCGTGGGCTGGGTGCCCTGATCCCCGCCGCTCCCCAGGAGAAGCAGGTGCCGTCCACGGGGGCGGGTTCAGTGTCTCCTGGGGTGGGTCCTGTCCTGACGGCAGAGCGGGGGGTGGCCGCTGCGAAGGTGACCACTCTCGCGTCCATGCCGGTTGCGCCGGAGCCGAGTGCGTCGGTTGGGGCACCCGAGGCCGGCGTGGCAGGAGCTGCCGGTGCGTACTTTGCCGAGGTTCCGCTCGGCTCCATCACCCCGAATCCGCGTCAGCCCCGTGAGGTGTTCGACGAGGACGCACTTGCCGAGCTGGTGACCTCCATCAAGGAGGTGGGTCTTCTCCAGCCCGTCGTTGTGCGGAAGACGGGTTCGGATCGCTATGAGCTCATCATGGGTGAGCGTCGCTGGAGGGCCTGCCGGGAGGCAGGTCTGGAACGGATCCCGGCCATCGTCCGGGACACGGACGACGAGAAGCTTCTTCTGGACGCGCTCCTGGAGAATCTTCACCGGGCTCAGTTGAACCCCTTGGAGGAAGCGGCTGCGTACGATCAGCTGCTCAAGGACTTCAAGTGCACGCATGACCAGCTGGCCGACAGGATCGGGCGTTCGCGCCCTCAGGTGTCCAACACGCTGCGTCTGCTGAGGCTGTCGCCCCCGGTTCAGCGCAGGGTTGCGGCGGGGGTTCTGTCGGCCGGTCATGCGCGGGCGTTGCTGTCCGTGGACGACTCGGAGGAGCAGGACAGGCTGGCGCATCGCATCGTGGCCGAAGGGCTGTCGGTGCGGGCTGTCGAAGAGATCGTGACCCTCATGGGGTCCAGGTCCACGAGTCCCACCAAGTCCAAGGGGCCCCGAGCCGGTGGCCGGGTGTCGCCCGCGCTGACTGATCTCGCCTCCCGACTGTCGGATCGCTTCGAGACCCGGGTGAAGGTCGACCTCGGACAGAAGAAGGGAAAGATCGTCGTCGAGTTTGCGTCGATGGAGGATCTGGACCGCATCCTCGGCAGCCTGGCACCGGGTGAGGGGCGGGTGCTGGATCAGGGACCGTCCGACGATCCCGCTGACAGTGACGAGGGCTGACCTCTGCCGGATGGGCTGAGGGGCGGGCTGTGTCCGGGTGCATACCGGAACACGGCCCGCCCTTTGCTTTCTCTCGGTGTCCGCTTCATCTCTGGGTGGATACGATGCGTTCTGGTATGGCACATCCGGCTTGAGTCGACTCGGCGGAGGGAGGGCCATGCGATCAGTGAGCCGCAGCCGACTGGTGACAGCAGGGCTGGGCCTGGGGGCTGTCGGAGGGTTCTTCGGCAGCCTGCTCCTCGAACGGAGTGCACTGACTGCCGTACGCGATGCGGCGGGCGAAGGAAGCGAGGAACAGCCTTCATGGGGCGTCGGCTCGTACCGCTCACACTGGACAACCTTTCCGATCTCCCCAGACGCTGCCGCTCGTGTGTCTTCTGGGAGCTTGATCCGGTCAGCGGGGACGCTGCGGTAAAGGCAGGAAGGCCCGAGCTGGAGAAAGAGGCCTGGATCTCGGCCGTTCTGCTGGAATGGGGCTCCTGCGGTCGCGTCGTCTATGTCGACGATGTGCCGGTGGGGTTCGTTCTCTATGCACCACCGGCCTATGTGCCGCGCTCGACGGCTTTTCCGACCAGTCCCGTCTCTTCCGATGCCGTGCAGCTGATGACTGCCTGGATCATGCCGGGCTACCAGGGGCAGGGTCTGGGGCGGGTCATGGTGCAGACCGTCGCCAAGGATCTCCTGCGTCGGGGATTCAAGGCGATCGAGGCCTTCGGGGATGCCCGGTGGAAGAAACCCGCCTGTGTGCTGCCCGCGGATCATCTGCTGGCAGTGGGCTTCAAGACTGTACGGCCGCATCACGCTTATCCGCGGCTGAGACTGGAGCTGCGTACGACGCTTTCCTGGAAGGAAGACGTTGAGCTGGCGCTGGACCGGTTGCTGGGTGCCGTCCAGAAGGAACCGGCGCTGCGGCCGCTGTGACCGAAGGACAAACGTGAAACGGGTCCATCCCCCCGAGGGATGGACCCGTTTCACGTGAAACAGAGGACCGCGGTCCTACTCGCCGATGAAGCCTTCGAGGTCGCGGAGGATTGCGGCCTTCGGCTTGGCGCCGACGATGGTCTTGGCGACCTCGCCGCCCTGGTAGACGTTCAGGGTCGGGATGGACATGACGCCGTATTTGGCGGCTGTGGCCGGGTTCTCGTCGATGTTGAGCTTGACGATCTCGATCTGGTCGCCGTGCTCGGCGGCGATGGCCTCCAGCGACGGCGCGATCTGGCGGCAGGGACCGCACCAAGCGGCCCAGAAGTCCACCAGTACGGGCTTCTCGCTCTTCAGGACGACCTCGTCGAAGGAGTCGTCGGTCACGTTCTTCAGGGCGCCGGCCACGGCGGCCTCCTTAACTACTTGGGGTGTGGGGTGGGAGAGTCGTGGATCAGACGGTGGCCGCAGCGGCCTTCTCGTCGTCGGCGAGCGCAGCGAGGAAGCGCTCGGCGTCGAGAGCGGCCGAGCAGCCCGTGCCGGCAGCGGTGATGGCCTGCCGGTAGGTGTGGTCGACTACGTCACCGGCGCCGAAGACACCGGTCAGGTTGGTGCGTGTCGAGGGGGCGTCGACCTTGAGGTAGCCCTCGTCGTCGAGGTCGAGCTGGCCCTTGAAGAGCTCGGTGCGCGGGTCGTGGCCCACAGCGATGAACAGGCCGGTCACCGCGAGCTCGGATGTCTCGCCGGTCTTGGTGTTCCGCAGGGTCAGACCGGACAGCTTCTGCTCGCCGTGGACCTCGGCAACCTCGCTGTCCCAGGCGAACTTGATCTTCGGGTCGGCGAAGGCGCGGTCCTGCATGGCCTTGGAGGCCCGCAGCGAGTCACGGCGGTGGACGATGGTGACCGACTTGGCGAAGCGGGAGAGGAAGGTCGCCTCCTCCATCGCGGTGTCACCACCGCCGATCACGGCGATGTCCTGGTCCTTGAAGAAGAAGCCGTCACAGGTGGCACACCAGGAGACGCCTCGACCGGAGAGCGCGTCCTCGTTGGGCAGGCCGAGCTTGCGGTGCTGGGAGCCGGTCGTCACGATCACGGCCTTGGCGCGGTGCACCGTCCCGGCCGTGTCGGTCACCGTCTTGATGTCTCCGGTGAGGTCCACGGAGACGACATCGTCGGGGACGAGCTCGGCGCCGAAGCGCTCCGCCTGGGCGCGCATGTTGTCCATGAGCTCGGGGCCCATGATCCCGTCCTGGAAGCCCGGGAAGTTCTCCACGTCGGTGGTGTTCATCAGCGCGCCACCGGCGGTGACGGCGCCCTCGAACACCAGCGGCTTCAGGGAGGCGCGTGCGGTGTAAAGGGCGGCCGTGTAGCCCGCGGGGCCGGAGCCGATGATGATCACGTTACGGACGTCGCTCACGGGTTTCTTCCTCGTCTCTGCAGACTGCCTACTGTCCACGCCTACTGGGGCCGGTTCAACGACTCTCACCCCACCCAACGGATCCTACGGGGGATGCATTCCCGCCGTGCCGGGCGGCGTACGGCGGGATTCTCAAGGGCGCGTGTAGGCGCGGGTCAGCAGCAGTTTCCCCTTGGCAGCGGGCCTCTCATCGACGCAGGCCGCGTCGATGACATACGCCTGGACACGCGTCGCGTCGGACGGGTGCGGCAGCACGACCAGGAAGGCATGCTTTCCTTCGTAGCTGCCTTCTTCCATGGCGAGGGCCGCGGTCTTCCGCCCGATGCCCTGCTCCACACAGGGCGGGACGGACACGGTGGGCGCGCGCAACGGCGTGCGAGGCGACTCGGACTCCGGGGAGTCGCTCTTCGGCGTCGACTGCTCCTCGACGGATGGCGCCTTCTTTTCCGTGTCAGCACTGTTCGAAGTCGAGGGCTTCGTGGCGGCACTCGCAAGCAGCGTGTGCACCTGGTCTTCGAGCGTGGATTCCGAAAAGCCCCCCGCGCTCTTTGCTGCGGAGTCGGAGCTTCGGTCCGCCGCCTTGAGGCTGGCAGCCTCCTGGGACGGCTGAAGGCTCTGCAGCATGAAAACGCTCACACCGACCACGGCTGCACCGAGGGCGGTGCCGAGGACGGCTGCGCGGCGGCGACGGCCGGCCGGCCGGCGTCCAGGGCCGGTCGCTGCCCTTGAATGCCCCGCAGGGCGGTTCGAGGGGCCGGTGGGCTCCGTGCCCGGCTTCTGCGCCACGGAGTGTTCTGTTTCACGTGAAACATGTGCCGCGTCGGCGGGTGCCGTGGTGCGGAGAGCCTCGGCGGCGAGCGCGGCGTCGATGCGGTCGGCGACATCGTCGGGCATGGGCTGTGGTTCTGGCAGGGCGCCGAGCAGCCCTCGGATCTCAATGAGGGAGGCATGGACATCACCGCAGAGTGCGCAGCCGTCCACATGACTGTCCACCTCTGCCGCCCGTGACGGTGGGAGCAGTCCTTCCATGAGATCGGAGATCTCCGAGACATCCGGGTGCTGGGTCGTGCCGGTCGTTGATGTCATGCGCGCCCACCTCCGCCCTTCACTGCAGCAGGATCGCTTGCCCCGGTGTCTCTCGGCCCCGATGCCGGTGGGACGGACGCGCGTGGCGTCCGGTTCCTTTCCGCGGTGGCTTCACCGCTCTCCGCACTCTCACTGCGGAGGTGAGTGAGCAGAGGGGCCAGGCGGGCCCGGCCCCGGGCACAGCGGCTCTTCACGGTGCCGGTCGGTACGTCGAGGATGCGTGCTGCCTCGGCCACGGGGTACCCCTGCATGTCCACGAGGACGAGTGCGGCACGTTGCTCGCTGGGGAGAGTGGCGAGTGCGGCCAGGAGTTCGCGGTGCAGATCATGGCGCTCCGCCGGTGCCTCGGCGGACTCGTGCGGGTCGAGGAGCTGCTCGAACCGTTCGGTGTCATTGACCGGTGAGGTCTTGCGGGTGGCTGCCTTGCGGACCCGGTCGAGGCAGGCGTTGACGGTGATGCGGTGCAGCCAGGTGGTGACGGCGGACTGGCCGCGGAAGGTGTGGGCGGCCCGGAAGGCGGAGACCAAGGCGTCCTGGACGGCGTCGGCAGCTTCCTCGCGGTCCCCCAGGGTCCGGAGTGCCACGGCCCACAGCCGGTCGCGGTGGCGTCGTACGAGCTCGCCGAAGGCGTCGGGTTCACCGGCCACATGGCGAGCGAGGAGGTCTGAGTCGCTGAGCGGCTCCGACGGCTCGACGGCCACCTCCCCCTCCCTCCCTGTCTCTGCGTCAAGGTGCGTCTGTCTATCACGATTCGTGGGAGCAGGGCAGAGGGCAGAAGATGCATGGTCCGATGTGGGGCCGCGACAGTGTGCCGACCGGGCCGACGGTACGAAAGGCCGGTGGGAGGAGCTCCCACCGGCCTGCTCCGTCAGCTGAGCACGGAGATCTCCGAGATCCCGCCCCGGTAGCCGTCGGACGTTCCGTCCGACGGGAGTTCGGTGATGTGGATCAGCACGTAGCGGGTCCGAATGGGCTTGTCCAAGGTCGTCTTCAGGTCGCTGCCCACGGTTTCGAGCTTCGTGAGGCGCTGGGGGAAGTCCGAGAGGGACGACGGGGCGGAAGTACCGGCATCGGCTGCGAGCACTTCGGCCTTCTGCCCGCTGCGGTACATAGTGACCTTGATGCCGGCGACGCTCTTCACGCTGCCCAGATCGACGACTATGCCGCTGCCGTCTCTGCGCTTCGGAAGGTTGCCGAAGTTCGCGTAGTCCTCATAGCGCAGAGTGATCCAGGCGGTGCTCGGGTCGCCGTCGATGGCCTTCGGCGCCAGCTCCTGCTTTATCCCCGAGCCATTGGGCATGAACTCTTCGGCACCGGCGATCCGCAGCGGCTTGAGCGGGGCCGAGGGCTTGTCGTCGCCGCTTTCCGGGGTGGTCTGTGTGGTGTCGTCGGTCCCCGAGTCCTTGCCCTGGTTCAAGAGCGTCTCGGCGAGCTGCCAGCTGCCGAGGCCCAGGGCGGCAATGAGCAGTGCGGACACCGCCCACTTGAGGACCTTGCCGGTGCGGCTCTGAAGCGGGGCCGGTGGCACGGCGATCACGGGCTGCGTGGCGCCGGGGCTTGCGGCCGGACGCCCGTAGGTGCCCTGCTGGTAGGTCGTGCGCTGATACTCCGGAGGCGCTGTGAAGGTGGGCTCCGGGGGGCGGATGCGGGGCATCGCGGCAACGGCCTTGGCCAGCTCGTCCGGGGTGGTGCACGGCTGCTCCTGCCGGGAGGCAGTGGCGCCGTCGTTGGCGAGTGCGCGCATGGAGAGCTCGGACAGGCCCCGATGCACGCCGGCCCGCACCTGATCGGGGGCGATCAGCCCCATTCCCTTGGGCAGCCCGGTCAGGCCGTAGGCGTCGGTCTCGTACGGCCAGCGCTGGGTCAGCGCGGCATAGAGCAGGGCGCCGATCGCCTCGGTGTCCGCACGTTGGGGGCTTTCGGAGGTGATGCCCCGCAGGGCGGCGTTCACCGCGAGGCCACGGATGCGGTACTGGCCGGTCGAACTCCGCAGCACCGCCCCGGGCGTCAGCCTCAGATGCGCGAGCCCTTCTCGGTGCGCTGCTGCCATGGCCTGGGAGACCTGGCTGACGAGCTGGTACGCGTCGTGCGCCTCCATCGGCCCCGAGGCCAGCAGAGAGGTGAGCTCGGTGGCGTCGGGGAGCCACTCATGGACGACGTAGACGAGGTCGTCCTCCTCCACCGCGTCGAGTACCTGCACGAAGCGCGGGTCGCCGAGCAGGGCGGAGGATCTGGCGGCGGCCAGTACGGAGCGGGCGCGCGGGTGATCGGCCGGGAGCAGATGAACGCCCACCGCGCGGCGCAGTTTCTCGTCGACAGCACGCCAGCTGCTGAATCCGTCCAGACGGGTGACGCACTCCTCAAGCCGGTAACGTCTGGCAAGTTTGTGCCCACTGTGCAGATCGGGGGTCGGCAGGGTGGTTTCGGAGCTGATGTGTTCTCCGTCCGTGTCCTGCGGCTCGGTGCCCGTCGTGTCCTGAGCTTCTGCCGTCCCGTCGGTCGTGGTCTCGTCCGCCTTGGCGGTCAGCGGTTCATCACCGCTGTTGTCGGCCACGTCGACGGCAGCCGTGCTACGTTCCGCCACCGTCGTTCCTGCCTCCCCATCCGTTGCGCGATGCCAGCCAGCTCTGCACAGTCACGCCAATTGTGCCCACACTCCGGCGCTATGCACGACACGCCAGGGGCGGTGATGGTTGTGCGGCCGGTGCTCCTCAGCGCCCGAGACGTCCTCGGACCATGCCGACCATGCCGTTGATCTCTTCGATCCGCATCCGCTTGGCGGCCACGAAGAAGACGCCCAGCAGAACGGCCCCACCACAGATCAGCGCGACGAGTGATCCGAAGGCTCCTTCGCCGAGGCCCAGAAGAACCGCGAAGCCCACGCCTCCACCGAGTACGGCCGCCGGGACGGCGGCCAGGCACAGGCGGGCGTAGGTGCGTACGACGTGGGCGCCGTCCAGGTCGCCGCCCAGCCGGTTGCGCAGCCGTCGCCAGGCGATGCCCACGCCGACGGCGTAGGCGAGTCCGTACGAGGCGGCCATGCCGACCACGGCCCACTGGGCCGGCAGAACCACGTAGCAGAGGGCGGAGGCGGCCGCGTTGACCGCGGCGACGATGACGGTGTTGTAGAAGGGCGTCCGGGTGTCCTCGTAGGCGTAGAAGCCACGCAGCACCACGTACTGCACCGAGTACGGGATCAGGCCGAGACCGAAGGCCATGAGGATGTAGCCCATGGAGCGGGCGGCTTCGGTGCCCGCGGAGGCGTACAGCAGGGTGCACATCGGCAGGCCGAGGGCGAGGAACATGAAGGCGACCGGCACGATCGCCACGGCGGAGTTCCGCAGCCCCTGGGAGATGTCGTCGCGGACGGCCCCCGGGTCGTCGTCATGGGCGGCCCGGGAAATGCGGGGCAGCAGGGCCGCCATGACCGACACGGTGATGATCGCCTGCGGCATGCCCCAGATGAGCTGGGCGTTGGAGTACGCGAGGAAGCCGGTGCCGTCCTTGCCGGACAGCTTGCCCGCCGATGTCGCGAGCTGGGTGACGACGATCACCCCGGCCTGGTTGGCCAGGACGAACAGGAAGGTCCACTTGGCCAGCTTGACCGTTTTGCCGAGCCCGTGTCCCTTCCAGTCGAAGCGCGGGCGGAAGCGGAAGCCGGCCTCGCGCAGATAGGGGACCATGGCCAGGGCCTGGACGATCAGACCGAGCAGGGTGCCGATGCCCAGGAGCCGGACGCCCTCCGGCGGGATCGTCTGCACACCCATCTGGGATTCGGCGGAGGTGCCGTAGACCCAGATGAACATGCCGAACGTGAAGATCATGACGATGTTGTTGAGGACCGGGGTCCACATCATCGCGCCGAACCTGCCGCGGGCGTTGAGGATCTGGCCCATCACGACGTGCACGCCCATGAAGAAGATGGTCGGCAGGCAGTACCGGGCGAACGTCACGGCGACGCTGTTGGCGGCCGCGTCCCCGGCGATCGTCGGCGACATCATGTGGATCAGCCACGGAGCGGCGAAGACGGCGATGGCGACGATGACACCGAGCGCGACCATGACCAGGGTCAGCAGCCGGTTGGCGTAGGCCTCGCCGCCGTCCTCGTCGTCCTTCATGGAACGGACGAGCTGGGGAACGAAGACCGAGTTCAGTCCGCCACCGACAGTGAGGATGTAGATCATCGTCGGCAGTGTGTAGGCGATGGTGAAGCTGTCGCCGAGCAGGGCAGCACCGAGCGCGGCGGTGATCACCAGGCTGCGGACGAAGCCGGTGAGCCGGGACACGAGCGTGCCCGCCGCCATCACGGCGCTGGACTTCAGCAGGCCGGACGCCCGGCCGCCGGACTTGGGCGGTGCGGGTGCCGGGGCAGGCTCGGGCTCGGCCGGAACGGACGGTGGTCCGGCCGGACCCTCCTGGTCCCGGAACAGGTGCGCGAAGGCGTCCTGCTGCTCCCGGTCGTCGGACGCCTGGCTGACGAGGTCGTCGACCCCGACGAACTGGGTGGTCGCCGGGTTGTCGCCGTACGGCAGGTGCCGCGACGGCCCGTCGGGCTCGGGCGGCGGGGTCTGCGCCCAGATGCGGGGGTCGGGTGCGTACTGCGCCGCGGGCGGCTGCTGGTACAGCGGCTGGGGCTGCTGATAGGTGCCAGGAGGTGGCGGCGGGTGCGCGGCGCGGTCGTACAGCGCCTCGTTCACCGGGTCCTGGACGGACAGATCCTGGGCCCGGTAGGGGTCGTAGTCGTACGCGGCCTGCAGGTACGGATCGGGCGTCGGCGGAACCTGGCCCTGTCCGGGAGGCGGCGCGGGCCCATCAGCAGACCCGGCTCCGCCCGCACCCTGACCGCGGTCACCGTCGTACGGCGCGTTCATCGAAACCCCACCTCATCGTCCCCGGCCGACCGGCCACGAAAGACATCGCTCAACGTTCCACTTTCTCACCGGGGCCTGACGGCGCCCCGCTTTCCGGACCGGTGTCCGGCGTCGGGTCACTCGGCTGCTCGGGTCCGCTGCCGTTGTCCCCGGCCGCGCCGCCCGCGTTGGCACGCTTGCGGTGGGTGTACATCCTGATGCCCGCGAGAACCAGAAGCAGCAGCCCGCCGGCGATCACCAGCAGCACGGTCGGGGTGAGCTCGGAGACCTTCACGGTGAAGGTCATCTCTTCGCCGTACGGAGTGCCGTCCTCGGTGTAGAGCTGTGCGGTCATCTGCACCTGGCCATTGACGTTGGCCGCGGCGTCGAACTTCACGGACTGGCTGTGACCGCCGGCGATCCGGATCGGCTGCTCCGCCACGGCTCCGCCGTTGTTCAGCTTGAGCCGGGTGGCGTTCTCCGACTTCAACCGGAGGACCAGATGGTCCACACCCTGCAACAGCCGGTTCTGCACCGTCACCGGGATCGTGGCGCTGCGGCCGGACAGGGTGACGTCCGACTTCGAGATGAGCTGGACCTCGTTGACGAGACCCTGCAGATAGGTGCGTACCGAGTCCCGGTACTGCTGGGCCTTCAGCGGGCTGCCGCGCCACGACGTCGACATGGACCGGTTGATCGCGTTGCCGAAGGGGGTCACCACCCGCTCGGGGTGGGTGAGGATGACCTGGAAGTCGTTGAGCGAGACCTGGGTGGACTTGATGTCCTGGAACGCCTGGGTGGGCAGTTCCTGGCTGCGGAGCTTCTTCGGGTACTGGGACGACCCGGGGACGCCGGTCGTCGCGTCCGCGTCGGGCTTCGCCTCGGCCGCGTCCACGAGCCCGAGAGGCTGCGTCCAGCGCTCGTCGTCGAGGGCGTGCAGGGCGCTGGCCATCGACTGGGCCTGGGCGACCGTCGGCATCCGCTGCGGTGCGACGACGATGCTCCGCTCCGTGTCGGTGTCCTGTTCCGTCAGAGCGAGGGTCAGAGCGAGGAACTTCTGCACGGCGAGGGTGGAGTTCCCCGCCGTCGACATATTGCCCTGGAAGGCCGTGGAGAGCCGGGCGTCCGAGACCACCGCGGTGGTGCCACCACCGATCGGACGGGCCGCGGTCGGTGTGTACGGCAGACCGCTGGTCTCCTGGAGGCTGTCGCTGCGGGCGATCACCTTGTGGGCGCCGGCCGAGGTGGCGACATCGACGATCGAGGGGTCGATCGCCCCGTCGACGGGCCAGGCGAAGTCCGTCGACGGTTTCACGTGCAGGATGGTCTCCACCGTAGTCCCGGCCACCTCGGTGGCGGTCTGCAGGTGGCTGAGGGTGCCCGACACGTTCTTGCCGCGGTGCGCGATGGAGGCGAGATCGGGGTCGCCGAACGGCAGCGCGACGACCTTGCCGTCCGACACCGCGGCCTCCAGCGAGGCGAGCCATTTCTTGGCGACGGCCTGGTTCTTCCCGGCGACGGTGGTGTCGCCGGACTTGACGCGGTAGTTCCGCGCCATCGCGTCGACACTGGCCAGCAGATCCGGGTCGATGACCCATGTCACGGGCAACTGGCTGCCCAACGAGACCAGCTGCTCGAGACGGCCGCCCGGAGCGAGCTCGGTGGCCAGTTCGTCGTCGGCGAACACGGGGGTCTGCTGATCGTCGGAACCGGTCTCTGCAGTGACATGGGCCGACGCGACGAGCGGCCAGAGATAGGTGATCTTCGTCCTGGAATCACGCTGCTCCTCCTGCCAGGGCAGGAAAGTGCGTTGGATCCCCAGCACATGGTCGTACCGGGCCCGGGAGGTCTGTCCCGACAGCGAGACACCGAGCTGGTAGACGCCGTCGTCGCCGAGCCCCAATTTGTCGACCGGGACGGACAGCGTGAAGTCCTGGCTGATTCCAGCAGGGAGCTTGGCGAACTTCACCGTGTACTTCCCGCCGAGCGGAGCGGGGTCGGTGCCAGGGACGTACCCGGTGCGCTTGGCGGCGGTGTCGATCGATGCCCTGCTGTAGAGCTTCGGGCCCACCCGCAGGTCGACCGCCGTCTGTGTGATCGTCTCCTTGCCGCGGTTGGTCACGGTGCCGGAGACGGTCAGGGTGTCCCCCTTCACCGGTGCGCTCGGAGCGAGGGAGTCCAGGGAGACCTTGACCGTCTCCGAGCCGGTGGGGGCCCGGTTCGTTCCGCCGGCCGATGCGGCCGGCGCCGCCGTACCGGCCAGCAGTGCGGCGACGAGTGGCGCCCCGATGATCAAGGAGGCTGTGCGCCGCAGCCATCGACGGGCAGGAGACGGACCGATCTCCTGGATGTCTGCCGCCTCGGCCACGCGCCTACCCGTCCCTCGTCGTCGTCGGTTGGTGTCGATGGTTGTCGGTTGCTGCGTCCCCGCATGGTAACGATGTGCGCGGGTACCAAGTGCTGCGGAGTCCGCTACATGATCGGAAGAGTCTCGCAGGGCGGGACGAAACCAGGACGACCGGGCCGGTCCGGGCACGTACCCTTTTCTGTTGTGTCGAACGCCAATGAAGACAGCCCCAGTGCCCTGACCCAGGTGCAGCACCGCGCAGTCAGCGAACTGCTGCGGGTGTCACCGGTCGCCGACGACCTCGCCCGCCGTTTCCAGGATGCCGGATTCAGTCTCGCCCTGGTCGGCGGCTCGGTCCGGGACGCACTCCTCGGCAGGCTCGGGAACGACCTGGACTTCACGACCGACGCCCGCCCCGAGGCGGTGCTGAAGATCGTCCGTCCGTGGGCGGACTCGGTATGGGAGGTCGGGATCGCCTTCGGCACGGTGGGCGCCCAGAAGGACGGTTACCAGATCGAGGTGACGACATACAGGTCGGAGGCGTACGACAGGACCTCGCGCAAGCCCGAGGTGTCCTACGGCGACTCCATCGAGGAAGACCTCGTCCGTCGTGACTTCACGGTCAACGCGATGGCCGTCGTGCTTCCGCAGAAGGACTTCATCGACCCTCATGGTGGTCTTGAGGACTTGGCCGAGCGTGTACTGCGCACTCCCGGCACACCCGAGGAGTCCTTCTCGGACGATCCACTGCGCATGCTGCGCGCTGCTCGCTTCGCGGCGCAGCTGGACTTCGACGTCGCCCCCGATGTGGTCACGGCGATGACGGAAATGTCCGGGCGTATCGAGATCGTCTCCGCGGAGCGGGTCCGGGAGGAGTTCAACAAGCTGCTTCTCTCCGCCCGCCCCCGCAAGGGGCTGGCGCTGCTGGTCGACACGGGGCTGGCACAGCAGGTACTGCCCGAGCTCCCCGCCCTCCGCCTGGAGAGTGATGAGCATCACCGTCACAAGGATGTCTACGAGCACTCGCTGACCGTCCTGGAGCAGGCGATCGACCTGGAGGAGGACGGTCCCGATCTGGTTCTGCGTCTGGCCGCCCTCCTTCATGACATCGGCAAGCCGAGGACACGACGCTTCGAGAAGGACGGGCGCGTCTCCTTCCATCACCACGAGGTGGTGGGCGCCAAGATGGTCAAGAAGCGGATGACCGAGCTCAAGTACTCCAACGACATGGTCAAGGACGTCTCGAAGCTCGTGGAGCTTCATCTGCGTTTCCACGGCTATGGCGACGGAGAGTGGACCGACTCCGCGGTGCGCCGGTACGTACGTGACGCGGGCCCCCTGCTGGAGCGGCTGCACAAGCTGACCCGATCGGACTGCACCACGCGCAACAAGCGCAAGGCCGCTGCCCTCTCGAGGATCTATGACGGGCTTGAGGAGCGCATCGCTCAGCTCCAGGAGAAGGAGGCGCTGGACGCCATCCGGCCCGACCTGGACGGCAACGAGATCATGAAGACTCTGGGGATCGGACCTGGGCCGGTGATCGGCAAGGCGTATGCGTTCCTGCTGGAGCTGCGGCTGGAGCATGGGCCCATGGAGCATGACGAGGCGGTTGGGAAACTCAAGCAATGGTGGGCCGGGCAGAACTGAGGCCGGTGGCGGTGCGGTCAGTGGCCGTACGGCGGCTGTGCTCATGTTTCACGTGAAACATGAGCACGAACACGACCGGGACCCGGTATGACGAGGGGCGCTGTTTCACGTGAAACAGCGCCCCTCGTCACACCTGAACGCCGACGCTGCGACCGGAACGACTACGGGACAGCTCTTAGAGCGTTCTGTCGGCTCGGCTCCAGCGGAAGAGCAGTAGGGCGGCGACCGCATAGAGAACGGCCACACCGGTCACCAGCACGGCCGACTGTCCATCAGGAGGCAGCATCAGGGCGGAGACCGCGGCGGCGCCCACGAACGCCACGTTGAACAGCACGTCGTAGAGGGAGAAGACCCGGCCGCGAAAGGTGTCGTCCACCCAGGTCTGCACCACCGTGTCCGTCGTGATTTTCGCCCCCTGTGTGACGAGTCCGAGGACGAACGCCGCCGCGAGTATCGGTGCGGGAACGAACCACAACCCCAGAGCGGGTTCGAGGACGGCCGCCGTCGCCGCGCACACGGCCATCCAACGGAACCGGCCGAGCCGCCCCACCGCCCAAGGCGTCACCACGGCCGCCGCGAAGAATCCCGCTCCGGAGATTCCCACCGCCAGCCCGAGGAGGGCCAGGCCCTCGGACTCGCTGTCGGACCAGGCGTACCGGCTCAACATCAGCACCATTACGGTGAGTGCCCCGTAGCAGAAGCGGAGCACGGTCATGGCGGCCAGTGCCCGGGTGGCCTGCCTCCGCTCCGCCAGATGGCGCAGCCCGTCCACAAGACCCCGGGCGGTGATGGCCAGCGCCTTCCCTAGCCGGATGCGACGCCCATCCTGATCCGGGCCCAGGAGCCTGGTGGCAAGGCTCAACGAGACCAGTGCCGAAGCGAGGTAGAGCACGGCGCCCAGCAACACCACCGCCGCATCGGAATCGGCGAGTACCAGCCGCACGACGAAGGCGAGTCCGCCGCCGGCCGTGGCGGCGAGCGTGCCCGCGGTCGGTGAGAGTGAATTCGCCAGCACCAGCCGGTCCCTGTCGACGACTCGCGGCAGTGCGGCCGAGAGTCCGGCCAGCACGAAACGGTTGACCGCGGTGACGCACAGCGCCGAGGTGTAGAAGAGCCAGTCCGGTGCGGAGCCGAGGATCAGGAGTGCGGTGCAGCAGGCGAGTGCGGCGCGCAGCAGATTGCCGTACAGAAAGACCTGGCGTCGCGGCCAGCGATCCAGCAGAACGCCGGCGAACGGGCCGACGAGCGAGTAGGGCAGCAGCAGCACAGCCATCGCGGAGGCGATGGCCCCCGCCGATGCCTGTTTCTCCGGGGAGAAGACGACATGCGCTGCCAGCGCCACCTGGTAGACGCCGTCGGCCGACTGGGAAAGAAGTCGTACGGCGAGCAGACGACGGAAGTTCCGAAGGCGCAGAAGTACGCGCAGATCACCTACGACGGGCATGTGCTCAAGAGTCACATACGTTGAGGGTCCCTGGGCGGATTACCCAGGGACCCTCAACGGTTCGGAACGGGAGGAGCGTTGCCGCTCGTCACCGTTCACGCCGACGCGCCGTGTTCGGTCGCGTCAGTTGGAGACCTCGCCCCTGATGAACTTCTCGACGTTCTCGCGGGCCTCGTCGTCGAAGTACTGGACCGGCGGGGACTTCATGAAGTACGAGGAAGCGGAGAGGATCGGGCCACCGATGCCGCGGTCCTTGGCGATCTTCGCGGCGCGGACGGCGTCGATGATGACACCGGCGGAGTTCGGGGAGTCCCAGACCTCCAGCTTGTACTCCAGGTTCAGCGGAACGTCACCGAAGGCGCGGCCCTCGAGGCGCACGTACGCCCACTTGCGGTCGTCCAGCCAGGCCACGTAGTCCGACGGGCCGATGTGGACGTTGTCCGCACCGAGCTCGCGGTCGCGGATCTGGGAGGTGACGGCCTGCGTCTTGGAGATCTTCTTCGACTCCAGGCGCTCACGCTCGAGCATGTTCTTGAAGTCCATGTTGCCGCCGACGTTCAGCTGCATCGTGCGGTCCAGGATGACGCCCCGGTCCTCGAAGAGCTTCGCCATCACGCGGTGCGTGATGGTGGCGCCGACCTGCGACTTGATGTCGTCGCCGACGATCGGGACACCGGCCTCGGTGAACTTGTCCGCCCACTCCTTGGTACCGGCGATGAAGACCGGGAGAGCGTTGACGAACGCGATCTTGGCGTCGATGGCGCACTGGGCGTAGAACTTCGCGGCGACCTCGGACCCGACCGGCAGGTAGCAGACGAGAACGTCGACCTTGCGGTCCTTGAGGACCTGGACGACGTCGACCGGGGCCTCGGCCGACTCCTCGATGGTCTGGCGGTAGTACTTGCCCAGACCGTCGTGGGTGTGGCCACGCTGGACGGTGACGCCGGCGTTCGGCACGTCGCAGAGCTTGATGGTGTTGTTCTCGCTGGCGCCGATGGCGTCCGCGAGGTCGAGTCCGACCTTCTTCGCGTCGACGTCGAAGGCGGCGACGAACTCGACGTCGCGCACGTGGTAGTCGCCGAACTGGACGTGCATCAGACCGGGCACCTTGCCGGCCGGATCGGCGTCCTTGTAGTACTCGACGCCCTGGACCAGCGAGGCGGCGCAGTTGCCCACGCCGACGATGGCTACGCGAACCGAACCCATTCCGGTTGCTCCCTGTGTGTAATGGATGTTCCCGATGAGGCCCCGCGGTTCTGCGGGGACCTCACTTTGAGGTGTCGTCGGACGGATCCGGCGGGGTGTCACCCCGGTGCCGGGGCAGGCCGTCCGTCTCTCCTGCTGTGTTCTGCTGAGCTTCGCTCCCGGGCGAGGATCGTCGCTGATCCCGTCCCGACCGCTCGCTCTCGATGAGCTCGTTCAGCCAGCGCACTTCGCGCTCCACGGATTCCATGCCGTGTCGCTGCAGCTCAAGCGTGTAGTCGTCGAGGCGCTCGCGCGTGCGGGCCAGAGAGGCGCGCATCTTCTCCAGGCGCTCCTCCAGTCGGCTGCGCCGGCCTTCCAGCACCCGCATCCGCACCTCGTGCTCCGTCTGACCGAAGAAGGCGAAACGAGCCGCGAAGTGCTCGTCCTCCCAGGAGTCGGGGCCGGTGTGCGAGAGCAGCTCCTCGAAGTGCTCCTTACCTTCTGCCGTCAGCCGGTAGACGATCTTGGCGCGGCGCCCGGCCAGTGAGGAGGCGGGGGCGACCGAGCGGCCGGCGGCGGGTGGAAGATCGACCGGGGGGCTGCCCGGCTCCTCGATCAACCAGCCGTTGGCGACCAGCGTCTTGAGGCAGGGGTAGAGGGTGCCGTAGCTGAAGGCGCGAAAGATCCCCAACGAAGTGTTGAGGCGTTTGCGCAGCTCGTACCCGTGCATCGGGGATTCGCGGAGCAGACCGAGAACGGCGAATTCGAGGATGCCGGAGCGTCTGCTCAAGTTGGCCTCCTCCTTCTCCGCGCTTCACCGAGTGCTCCTGCGGAGCCCTGTGTCGAGTCGATGTACCGAGCTGATGTATCGGCTCGATACATCACGACGATAGATCGGTCGCCGCTCTGCGACAAGAGGGGCCATCGTGAACGGCGTCACATCGTGAATTCGTAGGCACCGACTTGCGCTGTTTGAGGTGAAGTTCGGCCCTAGGGGGGTTTTGGCCGTGCGTAGTCTGTCCGGCATGCAGACCACCGGGAACCGCGAGACGCGCATACGCGTCGGTTTTCGCGGACTAGCCGGATGCACTGCGGACGAGCCCGTCGCAGGGCTGGCCCGCAATTCGGGGGACCGGATCTCAACTGCCGCTTCCAGGCGCTCTCGCCTGCCCGAGGAGTAGTCGTTCCATGAGCGAGCACCGTCGCAAAACGCCGCAACCGCAAGGTGGGGGGCGTGCAGCGGCCAGACGAGCCGCCCAGCAGTCCTCAGGACGCCGCGCAGCTCCGTCACGCGGAGTAACATCAGAATCACCTTCCGGTGCGGATGGTGGTGACAGTCCGTACGGCGGGCGCGCGGCGGCCAGAAGGGCCGCCCAGCGCGGCGGCGGGAGCCGTGGCGGCGGCGGTGGCCGTCGTCGTGGTGGCGGCGACGGTGGACACGAGGGCCCGGGCAGGGGACGTGGCCGGGGTGGCCAGGGTCCTGTCAAGAAGCGCTTCATCGACTACCCGCGCGCCGGGAAGTACGGCTTTCGACGCTGGGTGCCGTCGTGGAAGCTGGTCTCCGGTCTCTGCGTCGGCTTTCTCGGCCTGATCATGGGCCTCGCCGGTCTCGCGTACGCGATGGTGACCACGCCCAGCGTGAAGTCCACCGCGAAAGCGCAGAACAACGTCTACTTCTGGGACGACGGCTCGCAGATGGTTGCCACGGGCGGTGAGGTCAACCGTCAGATCATCGGCTACGACCAGATTCCTGAAGCCATGCGGAACGCGGTCATCTCGGCAGAGAACAAGTCCTTCGAGCACGACAGCGGCATCGACCCGATGGGTATCGCCCGTGCCCTGTACAACATGGCCAGTGGCGGCGAGACCCAGGGTGGTTCCACGATCACCCAGCAGTACGTGAAGAACTCGTACCTGTCTCAGGAGCAGACCCTGAGCCGGAAGTTCCAGGAACTCTTCATCACGCTCAAAGTCACGAACACGAAGGACAAGAAGGACATCATCCGTGACTACCTCAACATCTCGTACTACGGGCGGGGTGCGTCGGGGATCCAGGCCGCGGCCCGCACGTACTACGGCAAGGACGCCAAGGATCTGAACCCGAGCGAGTGCGCCTTCATGGCCACGCTGCTCAAGGGAGCCTCCTACTACGACCCGGCGGGCGCCCCCGAGATCGACGAAGTGCAGGCCACCAAGGCGAAGAACACCGAACGGGCCAAGAAGCGCTGGAAGTGGATCCTCGACGAAGAGGTGAAGGACAACCGCCTCTCGGCGACGGAGCGCGCCAAGTACACCGAGTTCCCGACGCCCAAGCCGCCGAAGAAGAACGCCCAGCTGGGCGGTCAGACCGGCTACCTGGTCGACCTCGCCAAGAAGTACTTCCTCAACAACAACGACCGGGGCGTCACGGCGGAAAAGCTCGCCCAGGGTGGCTACGAGATCCACACCACCTTCAACAAGAAGAAGGTCAAGGAGCTCGACGCCGCGGTCCAGAAGGTCTACGACAGCAAGATCAAGCCGAAGCAGCGCCCCGAGACGGACACCCACGTCCAGTTCGGCGGCGGGTCGGTGGATCCCAAGACCGGTGCCATCGTGGCGATCTACGGCGGTGAGGACGCGACCAAGCACTACACCAACAACGCCGATCCCACCGGTGCGCAGGTCGGCTCGACCTTCAAGCCGTTCGTGCTGGCGGCAGCGATGCAGTACGGCAAGCGCGACCCCTCGCTCCCCGCGGACCAGGCCGACGCGCAGCGTGAGAAGGTCTCGCCGCTGAGCATCTACAACGCCGACGACAAGCTGAAGATCAAGAAGTACAACGGCGAGATCTGGGAGGACGAGAACGGCAAGGAGTGGCTGCAGGCCAACGACGGCCATGAGTCGCGGGGCAACATCACCCTTCGTGAGGCGATGCAGTGGTCCGCCAACTCCCCCTACGTACAGCTGGGTATGGACGTCGGCACCGACAAGGTGAAGGACGTCGCCCTCGCCGCAGGGCTCAAGGACGACAACAACATGGCGAATTCGAATGTGCCGTCGTTCTCCATCGGTACGTCCTCGCCCAGTGCGATCCGCATGGCCGGCGCGTACGCGACCTTCGCCGACAGCGGTATGCAGCGCGAGCCGTACTCGGTCACCGAGGTGAAGCACGAGGGTGAGGTCATCTACCGGCACAAGGAGGCGTCCAAGCGCGCCTTCGGCCCGGACATCGCCGACAACGTCACCGATGTTCTGAAGAACGTCGTCGAGAAGGGAACCGGTACCCCCGCACAGCTCCCCGGCCGCGACGTGGCGGGCAAGACGGGTACGACGGACGACAACAAGTCGGCCTGGTTCGTCGGCTACACCCCGCAGCTGTCGACGGCCATCAGCATGTACCGGCTGGACGACAACGAGAAGAACGCGAACCGCAAGTTCGAGAAGATGTACGGGACGGGTGGTGAGAAGACCATCCACGGTGCCTCGTTCCCGGCCCAGATCTGGCACGACTACATGGCGGGCGCGCTGCAGGGCCAGCCGGTCCTGACCTTCCCGGAGCCGACGCCGATCGGTGAGAAGGTCTACGGTGGCGGTGCGCAGAGCCCCAAGCCGACGCCCACGATGGAGACGTCGCCGACGCCGACCGCCCCGGCGTCCGAGTCGCCTTCGGCACCCCCGTCCCCGCCCGCGCCCGACCCCAGCGAGACCTGCAGCGTTTGGGACCGGAACTGCCAGAACAGCAACGGTGGAACCAGTACCGGTGCTGCGAACGGCGGAGACGTCGGTGGCCCCGATCCCGACCCGTCGACATCCACCACGCCACCGGTCGGCGGCAACGGGAACGGTAATGGGAACGGCAACGGGAACGGGAACGGGAACGGTGGAATCTTCGGAGGCCCGGCCGGTTAGCGGCTCCCCTGCCGGGTAGACAGGCGATCGAGCCGGCTGGGTTCCCGTCGAGGGCCGTCGCACCACATGGTGCGGCGGCCCTCGACGTTTCCACAGCCCTGTACGGCAGGATGAGCGGCATGCCAAGCCGAGAAGACACGAGTGTGGACCAGACACGGCCCGTTGTGCGGCCCACGCACCAGGACGAGATCGCCGAGGCCGGCAGCGAGCTGATCGGTGGGCGGTCGGGGCGCTGGACACGGCTCGGCACCACGGCACTCACGCCCGTGGGCGTCATCGCGCTGGTGGCTGTCGGGATGTTCGCGCTCGGCATGGTGCAGAAGCTGCCCTGTTACAACTGGGCGTGGTTCAGAGGCGCCGGTTCGCAGTACACGCACGCCTGCTACTCGGACATTCCACATCTCTATGTCGCACGCGGCTTCTCCGACGGCCTCGTCCCGTACTTCGACCGGCTGGCCGGCGACATGCAGTACCTGGAGTACCCCGTTCTGACGGGTGTGTTCATGCAGATCGCGTCCTGGCTGACACCGGGCGGGGACGTTCAGCACCGCGAGCAGATGTACTGGATGGTCAACGCCGGCATGCTGATGATCTGCGCCGTGATCATCGCCGTCTGTGTAGCGCGTACCCACCGGCGCCGCCCCTGGGACGGGCTGCTGGTCGCCCTCGCACCTGCCTTCGCGCTCACCGCCACGATCAACTGGGACCTGCTGGCCGTCGCACTGACGGCCGCGGCGATGCTCATGTGGTCCCGGAAGCGGGCGCTGGCGTTCGGCGTCCTCATCGGGCTCGCCACGGCCGCCAAGCTCTATCCCCTGTTCCTGCTGGGGCCCGTTCTCGTGCTGTGCTGGCGGGCGGGCAAGTGGCGGGAATTCGGGCTGGCGACGCTCGGGGCGGCAGGCTCCTGGCTGGTGGTGAACCTGCCAGTGATGATCTTCGCGCCCGAGGGCTGGAGCAAGTTCTACACGTTCAGCGAGGAACGGGGCATCGACTTCGGCTCCTTCTGGCTGATCATCACCCAGCGCACCGGCATGTCCATCGAGACATCGACGGTCAACCACGTCTCCGAACTGCTGATGGTCCTGCTGTGCGCGGGCATCGCCGCACTGACGCTGATGGCTCCGCGCAGGCCGCGCTTCGCGCAGCTCGCCTTTCTCGTCGTCGCCGCGTTCATCCTCGTCAACAAGGTCTATTCACCGCAGTACGTGCTGTGGCTGATTCCTCTGGCCGTCCTGGCCAGGCCGCGGTGGCGCGACTTCCTGATCTGGCAGGCCTGCGAGGTCATGTACTTCCTGGGCATCTGGATGTACCTCGCCTACACGACGAGTGGGGACAAGCATCAGGGCCTGCCCACGGAGGGGTATCAGTTGGCGATCGCCCTGCATCTGCTGGGCACGCTGTACCTCTGCGCCGTTGTCGTACGGGACATCTTGGTGCCGGAGCGGGACGTCGTGCGGCGTGACGGGTCGGACGATCCGTCCGGCGGGGTGCTCGACGGCTCCGCGGACGTATTCGTGCTGAGGCGCGCGGCGCGTCCGCCGCGGCTTGCCCAGCCTGCCGTCGAAGGGCCGCAGGTGGACTGGGGCGCGGCGCGCGGTCCCGCCGCCGACTGATCCGGCTCTCTCCGGGGGCCGGAGCCCACGGAGAGAGCCACCGGAGCCTTCCTAGCGGTCGACGAGGCGGTCGAACTGGGTCGTCGTGTGCCGCAGATGGGCCACCAGCTCGTCACCGACCTTCGGCTCCTGCGCGTCCGAGGGAACGAACAGGATCGACACCTGCATGTGCGGCGGTTCGGCGAACCAGCGCTGCTTGCCCGCCCAGACGAACGGGGACAGGTTGCGGTTGACCGTGGCCAGACCCGCCCGCGCGACGCCCTTGGCGCGCGGCATCACCCCGTGCAGGGCCTTCGGAGCCTCCAGCCCCACACCGTGCGACGTACCGCCCGCGACGACCACCAGCCAGCCGTCCGAGGCGGCCTTCTGCTGGCGGTAGCCGAAGCGGTCACCCTTGACGACAGGTGTGACGTCCAGAACGGCGCCCCGGTACTCCG
Organism: Streptomyces sp. NPDC093149; assembly: GCF_044754145.1. NCBI lineage: Bacteria > Bacillati > Actinomycetota > Actinomycetes > Kitasatosporales > Streptomycetaceae > Streptomyces > Streptomyces sp. NPDC093149. The sequence goes on from NZ_JBIVON010000005.1 coordinate 361,264, forward strand.
TCGCCTCGTGGTCGCCGAGCCACAGCCGGGTGCCGATGCGGGCGCGGAAGCGGGTCTGCGGGAACTGCTGCTGCAGCCGGCCCAGCTCCTCGGCGCGCAGATGGCTGACGAACATGGTGTGCAGCGGCAGCCTGGCGGCGCGGAGCCGGTCCATCCAGGCGATCACTTCCTCGACCGCGTCCGAGCCGTCCGTGCGGTCCAGCGGCAGGTGCAGGGCGAAGCCTTCGAGGCGTACGTCCTCGATGGCGGCGTGCAGCAGCCCGAGCTCCTCCTCCTTGACACCGTGGCGCTTCATCGAGCTCATGCACTCGATGACGACCCGCGCGCCCACCAGGGCGTGCACTCCGTCCACGGAGGAGACGGACCGGATGACACGGTCGGGCAGCGGCACCGGCTCCTCGCCCCGGCGGAACGGGGTGAGGACCAGCAGATCGCCGCTGAACCAGTCCTTGATACGGGCCGCCTCGTAGGTGGTGCCGACGGCGAGCGTGTCGGAGCCGAAGCGGATGGCCTCGTCGGCGAGCCGCTCGTGACCGAAACCGTATCCGTTGCCCTTGCAGACCGGGACGAGGCCGGGGAACTGGTCGAGGACGGATTTCTGGTGCGCCCGCCAGCGCGCGGTGTCGACGTAGAGGGAGAGCGCCATGGCCGGTCCGGAACCTTTCTGGTGGCTGCGGTGGATCAGAGGGGTGCGGGGTTTTGTGGGGTGACTGTCGGGCCGAAGTCCCCATTGAAACGAATGAAGCCGGTTTCGTCAGCGGGACGACGCGTATCAGCGACGCGACATGTAGATGTCGAGCGCCTTGTGCAGCAGCTTGTTGAGCGGGAAGTCCCACTCGCCGAGGTATTCGGCAGCCTGCCCGCCGGTACCCACCTTGAACTGGATCAGACCGAAGAGGTGGTCGGTCTCGTCCAGCGAGTCGGAGATGCCGCGCAGGTCGTAGACGGTGGCCCCCATGGCGTACGCGTCGCGCAGCATCCGCCACTGCATCGCGTTCGAGGGGCGGACCTCGCGCTTGTGGTTGGCGGACGCGCCGTACGAGTACCAGACGTGGCCGCCGACGATCAGCATGGTCGCGGCCGCGACGTTCTCGCCCTCGTGCCGGGCGAAGTACAGCCGCATCCGGTTGGGGTCCTCGTTGTTGAGGGCGGTCCACATGCGCTGGAAGTAGCCGAGGGGCCGCGGCCGGAAGTGGTCGCGCTCCGCCGTGATCTCGTACAGCCGTTGCCACTCGTCGAGCTCGGCGTAGCCGCCCTGCACGACCTCGACGCCGGCCTTCTCGGCCTTCTTGATGTTGCGTCGCCACAGCTGGTTGAAGCCCTTGTGGACGTCTTCGAGCGAACGATTCGCCAGCGGCACCTGGTAGACGTAGCGCGGCTGCACGTCGCCGAAACCGGCGCCGCCGTCCTCGCCCTGCTGCCAGCCCATCTTCCTCAGCCGGTCCGCCACTTCGAAGGCGCGCGGCTCGATGTGGGTGGCCTCGACGTCGCGCAGCCGCTTCACGTCCGGGTCCTGGATGCCCGACTTGATGGCGGGCGCGTCCCAGCGACGGATGATGACCGGCGGGCCCATCTTCACGGAGAAGGCGCCCTGCTGCTTGAGGTGCGCCAGCATCGGCCGCAGCCAGTCGTCCAGGTTCGGGGCGTACCAGTTGATGACCGGGCCCTCGGGCAGGTAGGCGAGATACCGCTTGATCTTGGGAAGCTGCCGGTAGAGCACCAGGCCGACGCCGACGAGCTGTTCGTTCTTGTCGAACCAGCCCAGGCTCTCGGAGCGCCACTCGGCTTTCACATCTGCCCATGCCGGGACCTGCATGTGACTCGCCGCGGGCAGATTCTGGATGTAAGCCAGATGCTGCTCTCGGCTGATGGTCCTCAGGGTCAGGCTCATGCGGGGCGCTCCTCGGCAGGTGTGTCCCCATCGGTCAGGGGCTCCGGCTCTCGCGCCGAAGCCTACTGCGACCGGGGAGCGCCCCGTCTGGCCCTGTGCGACCTTGCCGGTTCGTCCCGCCGGGACCCGGGTGGCCGGGCCCCTGAACGGGGAGCGGCGCCAGGTCCCTGCGAGGGCCCTCGCGCCGACTCATCTGTCCGGATCTGTCTGGTTGTGTGTGGTTGTTTCTTTCTCGAATCAGCCCACTATGCCGCCGAAGAGGCCGCCGTGAGCCATGCCCAGGAAGAACCCGATGGCGGACGCGCCCATGCCGATGATCAGCGGGAACCTCTCGCGCGTGGTCGCCGACACGTACTGCCCGTACGCGGCGGTGAGGATTCCGATCAGCCCGGCCCACGAACTGATCAGGTGCAGGTTGTGGAACATCGCCGTCACGAAGGCGAGCGCACCGAGCACCAGGGTCACCGCGACCAGGGTCTCCTGGAGCGGATGCTTCTTGCCGTCCGTGGCAAGAAGGGAGACGCGGGGACGGGGTCGAACTGCCTGTGCCATGGAGTACCTCCTGGCCGAAGGGCGGCGCCTCGTGGCGCCGCTCACACCCGATGTGTCCAGATTGCGTCTCCTGAGCACCGGATTTCAACCGGAAGCGGGTGTGCGGGTAGTCTGTAACGTCTGCACTGGTGTCTGCCCAGGCCAGCACTGCGGCCCCCTCCAGGAGGAGGGCGTTGTCAGTGGTGGCTGTTCTACTCGGAGACACTGTTGCTCACGCATCACGACCCTCCTGCCACGGAACGACCGTGGCCGCTGAGTCCAAAGGAGGTGGGTTCCACATGCGTCACTACGAGGTGATGGTCATCCTCGACCCCGATCTCGAGGAGCGCGCTGTCTCCCCGCTGATCGAGAACTTCCTCTCCGTCGTCCGTGAGGGCAACGGAAAGGTCGAGAAGGTCGACACCTGGGGCCGTCGTCGTCTCGCTTACGAGATCAAGAAGAAGCCCGAGGGCATCTACTCGGTCATCGACCTGCAGGCCGAGCCTGCGGTCGTCAAGGAGCTCGACCGCCAGATGAACCTGAACGAGTCGGTCCTCCGGACCAAGGTCCTCCGTCCCGAGATCCACTGAGCATCTAGCTCAGTGGTCATCGGGTTCGAGTAGCAGCAAGCAGCCAGAAGCAATCCCCGCCGAGAGGTTCACCCATGGCAGGCGAGACCGTCATCACGGTCGTCGGCAATCTCGTCGACGACCCCGAGCTGCGCTTCACCCCGTCCGGTGCGGCGGTCGCGAAGTTCCGTGTCGCGTCCACTCCCCGCATCTTCGACCGGCAGACCAATGAGTGGAAGGACGGCGAAGGCCTGTTCCTCACCTGCTCGGTCTGGCGGCAGGCGGCGGAGAACGTCGCCGAGTCGCTTCAGCGAGGCATGCGCGTTGTCGTGCAGGGCCGGCTGAAGCAGCGGTCGTACGAAGACCGCGAGGGCGTCAAGCGCACGGTCTACGAGCTGGACGTCGAGGAAGTCGGCCCCAGCCTCAAGAACGCCACGGCCAAGGTCACCAAGACCACCGGTCGCGGTGGTCAGGGCGGCCAGGGTGGATACGGCGGTGGCCAGCAGGGCGGAGGCGGCTGGGGCGGCGGTCCCAGCGGCGGTGGCCAGCAGGGTGGTGGCGGCGCTCCCGCCGACGACCCGTGGGCCACGAGCGCGCCGTCCGGCGGCCAGCAGGGCGGGGGCCAGCAAGGAGGCGGTTGGGGCGGAAGCTCCGGCGGTTCCGGCGGCGGCTACTCGGACGAGCCTCCCTTCTAGGGCAGCTCGTACCCCCACTTCTTGATCACACAGGAGAAACACCATGGCGAAGCCGCCTGTGCGCAAGCCTAAGAAGAAGGTCTGCGCGTTCTGCAAGGACAAGACCCAGTACGTGGACTACAAGGACACGAACATGCTGCGGAAGTTCATTTCCGACCGTGGCAAGATCCGTGCCCGCCGCGTGACCGGCAACTGCACGCAGCACCAGCGTGACGTCGCCACGGCAGTCAAGAACAGCCGTGAGATGGCGCTGCTGCCCTACACGTCCACCGCGCGATAAGGGAAGGGTGACCGAAACATGAAGATCATCCTCACCCACGAGGTCTCCGGCCTCGGCGCTGCGGGCGACGTCGTCGACGTCAAGGACGGGTACGCCCGTAACTACCTGGTTCCGCGTGGCTTTGCCATCCGCTGGACCAAGGGTGGCGAGAAGGACGTGGCGCAGATCCGCCGCGCCCGCAAGATCCACGAGATCGCCACGATCGAGCAGGCCAACGAGGTCAAGACGAAGCTTGAGGCCGTCAAGGTCCGCCTGGCCGTTCGCTCCGGCGAAGCCGGTCGCCTCTTCGGCTCCGTGACCCCGGCCGACATCGCTTCGGCGATCAAGGCTGCCGGTGGCCCGGACGTCGACAAGCGTCGCGTCGAGCTCGGCTCGCCGATCAAGACGCTCGGCGGGCACCAGGTGTCCGTGCGTCTGCACCCCGAGGTCGCTGCGAACCTCGGCATCGAGGTTGTTGCTGCCTAAGGGCACAGCTCACCAGAGCAGGTGAAGGGCCGTACCCCGAGGGGTACGGCCCTTCACTGTTCGGCGTTGATCCGCGTCTCCGCTCTTGCACGGTTCTGCAGTCTGGCGGTTCAGCCGTTTCACGTGAAACGGCTGAACCGCTCGGTGGTGCTCAACGGGTGGCGCCGGTGACGATCCACTTGCCCGACCGAGTGCGCAGCCAGAGCGTCATCATGCGGACGGCCATCATCAGCGCCATCGCCCACCACAAGGCAGTCAGGCCGCCGAAGCTCGGCACCAGCAGGGCGACCGGGGCGAAGACGGCCAGAGTCACGAGCATGGCCCATGCCAGATAGCGACCGTCTCCGGCGCCCATCAGCACCCCGTCTAGGACGAAGACCACGCCGGAGATCGGCTGGGACAGCGCCACCACCAGCAGCGCCGGGAGCAGGGTGCCCTGAACGGACTGGTCATCCGTGAACAGGGGCACGAACAGTGGCCGGGCAAGGACGATCAGCGCCCCGAGCACCACTCCGGAGACGATGCCCCACCGCACCATGCGGCGGCATGCCTCTCGTGCGCCCGCGGCGTCGCCGGCTCCCAGATAGCGACCGATGATGGCTTGCCCTGCGATGGCGATGGCGTCGAGCGCGAAGGCCATCAGGCTCCAGAGCGAGAGAATGATCTGATGCGCGGCGATCTCGGTGTCGCCGAGGCGGGCGGCCACTGCTGTGGCGATCATCAGGACGGCGCGGAGCGACAGCGTGCGGACGAGCAGTGGGACGCCGGCCTGGGCGCTGGCCCTGATACCGGCGGCATCGGGACGCAGAGAGGCCCCATGTCGACGTGCCCCTCGGACCACCACGACCAGATAGGCGGCGGCCATGGAGATCTGGGCGATCACTGTTCCCCAGGCCGATCCTGCGATGCCGAGCCCGGCACCGTAGACGAGTCCCGCGTTGAGGGCCCCGTTGGCCGCGAAGCCTCCGATGGCGACATAGAGCGGGGTTCTGGTGTCCTGCAGGCCACGGAGTACACCGGTCGCAGCCATCACCACGAGCATGGCCGGGATGCCGAGACTGGAGATCCTCAGATAGGTGATCGCGTAAGGGGCGGCGGTGTCTGAGGCACCGAAGACGTGCACGAGCCACGGGGCCGTGGGGAGTGCGACGGCGATGACACCTGTGCCGAGCAGAAGGGCCAGCCAGATTCCGTCCATGCCCTGTCGGATCGCGGAGGCCGGATCGCCCGCTCCGACCCGACGCGCCACTGCCGCGGTGGTGGCATACGCGAGAAAGACAAAGACACTGACGGCGGTCGTCAGCAGTGCCGCGGCGACGGCCAGACCGGCCAGCTGCGGTGTGCCCAGATGACCGACGATAGCGCTGTCGACCATCACGAAGAGAGGCTCGGCGACGAGTGCGCCGAAGGCAGGGACGGCGAGCGAGATGATCTCGCGGTCGTGCCGTCGACGACTGGGCGGCGAGGTTGCCGGGGCCTGGGTCATGGGGGCCAATCTAATCTTCCACAGGTAATGGATGCAATGCGCTAGCAATCCTTACATTTGCTAGCAGGCAGGGTTCTCCTGCGTGCTGTTTGTCGTGATCTTGAGCTGAGTTGAAAAGTTTTTCTCCCCCACAGCCCGTGGATGGAGAAAGCCCAGGTCAGGGGGCTGGTGGGGAGGGTGCTATGAGTTTGTCCACAGTGCTGTCCCCCGCTCCGTGCACAGGTTCTGCGGAGTTCTCCACAGCATCTGGTCTGTCGTCCACATGCCCTGTGGATAACCAGATTGGCTGACGGTGCAGAGCGGCCTACCGTGGTCCGGCGCCCGCAGCCCGTTCCGGCCCTGGAACCCCGTAGAACTCGATGCGCCGGAACCGGAGTCGGGCGTCTTGTTTGTCGGTGCTGTGCCGTAAGAAAGAGTGGCACGGCGAGGTCCGCGGAGCGGACGGGAGGAGGTGGCCCGGTGAGCATTCCCGAGCCTTTGGACGACCCCTGGGCCGACACCGGTCCCAGTGACCGTCTGCCCGTCACCCGCCAGCGCCGAGGTGACGGCCGGGACCGTGGCGAGCAGCACGAACGCGGCAGGGAACGCGGCGGGTGGGAGGACGGTCCCCCCGGTTTCGAGCGGGTCCCGCCCCAGGACCTCGATGCCGAGCAGTCGGTCCTCGGCGGCATGCTCCTGTCCAAGGACGCCATCGCCGACGTCGTGGAGATCATCAAGGGGCACGACTTCTACCGCCCCGCGCACGAGACCGTCTACCAGGCGATCCTCGATCTCTATGCCAAGGGCGAGCCGGCCGACCCGATCACGGTGGCGGCCGAGCTGGTCAAGCGCGGTGAGATCACCAAGGTGGGCGGGGCCCCGTATCTGCACACCCTCGTCCAGTCGGTGCCAACCGCGGCCAACGCTTCGTACTACGCGGAGATCGTTCACGAACGGGCTGTCCTGAGGCGGCTCGTCGAGGCCGGGACGAAGATCACGCAGATGGGATACGCGGCCGACGGCGACGTCGACGACATCGTGAACTCCGCGCAGGCCGAGATCTACGCCGTCACCGAGCAGCGCACCAGCGAGGACTACCTGCCGCTCGGCGACATCATGGAAGGCGCTCTCGACGAGATCGAGGCGATCGGTTCGCGCAGCGGCGAGATGACCGGGGTTCCGACCGGCTTCACCGACCTCGACGCCCTGACGAACGGACTGCACCCGGGCCAGATGGTCGTCATCGCGGCTCGTCCGGCCATGGGTAAGTCCACGCTGGCGCTCGACTTCGCTCGGGCTTGTTCGATCAAGAGCAACCTGCCCAGCGTGATCTTCTCCCTTGAAATGGGGCGCAACGAGATCGCCATGCGACTGCTCTCGGCCGAGGCACGAGTGGCGCTCCACCACATGCGTTCCGGCACCATGACCGACGAGGACTGGACACGGCTGGCCCGCCGAATGCCGGACGTCTCGGCCGCTCCCCTGTACATCGACGACTCCCCGAACCTCTCCATGATGGAGATCCGGGCGAAGTGCCGTCGTCTCAAACAGCGCAACGACCTCAAGCTCGTGGTGATCGACTATCTCCAGCTGATGCAGTCCGGTGGGTCGAAGCGCGCCGAGAGCCGCCAGCAGGAGGTCTCGGACATGTCCCGAAACCTCAAGCTGCTCGCGAAGGAGCTGCAGCTCCCGGTGATCGCGCTCTCCCAGCTGAACCGTGGTCCCGAGCAGCGCACGGACAAGAAGCCCATGGTCTCCGACCTGCGTGAATCCGGATCCATCGAGCAGGACGCCGACATGGTGATCCTGCTGCACCGAGAGGACGCGTACGAGAAGGAGTCCCCCCGAGCCGGCGAGGCGGACCTGATCGTGGCCAAGCACCGTAACGGCCCGACGGCGACGATCACCGTGGCCTTCCAGGGCCACTATTCGCGCTTCGTGGACATGGCACAGACCTGAGCGGCCGTGTTGTGGGGTCTCAGATTTCGCGGCACGAACTCAGCCACGAAGGCACAACGGCGGCACTCATGTCGGCTTTGCGAGACTCGTCGGCGGTGGTTCTTGTCCGGCCCTTCGAGGGATGCGGCGCCGATATCTTGGCTGTATGGGCCGTGCCCGGATCATCGGCCCACCGCGGTTTCCCGGTCGATGCGTGACAGCTTCTCGGGGTTGCGGACGGCGTAGAGCCCGCTGATGAGGCCGTTCTCGAGGCGTACCGCCAGGACGGTGTCGATCCGGTCGCCCGTGCGCAGGATCAGGGCCGGCCGACCGTTGATCTGTGCCGACTGCAAGGTTGCGGGCGTGAGCCTGCTGAGCACGTCGGCCACCGCTTGGGCGCCCACGACGGGCTCCAGTGCGGCCCGTACGACTCCGCCGCCGTCGGTCAGCAGTACGACGTCCGGGGCGATCATGTCGAGCAGGCGCTGCAGATCGCCTGTTTCGACGGCCTGTTGGAAGGCGGCGAGAGCGCTGCGTGTCTGGGCCGGGGATACGACCTCGCGTGGCCGGCGTGCTGTGACGTGGGCCCGTGCGCGGTGGGCGATCTGCCGGACGGCGGCGGGGGTCTTGTCGACGGCCTGCGCGATCTCGTCGTACCCGAGATCGAAGACGTCGCGCAGCACGAACACGGCCCGCTCTGTCGGCGCGAGTGTCTCCAGTATCAGGAGCATCGCGATGGAGACGCTGTCGGCCAGCTCGATGTCCTCGGCGACATCGGGCGCGGTCAGCAGGGGTTCGGGCAGCCAGGGGCCGACGTAGGACTCCTTGCGCCGGCGCAGCGTGCGCAGACGGGTCAGTGCCTGGCGCGTGGTGATGCGGACCAGGAAGGCACGCGGTTCCCGCACCGTGGCGTGGTCGACCTCCGCCCAGCGCAGCCAGGTCTCCTGAAGGATGTCCTCGGCGTCGGCGGCGGAGCCGAGCATTTCGTAGGCAACGGTGAACAACAGGTTGCGGTGGGCGACGAACGCCTCGGTGGCGGAGTCCGTCCCCCCGGCGCGCGGGCCGTGTCCGGTCACGCCAGTCGCTCGCTCGGTGCGCTCGTCCATGGTCGGCTCCTGCCCGTTGCGTCTTTCATCCGTGTCGCGCACAAGACGCCGCCCTCGCTTCTCCTGTGACACGGAAGCTCGGTGGCCTTCATCACATCTCCGGGGTGTCACATGACCGCGGCGACTGGCGCCTCGTGAGCGTCAGGACGTTGCGCGGACGATCCGCGCGGCACACGACTTCACAAGCGAGGACGATGTGATGGAACCCCGTATGAACCTGTTCGCTCGCGAGATCGGCACCAAGATCGGCAAGCGGATCTTCGCCGTCAGCCAGGTGATCCAGGAGTCGCCGCTGCCCAAGCCGACCCAGGAGTTGGTGCAGTTGCGCGCCAGCCAGATCAACGGCTGCGGATTCTGCGTCGACATCCACACCAAGGACGCTGCTGCCGCCGGTGAGACCTCGGCCCGGTTGAACCTGGTCGCCGCCTGGCGCCACTCCACCGTGTTCACCGAGGCCGAGCGGGCCGCGCTTGCCCTCACCGAGGAGGGCACCCGCATCATCGACGGCTACGAGGGTGTTTCCGACGAGACCTGGGACAGGGTGCGCAAGCACTACGACGACGACCAGGTCATCGCTCTGGTCTCCCTGATCGCCATGATCAACGCAACCAACCGGCTCGGCGTGATCCTCAACAACCAGGGCGGCGCCTACGAGCCCGGCGATCTCGCCGCCGTCGCCGTCTGATCACCGCAGCCATCAAAGCTGCTGGGCCGGCGCCGATCGAACGTACGGGGCCGGCCCAGCACACGATCACTGAGGAGCTCCGGGACACGGCCCGTCGGAGAATCACAAGCCCGGCCATCGTGACTTCTGACGGGACGCGAGAAGAAGCACCCGTCCTGGGACAAGAGCATCTGGCCACGGTGTGGGGCCACCTGAAATCCCACCGGCCACGGGCTGCTCCCTGGGACATGAGCCGCGAGTTCCTACGCGGGCTGTGGGTTGTCACGCTTGTCACGCTCCATGTCATGTTCTCCGCTGTCGTTCATGACGACGGCAGCGGAGGGGCTCCGGCTCACTCCGTCATGGGCAGGCACTCGGCGAGCAGGTCGACGACGTCGCGCCAGGCTCGCTGTGCGTGCTGCGGGTGGTAGCCGACGCCGGGGAGCACGGTCTGGTCGCCCGGCGGGTGGTGGAAGGCGTGCAGGGCTCCGCCGTAGACCACGAGGCGCCAGTCGACGCCCGCGGCCTGCATCTCGGCGGCGAAGGCGTCCCGTTGCTCGGCGGGCATGATCGGGTCCTTCGATCCGACTCCGGCCCACACGGGGCAACGGATGCGCGCCGCCTCGCCCGGTCGGCCCGCGGCAGTTGCGTTGACCGTCCCGATCGCCCGCAGGTCGACGCCGTCGCGCCCGAGTTCCAGCACGATCGCGCCCCCGGTGCCGTAGCCGATACCGGCGATCCGGTCGCGGTCGGTCCGCGGTTCGGCGCGCAGCACGTCGAGTGCCGCGTGGCCGATGCCCCGCATCCGGCCGCACGGCTAGCAGGGGGGTCACGCGCGCCAGCATCTCCTGTGGGTCGGTGAACCAGCGCCCGCCGTGGAGGTCGAAGGCAGCGCCACGTAACCCAGTTCGGCGAGGGCGTCGGCCCGGCGGCGCTGGAAGTCGTTCAGCCCCGGCCCCTCGGGTGGGCACTGCGGAAGGTTCTGGTTCTGACGGAGCGCATCGACACCGAAGCGAACCGGGCCGTCGACCATAGCCGGAGGTCACAACATCGCCAGGACAGAGGACCTGAGAACCTGCACGGGCTCGGCCGCCGCTGGGCCTCGTGTTCGCGTCCTGATCGCAGGCGCCGAGCGGCCCGGGGATGTGAAATGTGTTCGCCACGGCTCGGGCTCTCCGGGTAGTTGTTGAGGATGACCTCCCCATCTGAACAGTTGCTCCCCGGTACGCAGCGCGCCCTGCTGCACCGCATCGCCACCGCACAGTCGGAAGGCCGGGCGCCTTCACTCGTCGCCGCGGTACAGAGGCAGGGGCAGACCGTCTGGAGCGGCTCCCGCAGCTGCGTGGACGGCCACGCACCCGACGCCGACACGCAGTTCAGGATCGGCTCGATCACCAAGACGTTCACGGCAGTGCTGGTCCTGCGCCTGCGGGACGAGGGTCTTGTGGACCTGGACGACCCGCTGGAGAAGCATCTGCCCGGTACGGGCGTCGGTGGAGTCACTGTCCACCAACTCCTGGGTCACAGCGCGGGACTGGCTGCCGAGTCACCCGCGCCCTGGTGGGAGAGGACACCGGGCACCTTGCGGCCCGAGCTTGCCGATGTACTCGGTGAGCAGCCGAGGACGCACGTCCCGGGCCGCCTCCATCACTACTCGAACCCTGGCTACACACTGCTGGGCGCGCTGATCGAAAAGGTGCGCGGGGAGAGCTGGGCGGAGGTATTGCGGCGCGAGATCCTCGAACCGCTGGGCATGAACCGTACGAGCCCCGAGCCGCAAGCACCGCACGCGGGCGGCTGGGCCGTGCACCCCTGGGCCGATGCCATGCTGCCCGAACCGGCCGAGGATCTCGGGCTGATGGCTCCGGCCGGCCAGCTCTGGTCCACCACGGGCGACCTCCTCCGCTTCGCGGCCTTTCTGACGGAGGGGGATGACCGAGTGCTCTGCGCGGCCTCCGTGGAGCAGATGCGCGAACCGTCCGCGCCGACCGAGCCCGGTTCCTGGGATTCCGCGTACGGCCTGGGCGTGCAGTGTGCACGGAACGATGGCCGCGGCCTCTTCGGGCACACGGGTTCGCTGCCCGGCTTCCTGGCCGCCCTGTGGATCAGCGTCGAGGACGATGTGACGGCTGTTGTCCTCACCAACACCACGTCGGGGCTGATGATCGGTGACGTGGCCGCCGATCTCGTGAAGATCGTCGCCGAGGCCGAGCCCCGTATCCCGGAGCCCTGGCGACCACTGCCCGAGGTGGACACCGAGCTGCTCGCGTTGACCGGTCCCTGGTACTGGGGCACGCGCGCGAACATCCTGAGACTGACTGCAAACGGCGGGCTGGAGCTTCAGCCCCTGCGCGGCAGTGGCCGCGGCGCCCGGTTCACGGCACAACCCGACGGCACCTGGACCGGTCTCGATGGCTATTACGCGGGGGAGACGTTGCGCATTGTCCGAAACGGCGACGGCAGCGTGAACCATCTTGATCTGGGTTCGTTCGTCTTCACGCGGGAGCCGTACGACCCTGCTGCGGCCGTTCCCGGTGGTGTGGACGAGGGCGGTTGGCGGGGCCTTCGGGCCTGAGTGCCGCGTTTCACGTGAAACGGCAGAGGGCGGCCGCCTCAGGCCGTCAGCTCCCGTTCCAGTGGGGTTCGGAAGCGCGGAGTGATCCGCGCCCGACCCACCCACTGCGACAGCCGGGACGCTTCCGCCTCGATCGCGGTGGTGGCATCCCGGCCGACGCCGGAGAGCAGTCGCCAGACCGGCTCGCCATCGGCACGCTGTGCCCAGCCGCCCACGATCTCGCCGTTCCACCACACGGTCGGGCCGACATTGCCGGACCGGTCGAAAAGTGCTTGTCGGTGTTCGGGCGGGAGATGGAAGTCACGATCGGCCCAGCCCATCGCGCTGGGGTCCAGAGCCGGAAGCAGCGCGGCCCAGGGCTCAGGGGTCGGTTCAGGTTCCAGGTCCTCCGGCAGGACCCGTCCCACGGAACCGTTGTCGAGCCGGACCTCCTCTGCTTCGACGGCTGCCAGGGCCTTGCGGGCCGTGCCCAGCCCCCAGCCCGTCCACCACTTGAGATCGGCCTCGGTCGCCGGCCCGTACGACCGGAGCCAGCGCCGGGTCAGCTCGGTCTGCGCCTGTGCCGTGTCCTCGAAGCGCCAGGGCTCGGACGTGGTCCAGCGGAACTGGCTGGACGTCCAGGAACCGCGTGGCCGGTCCCGCCGGATGCGGCCCTCGGCTGCCAGGACCCGGAGGACACGGGAGGCGACGCCCTGCACCGTCTGCTGCTTCTTGCCGGGAAAGACCGTGATCTTGGTTTGCAGAGCGGCGACGGAGGCGGAGAGTTCGCTGCCGGTGGCGGGACCGTTGGCCATCAGGGCGGAAAGCACCTTGAGTTCGGTGTCGGCGAGCCAGCGCTCGTCCAGTCCATTGCCGTCATCTGCCAGGTGCTTGAGAAGGGTACGGCGTTCCTTGGCGGCCACGGCCCGGGCGTTCGACGCGTCGACGCAGGGGGCGAGTTCCTGCGGTACGACGAAGAGGGTGTTGCGCATGGAGAGTTGCCGGACCAGGGAGACGTCCTCGTAGAGAGCCTGCTCGACCGAGGCGACGCTTGCCTCGGACATCCGGGCACATGTGGAGAGGAAGACCGTGGCGGCATCCGTGGCGTGCAGAGCGATGATCGCGTCGGCCACGGACACCGGGGACACGGCCCGTACCGACGGGGTCAGGAGGTGTCGCCGCCCGAGCCTGATCCTGCGCTGTTCGTCGCTGATGTGGTGCACAGACATCCTCTCCGGTTCCGGGTCTCGGTCAGAGCGCGAGCTTGAAGCCCACATGGCTGGCGGTGAACCCCAGCCGCTCGTAGAAACGATGGGCATCGACCCGGGTCGCATCGGACGTCAACTGGACCAACTGGCAGTCCTGGCGCCGGGATTCGTCAACGGCCCATTCGATCAGCAGGCTACCGAGGCCGCTGCCGCGCTCGTCGGCGTGGACGCGAACGCCCTCGATGAGCGAGCGGGTCGCGCCGCGCCGCGAGAGCCCGGGAATCACTGTCAGCTGCAGGGTCCCGACGACGCGGCCCTCACGCACGGCCACGACCAGGTGCTGGTTCGGGTCATCCGCCAGGCGCTGGAACGCGACGCGGTACGGGCTGAGGTCGTCCGGCGACTCACGCTGTGCACCCAGTGGATCGTCGGCGAGCATGGCCACGATCGCGGCGATGTCGGTGAGTGTCGCAGGGCGTATTTCCAGATCGTTCATGATCGGCAGAGTACGCAGTTCATGACGGTGGCGCGGGAGATCGTCGAGACCGTGCGGTGACCGCGGCTGCGCGGCGATTCACGCGGCCTTGACAGGGACTTTCAGCTCTTCGACCGCCCTGATGAGCGGGGCCAGTTCGGGGTTCTTGGCGGCTTCGTCGAGTGCGGCGCGCAGCGCTGTGTCATTGGTCGGCCTGGCCTCGGAGAGCAGCGTGAGTCCGGCCTCGGTGACATCGGTGTAGATGCCGCGGCGATCGGTGTCACAGAGATATCGGGTCAGCAGCCCACGGTCCTCGAGGCGGGTGACCAGGCGTGTGGTGGCGCTCTGGCTGAGCACGACGGCGTCCGCGACCTGCTTCATCTGGAGATGGCCACCCGGACCGCTGTGCTGCCTGCTGAGGACATCGAGCAGGGAGTACTCCCGGACGCTGAGTCCGTGCCCGCTCTGCAACGCCCGCTCGATACGGGCCTCGATCTTCCCGTGGAGCAAGGAGAGGGCGCACCAGCCCTGGGAGAGGGCGGTCAGTGCGGGGTCCGTCGCTGTCATGGTCTCTCCTCCGTCGTGGAGCCGCTTGCATCCAGGGTAGGCGACTACCGCAATAGCCAGCGTATGTAAGTAACCCGTGCACGCAATTGCTATTCCGGCTGCGGCTTCGTGACGGCTGCCGTGAAGGCTCTCGACTGACGCCCTCACCGCCTGGGGAGGTCTGAGTGAGTCAGCCCGTCGCCACGGTCAGCGGAGCGTAGCGACGGGTCCAGTCGCCCGGCAGGTCGGGGGTCCCGTACGTCATCACCGTGGTTTCGGAACCGGTCCGTAGACCGCATTGCCCGAACCAATCGAGCAGCCGCGTATGGCGCGCGTCGATATCCGCGCGCAAGGGCAGATCGGTCGCTTCCGCGAGCGAGGTGATGAGTGCCTGAGCCGTGGCGGTGTCGGACGCGATCAGCGGGCCGACCACGTGCGTACGGTCGCTCGGCCAGGCCGCTGCGTAACCGGTGAGTCTTCCTTCGTCCTCCGCGACCCGGATGTGGTCGGCGTACGCGGGCAGCCGGGCAAGGACGTGTGTCCGGTCGGAGCCGAAGACGTCCGAGTCCAGTCGGACGATGGATCGCAGGTCCTCTGCCGCGGCCGGACGAACGGTCACGGCGGACGCTCTCTCACCGGTCGGCCGGAAGAACCCGGTGACCCGCTCGACGCGGCCCACTACCGCGAAACCGAGCTGCTCATAGAGTGGTCGTCCCGCGGAGGTCGCGTACAGGCTGAGGGGCGTCCCGTCGGCCTCGGCCATGACATGACGCATCAGACGCCGGGCGACTCCCTGTCGCGCATGCCGCTCGGCGACGAGCAGCATGCCGATGGCAGCCAGGCTCGGACCGTAGGAGGTCACCACGCAGGCTGCCATCAGACCCTTGCCCCCGGGGTCGTCCACGCCATAGCCCGTTCCCGCGGCAAGGAGCAGCCCCCATCTGTGCTCATCGCGTGGCCAGCCGCGGTCCTCGCAGAGGTCGGCGCAGGCGACCAGGTCGCCCAGGGTGAGGCGCCGGACAGGCAGATCGGTGAGCGGACGGGGCAGCGGGGAGAACATGAGGGTCAGGCTGTCCGACGCGGCGATCGCTCGTCCACCCTTTTACCGACCGAGACTCGCAGCCGTCGGCCGCGCCGGGTCGGTCCCCAGGGCTTCAGTACCGATATCGCGGTGATGAACAGATACGTCGCCGTCGCCACCGACGGAGCGACCACCAAGTCGATGTCGAGGGAGCCGCGGAGCGCCGCCTCGTTGATGCCGGGGCGCAACGAGAAGATCGACAGCGCTGTGGTGATCAGGGTGAGCCAGAACTTCGTCCAGACCCACCGGTGTCTGGCCAGCCCCCAGGGCGTGCCGAGCGCCAGCACGAGTCCGCTGGACAGGGAGAGAAGGGCGACGGGTACGAGCAGCCAGTCTCCGAAAACCTTCATGGAGCGGGTGGTCGCCTGTGCGGTCGCGGGGTCGTCGGTGAGGAAGGCTGTGATTCCGAGCGCCAGCAGGCCGACGGTCAGTCCCAGCCAGCTCACGGATATCGAAACATGCGCGACGAGGAGGCCGCGGCGGGCGGAGCGGTTGAGTGGTTTCACGTGAAACACGGTGCCGGGAACGAGGAAGTCGAGCGTCTGACAGCGGGAGTAATCGCACGTACTAGCCTCGGCGTACGACGGGCGCGCCCCAGCGGCTTTGTGGGCCGGACCCAGGGGGAAGCACCCCGCGGCGGCTTTATCGGTGGGCCGGCCGGTACGCGGTCCCGCGCGAACGCGGAAGGCGGACGACCGTCGTGGATTCATGGCTCGGACATGGGGCAATGGAGCGTCATGGGAAAGCCGGTTCGGATACTCAAGCTTCCCGCTGTCTGTCCGGCCTGCGTTCACGGCAGGGCATGCTGGGGCAGGGAACCGCGAGCAGGGACCGGCCGGCGACCGCAACCGGGACCCGACTGCGTCCGCGGACGGGGGCCGCAGCCGTGCGGGTGTACAAGGCGACCAGGAGACGTTCCAGGCGAGGCGCAGTTTGGATGCTCCGGCCACCGGGTGGACCGAAGGCGGAGCGGGAAGATCTTCCGACGCGATTCTGATCCACCGCACCCTGACCGAGATCTCGCCGGTCGCAGACCGAGCGACCTCGTACTTCTACGCCCTGCGCTTCATCCGGCACCCCGACCTGCGTGATCTGTTCCCGGTCGCCATGGATGTTCAGCGTGATCGTCTCTTCCGCGCGATCCTCACCGCGGCCGACCGGCTGGACGACCCCCGTGAGCCGGCCGAGTACCTCGGCGGACTGGGGCGGGGACACCGCAAGTACAGCACGCTGCCCACGCACCATCCCGCCGTGGGGGAGGCCCTGCCCCGCGGGAGCGGCGACGGCTGGGCCCTGCCCCCGGAAGCGGCAGGGTCAGCCCAGGTCGGGTGCGTGCATCGCCCGTACGCCCTCGATGTTGCCGTCCAGGTAGTGCCGCAGCGACAGCGGTACGAGATGGACTGCAGCGATCCCCATCCGGCTGAACGGCACCCGGACGACGTCGTACTCCCCACAGGGGTCGTCGATCTCGGGCCCGTGGCGCCGGGACAGGTCCATCGACTCCAGTCGGCAGACGAAGAAATGCTGGACCTTGACGCCCTTCACCCCGCCGCCCTCGATGTGCTCCACGGTGTCGACGAAGCAGGGGACCACATCGGTGATCTTGGCGCCCAGTTCCTCGTCCAGCTCGCGGTGCAGGGCGTCGACGACGGTCGCGTCCTCGGGCTCGACCCCGCCGCCCGGTGTGAGCCAGTACGGATCCACCCCGGGCTTGGTGCGCTTGATGAGGACGAGGTCGTCGCCGTCGAGCAGGATGGCGCGTGCGGTGCGCTTGACCACAGGACGTTCGGTCATGGCAAGAGCGTGGCCCACCGAACCGGTTCTGAAACACCGGAGCGGTGCCGGGTCGTCCTGCGCTCACCAGTCGGCGGCGGCGCGAAGCAGCCACTCGTGCGCCCGCGCGATGTGCGGCAGCGCGAGGGTGCCGGTCCGCACGGCCAGGAAATAGGTGCGCAGGGGAGGTACGGGAGGGTCGAGAAGTGCTACCACCTCGCCCCTTTCCAGTGCGGCCTCGCACAGATAGCGCGGCAGCACGGCGAGCCCGGCACCCGCCACCGCGCACTCCAGGACCGCCCGGAGATCCGGTGCGATGACCGTGCCCGCAACGGCGGGCCGGCGGTCGAAGACGGCGGCCCAGTAGCGCGAGACGAGCGGCAGGCTCTCGTGGACCTCCACGACCGGAAGCTCGTCCAGCACCGCGGGCCCTCTGTGCCGCAAGGCCCCGGGTCCCAGGCGCCCGGCCCAGCGCGGCGCGGCGATCAGGACGTGCTCTTCGTCGCAGAGCGGGGTCGCGGTGAGCAGTCCACCGCGCGGGCGGGCCGTCGCAAGGGCCAGATCGTGATGCCCGGCGGCCAGTCCCTCCAGCGCCTTCTCGGCGCCTGCGAAGAACGAACTGCGCACAGCCAGGCCCTGGGCGATGAGAGGGGTGAGCGCGGGCAGGGCCCGCATCGACGTGAACTCGGGCGGCCCGGCCAGATGCAGTGTCCGGACGCCCGACTCCTCGTCGAGTCCAGCCTCGGCGATCTCGACCAGCGCGTCCAGATGGGGCGCCGCCCGGTGCGCGAGTTCGTCTCCAATGGTCGTCGGGGTCACACCACGGGCCCTGCGCAGGAAGAGCGGACGACCCAGCTGCCGTTCCAGGGTTCGGATCTGCGAGGTCACCGCGGGCTGAGAGAGGCCGAGCAGGGCAGCAGCCCGGGTGAAGGAGCCGGCCCGGTGCACCGTGACGAATGTACGCAGCAGGGCCAGGTCCATGTCCTGCCGCCTCCCACGCTCGCGATGCTTCGACCCGTACAACTATAAATATGTCGATAGGTCGCTGTCGCTAGCGTGATTGGACTCTGACAGAGAGTCAATTAGCCTTGTTCGGACGGTTCTTCACACTCGGAACCGGGACGGTCCGAGCCGCGAGGGGGGAGGCTCGGACCGTCCGTACCACTGGCCGGCTCAGCTCTTGCGCAGCGCGGCGTCCAGTGCCCGTTCGACATCGGCCACCAGATCCTCCGGGCTCTCGGCGCCGACCGAGAAACGGATGAAGCCCTCCGGTACGGCGTCACCGCCCCAGCGTGCCCGCCGCTCGGCGGTGGAGCGCACGCCGCCGAAGCTCGTCGCGTCGTCGACCAGCCGCAGCTCGGTGAGGAAGCGCTCGGCCCGCTCGCGGTCGGGCAGCACGAACGACACCACGGAGCCGAAGCGCCGCATCTGCCGTACGGCGTTCGGATACGAAGGATCGGTGGGCAGGCCGGGATACCGAACCCCGGTCACCTCCTCGCGCCTGCCCAGTGCCTCGGCCAGGGCCAGGGCGGTGGCGCACTGCCGGTCGAGCCGCAGCTCCAGAGTGGCCAGCGAACGGTGTGCGAGCCAGGCCTCCATCGGTCCGGGAATCGCGCCGACGACCTTGCGCCAGCGCCGCACGCCCGCTGCCAGCTCGGGATCGCGGCAGGTCACATGGCCGAGCAGGATGTCGCCGTGCCCGGTCATGCCCTTCGTGTCACTGGCCACCGAGAAGTCGGCCCCCAGTTCCAGCGGGCGCTGGCCGAGAGGCGTGGCGAGAGTGTTGTCGACGGCCACCAGGGTGCCGGCCGCGTGAGCGGCCCCGACGAGCCGGCGCACGTCGCAGACATCGAGCCCCGGGTTGGACGGGGTCTCGATCCACAGCAGCCTGGCACCCTCCAGAACCGCCAGCTGGGCATCGCCGCCGGTCGGCGCGGTCCGCACCTCGACGCCGTACGCCTCCAGCTGCTCACGCACCAGCGGCAGCGCCTGGTATCCGTCGTCGGGGAGCACGACCACATCGCCCGTGCGCGCCTGGGACAGCAGAACCGCCGAGATCGCCGCCATTCCGGAGGCGAAGACGATGGTCTCGACCTGCTCCCCCGGCGCCTCCAGCTCGCCGATGGCGCGTTCCAGATGGGTCCAGGTCGGATTGGTGTCCCGACCGTAGGTGTACGGGCCGACCGGTTCACCGGAGAGGTGGAAATGTGCGGCGAAGACCGGCCCGGGCAGGGTGGGCTCGAACTGCTCCGGCTCGGGCAGCCCGGCCCGTACCGCCCGGGTCCCGTCACCCATGGTGCTCATACCGCTCCTCGCTTCTCCCCCGGTGTACCACCGGTCCGACCTGCACTGTCTCAGTAGGTGTCGGGTCAGTCCTCGTCGGGCAGGACCACGTTCAGCGCCCACGACACGATCGAGATGATCAGGCCGCCGAGTACGGCGGTCCAGAAGCCATGGACATGGAAGCTGAGATCGAACAGACCGGCCAGCCAGGAGGTCAGCAGCAGCATGAGCGCGTTGACCACCAGGGTGATCAGGCCCAGCGTGAGGATGAAGAGCGGGAAGGTGAGCAGTTTCACTATCGGCTTGACCACGAAGTTCACCAGGCCGAAGAGCAGGGCGACCAGGATCAGCGTGAGCGCCTTGCGCCCGGTGCCGCCGCCGTTCAGCGTGATGTCCTGGAGCAACCAGATGGCCACGGCCAGCGCACCTGCGTTGGCGATCGTCTTGACTACGAAATTCTTCATGTGTCTGATCGTGGCAGACACGATCGGTGGCTGACACCGGCAGAGCAGAGGCAAGGGGCGGACGGGCCATGAAGGCATTCAGACTGGACGAACTGGAAGCGGAGCGGGCCGCCAACAACGGTGCGTACCTGCAGTTCGTGAAGGAACGGAACATGTCCGTCGGCCTGTACGCGCTGGACGCCGGTGAGCTGGACACGCAGCAGCCGCACAAGGAGGACGAGGTCTACTTCGTCGTCAGCGGCCGCGCCTCGATCACGGTCGGCATGGAAACCACGCAGGTGGGCAGAGGAAGCGTGGTGTACGTGCCCGCCGGTGTGGCCCACAAGTTCCACCACATCACCGAGGACCTGCGGGTCATGGTGGTCTTCTCCCCGCCGGAGAGCTGAGCCCGCTCCTACGGAGGGCCGGACTCCGGTCTCGGGGATCCCTAGGGGGTCGATCAGGGGACTTCAAGGGCTGCGGAACCCCCGCCGGCCCCCTCCGCGCCTCTAGCATCGAAAGCAGGAACTCACAGAGACGAGGTAAGGACGATGGCGGTGCGGGAGATATTCGCTGGGATGCCCTGGTGGGTGAAGTGGATCGCGGTGCCGGTCATCGCGATCGTCGTGTTCGGCGGTCTGATCGCCAGCGTGGTCGGGTTCGTGATCGGTCTGCTCTTCAAGGTTCTGGTCTTCGTGATCCTGGTCGGAGGACTCGTCTTCGTCGTACGCAAGTTCATGTCGTCCTCCTCCTCGCGCAGCGACTGGTAGGAAGATCGGAAACCGGGCGGAGGATTAGCCCAGCTGAGCTAAGTACAAGACGAAACGACACTCCTGGCGGATACGGCCGATATGGTGGAAAACCGCTGCCGCCACCTGGGAATTGACTGTCTGTCACCACTCTGACCAGTGGTTTGTACGGCGTTCGGCCTCCGGACCCCAGACACGCGGCGGTTCGTGGGGGCGGCCCCCACAGGCGGGCTGACTGTCCGTCACCATGCCTGGGGGTGACCGTTGACCACGGCATCGAGCACTGCTGTCCCGACGCTGATCGGTTCGGTACAGCGAGCGCTGAGGCTGCTGGAAGCTGTGGGCGCCCATCGAGACGGGGCGCCCGCGAAGCAGCTTGCCAGGGAAGCGGGTCTTCCCCTTCCCACCGCCTACCACCTGCTGCGCACCCTGACCCATGAGGGCTATCTGCGCCGGGAGAGCGGCGTCTTCCTCTTCGGTGCCGCCGCGGAGCGCCTGGTCGGCCGTGGAACGCTGCGGAATCGTCGCAGCCGGATGGCGGAGTCGCTGAGTCGCTGGCGCGACACCATCGGCGCACCGGTGTACTGCGCCGTCTACCGCGAGGGCGAGATCGAACTCGTCGCAGTCGCCGACGACCCCGCCACACCCGCGGTCGACGAGTGGGCATCCTTCCGGGAGACCGGCCACGCCCATGCGATCGGCCAGTGTCTGCTGAGCCGGCTCGACGAGAGGGCCCGCGAGGATCATCTGGACCGGCACCCGGTACGTCCGCTGACCCGCTATTCGGTGCGGGACCGCGCGGCGCTTCTCGAGCGATTGCGGTCGTTGGAGCGAATGGAACCTGTCATCGAACGACAGGAGTACGCCCTGGGGACGGTCTGTGCGGCCATCCCGATCGCCGCCGGTTTCACTGCCGCGGCGATGGCTATTTCCGTACCCCTGGAGCAGGAAGACCGGTTGCTCCCCGCAGTCGAACAACTACGTTGCGAAGTGTCCAGCCTCTTGCGCTCGTTCGTGTTCTCTATCAGTATCTGAAAAATCACTCCTTGTGATCTGCTATCGCGTGCACCACGATGGCGTCAATAGGGCCACGGGGGATCATTCCTGGCCAGATTCATCTACTGCGGGGTTGAACGATGCGCGAGTCGGTTCAAGCTGAGGTCATGATGAGCTTCCTCGTCTCCGAGGAGCTCTCTTTTAGGATCCCGGTGGAGCTCCGATACGAAGTCTGCGATCCATATGCGATCCGGATGACCTTCCATCTGCCCGGCGACGCCCCCGTCACCTGGGCATTCGGCCGTGAGCTGCTGCTCGACGGCCTCAACAGCCCCAGCGGGGACGGCGATGTACACATCGGGCCCACGGAGCCCGAGGGGCTGTCCGACGTACACATCCGTCTCCAGGTGGGCGCGGATCGCGCCCTCTTCAGGGCCGGTACGGCGCCGCTCGTGGCCTTTCTCGACCGCACCGACAAGCTCGTGCCGCTCGGGCAGGAGTGCACGTTGGGTGACTTCGAGGGCAATCTGGAAGAGGCCCTGGGCCGGATCCTCACGGAGGAACAGAACGCCGGCTGAAGAGCGCGGCGCCGCAGGTCGGCCCGCCGGTCGAACACGACACCCGCCGAATGGGTGAATCGCTCTCCGTGTGGGGGCGTTCAAGCCCTCGCCCTTCGACGGCGGCCCTTCCCGGTCCGTACGGGTGCTGGAGCTACGGCTTCCGCGCCGAGCCCCGTGCGGTCCGCGGAGACGACCAGCGCGGCGAGCAAGGTCGTCACCGGCACCGAGGCGACCAGCCCGATCGAGCCGACCAGCGTTCGTACGATCTCCTCCGCCACCAGTTCGCTGTTGGCCACCGTCCCCACGCTGCTCCGGGCGATCGAGAACAGCAGCAGCAGCGGCAGCGCGGCGCCCGCGTAGGCCAGCACCAGCGTATTGACGACCGAGGCGATGTGATCACGCCCGATCCTGATCCCTGCCCGGTAGAGACCCCGCGCACCCATCGTCGGGTTCGCCTGGTGCAGTTCCCAGACCGCAGATGTCTGGGTGACTGTCACATCGTCGAGCACCCCGAGCGAGCCGATGATCACACCGGCCAGCAGCAGGCCGCTCATGTCGATGTGCGGGTACAGGCCGTGGATGAGGCCGGTGCTGTCATCGGTGTTGCCGGTCAGGCCGGCCCAGCCGATGAAGAGTGATCCGAGCAGCCCGATCAGCAGCAGGGAGATCAGGGTGCCGATGACGGCGACCGAGGTGCGGGCGGTCAGGCCGTGGCACATGTAGAGCGCGATCAGCATGATCGCACTGGCCCCGATCACTGCGACGAGCAGTGGATTCGAGCCCTGGAGGACGGCCGGGAGGATGAACAGCGTCAGCACGGCGAACGACACGGCGAGCGCGACCAGTGCCATCACGCCGCGCATCCTGCCCACCGCGACCACCACCAGGGCGAAGATTCCGGCGAGCAGTGTCATCGGGAACTTCCGGTTCACATCCGTCACCGAGTACTGCAGATCATGGGGGGCGTCCGGGGCGTACGCCACGACCACGCCCTGTCCCTCGCGCAACTGACGCGGTGCGTCGGGCTGGACGATCTCGAGGAACGTCCGGCCCTTGTCGTGACCGGTCGTCACTTCGACGGTGGCTTTCTCGCACAACCCCGCCCCGTTCCCCGGCGGCGTCGTGGGGTCGCCACTGGTGGGCATCTGGGCGGCGTTCACTTCCTTGCAGTCCACCTTGTCGATCCTCACCACCTTGGCCTGCTGGGTCTGCCGGTCGAATCCGACACCGGTCCGCTCGTGCGGGGGCGCACTTCCCGGCCAGAGCGCCACCAGGCCGACGACGACCGCGGTGGCGAACGGGATCAGTACGGCGGCGATGACCTTGCGCAGATGTTTGGAGACGGGAGCTGCGGGGCCGTGGCCGTGGGAATGGCCGTGCTGATGGCCCTGCGGGTCGGAGTCGTTCTGGGGGGACGTCACCGGCCGATCATCGCAAGAGGAAAAGGGCCCTCTGTTCATTCCGCCGGACAGGGCGCTAGCGTGGGGGGACCTTTGCACACGCGGGAGCTCGGAGCACCGGGCTGAGAGGGCGCTGATATCCGTACATCTGTACGGGACAGGCTGCGCCGACCGCCGAACCTGTTACCGGGTAATGCCGGCGTAGGGAGTAGGTCTCATGACCACATCGGACACACGCACGCCTGCCTCGAACCAGAGCGACGAGGCCGGGAAGTCCATCGGCTGGCACAAGGGGTACGTCCAGGGCTCACGCCCGGACCTCCGGGTGCCGGTCCGTCAGGTGCACCTCACCAACGGCAAGGACGTGACGCTGTACGACACGTCGGGGCCGTACACCGATCCCACCACCGAGACCGATGTCCGTCGCGGTCTCGCACCGCTGCGGGAGAACTGGATCATCGCGCGCGGCGACACCGAGGAGTACCCGGGCCGCCCGGCCCGCCCCGAGGACGACGGGCTCAAGCACACCTCACCGCGTGGTGGGCTGCGCAACCTCGACGCCGTCTTCCCCGGCCGCCCGCGGCTGCCCCGCCGCAGCCGGGACGGCCGGCCGGTCACCCAGCTCGCGTACGCCCGCCGGGGCGAGATCACTCCGGAGATGGAGTACGTGGCGATCCGGGAGGACGTCGAACCCGAGGTGGTGCGCGAGGAGATCGCCGCGGGCCGGGCCGTGCTGCCGGCCAACGTCAACCATCCCGAGACCGAGCCGATGATCATCGGCAAGCGGTTCCTGGTGAAGGTCAATGCGAACATCGGCAACTCCGCGGTGACGTCCTCCATCGAGGAGGAGGTGGAGAAGATGACATGGGCGACGCGCTGGGGCGCCGACACGGTCATGGACCTTTCCACCGGACGCAACATTCACACCACCCGTGAGTGGGTTCTGCGCAACTCCCCCGTGCCGATCGGCACCGTTCCCCTCTACCAGGCCCTCGAAAAGGTCGACGGCAAGGCTGAGGAGCTGACCTGGGAGATCTACAAGGACACCGTCATCGAGCAGGCCGAGCAGGGCGTGGACTACATGACGGTCCACGCCGGTGTGCGCCTGCCGTACGTTCCGCTGACCGCCCGCCGCAAGACCGGCATCGTCTCCCGCGGCGGCTCGATCATGGCGGCGTGGTGCCTCGCGCACCACAAGGAGTCGTTCCTGTACGAGCACTTCGAGGAGCTCTGCGAGATCCTCGCCACGTACGACGTGACGTACTCGCTGGGCGACGGGCTGCGCCCCGGGTCGATCGCCGATGCCAACGACGAGGCCCAGTTCGCCGAACTGCGCACGCTCGGTGAGCTGAACACGATCGCCAAGCGGTTCGGTGTGCAGACCATGATCGAGGGGCCGGGCCATGTCCCGATGCACAAGATCAAGGAGAACATCGACCTGCAGCAGGAGATCTGCGAGGAGGCGCCGTTCTACACGCTCGGCCCGTTGACCACCGATGTCGCTCCGGCGTACGACCACATCACCTCGGGCATCGGTGCGGCGATGATCGCCTGGTGGGGCACGGCGATGCTCTGCTACGTCACGCCCAAGGAGCACCTGGGCCTGCCCAACCGGGACGATGTGAAGACCGGCGTCATCACGTACAAGATCGCGGCCCATGCGGCGGACCTCGCCAAGGGGCATCCGGGGGCGCAGGACTGGGACGACGCGCTCTCCGACGCCCGCTTCGAATTCCGCTGGGAGGACCAGTTCAACCTGGCTCTCGACCCGGTCACGGCAAGGGAGTTCCATGACGAGACGCTGCCGGCCGAGCCTGCGAAGACGGCGCACTTCTGCTCGATGTGCGGCCCGAAGTTCTGCTCGATGAAGATCTCCCAGGACATCCGTCGTGAACACGGCGGCTCCCAGGCGGAGATCGAGGCGGGCATGGCGGAGAAGTCCAGAGAATTCGCGGCGGCGGGCAACCGCGTCTATCTGCCGATCGCGGACTGAGCCCGTCGCACGGCGCCGGGGGTGGTGAAGGTCTTCTCGCGGACCTTCACCACCCGTCCGCCGCTCTCCGGGGGCGCGACGGGACCGGGGAGCGGTGGCGGCGAACGGGGCGGCGCGTGGGAGTCGACTGATCGTCAGGAGCGCTCTGCGGCAGAGGACTTACCGGCCGTCGTCGATACGAACGGACCCGGTCAGTCCGGTTCGTGCTCAGGCCCGCCGAAGTCGGGGCTGGTGAAGTCCGGACTGGTGAACGTCGGGCGTGGGCCTGCCGCCGGGCCCTCGTCCGGGCTCGTGAAGTCCGGGCTGCTGTAGCCGATCTTCGGGATGCGGTTCGCCGAGCGATGCGGTGTGCGCGATGCGCGGCCGGCCTCGGGGTCGGCGAGCGCGTCCCTGAGGAACGGCAGGATGCCGCGTTCCAGCAGTGCGTGGCGCCATGCCTCCCGGGCGCGTGCCACATCCTCCGGCAGCTCGTCCTCGGCGTCCTCGGAGGGCTGCGACGCCGAGCCGTTGCGCAGCGCGGTGATGAGCAGTCCGACGGCGGCGGCGAGGATCGCGGCGGCCATCACCGCCGCGAAGAACCAGCCCGCGGTGACCATGGTGGAGGCGAAGGACGGCGGCGGGCTGAGCAGTTTCAGCAGATAGCCGGCCAGCAGGAATATGAACGCGGCGGTGCCGGCGAGTACGGGCGCCAGGACCGTTATGACAGCCCCTATGCCGGCGCCCGACCGGTTCTGACGGCCCGTTCCGGGACCGACGCCCGAATCCTCGCCCGCTTCTTCGGCCGGTCCACGCAGCTCTTGCCGGGCCTTCACATAGTGCTCGTACTCGGTGGCGGCCGTGGCGGTGATCAGCGCCGTGGCGTCCAGCGCCATGGTGCGCAGCTGGACGGCATTGAGCCGCTCGCCGACCGCGGCCAGATCCGGTCGTTCATGTGCGTGGCGCAGTGCGTCGTCGAGGATCCGCTCGTACTCGGGGCGGTCCTCGGTCAGCAGGTGCGGAGCGCTTTTCATGTGCATCCCCCGATGCTCCGTTGGGCCTGAGTACCCGCTCGTACCGGGCAGTTGGGCGGAAACGGAGGAGAGCCTGCTACTGATACGCCGATGGTAGAGCGCCCACGGCACGGGGTGACAGGGGGTTTCCGGAAATAGGCCCAGTGATCGGCGCGGTCAGGTCGTGGAAGCGTCTTCCCGGAAGAACGTCAGTCATGCAGGGGCAGTTGGACGACCAGTAGCTTTCCGGCCATGGTCACTC
This sequence comes from Streptomyces sp. NPDC093149, assembly GCF_044754145.1. Classification (NCBI taxonomy): domain Bacteria; kingdom Bacillati; phylum Actinomycetota; class Actinomycetes; order Kitasatosporales; family Streptomycetaceae; genus Streptomyces; species Streptomyces sp. NPDC093149. The sequence goes on from NZ_JBIVON010000005.1 coordinate 388,180, forward strand.
CGCCGTCCATGGCGATGGCGAGGCCGTCCGCGTAGACGTGCGGCCCTTCGACCACGGGGCCGGAACCGTCCTCTCCGTCCTCCGAGCCGACCTCGCCGAGAAGGTACGGAATGGGGCTGTGACCATGGACGATGCGCTGTCCGCCGTAGGCCGACATCAGCTCCCGGACGGCCTGCGGGCCCGCCTCGTCGCGGAAGGCGAACCGCTTGGTGAGCTTCCGGAACAGGTCCCAGCACTCGTCGGCGTCGTTACGCGTGAGAATGGCGTGCACGGTGTCGTTGACGTCCTCGATGTTGGTGCCGTAGTCGAGGTACGCCGTCGTGTCGGAGTGCATCAGCAGATGCCCGTCCTCCTCGACGATCGCGTCGAGCCGGGACATCCACTGGAGGTGGACATCCTGAAGCCGCTCCATGTCGTTCTTCTGGCCGCCGTTGAGCAGCCAGGCGGCCTGGAAGGTGGCGGTGCCCGCGCCGGAGTTCACCGGGGTGTCGCCGAACCGCTTGGCGCCGATGAGCAGCAGTTCGTGATTGCCCATCAGGGCCTTGCAGTAGCCGCCGGCGGCCGCTGCCTCGGCGGAGAGACGCATCACCAGGTCGATGACGCCGATGCCGTCGGGGCCGCGGTCGGTGAAGTCGCCGAGGAACCAGAGCCGGGCATTGCCCGCGGACCAGTTGCCCTCGGCGTCGATGAGGCCCTGTTCGGCGAGGGCGGTGTGGAGCTCGTCCAGATAGCCGTGGACATCGCCGACGACGTACAGCGGTCCGAGCCCCGGCTCCGGAACGGGCCGGGGGTCGGGGACGGCCCGCACCTGGACGGTGTCACCGCGGTTGATCACGGGGAGATCGCGCTCGGTGGGGGTGTACCCCTCAGGCAGTCCGTCTTCCGGGACCGCGTTGCCCGGGTGCGGCGATGAAGGCGGCACCGGGGTCTGCGCATAGGGCGGTACGCGGAAGTCACGCAACGTCGCAGTCCGCACCACGGGTTCCTGACCGGCCCCCTGTGTCATCGACCCCTCCACCACCGTCGCGCCGCCGTACACCTGACGGGCCCTGCTGGTCGGGGTGGTCCGCGGTGTCGTGCGCCCATCATAGGAATGCGAATCGTGCTCTGTGACGCACCAGGGGTGGTGAATCCGGGCGCACGTCAGGTTCACCGGCCGATTGGTCTGAAATCGCCTGATCAGTCCCCTGCGGGGGAGCGGGGCGCGCTGACCGTGGTGCGGGGTGGACGGCGTTGCGAGGACGTCCGGACGATGAGCTCCGTCGGTATCACCTGCTCCACCGGTCCGTCGTGATCGACGCCTTCGATGGCGTCGATCAGCAGTTGGACGACCGCCGTGCCGATTCTGCGCGGCTTGAGCGACAGGGTGGTGATGGGGGGCTCGGTCGTCGCGTACACCGTGGACTCGCTGCAGCAGACCAGCAGGAGGTCCTCGGGGACGCGCAGGCCGTATCTGCGGGCGGCCGCCAGGAGATCGGTGCCGTTGGGGTCGAAGAGCCCGTAGACGGCGTCGGGCCGGTCGGGGCGGGCCAGCAGCCGGTCGGCGGCGACCGCGCCCGCGCACGGGTCGTGGGCGGGATAGGACTCGTACACCGGATCCTGGCCCACGCGCTCGCACCAGTGGAGGTAGGCGGTGGTGGAGAGCCGGGTGTACGTGTCGGTGGTGGTGCCGGTGAGCAGGCCGATGCGGCGGGCCCCGGCGGCGGCGAGATGGTCGAGGAGGTCGAGCACGGCGGCCCGGTGGTCGTTGTCGACCCACGCGGTGACCGGGAGCGTTCCGGCCGGCCGGCCGTCCGAGACGACGGGCAGACCCTGGCGTACGAGTTCCGTGACGACCGGATCCTGGTCGGAGGGGTCGATCACGACGGTGCCGTCGAGAGCGACGTTCGACCAGACGTCGTGGCGTGAGGTGGCGGGCAGGATGACGAGGGCGTAGCCGCGGGCGAGCGCGGCGGAGGTGGCCGCTCTGGCCATCTCTGCGAAGTAGGCGAACTCCGTGAAGGTGAAGGGTTCGTCCCCGTACGTCGTCACGGTCAGGCCGATGAGGCCGGACTTGCCGGTACGGAGGGTTCGGGCCGCGGCGGAAGGGCGGTAGCCCAGGCGCTCAGCGACCTCACGGACATGGCGGCGGGTGGCGTCCGGGAGCCTGCCCTTGCCGTTGAGCGCGTCGGAGACGGTCGTGATGGAGACGCCGGCGGCGGCGGCCACGTCCCGGATTCCCGCTCGTCCCTGCCGGCCGCCGCGCCGGGGTGTCTCCGTCCGGCTCACCTGGTGCTTCCCTGCTGCTGTCATGGCGAGCCGATAGTAGGGCTCGGACAGGCGGTTGGCCCGGCTGCATATTCACTCATTGGCAGGCACGTTTTTGCATGATCATTAGGTGTCAAATGCCTTGCAAAGCAAGAGCGTTGGCTGGATCCACCGTTATGTGTCATGCATCGAACCCGCTGGGCCTACTAAACGGCCGATGTCTCGAAGAGGTCTCATCTCACCTCTTCGGGGGACGCGCGCCACGGCGTGAGCCACCGGCGCGCGTCAAGGAGAGAAGCGCTCCCCCCGATTCCCGGTCGCACCGGACGATTGGACGCTTCGACCATTCGCAGCAGCGCCCAATCCTCATAAGGTGAGCAGTATTGATGTGTACAGACGGTCGAGGAGGACCTGCGGTGAGCGAGACGAGCCCCAAGCTGCGCGCCGAGCTGGACGGCGTCCCCGCCTATGTGCCGGGCAAGCCGGCTGCTGCCGACGGACCGGTTGCGTTCAAGCTGTCCTCCAACGAGAACCCGTATCCGCCGCTGCCCGGCGTGATGGAGTCTGCCCTCGCCGCGGCCGCGAACTTCAACCGCTACCCGGACATGGCCTGCACCGGTCTGATGAACGAGCTGGCCGACCGTTTCGGTGTGCCCGTCTCCCATCTCGCCACCGGAACCGGCTCGGTCGGTGTGGCGCAGCAGCTGCTCCAGGCCACTTCGGGGCCGGGCGACGAGGTCATCTACGCCTGGCGCTCCTTTGAGGCGTACCCGATCATCACGCAGGTCAGCGGTGCGACCTCGGTGAAGGTTCCGCTGACCGACGGTGAGGTGCACGACCTCGACGCGATGGCGGACGCGATCACGGACCGCACCCGGATGATCTTCGTCTGCAATCCGAACAACCCGACCGGCACGGTGGTGCGCCGGGCCGAGCTGGAGCGGTTCCTGGACCGGGTGCCGAGCGATGTCCTGGTGGTGCTCGACGAGGCGTACAAGGAGTTCATCCGCGACGTCGAGGTGCCGGACGGCATCGAGATCTACCGGGACCGGCCCAATGTGGCGGTGCTGCGGACGTTCTCCAAGGCCTACGGCCTGGCCGGTCTGCGGGTCGGCTTCGCCGTGGCCCATGAGCCGGTGGCGGCGGCCCTGCGCAAGACGGCGGTGCCCTTCGGGGTCAGCCAGCTCGCGCAGGACGCGGCGGTGGCCTCGCTGCGCGCCGAGGACGAACTCCTGGGGCGGGTCGGCTCCCTGGTGTGCGAGCGCGACCGGGTGCAGCGGACGCTGGCGGAGCAGGGCTGGACGGTGCCGGAGTCCCAGGCGAACTTCGTCTGGCTGCGGCTCGGGGACCGTACCGCCGACTTCGCCGCGGTGTGCGAGCGGGCCGGCGTGGTGGTCAGGCCGTTCGCGGGCGAGGGCGTGCGGGTCTCGATCGGGGAGGACGAGGCGAACGATCTGTTCCTGAAGGTGACGGAGTCGTACCGCAAGGACCTGTAGAGCGGCGCGCGGCGACCTGCGCGCATGTGAGGCTCCGGGCCCCGTACCTCGTTCGCGAGGTGCGGGGCCTTCGCGTTCGAGGCCGTGGGCGGAGTCCGGACCGCGGCGGTCCGGGGATGTCTGCTTCGGGGGGATTGATCGGAACATCCCAAGAGGGGTACCCCGCCCGAACGTCCCGAAAGTCCGTGCGCCATAATTGCTTGTGAATGTGAACGCGTTCACAAGCCTGTCCTGTTTCATCCCGTGATTAGTCGGATTTAAAGGGCAAATTGCCGGTGCGACTACGGTGACGTAAGGAGAAGACGACGTGGAGCTAGCTCTGGCGCCGGAAACCCTGGCGCGATGGCAGTTCGGTATCACCACCGTCTACCACTTCCTGTTCGTCCCCTTGACGATCTCTCTCGCCGCGCTCACCGCCGGCCTGCAGACCGCGTGGGTGCGTACGAACAAGGAGAAGTACCTCAGAGCGACGAAGTTCTGGGGCAAGCTTTTCCTGATCAACATCGCCATGGGCGTCGTCACCGGCATCGTCCAGGAGTTCCAGTTCGGCATGAACTGGTCCGACTACTCGCGGTTCGTCGGTGACATCTTCGGTGCCCCGCTCGCGTTCGAGGCGCTGATCGCCTTCTTCTTCGAGTCCACCTTCATCGGACTGTGGATCTTCGGCTGGGACAAGCTCCCGAAGAAGATCCATCTCGCCTGCATCTGGATGGTCTCCCTCGGGACCATCCTGTCCGCGTACTTCATCCTGGCGGCCAACTCCTGGATGCAGCATCCGGTGGGTTACCGGATCAACAAGGAACGCGGCCGGGCCGAGCTGACCGACTTCTGGCATGTGCTCACCCAGAACACCGCGCTCGCCCAGTTCTTCCACACCATCACCGCCGCCTTCCTGGTCGGAGGCGCGTTCATGGTCGGTATCGCCGCCTTCCACCTGGCACGCAAGAAGCACATCCCGGTGATGCGGACCTCGCTGCGGCTCGGTCTGGTCACCGTGGTGATCGCCGGGCTCCTCACCGCAATCAGCGGTGACCAGCTGGGCAAGGTCATGTTCAAGCAGCAGCCGATGAAGATGGCCGCCGCCGAGGCGCTCTGGGAGGGGCAGGACGCGGCACCCTTCTCGATCTTCGCGGTCGGCGACGTGGCCAAGGGCCACAACACCGTGGAGATCTCCATCCCCGGGATACTGTCCTTCCTCGCGGACGACAACTTCACCTCGCACGTCCCCGGCATCAACGACATCAACAAGGCCGAGCAGGAGAAGTTCGGTCCCGGCGACTACCGGCCCAACATCCCGGTTGCTTTCTGGAGCTTCCGCTGGATGATCGGCTTCGGGATGGCGTCCTTCGCCCTCGGCCTCCTCGGACTGTGGCTGACGCGGAAGAAGTTCATGCTGCCGCCGGGGATGCGGACCGGCGAGGACGAAGTGCCTCACCTGGTCCTCTTCAAGAACAAGGCCCTCAGCCCCAAGCTCGCCAAGTGCTACTGGATCGTCGCGCTCTGGACGCTGCTCTTCCCGCTGATCGCCAACTCATGGGGCTGGATCTTCACCGAGATGGGCCGTCAGCCCTGGGTCGTCTACGGAGTGTTCCAGACCCGCGACGCGGTCTCCCCCGGCGTCTCGCAGGCCGAGGTGCTCACCTCGATGATCGGCTTCACCCTGCTCTACGCCGCGCTCGCGGTGATCGAGGTCAAGCTGCTCGTGAAGTACATCAAGGCCGGGCCGCCGGAGCTGACGGAGGCCGACCTCAACCCGCCCACCAAGATCGGCGGCGACGACCATGACGACGCCGACCGGCCGATGGCCTTCTCCTACTGAGAGCAGAGGAGCTGAGAGATGGAACTCCACGACGTCTGGTTCGTGCTCATCGCCGTCCTCTGGACCGGCTACTTCTTCCTGGAGGGATTCGACTTCGGAATCGGTGTCCTGACCAAGCTGCTGGCCCGCGACCGCAAGGAGCGGCGGGTTCTGATCAATACGATCGGCCCCGTCTGGGACGGCAACGAGGTGTGGCTGCTCAGCGCGGGCGGTGCGACCTTCGCCGCCTTCCCCGAGTGGTACGCCACCCTGTTCTCCGGCTTCTACCTGCCGCTGCTGATCATCCTGGTCTGTCTGATCGTGCGCGGCGTCGCCTTCGAGTACCGGGCGAAGCGGCCCGAGGACAAGTGGCAGACCAACTGGGAACACGCGATCTTCTGGACCTCGCTGATCCCGGCGTTCCTCTGGGGTGTGGCGTTCGGGAACATCGTGCGCGGCGTGAAGATCAACGCCGACATGGAGTACGTGGGCAACTTCTGGGACCTGCTCAACCCGTACGCCATCCTCGGTGGACTGGTCACGCTCACCCTCTTCACCTTCCACGGTGCCGTGTTCGCGGGACTCAAGACGGTCGGGGACATCCGGGAGCGGTCGCGCAAGCTGGCGCTGAAGCTGGGGCCCGTCACCGCGGTGCTCGCCCTCGGCTTCATGATCTGGACCCAGCGCGACAACGGCGACGGCTGGAGCCTGCTGGCGATGGGCATCGCCGCGGTGGCACTGGTCGCCGCGATCGGCGCGATCGCTGCGGGACGCGAGGGCTGGGCGTTCGCGTTCTCCGGTGTGACCGTCGCGGCCGCCGTGGCCATGCTCTTCCTGACGCTCTTCCCGAACGTCATGCCGTCCTCGCTGAACGACGCCTGGAATCTCACGGTCACCAACGCCTCGTCCACCCCGTACACGCTGAAGATCATGACCTGGTGTGCGGGGATCGCCACCCCGGTCGTCCTGCTCTACCAGGGCTGGACGTACTGGGTGTTCCGCAAGCGCATCGGTACGCAGCACATCGCCGAAGCGCACTGAGCGCAACTGGTCCGCCGACCGAGCCCACTGGGAGCTGTTTCACGTGAAACCGATCGACCCGCGCCTGCTCCGCCACGCCCGAGCGACCCGCCTCTTTCTGGCAGCCCTGGTGGCACTCGGAGTTGTCGGTGCGGCGCTGGTCATCGCCCAGGCCATGCTCGTCGCCGAAGTGGTGGTGGGCGGGTTCGAGGACGGGCTGACCGTCTCGGGGCTACGGACCCCGTTGATTCTGCTCGCCGCGGTGGCACTCGGCCGGGGGCTGGTCTCGTGGCTGACCGAACTGGCCGCGTACCGGGCCGGCGCGGCGGTCAAGTCCGAACTCCGCGGCCGGCTGCTGGAGCGGGCGGCCGCGCTCGGCCCCAACTGGCTGAGCGGGCAGCGCACGGGCTCCCTGGTGGCGCTCGCCACCAGGGGGGTCGACGCGCTCGACGACTACTTCGCGCGCTATCTGCCCCAGCTCGGTCTCGCGGTGGTCGTGCCGGTGGCGGTCCTGGCCAGGATCGTCACCGAGGACTGGGTCTCGGCGGCGATCATCGTGGTCACGCTGCCACTCATCCCGCTCTTCATGATCCTGATCGGCTGGGCCACCCAGTCACGGATGGACCGCCAGTGGCGGCTGCTGTCCCGGCTCTCCGGACACTTCCTTGACGTGGTCGCAGGACTGCCGACGCTGAAGGTATTCGGCCGTGCCAAGGCGCAGGCCGAATCCATCCGCACCATCACCTCTCAGTACCGCCGGGCCACCCTGCGGACCCTGCGGATCGCGTTCCTGTCGTCCTTCGCCCTGGAGCTGTTGGCGACCCTGTCGGTGGCTCTCGTCGCCGTCACCATCGGCATGCGGCTCGTGCACGGTGAACTCGACCTCTACACCGGTCTGGTGGTGCTGATCCTGGCGCCCGAGGCCTATCTGCCGATCCGGCAGGTCGGAGCGCAGTACCACGCGGCCGCCGAGGGTCTCTCGGCCGCGGAGGAGATCTTTTCGGTCCTGGAGACCGAACCCCGGCCCGGCGGCACCGCGGGCATCCCGACGTCGCTGCGGCTGGAACTGGAGGGGGTGACCGTACGGCACGAGGGCCGTACCGAACCTTCTCTGGACGGGGCCTCATTGGTGGTGGACGAAGGGGAGACCGTCGCCCTGGTCGGCCCGAGCGGCGTCGGGAAGTCCACCCTGCTCGATGTGGTTCTGGGATTCACGGCGCCCGACGAGGGGCGGGTGCGGGTCGGTGGCATCGATCTGGCGACGCTGGCGCCCGAGCGCTGGCGGGAGCGGATCGCCTGGGTGCCGCAGCGTCCCTATCTCTTCGCGGGCACGATCGCGGAGAACGTACGGCTGGCGCGGCCGGACGCGGACGACGACGCGGTGACCGCGGCGCTGCGCGACGCGGGCGCGTACGACTTCGTCGCGGAACTGCCGGACGGTGTCCGGACACTCCTCGGTGAGGACGGTGCGGGTCTCTCCGCCGGTCAGCGTCAGCGGCTCGCGCTCGCGCGGGCCTTCCTCGCCGACCGGCCGCTGCTGCTGCTCGACGAGCCGACCGCGAGCCTGGACGGCGAGACGGAAGCGGGAATCGTCGAGGCGGTACGGAGACTGGCGGCGGGGCGGACCGTGCTGCTCGTCGTGCACCGTCCGGCGCTGCTCTCGGTGGCCGACCGGGTGGTGACGCTGGAACCGGGCGTGACCCTTCGCCCGGAGAAGCCCGAGCCATCCGCCGCGATGCCACGGCCCACGGGCGCAGCCGCCGACGGAAGCGACGTGCCGTCGGACCGCGAGGTGCTGCGGGACACCGCGGCCCGCTCCGGACAGGTCCTCGCCCGGGTCAGGGAGGCCGCCGGGGCCCAGCGCGGACGGCTGGTACTCGCGTTGCTGCTGGGAAGCCTCGCCCTGGGTTCGGCCGTCGGGCTCATGGCCGTCTCCGGCTGGCTGATCTCCCGTGCCTCCGAACAGCCCCCGGTGCTCTATCTGATGGTCGCCGTGACCGCGACCCGTGCTTTCGGTCTCGGACGGGCCGTCTTCCGCTACGCCGAGCGTCTGGTGTCGCACGACGCGGTGCTCACGATGCTCGCCGAGCTGCGCGTCGCGGTCTACCGGGGCCTGGAGCGCGTCGCCCCTGCCGGTCTGCGCCGGGCCCGGCGCGGTGACCTGCTCTCCCGGCTCGTCGCCGATGTCGACGCCCTCCAGGACTACTGGTTGCGCTGGTTGCTGCCCGCCGGGACCGCCGTCGTGGTGGGGGCGGCGACCGCCGGATTCATCGGCTGGCTGCTGCCCGCGGCGGGCGTGGTGCTGGCCGCCGGACTGCTGCTGGCCGGAGTGGCAGTGCCGTTGGTCAGCGGGGCCTGCTCCCGCCGTGCGGAACGCCGGCTGGCCCCCGCACGTGCCGACCTGGCTGTCCGGATCACCGATCTGCTCGGCGGGACCGCCGAACTGACCGTTGCGGGGACCCTGTCCGACCGCCGGGCGCGTGCCCGGGAGGCCGACGGAGTTCTGACCCGTATCGCCGCCCGCGCGGCGACCTCCACCGCGCTCGGCGGTGGTCTCATCGCTCTGATCGGCGGCCTCACCGTCGTCGTCACCGCGCTCGTCGCCCTCCCGGCCGTGCACGACGGGCGGCTCGCCGGCGTGGAGCTCGCGGTGGTGGTGCTCACGCCGCTGGCCGCCTTCGAGGCCGTGACCGGTCTGCCCCTCGCCGTCCAGTACCGGCAGCGGGTCAAGCGCAGTGCGGAGCGGGTGTACGAGGTGCTGGACACCCCGCTGCCGGTGAGCGAACCGGACAGCCCGGCAGCGGCACCTGGATCGCCCTTCCCGCTGGAGGTGCGGGGGCTGTCGGCCCGGTACGCGGGCGCAGGGCGGGATGCCCTGGACTCCGTCGACCTGAGGCTGACCGCGGGCCGCCGGATCGCCGTCGTCGGCCCGTCCGGCTCCGGGAAGACGACCCTCGCGCAGGTCCTTCTCCGGTTCCTGGACGCGCGAGCGGGCACGTACCGGATCGGCGGGGTCGAGGCCGCCTCACTGGAGGGGGATACGGTCCGGCGGTTCGTCGGGCTGTGCGCCCAGGACGCCCACATCTTCGACAGTTCCATCCGGGAGAACCTGCGGCTGGCCCGTACCGATGCGACGGACGAGGAACTGAGGATGGCTCTCGACGGGGCACGGCTGCTCGACTGGGCCGAGGCGCTGCCGGACGGGCTCGACACCCTCGTCGGTGAACACGGAGCACGCCTCTCCGGCGGCCAACGACAGCGCCTCGCGCTGGCACGGGCGATCCTTGCCGACTTCCCCGTACTGGTTCTGGACGAGCCCGCGGAGCATCTCGACCTGGCGACGGCGGACGCCCTGACGGCGGACCTGCTGGCCGCCACCCAGGGACGTACGACGGTGCTGATCACCCACCGTCTGCAAGGACTCGAAGCCGTCGACGAGGTGGTGGTGCTGGATGCCGGCCGGATCGTGCAGCGCGGTCCGTACGCCGATCTTGCTGCCGGGGAGGGCCCGTTGCGCCGGATGCTGGAGCGTGAGCGGGAGACCGCGCGGGGGGCCGAAACAGCCGTGGGCGTACCGGCGTGAGCCGGACGGGTGAGTCGGACGGGTGAGTCGAACGGAACAATAGCCAACTTTCCTCACCAATAGGGACTAACTAGTCTCGGGGTATGTCAGAGCAGGACTCGAAGGACTCACTCGAAGCCGCAACGCGGGCGACCCGCAGCCTGCAGGGCCTGTCCACCGAACTCACCGCTCGGGTGCCGCAGCTGCTGGAGGCCATGCGCTCCGTCGGCACGGGCCTCGAACTGCACTCCACCCTCGACCGGATCTGCGAGACCGCGGCCGAACTCGCCCATTGCCGCTATGCCGCCATCGGCGTCGTCGACGAGGAGGGTGCGGGGCTCTCCGATTTCGTCACGTACGGAGTGCCGGACGCAGTGGCGCGCGAGATCGGGCGCCGCCCCGACGGGCACCGGGGGCTGCTCGGAGCGCTGATCCACGATCCGGGTCCGGTGAGGCTCGCCGATCTCACGGCCGATCCGAGGTTCGCCGGATTCCCGCCCGGCCACCCGCCGATGCGGACCTTCCTCGGCGTTCCGATCCGCGTACAGGGAGAGATCTTCGGAAATCTCTATCTGGCCGAGAAGGACGACGGAGGCGAGTTCAACGACTACGACCTGCACATGGTGCGGGTGCTCGCCACGGAGGCCGGGATCGCCATCGGCAACGCCCGGCTGTACGAGGCGGCGCGTCAGCGCGAGCGCTGGATCGACGGTTCGGTGGCCGTGACCACCGCCCTGCTCTCCGGCGGTGACGCCGATGACGCGCTCTCCGTCGTCGCCGAACAGGCCCGTCATCTCGCCGCGTCCGCCGCCGGGATCGTGCTGCTGCCGACGGAGGGAGGCGGTCTGGAGATCGTCGCGGTCTCCGCGGACGACGACGCATCCGCCCCGCTGGGGGTGATCATCGGGCCTCAGAGCCCGGTGGTGGCGAAGCTGCTGGGCGGCGAGGCGGTCTTCGTGGACGACTCGGCCACCGATTCCCGCATGGTCACCAAGCTGGCCCACCACTTCGGCCCCAGCATGCTGCTGCCGCTGCACAGCGGTGGGCGGGTGCTGGGCGCGCTCGCCACCCCTCGCGCCCGGGGCGACAGGCCGTTCACCGAGACGGAACGGACCCTCGCCACCCAGTTCGCCTCGCAGGCCGCACTCGCGCTGATGATGGCCGAGGCCCAGCGGGACCGGGAACGGCTCGCCGTCTACGAGGACCGTGACCGGATCGCCCGCGATCTGCACGACCTGGTCATCCAGCGGCTGTTCGCCACCGGAATGATGCTGGAGAGCGCCCAGCGCAGGTCGGACGTGCCCGAGGTGCGGACCGGTGTCGGCCGGGCGGTCGACGAACTGGACGTGACCATCCAGGAGATCCGTACCGCGATCTTCGCGCTGCAGCAGGAACCCGCGGAGGCACCGTCCGGGCTGCGCACCCGTGTCCTGCGCGAGATCAACATGGCGGCGGTCCCGCTGGGCTTCAAGCCCTCGCACCGCTTCCTCGGCCCGGTCGACTCGCTGGTGGGCGAACTGACCGGGAAGAACCTGATCGCCGCGCTGCGGGAGGCGCTGTCCAATGCCTTCCGGCATGCCGAGGCATCGTCGATCGACGTGGTCGTCGACGCGACCGTCGCGCTGCCCGACGGGAGGGACGCGGTGCGGCTGTCGGTCGCCGACGACGGGATGGGCATCCCGGAGAGCGGTCGGCGCAGTGGGCTGCGGAACCTGGCACGGCGGGCGGAGTCGCTGGGGGGTGCGAGCTGGTTCGGGCCCGGCATCGGGGAGGACGGGGGCGGCACGACGGTGGTGTGGGAGGCGCCGATCTGAGCCGGTGGCGGGGTGCTCGGGGTCCGGCTTCGCGGGGGCACGGCTGCACGGCCTCATCCGGCCGAGGCGGCCGAGCACGTTGCGCGGGGTGAAGGCGGTGGGCGGCACGCGGACGCGGGCCCCGCCTGCCGTGTCGCGGGCAGGCGCAGGCCTCGGCCGCCGTGTCGGGCATCCGGCTCCGGGCGCAGGCCTTTCAGCCTGCCGTGTCGCGCATCCGGCGTTCGGCGAGGATCTGTTCGATGACGACCGCGACGCCGTCGTCGCCGTTGGTGGCGGTCCGGCCCGAGGCGGCGGCGAGTGCGGCCGGGTGGGCGTTGCCCATCGCGTACGAGGTGCCCGCCCAGCTGAGCATCTCCACGTCGTTGGGCATGTCACCGAAGGCGACGACCTCGGCGGGCGAGATGCCGCGCTCGGCGCAGCAGAGCGCCAGGGTGCTGGCCTTGGAGACCCCGGGGCCGCTGACTTCCAGCAGGGCCGTGGGACTGGACCGGGTGAAGGAGGCGCGGTCGCCGGCCGCTGCGCGGGCCAGGGAGAGGAAGTCGTCCGGGGACAGTTCGTCGTGGTGGGCGAGGAGCTTCAGCACAGGAGCGCCGCTGCCGGGCGTCTCCTCGCTGAGCAGTTTCTCGGCGACGGCGACGGTGGCGCCGGGGTCCAGGTGGAAGGGCGGGTAGGCCGGTTCGTAATGGATGCCCGTGGCCAGTTCGACAGCGAAGGAGGTGCCGGGTGCGGCGGCGCGCAGGGTGTGCACGACGTCCAGGGCGATGTCGCGCAGCAGCGGTCGGACCTTGACCAGCTTGCCGTCCGCGTGCAGATCGGCGACCGCGGCGCCGTTCGCGCAGATCGCCAGGCCGTGGCCGTGGACGTGGTCGCTGACGACATCCATCCAGCGGGCCGGGCGTCCGGTGACGAAGAAGACCTCGATACCGGCCTCCTCGGCGGCGGCGAGCGCGGCGACCGTACGGGCCGAGACGGTCTTGTCGTCACGCAGAAGGGTGCCGTCCAGGTCGGTGGCGATCAGCCGGGGAGCGGCAGGCGAAGGCGAGTCGGTAGCTGAGGTCACACGCTCATTCTCGCGTACGAAGCCGCACGGGCGTGCGGAGGGGCGCACAAATGAGGATGTGCACCCCTGACCGGGGACCATGCCTGTTGCATATGCCATTGGTTTTCGATCCGTGGTGCCGGGCCGATCGGCTGTGACGGTGGGCCGATCGGCCCGGCGACGGTCCGGTGGGGTTGTGCCGGGTCCGCCAGGGGGAGGTCCGGGACGGGACGGGTCGGCGGTCGCGTCGGGGCCGTCAGGGGGCGAGCTGGGCCAGGCCCTCGGTGGCGATGCGCTCGAAGATCTTCTCGTCCGCCGCGAAGTCGGAGTCCTGGATCGGCCAGTGGACGACGATCTCCGTGAAGCCGAGGGCGAAGTGGGTGCCCGCGAAGTCCACGAAGGCGTCGACGGACTGCAGCGGTCGGTCCGGGGTGAAACCGGTGAGCAGGATCTTGTCCATCCCGTCGACGTCCCGGCCGACGGACTCGCATGCCGTGCCCAGCTTGGTGATCTGCCCCCGGATGGCCTCCACGGACTGTTTTGGGGTCCCCGTCTCGTACAGCTTGGGGTCCCCCGTGGTGACCCAGGCCTGGCCGTACCGCGCGGCCAGCTTCATCCCGCGCGGCCCGGTGGCGGCCACCGCGAACGGCAGCCGGGGACGCTGGACGCAGCCGGGGACGTTCCGGGCCTCGTTCGCCGCGTAGAACCGGCCCTCGTACGTCACCGAGGGCTCGCGGAGCAGCTGGTCGAGCAGCGGCACGAATTCGTCGAAGTGGTCTGCCCGCTCGCGCGGCGTCCACGGCTCCTCGTCGCTCCGGCGCAGCGTCGTGGCGTCGAAGCCGTTGCCGCCTGCGCCGATACCGAGGGTGATCCGTCCGCCGGAGACGTCGTCCAGCGTGATGAGGTCCTTGGCCAGCGTGACGGGGTGCCGGAAGTTGGGGGAGGTGACGAGGGTGCCGAGGCGGAGCCGCTCGGTGGCCGTCGCGGCGGCGGTGAGGGTGGGCAGCGCGCCGAACCACGGGCCGTCCCGGAAGGACCGCCAGGACAGGTGGTCATAGGTGTACGCCACGTGGAAGCCGAGCTCCTCCGCGCGCTGCCACTTGGCGCGGCCGGCCTCGTGCCAGCGGTCGACGGGAAGGATCACGGTGCTCAGGCGCAGGCTCATGCCGACGAGCCTACGTCCGTTCAGCGGACAGCCGACGCCTCGTCGTGGCCGGATCCTGATGAGCCCGAGGTGCTTCGGCTCGAACAGCCGAGGGTGACGAGCTGGCATTCTGGAGCTGACCGGCGAGCCGACGGAGGTTCTGGGTGGGGTTTGACGAGGAGTGGGCTCAACTTAAGTCCGAGGCTGTCAAACGAGCGGCTTCAACGCCGACGGTGCCGCCGGTTGCGCGTGCGCTTCCAGCAGAGGTCGGTCCCGTGGAACAGGCTCGGGAGGCGGTACGGGAGCGGCTTGCGGACTTCCGTAGCCGCGTGGTACTGGTGCCGCTGGAGGAGCAAGATGGGCTGTGGACTGCCGAGTTCGGGGGCCTGGACTGGATCTGTGCGTTCTCCGATGAGGAAGCGTTGGCCCGATTCGCTGCTGCGCGTGGCGAGGAGGGCCGGGAGTGGTCGTACCGGCGGGTGGTCGGTGCACGGCTGCTGGATGAGGTAGTGCCGGTGCTGGACTTCCCGTGCGGTGTGGCGTTGAACGCTGCGGGGCCGGACGGAGCCGTGTTTCCGCCAGTGCGCGGGATCGTGCCGGATGCGGCGGCACTTGACGGGGAGGCGGCGTGAGCGGCGACCAGCCCGACCTCAGCTCCTCCAAGGAAGCGCTGGGACAGATCGCACTGGGTATCACCCAGGCGCTGGAGGAGCTCAAAGAGCTCGGCATGGTGGGGATGGCGAGTATGGGGCGAGGTTTCGCCGACACCGCGCTGTCTGGGATGGAGACGGGCCACGAGGGGGTGGCAACCACATTGGGCACCTTCTGCGAGCGCTGGGAGTGGGGCGTTCGGGCGTTGGTGCAGCAGGGCAACACGTTCGCGGCGAATGTCGGGCTGTCGGCAGGCATGCTGCATGAGCAGGATCAGTACATTCAGGGCTCCTTCAAGGTGCTCGTCAACTCCGGGATGGGCAATCCGTATGCCACCGAGGAGGAGGTCATCGCCAAGGACTGGGGCGGGGTGTTCTCGGACAACGCCTACACCCAGATCCGAGATGCCGACTACAGCCAGGAGTCGTTGGACCGAGCCGCCGAGAACAGCAAGGAGGCGTGGAAGGGGACCGTCCGAGACCTCAACAGCTCCGAGATCCTCCTGCCCAACCAGCTCATCGACGCAACGGGGATGCGCGAAGAGGTGGACGCCGCAGTAGAGGACATGGTCGGGCCGCCGCCGAAGCCTCAGCAGGGTGGTGAGGGCTGACGGTGGACTGAGGAGGCCTGGCCAACAAGGGCCTGGGAAAGCTGGAGGAGGGTTGGGAGGCCGGGAAGAAGGCCCTGGGCGAGGGTATCGACCAGGCCACCGACTGGGCTGGGAAGGGGCTCGACCACGTCGGCGCGCACGACTGGGCGGACAAAGTCGAGGATTGGGGCGATGATGTCGCCTCCGACCTCGGGGCCTCGATACGTGAGCAGCATCTCGGTGAGACGGAACAGGCCAATGAGCTGATCCATGGATCGCCTGCGGCTCTTCGGGAGTCGGCGACGCACTTCAAGGACTTCCAGGCAGCCTTCGACCGCGTTGGCCAGGGCATGCGCGCGCTGGACTCAGGCCACTGGAAGGGGCAGGCGGCCGACGCCTTCCGGGAGAAGTTCGCGATGTATCCGGCGAACTGGCTTCGGGCGGCCGACGCCTGTGAAGCCGCCAGCAACGCGCTTCTCCGCTACACGGAGACCGTGGAGTGGGCACAGAGGCAGGCCCAACAGGCGATCGACCTGTACAAGAAGGGCAAGAAGGCGTCCGAGGACGCCGTCAGCGCCTACAACTCCAAGGTCGACGGCTACAACGCGGCCGCACGGGCCGGCCGCGACCCGGGGCCGAAACCTCCCTCGTTCAGCGATCCAGGTGTGGCGGACGTCAGGTTGGCCTTCGAGACGCTGAAGGAGGCACGGCGTCAGCGCAACGAGGCCGCTGCCACCGCTGAGCGGGCCATCGCCGCCGCGACGGAGTACGCGCCTGCCGAGCCGCCGCCGCTCGACCGGGCCATGGCCTCGTGGGTCGACTCGCGAGGGGCCAACGCCGTCGAGTTCAACCACTTCGTGGGCGGGGTGGTCAAAGGAACGGCGGGACTCCTCACCTTCGTACGCGGCCTCAACCCGCTCGATCCCTACAACCTGACTCACCCGGCTGACTACCAGCAGCACGTCAGTATGACGCTGGCGGGCCTCGTCTCCACGGCAGCCCACCCCGAGCGCGTCCCCGGAGCACTCATCGACAGTTTCAGCGCGGATCCCAGCGAAGGGCTGGGCCGGCTGGTCCCGGACCTGATCGGTACGAAGGGATTCGGCGGGGCCCGGGCGGGACTCCGCGTCGCCGCACGGGAAGGACTTGAAGGGGCGGCCCAATCCGGGATCCGGCACTCCGACGAGTGGCTGACAGGTGCCCGCAGACGTCCGAGGGACATCCTGGACGATCCCGCCCAGACACGGTGGGCCGAGGACGCGTACGCGGACTTCATGCGGGACTCGCGGGACATCGACGCCATCAGCAATCACACGCAGGGACTGGCTCGCGACAATGGAGCGACGGGATTCTCATCGGAGGAGGTCACGGCGATCAAGAAGCATGTCTTCGACACGGAACACCCCATCGAAGATTACGAAACAGGGAAGGTCGTCGTGCGCAAGTTCGACGCCGATGCAGAGATCGCGGACGCGTGGATTCGCTTGAGAGCCGGGAACTCCCTGCCCGAGGACAGACTCCTGCTGGAGCACGAGCTGGCTGAGCTCACCTACCTCCGGGAGAACCCCGGTGCGACCTACCAGGAAGCGCATAGGGTCGCCAACGAAACGTACAATTGGCAGGATTCCGTACCGCTGAACAAGCGGGAAGACATTGAGGGTGAGTGGTAGTGGCCGCACTCGTCTACTTCCGGAAGATCTCCGAGGACGCGGAGCTGGTCCGCTACGAGTTCGGGGACGATCCGGACAGCTTTTCGCGACACCTGACCATGGACAAGGAATCCCGCACGTCGTCGGCTGACGACGACCGGACGGACTACTCGTTCCTCAAGGCGTCCCGAAAGATCAACGCTATGCGCGAGGAGCGCGGTCAGTGGCCGGACCGTGGCATGAGCGTGAGCTGACCGGACTCCGTCATGGCTTCAGCCCAGTTCCTCGTCGACCAGGGTGTGCCGACGTCCGGGCCGTGGCGGAACGAGCGGATAACGCTGAAATCGCAGGTCAGGCTGCGATAGGTGAACAAGGCTTGACTGAGGTGACGAGGGTGCCCAGGCGCATCCGCTGGGTGACGGCGGCCGCGGCGGTGAGAGTCGGGACCGCGCCGAACCAGGGTCCGTCGCGGAACGTCCGCCAGGACAGGTGGTCGTAGGTGTAGGCGGCGTGGAACCCCATGTCCTCGGCGCGCTGCCAGAACTTCTGGCCCTCGTTCCAGCGGTGGATCGGAAGAATCACAGTGCTCAGACGCATGCCTCAGACGATACGCCGGGGCTTTCCGCTTCCACGGATGTGCCGCCGGAGCAAGAACCAGGAAGCCGTGTCGGCGTCGCCGTGGAGGCCGTTACCGTGGCCTCATGGGCATGCTGGGCGGCCTCATGGGCATGCTGGGCGAAGCCGAACTCGAAGCCGTGATCGACGAGGCGAAGGGCTGGACATGGCTGACCCCGTAGAGGGCGCGAATCAGGGCGCCGGCGGACCGTCGCTGACGGATCTCATCGAGCGCAGTGCCACGTTGAAGGAGCGACTGGTCGCCTTCGCGCAGAGCGCCCGCTTCGACCGCTGGTTGACGCCCCTCCTGCTGGATGCCGCAGGGCCTGAACGGCAGTTGGACGAGAACGAGGCGATCCGGATCACCGACCACTTCATCCTGCGACACCGCCTGCCGGGCGGCTCGACGGTGGTGGACCGGTTCATCGCCGCACGGAAGGACTTGACCGCATCCGACCGGGAGATGCTGCTCGGCTGGCGTGACCCGGTCGAGGGCGTCTTCGAGATCCGGCGCAGGGAAAGGGATGCCGTCGTCCTGCTCAACCTGGTCAATGACCTGGAGTTTCGCACGTACTCGAATGTCGGGCCGACCGCGTTCCGTGGAGTATCCAAGGGAGGGTTCCTCCACACCTGCCTGGTACCCGTGCACTCGACAGGCGGGGCGTGGCTGGTGTCCGGGGCGATGTCGTACTACCCCAGGTCCAGTGCCGCCGAGATCGCCCAAGCCGCCCTCGGCCTTGCCACCAGCCGGCCCGAGCTGGTCTTTCGTAACCCCGCGAAGATCGAGCAGGGATGGCAGCGGATGCGGGAGGACCGAGCCGCATTCATCGAGTTCTGCGGCAGCGACGAACTGGTCCTCCCGCCTGCCGAAGCCGAGGAACGACTCAACGCCTACTACCGTCGGCGTCAGGACGCAACTGTCGAAGGACAGTCCGGTCGTGCCCGGGGCAGGCGGCTCCCCGGCCCGGGCCTGCCCCTCTTCGAACTGCCGTGGGAACTGGCGGACTCGGACACCGTCGGTGTCATCTACGATCCCGTCGACGGGCTCAACTTCTACGCGGACTACGGGATGCTGCGGGACCTCTTCGAGGACCCCGCCCTCGCAGGACGCAGAGAGCATCAGGACCTGCTGCGCACGTACCTGCGCGAGGAGTCGATCACGCCACTGCCGATCTGCCGACTGGCCACTGCCCACCCGGAGGCAGCCGACGTGGTGTTCCGGAAGTTCCTGCGGAAACCCGGATTCACCTGGAGCGAGCACGGTGATGCGCTGCTGCGCCGGCGCAAGCCCTGGTACTACGAGAGCGAGCCGCGCCCCGGGGTGTCCGTCATCGGCGACCGCCTGAGTGAGCTGCTCGGCGCGGGACGGCGCTGAGCGCCTGTGCGGAGAAGCCGGCCGCTGGTCAGGCTGCGATAGGTGAACAAGGCTCGCCTGAGGTGACGAGAGTGCCCGGGTGCATCCGCTCGGTGGCAGCGCGGGGGTCTCGGCGGGACCGGCCGTGGGGTCAGCCGCGCAGACGCAGGAACGCGGGCGGCACGGCAGCGGTGAGCCAGACCCCGTTGGCGCTGACGTAGAAGGTGTGGCCCGCGTGGTGCATCGCGCTCGCGTCCACGGACAGGACGACGGGACGGCCGCGTCGGGCACTGACCCTGGTCGCCGTCTCACGGTCGGGCGAGAGATGGACATGCGTTCGGTTCATCGGACGCAGGCCCTCGCTACGGATCGCGTCCAGCGCGTGTCCCACCGTGCCGTGGTAGAGGTATGCGGGCGGCTCGGCCGGCGGGAGGGCGAGGTCCACCGGGACGGTGTGCCCCTGGCTGGCACGGATACGGCCGTTCTCGACGGCGAAACGCCGCTTGTCGTTGACGGCGACCACGTGGTCGAGCTCGGCCCGGCTGATGGGGAAGTTGTGGCGGGCCATGGCGCGCAGCAGTTCATCGATCGCCACCCAGCCGTTGGCGTCGAGGGTGATCCCGATTCGTTCCGGCTGGTGCCGCAGATGTTTCGAGAGGTACTTGGACACCTTCACGGTGCGTCTTTCGTCCATCCCGCCAGAGTGCCCACAGCGGTCTTTCGTGTGCATCCGTATTTCACCTACCGATTCACTTCAGCAATTATATTCGCTGAAGCAATTTTCGTCCATAGGTTTGATCCACAGCCAACTGCACTTATCCACAGGGTAATTGGCGATTCTGTGGACAAGTGGATTTGATATCAGTCGAATTGAGTAACTTGCCTTATTTCAGGGCCGGATGAGCTGAGTGCGTCCAATGCCCTTTTCTGCACCTCACGTTCCGTGGCGGCGGCGACGAAGGCGGACACGTTGTCCGGACCAACCAGCTCCTGCACGGCCTGAATTGTCCCCGTTGGCAAAGCGATGTGTCGGGTCGTCGGTGCTGCGGACCGGAAGGTGAACGGGGTGTCCGCGTCGAGGTGGTGTCGCAGACGTCGGGTGGCGAACATGCGCATGGCGCGGGCCAGTTCTGCGTCCACGGTCTGCTGGGCGAGGGGGCGCAGTCTGCGCACCATGGCGGCTGCTTCCGCCGCGTCCGTGTCAGTGGGCGGGCGATGACCGAGATAGCGTGCGAAGACATGCTCGGTGGTGAACTCCAGGAAACGCGAGGCGATCTGCTCGACCCGACCACGAAGTTCCCTCAGATGCCCCGAGATCGCGCCGAGCGGAACGCCGGCCGCGTACAACTCGACCGCCACGGCAAGCTCTTGCGGGCTGGGAACCAGGAACTCGTCGTCCCTCCCCGGCACTGGTTCGAGTACGCCGAGGTCCACCGCCTCGGCGATCGCGTCGTCGTCGGGGTTTGTGCCGAACCTTGTGTTCAGCTCGGCCCGGGTGATCCGGTCGGCCTGCTCGTCCGTCCAGGGGCCGTGCACCTCCGCGACGAGCCCCAGCACGCCGCCCAGACCGCGGCCCGCGTCCCAGGCGTCCAGGAGCTCCTTGATGCTGGCCAGGGTGTATCCGCGGTCCAGCAGATCGGCGATCTGCCGGAGACGGGCAAGGTGGGTGTCCCGGTACACATTGGCCCGGCCGCGCCGTTCCGGCGTCGGCAGCAGACCGCGGTCCTGGTAGGCGCGGATCGTACGGACCGTGGTGCCGCTCGCATGCGCCAGGTCCTCGATCCGGTACTCAGCGGCGGCCCGGTGCTCCTCCGCCGACGACTGCCCGGGGCCGCTCACAGCGGCGGCTTCAGTCGGGCGATGGCGCGCAGTGCACCGGGGCTGAACCGGGACAGGAACCGGGCCCCACGGGCCTCCGGCGTCACCGGTACGACGGCCTGGTCGCGCACCACCGCCTTGAGGATCGCGTCGGCGACCCTCTCCGGCGGATAGTTGCGGAGCCCGTACAAGCGGCTGGTCCGCTTGCGCAGACGCTTCTCCTCCGCCGCGTCGGCACCGGCGAAGTGTGCCGTCGCGGTGATGTTCGTGTTGACGATGCCGGGACAGATGGCACTGACCCCGATCGACCGGTCGGCGAGCTCGGCCCGCAGGCACTCGCTGAGCATCAGCACGGCCGCCTTGGACGTGCTGTACGCGGGCAGCGCCCGGGACGGCTGGTAGGCGGCGGCAGAAGCCGTGTTGACGATGTGACCGCCCTGGCCGCGTTCGGCCATCTGCCGGCCGAAGATCCGACAGCCGTGGATGACACCCCACAGATTGACGTCGAGGACGTTCCTCCAGTCCTCGCTGGTGGTCTCCAGGAAGGAGCCCGACAGCCCGATCCCGGCGTTGTTGACCAGGACGTCGACGATGCCGTACTCGGCGGCGACCTTCTCGGCCAGCTTCTCCATCGCCTGTTCGTCACTGACGTCGACCGCTTCGCCCCAGGCGGCCGGGGAGCCGATCAGCCGGGCCATCTCCGCCGTCCTGACCGCCCCCTCCGCGTCGCGGTCCACGGCCACCACCCGGGCACCCGCCTCGGCGAAGGCGAAGGCCGTGGCCCGGCCGATACCGCCGGCCGCACCCGTCACCAGGACCAGCTGTCCGGCGAACCGGTCCGCGTACGCCCCCGACGGCGCGGTGTCCCGTACCGGTCGGCCATCCGCCCGCGCCGCCTCGTTGGCGGCGACGAACTCACTGATCCAGGAAGCGAGTCGGTCCGGCCTGGTGCGGGGCACCCAGTGCTTGCCCGGCAGTGAGCGGCGTACCAACTGCGGAGCCCACAGTTCCAGTTGGTCGTACAGCTTCTCCGAAAGGAAGATGTCGTCGGTCGGTGTGATGAGCTGGACCGGAACATGCGCATAGGCATCGGTACGCGGCCGGCGCAGCCGGGCCCGGACATTGTCCCGGTAGAGCCAGGCGCCGTGTGCCGCGTCGCTGGGCAGCGAGGACGTCGGATAGTCGCCCGCGGGCACCTTCTCCATCCGTTCGAGAATCCGCGGCCACCGCCTGCCGAGCGGGCCGCGCCAGGCGAGCTCGGGCAGGACCGGCGTATGCAGCATGTAGACGTACCAGGACTTGGCACCCTGGCCGAGCAGCTGGCCGACCCGGCGCGGGGTGGGCCGGGTCATCCGCTGCTTGATCCAGTGCCCGAAGTGATCCAGACAGGGCCCGGACATCGAGGTGAACGAGGCGATCCGGCCCTCGGTCCGCTCGACCGTCACGAACTCCCAGGACTGGACCGACCCCCAGTCGTGCCCGACCAGATGCACCGGACGGTCCGGGCTCACAGCGTCGGCGACGGCCAGGAAGTCATCGGTGAGCTTCTCCAGCGTGAAGCCGCCGCGCAGTGGTTTCGGTGCGGTGGACCGGCCGTGGCCGCGGACGTCGTACAGCACGACGTGCCACCGGTCGGCGAGCTGCCTCGCCACGTCCGTCCAGACCTCCTTGCTGTCCGGGTAGCCGTGCACGAGAACGACCGTGGGTCGTGACACGTCCCCCAACTCGACGACGCACAGCTCGATTCCGCCCGTACGCACCCGGCGCTCACGCGCCCCCGGCAGATTCTTCGGATTCATGCCACCACCCTCTCCTCGGCCCAGCGCCGCACATGCGGCAGATCGTCGTCCAGCCAGAAGGCGCCCTGTTCGGGGTCCTTGGAGTCCGTGACCACCAGGATCTCCTCGAACTTGACGCCGGTACCCCGGAATCCGAGGTGCGGTTCGACCGCCCACAGTCCGGGCTGCGGGGGATGGTCGGAGAAGCGGTACGGACTCCACAGCGGCGACCAGCCGTCCCGGTGGCCGTGCAGCGCGTCGCTCAGCAGCCCCTTGATCGACTGGGTGCCGAAGCCGAACACATGCGGGGACCACCGACGCTCGGTGACACGGTCGATCTTGTGGGCGATCACCCCGAAGGGATAGGCGCGATGCCTGTTGGCGTACCCCTGCTTGATCATCAGGCGTTCGACGTCCTCATAGATCTCGCGCAGCGAACGCCGCTCCCGCACCTCGCGCAGAATGAGCTCGCGGTGGACCTCCAGGTCGGCCAGGAGCCTGTCGTGCAGAGGATTGAGCCCGAGACAGCCGGAGTGGCCGATGTCCGCCGTGAAGCCCTTGTACACCGGTGCCATGTCGAGGATGAACGGCATCCCGGGCTCCAGCTCGCGGTTGGTCGGGAAGAACTGCAGGGGCACCTTGAACCCGGCGAAGGCGGTGCGGTCACCGAACCAGGCGAAGGGAAGGTGGAACCAGTCCCGCACGCCGCGCTCGCGCAACCAGTCGCGCTGCATCCGGGCCGCCTCGCGCTCGGTGACCCCCGGGGCGAGCCGGCCGGCCACCGCCTGGGCGCAGTCGTAGGCGAGGCGCTGTACTTCCCTGAACCCCCGCAGTTCCGGGGCCCGTTCGTCCTTCACTGCCGAGGTCATGCCACCGTCCGTTCCCTGCCGTGTGCGGTACGTGCCCGTAACGTGACACTGATGAATGTGACAATGTCCGACGGTCACGTCAAGAGGGGCGGGGAGACCTGTGGACAACTCGGCGAGGCCCTCCCCCGACGGGGGAGCTCCTCCCTTGTGGTGGTCCCCCTACGGGTCCGTACGTCTGGAGTCTGATGCGCATCCAGCCGCCAGGGCTGACGTCCGCTGTGGCGCGCGCCACTATCTTCGAAGACGTGACTGTGATCGCGACCGAAAGCCTGAGCAAGCGGTTCCCCCGGGTGACCGCGCTTGACCGGCTCTCCTTGGACATCGGGCCCGGTGTGACCGGCCTGGTGGGTTCCAACGGAGCCGGCAAGTCCACCTTGATCAAGATCCTGCTGGGTCTGTCCCCCGCCACCGAAGGCCGGGCCGCGGTACTCGGGCTCGATGTCGCCACCGATGGCGCCGCCATCCGGGAGCGGGTCGGCTACATGCCCGAGCACGACTGTCTGCCGCCGGACGTCTCGGCCACCGAGTTCGTCGTCCACATGGCGCGGATGTCCGGGCTCCCGCCGACGGCGGCGCGCGAGCGCACCGCCGACACGCTGCGCCACGTCGGTCTGTACGAGGAGCGCTACCGCCCCATCGGCGGCTACTCGACCGGCATGAAGCAGCGTGTGAAGCTGGCCCAGGCCCTGGTCCACGACCCGCAGCTGGTCCTGCTCGACGAGCCGACCAACGGTCTGGACCCGGTCGGCCGTGACGAGATGCTCGGGCTGATCCGCCGCGTGTACACGGACTTCGGCATCTCGGTCCTGGTCACCTCGCATCTCCTGGGCGAGCTGGAACGCACCTGCGACCACGTCGTCATCATCGACGGCGGCACACTCCTGCGCTCCAGTTCCACCAGCGACTTCACCCAGACCACCACGACCCTGGCGGTCGAGGTCACCGACAGCGACGCCCATCCGGACGGCACCGACGCGCTGAGGCAGGTCCTCATCCGGGCCGGCGTCGGACTCGTGGGTCACGACGGTCTCGACGGGCAGGGGCTGCCCGGTGCGGGTCACATCCTGCTGGTCGAGGCGGCCGGTGAGGAGACGTACGACATCGTGCGCGACGGCGTCGCCGGACTCGGACTCGGTCTCGTACGGATGGAGCAGCGGCGCCACCACATCGCCGAGGTCTTCCGTACCGAAGAGGGGCCGGAGGCCGCAGCCGCCGCGCAGATCGTGCCCGCGGCCGTACAGCAGAAGGGCCTTGCAGCAGAAGGGGAGCGGTCGTGATGAGCACCGAGACCATGAGCGGAAGCGACACCTCCCGGATCCACAACATCGGGTACCGCTCCTACGACGGCAAGCGGCTGGGCCGCGGGTACGCCCGGCGCTCGCTCTACTCGCAGTCGTTGCGGGGATCCTTCGGGCTGGGGCGTTCCGCCAAGTCCAAGGTGCTGCCGATGCTGCTCTCCGGCGTGATGTGCATGATTTCGGCGATCATCGTCGCCGTCGCCATCGCCACCCCGGGGACCACGGCTCTCCCGATCAAGTACACGGCGTTCGCGATCTATATGCAGGCCCTCATCGGTCTCTTCCTCGCCTCGCAGGCACCGCAGTCGGTCTCCCGGGATTTGCGATTCAAGAGTGTGCCGCTGTATTTCTCCCGGCCGATCGAACGGGTCGACTACGTCGTCGCGAAGCTGGCGGCCATGGCGTCCGCGCTCTTCATTCTCACCGGGGCGCCACTCGTCATCCTCTATGTGGGCGCCCTGCTCGGGAAGTTCGACTTCGTCGAGCAGACCAAGGGGTTCGGACAGGGACTGGTGTCGGTGGCGCTGCTATCCGTTCTCTTCGCCGGGCTGGGACTGGTGATGGCCGCACTGACACCGCGCCGCGGTTTCGGTGTCGCCGCGGTGATCGCCGTACTGACCATCTCCTACGGCGCGGTCTCCACGGTCCAGGCCATCGCCTGGCAGACGGGTTCCGAGGGGGCCATCGAGTGGCTGGGGCTCTTCTCCCCCATCACGCTGATCGGCGGTGTGCAGACCGCGTTCCTCGGAGCCGACTCGGCCTTCCCCGGAGGGGAAGGCCCGGGGGCGGGGGCCGGTGTGGTCTATCTGATCGTTGTTCTCGCGCTCGTCGCCGGCTCGTACGCCGTACTGATGCGCCGCTACCGGAAGGTCGGGCTGTGACCACCATCGAGATCGATCACACCTCGCGCTGGTTCGGCAATGTGGTCGCCGTCAACGACGTGAGCATGACGGTGGGACCGGGCGTCACCGGGCTGCTCGGCCCCAATGGCGCGGGAAAGTCCACGCTGATCAACATGATGGCCGGGTTCCTGGCTCCGTCGACGGGCACCGTCACGCTCGACGGTCGGCCGATCTGGCGCAACGAAGCGGTGTACAAGGAGATCGGGATCGTGCCGGAGCGGGAAGCGATGTACGACTTCCTGACCGGCCGCGAATTCGTCGTCGCCAACGCGGAGCTGCAGGGACTCGATGACGCGGCGGCGCGGAAGGCGCTGGCGACGGTCGAGATGGAGTACGCGCAGGACCGCAAGATCTCGACCTACAGCAAGGGCATGCGCCAGCGCGTGAAGATGGCGTCCGCGCTGGTCCACGAACCGTCCGTGCTGCTGCTCGACGAGCCGTTCAACGGAATGGACCCGCGTCAGCGGATGCAGCTGATGGGGCTGCTGCGACGGATGGGGGCGGAGGGCCGCACCGTGCTCTTCTCCTCCCACATCCTCGAAGAGGTCGAGCAACTCGCCTCGCACATCGAGGTGATCGTGGCGGGACGGCACGCGGCGTCCGGCGACTTCCGGAAGATCCGGCGACTGATGACGGACCGCCCCCACCGCTATCTCGTGCGCTCCAGCGACGACCGCGCCCTCGCCGCCGCGCTCATCGCCGACCCGTCGACGGCCGGCATCGAGGTGGACCTGGGCGAACAGGCCCTGCGCATCCAGGCGGTCGACTTCGGACGCTTCACCGAACTGCTGCCGAAGGTCGCACGCGACAACGGAATTCGTCTTCTGACCGTTTCGCCGTCCGACGAGTCCCTCGAATCGGTCTTTTCCTATCTCGTAGCGGCCTGAGTAGTGGCCTGAAAGGAGCTGTGAAGCGTCATGTACGACCCCACAGTCGCCCGGCTCACCTACCGGGCCCTGCTCGGCCGACGCCGGGCCGCCATCCTCTTCGTCCTGCCGGCACTGCTGGTGGTCATCGCGGTGGCGGTACGGATGTTTGCCGGAGCCGATGACCAGGTCGCCTCGGACGTGCTGGGCGGCTTCGCCATCGCCACGATGGTGCCGCTGATCGGTGTGATCGCCGGAACCGGAGCCATCGGCCCAGAGATCGACGACGGTTCGATCGTCTATCTGCTGGCCAAGCCGGTGAAGCGGCCGACGATCATCTTCACCAAGCTGATCGTGGCCATCGCCGTCACGATGGTCTTCTCGGCGTTGCCCACACTGATCGCGGGGCTGATCCTCAACGGCAACGGCCAGCAGATCGCGGTGGCCTACACCGTCGCGGCACTGGTCGCGTCGATCGCGTACAGCTCGCTGTTCCTGCTGCTGGGCACCGTCAGCCGGCACGCGGTCGTCTTCGGACTCGTCTACGCGCTGGTGTGGGAGGCCCTGTTCGGCAGCCTTGTGCCGGGGGCGCGCACGCTCAGCGTTCAGCAGTGGTCCCTCGCGGTCGCCGAGAGGGTCGGCGGGTCCGGAGCGATCACCTCCGATGTCGGACTGCCGGTCGCGACGGTCCTTCTGGCGGCGGTCACGGTGGTGGCGACCTGGTACGCGGGGCAGAAGCTGCGCACGCTGAAGCTGGCCGGGGAGGAGTGACCGGGAGGCTTCCGCCCGACATCCCTTCCGCGCTTCGTCCCTGACCGCTCAGCGCTGCATCGACCCTCGTCCTGTGGACGGGGGTTGATGCATTTCGGACAGTAGTACGCGTAACTGTACGGTTATCGGTTCGTTGGGCAGGGTGCGTGGAGGCAACTGGGATCTGTGGCGTCGTAGTTCTCGTGAAACAGGGATTGCCGATGCCGGCGAGGCAGTGCCCGCCGGGTCGGTCATTGAGTGAGTGGCAACCGTGAGCGTCCTCCGCCCCTCAAGCCCGGGACAGGGCTGTCCATCGTCGGTTTCACGATCGGAAGGCATGCCCATGCCCACGGAAGTCGCCCTGCTCGAATCGCGTGCGCTGCGCGTCGAGCAGATGGGGCGCGTCGATGTCCTCGACAAGGTCAAGAGTCTTGTCATGCTCCCGGATGGAATTCACCTTCGCACAGAGGATGTGGCTCGCTACTTCGAAGTATCCACAACCACGGTCAGGAGGCTCACGGACCGCCATCAGAATGAGCTCGTAGAGAACGGGATGCGCGTGCTGCGTGGCGCTGAGCTGCGCTCTTTCCATAACGACATGCTGTCGCTATGGGCGGGTGAAGTGCCGGAAAGTTATCCACAGGCAGCGACCCGGCTCAGGGTCTACACCCGCAGAACCGTCCTCAACGTCGCGATGCTTCTTCGCGACAGCGACATCGCGCGATGTGTCCGTACGTATCTGCTCGACGCCGAGCAGGAGCTGCGTGCGGGCTACGCATCGCTCGAACACCGCGTCACCCGGGTCGAGACCTGCCTCGCCGGAGTGGGCAGTGCCCTTCAGGAGCTCGGTCCCGTACTCAACCGGATGTCGCACCGGCTCGACAGCCTCGACCGGAGGCTGGACGTCACACATCAGGTCGTCGGCGCCATGAGCGTGCGGCTGGGCCATCTGTCCGAGGACATCGTCCGGATCGACGGCAGGATGGATGATCTCGCCCGCCACCTCAAGGACCTGAACCGCCGCATCAAGCAGCGCTGATCCAGGGCTGACGGCGGCCATTCGGTGCTGCCCGGAAAATGGGTGGCACCGAAAGGCCGTCCCGGGCACAGTGGTTGGTGCAGTGCGCACCGACGACAACAACCGCACGCCGCAAGCCGGGAGAGGAGCGCGACGATGACCGAGAGTCCGAGTCCGTCGAGTTCCCAGCAGGGCGGGCCCGAGCCGGCACCGGAGTAGTCACCGACGACTCCGCCGTGCCGATCGGCGCAGGACGCCCGGGGCGGCTATCTCGCGCATCGCGCGGCCGCCCTCCCGGAGGATTGGCCGAGTGGTAAGGCAGCGGCTTGCTAAGCCGTCGTCGGGGCCGTAGACCCCGCGCGCGTTCGATCCGCGCATCCTCCGCAGCGAAAGTGCCGGGTACGAGTACGGGCCGGCCGCTCTTTCCGCAGCCGGCCCGTACTCGTACCTGCACGGACGTTCCGTGGAGACGTACCTGCACGGACGTTCCGCGGAGACGTGCGTGCGAGGGCGCCCGGCAGAGACGTGTCCGTCAAGCCGTGGGGGTAGGGCTGAGGAGCCGCTCCAGCACCACGGCGATGCCGTCGTCCTCGTTGGACGCGGTGATCTCCTGGGCCACGGCCTTCAGATCCGCGTGGGCATTGTCCATCGCCACACCCCGCTGCGCCCAGGCGAACATCGGGATGTCGTTCGGCATGTCACCGAAGGCCAGCGTGTCCGCGGCCTTCACTCCCAGTCGGCGCGCGGCCAGCGAGAGCCCGGTCGCCTTGCTCAGCCCCAGCGGCAGGATCTCCACCACGCCGGGACCGGCCATGACCACGTCCACCAGATTGCCGACTGCCGCTCGCGCGGCCTTGGCCAGTGCGTCGTCGTCGAGATCGGGGTGCTGGATGTAGACCTTGTTCAGGGGGGCGGACCACAATTCGGCCGGGTCCTCGACGAAGAGGGCCGGAAGCGGCCCTTCCTGCACGCGGTATCCGGGGCCGACCAGCACTTCGCCGTCGAGCCCGTCGCGGCTCGCCGCCAGCGCCAGGGGACCGACCTCGGCCTCGATCTTGGACAGCGCGAGACCGGCGAGCTGCCGGTCCAGCGTCAGCGAGGTCAGCAGTCTGCGCTCGCCCGCGTGGTAGACCTGCGCGCCCTGACCGCAGACCGCGAGGCCCTCGTAACCCAGGTCGTCCAGGATGTGCCGGGTCCACGGGACCGCGCGGCCGGTGACGATGATGTGTGCGGCGCCGGCCTCGGTGACCGCGGCCAGCGCCGCACGGGTGCGCTCGGAGACCGTGTCGTCGTTACGCAGCAGCGTGCCGTCGAGATCGGTCGCGACGAGCTTGTACGGAAAGGTCACTTGGCGACCGGCTCCAGCACCTCGCGCCCGCCCAGGTACGGACGGAGCACCTCGGGCACCCGTACCGAACCGTCGGCCAGCTGGTGGTTCTCCAGGATCGCCACGATCGTGCGCGGTACGGCGCAGAGCGTGCCGTTCAGCGTGGCCAGCGGCTGGACCTTCTTGCCGTCGCGCATCCGGACGGACAGGCGGCGCGCCTGGAAGCCGTCGCAGTTCGACGCGGACGTCAGCTCGCGGTACTTGCCCTGCGTCGGGATCCACGCCTCGCAGTCGAACTTCCGGGAGGCCGAGGCACCCAGGTCGCCGGTGGCGACATCGATCACCTGGAACGGCAGCTCAAGAGCGGTGAGCCACTGCTTCTCCCAGTCCAGCAGCCTGCGGTGCTCCGCCTCGGCGTCCGCCGGGTCGACGTACGAGAACATCTCGACCTTGTCGAACTGATGGACGCGGAAGATGCCCCGGGTGTCCTTGCCGTACGTGCCGGCCTCGCGGCGGAAGCACGGCGAGAAGCCCGCGTACCGCAGCGGCAGCTTGTCGGCCTCGATGATCTCGTCCATGTGGTAGGCGGCGAGCGGGACCTCGGAGGTGCCGACCAGGTAGTAGTCGTCCTTCTCCAGGTGGTACACGTTCTCCGCGGCCTGACCGAGGAAGCCGGTGCCCTCCATGGCACGCGGGCGCACCAGCGCCGGCGTCAGCATCGGGACGAAGCCCGCCTCGGTGGCCTGCGCGATCGCCGCGTTGACGAGGGCGAGCTCCAGCAGTGCGCCGACACCCGTCAGGTAGTAGAAGCGCGAACCGGAGACCTTGGCGCCGCGCTCCATGTCGATGGCACCGAGCTTCTCGCCGAGCTCCAGGTGGTCCCTGGGCTCGAAGCCCTCCGCGCCGAAGTCACGGATCGTGCCGTGCGTCTCGAGGACGACGAAGTCCTCCTCGCCGCCGACCGGCACGTCCTCGTGGACGATGTTGCCGAGCTGGAGCATCAGCCGCTTGGCCTCGGCGTCGGCCTCGTCCTGCGCCGTGTCGGCGGCCTTGACGTCGGCCTTCAGCTGCTCTGCCTTCTTGAGGAGCTCGGCGCGCTCCTCGGGCGAAGCCTTGGGGATGAGCTTGCCGAGCGATTTCTGCTCGGAGCGGAGTTCGTCGAAGCGGACGCCGGACGTCCTGCGCCGCTCGTCGGCGGAGAGAAGGGCGTCGACGAGCGCGACGTCCTCTCCACGGGCGCGCTGGGAGGCGCGAACACGGTCGGGGTCCTCACGGAGCAGGCGAAGGTCAATCACCTCTCCAGGCTACCGGTGAGCGCTTCTCCCGCTCGAACCGATATCGCCAAGCGTGTCAGTTTGCCCGAATTGCCTGAATTGATAATGCTGAAGAGCATTGCGGGTCTGAGTCGATCTCGACCGTCAATAAAAAGAGTTTACTCCCCTAAATGGGGCAGAAGGTGTCGACCGTCTTGACGCATCGGCCTTGCCTGGAAGGGGAGTTGGTCGTCACTTGTCCACAGGTGCTGCTGCTTCGCAAGGTTATCCACAGGCTGTGAAGAAGATCTGTGGATGCCGGAAGTGATCATTCCGAAAAGTGTGTGAGGGCTCCTGGAATGTCGTCTCAAACCCGCTTCAGACGCTCGTTCGGGTGGGAATTCGCCCTGTCGAAGAGTTGATCAATGGAATTGGGGCGACGCGGCGCGACTCGGGTGACCTGCCGCCCTGTGGATGCATCTGGGATGCCTGGGGTGATATGTCGGCGATGCCCCATCGGGATGTCGACTTGTCCCCAGGTCGCGAACCACGCCTGTGGATAACTCTGTGGATGACGAAAATCGGCCGATAGCAACAGCGGTGCGAGTGCGACGGGACCCGACCGAGCGGCCCGGCCGCAAGCCGGGGGGACCCGGGGCCGTCGGCTCCGTACCGCCGTCAGCCCCGGCCGTCCAGGTTGCGGGCCAGCCAGTCGGAGGCCTCCGTGAACTCCGCGTCCGACGTCCCCGCCCGCAGCGGCCGTACGTCCTGCAGTGCCACTCCGGCCCGCGGATACGAACCGAGGAAACGCACTTTCGGGCAGATCCGCTTCAGCCCCATCAACGCCTCGCCGACCCGGCGGTCCGAGATGTGCCCCTCGGCGTCCACCGCGAAGCAGTAGTTCCCGATGCCCGCTCCCGTCGGTCGCGACTGGATCAGCATCAGGTTCACTCCGCGGACCGCGAACTCCTGGAGTAGTTCGAGCAGCGCTCCGGGGTGGTCCTCGCCCAGCCAGATGACCACCGAGGTCTTGTCCGCACCCGTCGGCGCGGCCGGCCGGGCCGGGCGGCCGACCAGGACGAAGCGGGTCTGCGCGTTCTCCGCGTCATGGATCTCGGTCACCAGCGGTTCGAGACCGTAGGTCGCCGCGGCGAACTCACCCGCGAAGGCGGCGTCGTACCGTCCCTCCTGCACCAGCCGGGCACCGTCGGCGTTGGAGGCCGCTGACTCCCATACGACGTCCGGGAGGTGGGCGGCCATCCAGTTGCGTACCTGCGGCTGCGCGGCCGGATGCGCGGTGACCGACTTGATGTCGGACAGTTCGGTGCCCGGCCGCACCAGCAGCGCGAAGGTGATGGAGAGCAGCACTTCGCGATAGATCATCAGCGGTTCGCCGGCGGTCAGCTCGTCCAGCGTCGCGGTGATGCCGCCCTCGACGGAGTTCTCGATCGGTACGAGCGCCGCGGCGGCGGTCCCGTTGCGCACCGCGTCCAGAGCCACCGGTACGGAGACCATCGGCACGAGTTCGCGGGTGGCGGCTTCCGGGAGCGTACGGAGGGCGACCTCGGTGAAGGTGCCTTCAGGGCCGAGATATGCGTAGCGCGTGGCGGACATACCGTCACCCTAATCTGCCCCGGACGCTCAGGACTCCAATAGCCGCTGACCCACGTACTCGCCATCCGCCGCACCGCCCGGCACCGCGAACAGGCCACTGGCCTCGTGCCGGATGAACGGGGACAGGGCATCTCCCCGGTCCAGTTTTCGCTGCACCGGTACGAATCCACGCAGTGGATCCGCCTGCCAGCAGATGAACAGCAGCCCGGCGTCCAAAGACCCGTCCGCCGCGATGCCGTCGTGGTACGAGAAGGGGCGCCGCAGCATGGCCGCACCGCCGTTCTTCTCCGGGGAGGAGATCCGGGCGTGGGCGTTGTCCGGGATCAGGAGCTTGCCGTCGGGGCCCGCCCGGTCGAGGTCCATCGCGGTGGTCTCGGTGCCACCGCTCAGCGGAGCGCCGTCCTTCTTGCGGCGCCCTATGACCTGCTCCTGTCGCTGCACCGGGAGCTTCTCCCAGTCGTCGAGCAGCATCCTGATCCGGCGGACGACCGCATACGAGCCGCCGGCCAGCCAGTCGTACTTCGTGTCCGTCCCGGCCGGGACGAAGACGCGCCGGCCGAAGTCGCTGTCGGCGGGCTTCGGGTTGTTCGTGCCGTCCACCTGCCCCATCAGATTGCGAGCGGTCATCGGCTGCGCGGTGGCGCCGGGGGAGCGGTTGAAGCCGTTCATCTGCCAGCGGACCCGGGCGGCCGGGGCCGCCTCCTTCTGTACGGCACGCAGTGCGTGGAAGGCGACGAGTGCGTCGTCGGCGCCGATCTGTACCCAGAGATCGCCGTTGGAGCGCTTGGCGTCGATGTGGTCGGCGGAGAACGGCGGCAGCGGGTCGAGCCCTGGTGGCCGGTGGTCGACCAGGCCGGTGCGTTCGAAGAAGGTGCTGCCGAAGCCGAAGGTGATGGTCAGCGAAGAAGGTCCGGCATCCAGCGCGATTCCGGTGTCGTGGGCCGTGCCGTCCGCCGAACCGCTGTCTGCCGGTTCGCCGGCCATCAGGCGCCGGGCCACGTCCGACCACCGGCGCATCAGGGCGGCCGCCTCCTTCCGTCCGGCGCCGGGCGCCAGGTCGAAGGCGATCAGATGACCGCATGCCTGAAGCGGAGTAGTGATCCCCGGTTGATGTTTCCCGTGAAACGTCACCTGGGTGGCGCCGACCGTGGTCAGAGCGGTGCGCTCATCGGGCCGGGCCGCGGCATAGCCGGTCGCACCGCCCGCCGCACCCAGCACGAGCCCGGTCGCACCGGCCGCGCCCGCGGTGCCGAGCAACCGCCGTCGGGAGATGGAACCGCTGCCGGGCGTCCCGTCGCCCTTGCTGGGCCCGTGGCCCTTGCCGCGACCGGCTCCGCCATTGCCGTTCCCGTCTCCGACGGAGGTCCTGCCGTTCCCCGCAGCGGTCCTACTGCTGCGGGGGGCGTTCTTCTTGCTGCTGTTTCCGCTCACGATCCTGCTCAGCCGATCTTCACGTTCTTGTCGATGGTCGTCTGATCGATGTCCGACGTACGCACGGTCACGGCGACCTTCCATGTACCCGCCATCGGGATCTGGACGCCGCTCGCGGTCCAGTGGCCCTCGGTGAGCCGGACGGGGAGTACGGGAAGCGGGCCGATGTCCTTGGACTCCAGGGTGAGGGCGAGCTTCAGCTCGGGGACGTCCATGGCCTTGCCGTCGGGGCTGTCGATCCAGATGTGGAGCTCGTTGGTGCCGGTACGGGCGGGGTCGATGTCCATCCGTACCGTTCCCTTGCCGTTCTGGCCGCCCGTGTCGAAGGGCAGCGTCAGATTGACCGGGCCTTCGGCCGCGGGAGCGGTGGCCGTCGTGGCGCCACGGGCCGCTTCTTCCTCGGTACGTCCCGGCTCGGTCGAGGTCAGCACGGTCGTCACGGCCAACAGCGCCACGGCGACCGTGACTTCCGCCAGCACCGAGCGGCGCAGCCCGGATCGCTCGGGGTCGGCGTCGCGGATCCGTTTCTTCTCGGCGGTGGCCACGGCGGCCCGCTGCCGCGCGAGCTGCGCCGCCCGCGCGGGGTCCTCGGCCAGAGGCGCCGGTGCGCCTTCGGTCTGGGGTTCTTCGGCCCCGGCCCCGTCTTCGGCCCCGGCTCCGCCTTCCGTCCCGGCCTCGGGCCTCTCGATCGCGGCTTCGACCTCGATCCCGGTCGCATCGGTCTCCGTCCCGGCGCCTTCCGTGCTCTTCTCCGCAGCGGCTCCGTTCGAGACCGGTCGTTCGGCTCCGCTGGAGACCAGGCGTGCGGTCCAGCGGCGTGAGAACCAGGCGATCCCGACCAGGGCGGCGACGAGTCCCACCTTCACGAGCAGGAGTCGCCCGTACTCGGTGCCGGTGAGCGCGGACCAGGTGCCGACCTGGCGCCAGGACTGATAGATCCCGGTGGCGGTGAGCACGAGCACGCTGCCGAAAGCGATGCGGGAGAAGCGTCGTACCGCCGTGGCTCCGATGTCCGGCGTCCGGTGGAGCGCGACCAACAGGGCCACCAGCCCGCCCAGCCAGGCCGCGACGGCGAGCAGATGGAGTATGTCGACCGGCATGGCGATGTCCGGCTGGATCCCTGCCGAAGCATGTTCGGCGAGCGCCCAGGTCCCGGCGATCCCGGCGGCGATCACCGTGCCGCCGACGGCCAGTCCGAAGGTGAGGTCTTTCTTCTCGCGCTCGTCCTCGCGCTTGGCGTACGCCCCGAACAGCACGGCGATGAAGAGCGCGGAAGCGCCGAGCAGCAGCAGCCTGGATACGAGCGCCGCCCCGGGCCTGGTGTCGAGGACAGCCTTCAGACCGTCGAGGTCGAAGGCGTCCGCGAGCTTCCCGGAGCCGGTGTAGGGATTGCGCAGGAGCAGCATGGCCAGGGTGGCGGTGGTGAGGGTCATCCAGCCGCGTACGACCAGGCGTTGCAAGGGGCGTGCACCGGCCCCGCGCTGCCAGCAGGCCAGCACGAAGGCGGCGCCGCCGGCCAGCAGGATGAAACCGGCGTAGGCGGCGTAGCGCGCGATGTCGTAGAGGGTTCCGACGAGTCCGCCCCCGGCCTGCTCCGTCGGAAGGGCGACCGTGGTCTTGGAGGGGGCTCCGACGGAGAAGGTGAAGGCGCCCGAGACGGGGTGGCTGTCCGCGGAGACGGCCTGCCAGGCGACGGTGTACGTACCGTCGGGCAGCCCGGAGTGCAGCGAGACGCCGTACTTCACGGTGGAACCGCTGCCCAGATCACGGGGGGCGACGGCGGTGTCGGCGCGTTTGCCGTGGGGGTCGAGGACCCTGACGGAGTCGCTGCCCATGGCGACCTGCTCGGAGAAGGTGAGCGTGACCTCCTTGGGCGCGGCGTCGACCACCGCCCCGTCCTGCGGATCGCTCCCGGTGAGCGCGGCATGTGCGGACGCGGGGCCCGCACCGCCCAGCAGCAGGCCGAACACCATGCCGACAAGCGCGGCGAGGAGCGCGGCCGCGGCGAGCGGTCGTCGTGGCACGGGAGTGGACGGGGACGTTCCGAAGTGCGGGGCGGTGGCTGTCATGGCGAGTCAGTCCCTCACTGCTTCTTCGGGTTGTGGGTGGTCTCCTTCACGGGAAGGTCGACCTTTATCGGGTCGGCCTTCTCGAAGTGCAGCTCCACGGACACCTTCTCGCCCTGCTTGGGCTGCTGCTTGAGGTTCATGAACATGATGTGGTTCCCGCCGCGTTCCAGATCCAGTTCGCCGCCCGCGGGGACCTCGAAGGACGACACCATGCGCATCGTCTGGTTCTTCGACTCGTGGATCGTGACGTTGTCGGAGAGGGGGCTGGTGACCGAGGTGAGCCGGTCGGACGCGCCGCCGCTGTTCCGTATGACGAAGAAGCCGGCCGCCATGTCACTGACGGGCTGCGGCATGAACGCGCCCGTCACCTTCAGCACGGGTTTGCTGCCCGAGGAGGAGCATCCCGCCAGCGCCAGCCCGGTGGTGAGGGCGACGGCGCCGGCGAGGACGGTGCGGCGGTTCACGGATTCTCTCCCTTGATGATCTTGGGGAGGTCCTTGGTGTAGTCGTCGGGGGAGGTGTCCTCGCTGTACACGAGGTACCCCTTGTCGGTCTTCGGGGAGAAGGCGATGACCTGGGATCCGTGCATCGAGACGACCGTGCCGTCCTTCTCCTTCTTCGGCGCGTCGATGCCGATGCCGATCTGGCGCGCGCCCGCCTGGATGGTGGGGAAGTCGCCGGTGAGGCCGATGAAGGAGGGGTCCTGGGACTTGAGCCAGGTGCCCAGCGAGGACGGGGTGTCCCGCTCGGGATCGGTGGTCACGAAGACGACCTGGAGCTTGTCCTGGTCGGCCTTGGGGAGGGACTTCCTGGCAATGGCGATGTTGCTCATGATGAGCGGGCAGACATCGGGGCAGTTGGTGTAGCCGAAGTAGATCAGCGTCGGCTTGCCCTTGGTCCGCTCACGGAGGTCGTACTTCTTGCCGTGGGTGTCGGTGAGGACGAGATCGGGCTTGGTGAACGGCTGGTCGAGCACCGTCGCGGCCTTGGTCTTGGCCTCGACGGACACGTCGGCGATCGGCTTCTTCGCGCTGTCGTCGCTGCTGCCGCAGGCGGACAGCGAGAGCGCGGCCGCGGCGACGAGCGCCGCGGCCAGCACAGTCTTCTTACGCATGGAGCACTGATTCCTGGTGGGTCGGTGGGACGGGTGGGGCTGTGGTTCAGGCAGTGCGACGGCGGCCGGCGAGGATGCCGAAGGCCACTCCCGCGATGCCGACGACGATGCCGACGATGCCGAGGACCCGGGCCGTGGTGTCACTGTCGGACGTGTCCGAAGCGGCCGTCGTCTGCTTGTCCGCTGCCTGTTCGGTGGCGTCGGCACCGGCCTTGCCGGTGGTACCCGCGCCGTGCTCGTCGGCGGACGCCGCGGTCAGCTCGAGGACCGGTGCCGGGTTCTCGGGCTCGGCGGCGCCGTCCTTCGGCTCCTCGATCCAGCGGACGACCTCCTTGTTGTCGTACGTCTGGATGGCCTTGAAGACCAGCTGATCGGCGTTCTCGGGGAGCTGCCCGATGGAGAGCGGGAACTGCTGGAAATTGCCCGGACGGATGCCGAGGTCGTTCTTGTCACCCTTGGCGGTCCAGGTGACCTTGGAGACGGCCTCGTTGATCTTCTCGCCGTGCATTTCGAGCGGCTTGGCCAGCTTGCTCTTGGTGACCTCGACGTCCCAGCCGGGTACGGCCTGCGGCATGACGGAGGCCAGCGGGTGGTCGGTCGGGAAGTTGACCTCGACCTTGGTCGTCGAGGCGTCGGCGCGCTCGTTGGGGACCTTGAAGTTGACGGTGGCGTATCCGCCCTTGGCGGCCTCGCCCTGGGGCTGCACGCTGACGTGCGCGGAGGCGGTACCGGCGACGATCAGCACGGTGGACGCGGCGATGCCGCCGGCGATGGCGATGCGGGAAACGTTCATGACAGGGATTACTCCACGGAGACACGAAGGAAAGGTGGTCCGGCGCGCGGGTGCGCGGCGGCATCGCGACACCTCTGCCTCACGTGTGGCGTGCGTACGCCGACTCGCAGGGCACCGGTCGGTTCCGGGCGTCGAGTCGGGCGTGCGTCGTGCGGTGGGTGTCGCGTCAGGCTGCGAGCGCGTACGCCGGGGGCGGCCCGCGCCTGATCACCATGTGCTGCAAGGTGTCCCCGGTGGCGGGGACCGGGGTGTCGGCCCCGGTACGCGGGATGCGCGGCCCGGTCGTCGGACCCCCGGGCAGTCCGGCGCGCAAGGCGTTCACCAGTGAGAGTGCGGCGCGCAGCGCGCGCAGCCGGGCCCCGGCCGCGAGTTGCTGGACGCCGTGCGCGGAGAGCCGGGCGAGCCGGAACAGCGCGATCTCGCCCCGCCGCAGCAGCCAGCCGGTGGCCACGGCGGCCAGCAGGTGGCCGAGCAACATGGGCAGGCCGGGCAGCAGACCGGCGAGGCCGACGGGATCCGCGTCGGCCGCGGACGCCATGTGCTGATGGCCGGCGGCCGTCACCGATGCCGGGTCGATGCCCGCCGTGGTGACGATGCGGCGAGCTTCGGCGGCGTTCAACTGGGCGGGTCCCATGCCGCACACAAGGCTCGCCGCGAACCGGATCAGCGGGTCGTCGCCCGTGGTCGTTCCGGTCGGCGTGGCATGCGCTCCCACGCCGAAGAGGGTGTGCAGGGCGATCTGTCCGCCGGCCAGCGCGGCCGCGATGGACGGCAGCGAGCGCTCACGTCCGGCGAGCGGTGCCGCCACGGCGAAGACCCCCAGGAATCCGGCGAGCAGGGTCCACCAGGGGACGGCCGCGCAGGACGCCAGGGAGTGGCCTGCCGCGGACAGCGCGACACAGACCGCGGTGAACACCGCGGCCCTCAGGAGCCGCAGACCGGCTCCGGCGCGTGCGACAGGCATAGACATGGCGGGGCCATCATCGCACCGCGCACCCGGCTTGGGTACGGCAGGTCCGGAAGGTCGGCTTCCGTCCGATTGGGTGCGGGCCGTCACAGGCGTGGCCGGAGCCGGGGGGCACCGTGTGCGGAGACCGGCGGGGAGATCACCGGGCCACGGGCGGATCCGAGGGCCCGGTCCGGCATACACGTGATGTACGGCGTGCGGGTATCCGCCGAATGAGCGGTCTCACATCCGCTCCGTGCTTACGAATGGTCCAGTGCGGCAATAGGTATCGGTATGTCGAGCCGCAGCCAGGAGGCTGGAGCATGAGCATCTGGTGGTCCCTCCATCTGCGGCGCGAGGCTGCGAGCGTTCCGCTCGCCCGGCGTTTCCTGCTGGGCGCCATGGAGACCGCAGGCGTGGACCCGGACATCTCCTTCGACCTGTCGGTCGCGCTCAGCGAGGCCTGTGCGAACGCCGTTGAACACGGCGGCGACCGCAGGAGCCGGGACGAACAGGGCGTCGGCCGCGATCCGTGGGACGTATGGGACGAGTTGCCCGGGACGGCCTGCGGGGAGTACCGGGTCACCGCCTATCTGGACGGCGAGAAGTGCCGTATCGAAGTCGCCGATTCGGGGCCCGGTTTCCCCGCCCGGCGCACGCTGCGTGCGTCGGCGCCGCAGCACGAGCCCCAGCCGTACCCGCCGCTCGGCGCGGAGGACGGCAGGGGGCTCTGCATCATCGAGCAGCTCGCCGATCACGTCCATTTCGGCAACCGTCCCGGCCGCGGTGCCGTGGTGAGCTTCGACAAGATCCTGAAATGGCGGAAGGGCGCCCTGCTCATGGCTTCCTGAGCGGGGCGCCCTCCGGCGTGCGGGAGGCCCGTCGCCGGGCCTTCCGGATCAGCCCTTGAGCCGAGCCATCCACGCCTCGACCTCGTCGGCCCGGCGCGGCAGCTTGTCGGAGAGGTTCCGGTTGCCGTCCTCGGTGACGAGGATGTCGTCCTCGATCCGGACGCCGATGCCCCGGTACTCCTCGGGGACGGTCAGGTCGTCGGCCTGGAAGTACAGACCCGGCTCGACCGTGAGGCAGACGCCGGGCTCCAGCGTCCCGTTGACGTACGTCTCGGTGCGCGCGGCGGCGCAGTCGTGGACGTCCATGCCGAGCATGTGGCCGGTGCCGTGCAGCGTCCAGCGGCGCTGGAGCCCCAGCTCCAGGACCTTGTCCACGGACAGATCGCCGAGCAGGCCCCACTCGACGAGCTTCTCGGCGAGCACGCGCTGCGCCGCGTCGTGGAAGTCGCGGTAGTCGGCGCCGGGCTTGACGGCCGCGATGCCCGCTTCCTGGGCCTCGTACACCGCGTCGTAGATCTTCCGCTGCAGCGGCGTGAACGTGCCGTTGATCGGAAGGGTGCGTGTCACGTCGGCGGTGTAGAGGTCATTGGTCTCCACACCGGCGTCGAGGAGCAGCAGCTCACCGGAGCGCACCGGCCCGTCGTTGCGCACCCAGTGCAGGGTGGTGGCGTGCGGACCGGCCGCGCAGATCGAGCCGTAGCCGATGTCGTTGCCCTCGATGCGGGCGCGGAGGAAGAAGGTGCCCTCGATGTAGCGCTCGCTGGTCGCCTCGGCCTTGTCGAGGACCTTCACGACGTCCTCGAAGCCGCGTGCGGTGGCATCGCAGGCCTTCTCCAGCTCGGCGATCTCGAAGGCGTCCTTGACCAGCCGGGCCTCGGAGAGGTGGACGCGCAGCTCCTCGTCGCGCTCCGCGGTGACCTTGTCGGTCAGCGCGGCCTCGATGCCCGCGTCGTGGCCGCGGACGTTGCGCACCGGGCCGGTGGCCTCGGCCAGCGCGGCCGGGAGCTCGCGCACGTCCTTCGCCGGGATGCCCAGCAGTTGCTCGGCCTCGGTGAGGGAGTGGCGGCGGCCGACCCACAGCTCGCCCTGGCCGTCGAGCCAGAACTCACCGTTCTCGCGGTTGGAGCGCGGCAGCAGATGGATGGTCGCCTCGTGCCCGTCCTGCGTCGGCTCCAGGACGAGGACGCCGTCCTGGGTCTGGTCGCCGGTGAGGTACGCGTACTCGGTGGAGGCGCGGAAGGCGTACTCGGTGTCATTGGAGCGGGTCTTCAGGTTGCCCGCGGGGATGACCAGGCGCTCACCGGGGAAGCGCGCGGAGAGCGCGGCGCGGCGGGCGGCGGTGTGTGCGGCCTGGGCGATCGGCGCGAGGCCCTGCAGCTCGGTATCGGCCCAACCGGACTTCATGTTCGCGGCGAGTTCATCGGAGACGCCCGGGTACAGGCCGTTCTTCCGCTGCTTGACCGTTTCTTCTGCTTCGGTCTCCGGGTTCTCCGGGGTGAGCTCCTCAGCCACGACTTGTCTCTCCTTGATACGACACTGGACCTCATCCATCGTACGGGCGTACGGAAGGGGGCACAGGGCCGGAAGACCTGTTACACGACCGGGCCGGGGCGACCCGTACGACC
This sequence comes from Streptomyces sp. NPDC093149, assembly GCF_044754145.1. Lineage (NCBI taxonomy): Bacteria > Bacillati > Actinomycetota > Actinomycetes > Kitasatosporales > Streptomycetaceae > Streptomyces > Streptomyces sp. NPDC093149. The sequence goes on from NZ_JBIVON010000005.1 coordinate 429,480, forward strand.
GGGCCGGGGCGGGCGGCGAGGCTCAGTCGAAGCGCGCGGCCAGGACGACGACGTCCTCCGTGTCGCCGCCCTGGTCGAGCCCGTCCGGCAGCACGGTCCGCAGCACGTGATCGGCGACGGCCCCGGCGTCGTCGCGCAGCGCCTTCGGTACGCACGCCGCCGCCGAGTGGAGCCGTGCGAACGCCCGGTCCGTCGAGTCGCCGGTGCGGCGCAGCAGTCCGTCGGTGTAGAGGAGCACGGTCTCGCCGGGCGCCGGGGAGATCTCCACGCTGGGCGCCTCCCAGCAGGCGAGCATGCCCAGCGGCGCGGAGACCGAGGTCTCGACGAACTGGGTGCGCCGGTCGCCGATCACGAGCGGCGGGGTGTGGCCCGCGCCGGCCAGCAGGATCTTGCGGCGGGCGGGTTCGCAGTAGGCGAAGAGGGCGGTCGCGGAACGGGCGGGTTCGGTCAGCCGCAGCAGCAGTTCCAGATCCGAGAGCACGGCGACCGGATCCTCGCCCTCCATCACCGCGTACGCCCGCAGACCGGCACGGAGCCGGCCCATGGCGGCCAGCGCGCTCGGTCCGGAGCCGTTCACCGAGCCCACGGCAAGACCGAGCGCGCCTTCCGGCAGGGCCAGCGCGTCGTACCAGTCGCCGCCGCCCTGGGGCGCCGTGCGGTGGCGTGCGGCCAACTGGACGCCGGCGATCCGGGGCAGCCGGCTGGGCAGCAGTTCCTCGGTGACCGTGGCGACATCCGCCCTGGCCCGCTCCAGTTCCAGCAGCCTGGCCAGGTGCTCGCCGGCGAATCCGGCGTAGAGGCCGACGAGATGGCGTCGGCGTTCCAGCGGTTCGGCGGGCTCGTCGTACAGCCAGACGGCGGCGCCGAGCCGGCCGGTCGCCTCGGCGCTGATCGGCAGGGTGTAGCTGGCGGCGTATCCGAGCCGGGCGGCGACCTCGCGGTGGCGGGGGTCCAGAGTGGTGTCGCCGAGCAGATCGGGGGTGGTCTGCGCTCCTTCGGCGCCCGGGAGACCTTCCAGGATCCGGCCGTAGGAGGTGGCCCGGCGCGGAATCGTTTCGATGTGCCCGAGCTCGGCGTGGGCGAGCCCGAGGCCGACGGTGCTCACGGGGCCGCGGCGGTCGGACGGTTCGAAGACGACCAGACCGCGGCGGGCACCGACCAGAGCCGCTCCGGCGCTCAGCAGTTCGTGCAGCGCGTCGTCGAGCGTGCTGGTCCTGGCGAGCCGCTCGGTGAGTTCGTGCAGGGTGGTGAGGTCGGAGACCCAGCCGGCCAGCCGGTCCTGGATGAACGCTCCGGGCGCGGACGGTACTTCGGACAGAGATCCGGCAGTGTGAGCTGAAACAGGAACCATGGGATCGATTCCGGCCACTTTCGGGAGGTGCGGGGCGCTCATGACAGTCGGCTTCCCCACCGGTGCGATTCGTCGAATAGCATCGCAAACCCCCATGTCATTCTGCGCCGCTATCAGTGCATCCACGTGTACACGTAGCATCCACATGTACACGCACAAGTAAGGCGATGTCCAGCATTGTCCCTGCAGGAATTGTGGTGTCCAAGTAACTGCAAAGTTGGCTAAAAAATGCACCTGGTGGCGGTGATTTGCGGTCGACTGGGTGTGCTCGACAGGGGGTGTTCTCGGGGTGAAGTCCCAGAGGGAGCGTCATTTCGGGCATGCTGGGTACGTAATCCGATGATGACCAGGGGCAGTTCTGATCGCCCCGGAACCTGGCAGCGGGCCCAGGCGTCCTCTCCTGTGACGGCTACGCCCCCACCCCCGAGTGGCGGGGCTTGCGCCTCGAGATGACCGGCGCGATACGTGCGCTGCTCCTCGCCATGCTTGTGTCCGGACCCGCCTCGCCCTTGCTCGACCCGGCTCAGCTCATGCTCGGTACCGATGACCCACCCGTATCGCGACCCCTGAAGAGCATGTACGCACAGTGAAGAGATGTACACGTGGTGTGACACACGCGTGGTGTGATGTGGTCCCTCGGCGTTCAACGGAAAGGAACGAGCGCTCATGCGCGAGATCCTCGGAAGGCGACGCAGGCTCCGGCTCCGACGCAGGACAAGGCCCGTCCAGCTCGACGCGGTCCTGACCTGTGCCACCGCATGGCAGTGGCCCGTGCTCCCCGGAGTGGGACTTGAGGCGGCCGGTGGTCGCGGTGACCGTGGCCGTGGCTGTGCCTGCCCCGATCCCGAGTGCGCCGTTCCCGGCGCACACCCCTTCGATCCCGGTCTCCTCGCGGCGACCACCGACGAGCGCATGGTGCGCTGGTGGTGGACCAATCGGCCCACCGCGCCGATCGTGCTGGCCACGGGCGGGCGCGCACCGTGCGCGTTGAGCCTGCCGGCCGTGGCGGGCGCCAGGGCGCTGGCCGAGCTGGACCGGATGGGAACGCGGCTCGGTCCCGTGGTGGCGACGCCGACCCGGTGGTCGCTGCTGGTGGCCCCGTACACCCTCGAACGGCTCGGTGAGCTGCTGCACGCCCAGGACCGGGTGCCCAGTTCGCTGCGTTTTCACGGTGAGGGCGGCTATCTCGTCCTTCCGCCGTCCGAGGTCGGGGCGGGGCAGGTGCGCTGGGAACGGGCTCCCGCGCCGGTCCCCGGCCGGGGCTCGAACAGGGGCGGCCCCGTCCCCGGACCGGCTGCGCCGTGGCTGCCGGATGTGGGAGCGGTGCTCGACGCGCTGGTCGAGGCGAGCAACGGCGCGCCTGACGGCGGCAGTCGGCTCGCCTACTGACAGGTGGTCGGCTCACCCGTCCGGGCGCGAGCCGACCGGCGTTCCCGCGCGGAGACGTGCGGCACCGGGACGTTCATATTCTCGATGTCTCCGGCGGGGCATTCGGCGGAGCATCAGGGATTCGGGCGAGGCCGTCAGGTTCCGAAGGTGCCGGCGGATGTTGCCGCGCGATTCCTCGCGTGATCGGTGTCGCGGGCGTGCGCGGCGTGACAGTGTGTCGGCGCGCACCGGCTCCGATTTCCGTTCGCGCTCTTCTCCCGCCCGCTCTCCCGGTACCTCTCCGGGCCCGGCTCCTGCCGGTCGATGCAAAGTCTGCCGCTGCAAAGCCCTTCCGCGGAGGTATTCCTGATGGACCTTCCGAAAGTCTCGCGAAGAGTTTTTCGAAGATTTATTCGAATTACTTCACGGGGGTGATATCTGTACGGGAGTTCCGGTGGCCGGGGGCTGTCCGGGATCCGTCCGAGACGGGCCGTTCCGGTGGAGCCCGCGGAGCGTCGGGCGGGAGGGGCGTCGTCGCCGATGAGGGAGCGTCGTCAATCCGGGCCCTGTCGTGCCGTGTTGGCGGTGGAGCGCAGGTTCTGAGAGGCCGGGGGCGGCCGGAGCGGGAGGGGACCGGCGGCGGGAAGTGTGTGCCGACGAGGGGTCCGTACGCCGGCTCGTGCGCCGCGTTGCGCGCTGTGCGCCGCGCCCGGAAATGAGGATGCCCGATCGCTGGCGACGGGGGATGCACCAGCGACCGGGCTTCTAGAACGGTAACAAGAGATCTGCCGTTCGCAAATTCGATCTCGCGTATTCGGGCAGCGATTTACCCATTGGTACGGCGAGTTGTGACGCGAGTCACGGAAGGGGGCCAGGAATCGTCACTGTCAGCTGAGCGTCACTTGGCGGTTGGTGAGCCCGCCGCGGGCCCGCCGCTCCTCCGCGGTGAGCGGCGCGTCCGAGGCGAGTGCCGCGGCCAGCCGCTCCGCGAGCTCGGCAGCGGGCTTCTCGCACTCCGCCGCCCCCATCGCGCTCGGCAGGTCCCAGACCGGGACCATGAGCCCGTGCGCCCGGAAGGAGCCGACGAGCCGTGTTCCCTCGCCCAGCGAGGAGGTGCCGGCGGCGTGCAGCCGGGCGAGCGCGTCCAGGAGCTGCTCCTCGGGGTGCGGCATGACCCACCGCAGGTGGTTCTTCTCCGGGGTCTCGCACCAGTACGCGGCGTCCACGCCGGAGAGCCGCGTCGTCGGGAGCGCCGCCTCGTTCGCGCGCTCCAGGGAGGCGGACACCTCGGGCGTGGCGTTCTCCGAGTCCGGAACCCAGAACTCGAACCCGGAGTGGACGACGGGCTCGAACGCGGCGCCGGGGTCGAGCACATCCTGCAGCCGCGGACCGTCGGCCGGTACGCGCCGCGCGGCCACCGGCGAGCCGGGCTCGGAGGCCAGCGCCCGCTGAAGGATGTCCGCGAGGTCACGGCTGAGGTCGCCGGACGAGGTGTCGTTCTGCAGGGCGAGCAGCACCGAGCCGTCGTCCCGGCGCAGCGCCGGCCAGGCCATCGGCAGGACGGTCGCGAGGGTCACGGAGGGGACGCCCTCGGGCAGCCCGCCCTTGAGCGTCAGCCCGACCGTGGCGGCGGGCACCAGTTCGCGCAGAGCGACCCAGTCGCACTCGCCGGCCAGTCCCTCGAAGGGGCGGTGGACGAGCTCGGTCACGGCCTGGGCGGCGGCGCGGCCGTGACACGCCTTGTAGCGGCGGCCCGAACCGCACGGGCAGGGCTCACGAGCCCCGACAACCGGGATCTCGCCATCCTTGAGCTGCTGCTTCCCGGCCTTGGTCTGAGGGCGCTTCTTGGCCATGGTGGGCTTTCTCCCGATTGCGACAGTGCGGTCTGGCCCGCGAGCCTAGCGGCCCCCGTCGCGTAAGGGACACACACGCCCGCGCGCCTGGCGGAACGGGAGTGCGGAACCCCCGTGCGTACGTCTCGTCGCCCATGGCGCGTACGCCTCGCCCACCGCCACAGGCGCATCCGTCCGGCGGCGCACATACGTGCGCCGGTATGTGTACCGGTACGGGTGTCCGTGCCGCCCGGATCTCGTGCCGCCCGGGTGCTCGGACCTGCCGTGACGACGGGGGTCCGTTGCCGCGCGGGACGTCAGCCCACGTCGTCGAAGGCGTCCGCGAATCCCAGACCGTCGAGCCCCGGGCTGCTCGGCATGGCCGACGCACTCGGCACGCCCGACACGCCCGGCCCACCTGACGAGCCCGACATGCCCGGCATCCCGGGGACCCGGCCGTGTCCCTCGTTGACGAGGACCCAGACGGTGACCTCGCCGGACGAACTGTCGCGCACGCCCCACTCCTCGGCGAGCGCGCTGATGATGTTGAGTCCGCGGCCGCCGCGCGCCGTCACCGAGGGTGTGGCCGGAATGGGGCGGGTCGGACCGCCACCGTCCGTCACTTCCACGGTCAGCCCGCCGGTTCTGTCCACGCGCCACGCGGCGCGGATGTCGCCGTCACCCACATTCGTGTGCCGTCCCAGCGGCCTGCCGTGCCGACAGGCATTGCTGAGCAGTTCGGAAAGGATCAATACAGCATCGTCGACGACCGAATCCGGCACCCCGTGGCTGCGCAACTGCTCGCGCATCCGGTGCCGCGCCTGACCCACGCCCGCAGGGCCATGGGGTACGGCCATGCTCGACGACGTGGGCACCTCCTGTGCCACCACCAACGCCACCCCCGAGACCTCCTTTGCCCCACGCCACGGAGTGGATGCCCTCCCGGACTGGACCGGAAACCGGCCAATCGCCCGCCAGTGACGCACTCGTGACGATCGAATACGGTTCGAATGCGCCGGTGTACTCCGTGTCACTGATGTGAAGAGCGTCCCAGTTGTGACAGAACCTGCTTCGGGCGGTTCGTGATGATCGCCTCGACGCCGAGGTCGATGCAGAGCGCGACGTCCTCCGGTTCGTCGACCGTCCAGACGTGCGCACGGTGTCCCGCACGGTGCAGGCGCTCGATGTAGCCCGGGTGACTGCGGACGATCCGCATCCCCGGACCGGCGATGCGCGCCCCGGCCGGCAGCCGCCCGTCACGCAGGCGCGGCGAGACGAACTGCATCAGGTAGACGGTCGGCAGGGTGGGGGACGCGGCCTGGACACGGTGCAGGGAGCGCGCCGAGAAGCTCATGATCCGTACCGGTGAGGGGCCGTCGGCCGGCGGGGCATCGAGCTCGAAACGTTTCAGCAGATGGAGCAGCCGTTCCTCGACCTGGCCCGCCCAGCGGGTGGGGTGCTTGGTCTCGATCGCCAGCTGGAGCGGGCGCCCGGCGGCCCGCGTCTCGGTGACCAGTTCGAGCAGACGTTCCAGGGTGAGTACGGAGGTGAGCTCCCCGGGCACCGGATCCCAGTCCGGGGACTCCGATTCCTCGCGGTCCTTCCAGGATCCGAAGTCGAGGGCGGCGAGTTCGGAGAGCTCCAGCGCGGAGACGGCGCCCCGCCCGTTGGAGGTGCGATTCACCCGGCGGTCGTGCACGCAGACGAGATGGCCGTCGGCGGTGAGCCGTACGTCGCACTCCAGGGCGTCGGCGCCGTCTTCGATCGCCTTCCGGTATGCGGCCAGGGTGTGCTCGGGGGCGTCGTCGGAGGCGCCTCGGTGGGCGACGACCTGGATGGGATGGCGCATGGATTGCTGCCGTGCATGGGTCACTGCGTCATGGTGACACCGAGAGGCGACAGTCGCGTAGAGCTTGCGCCGCGGACGACCGAGCCGCGCTCCGTGCAGTACGCAGAGGCCGCGTGCGCCCCGCACCACGGCTTGCACGGCAGCGCGCACCACGGCGCGCACCACGCCTCGCACCACGGCCTCGCGCCGCGCCTTGCGCCGCCGCCGTGCGCGCCTCGCACCGTGCCTTGCGCCGGGAGACCGTTTTGCCGGATGTAAAGATTGGCGTGCGGATGCACAGGTCCTGCTTACAGTGGCCTGACGTGTCTTGGGAAAAGCTGTCCCATGACACGTACACAGCGGATCTCTTGCCGAAGATGATGTGGAACCGAGGAGTAAAGAGCTGTGAGCACAGAGAACGAGGGCAACGAGGGCACTGCGGCCGAGGCCGTTCCGTCCGTTCCGTCCGCACCTCCAGTGCCGGCCGATGCTCCTCGGGGGCCGTCTGGGAGCACACCCGCACCCCCACCCTCCCCGGCGTACTCGCCGGGGCCGGGCACGGAAGCCGCGCAGCCGATCCCTCCGACGGGGGAACCGGCCCCCACCACTTCCATGCCTTCCGTTCCGGGCACGCCTCCCCCCGGGGTCCGGTCGGCCGCCGAGGCCAACTGGCCCCCGCCCCCTCCCACCGTCCCCGCGTACGCGCACCACGGCGCGGGCGGCGGCGGCCCGGTCTGGGGCGCACCGGACCAGCTGCACTCCCCGGTGGGCCCGCGCAAGCGCGGCATGGGCGGACTGGTGGCCGCGGTGGCGGCGGCGGCGCTGATCGCGGGCGGTATCGGCGGTGCCCTCGGGTACTGGGCGGCCGACCGGAACGGCACCACCTCCGGCGGCTCGACCACGGTCGCGGCGTCGGCCAACCCGCATGACCTGAAGCGCGACCCCGGCACGGTCGCGGGCGTGGCTGCCAAGGCGCTGCCCAGCGTGGTCACCATCGACGCGCAGGCCGGCGACGGCGAGGGCGGTACGGGCACCGGCTTCGTGTACGACAAGGAAGGCCACATCCTCACCAACAACCACGTGGTGGCTTCCGCGGCGGACAACGGCCAGCTCACGGCGACGTTCTCCAACGGCAAGAAGTACGACGCCGAGGTGGTCGGCCGGGCGCAGGGCTACGACGTCGCCGTTCTGAAGCTGAAGAACCCGCCCCCGGGGCTCACCCCACTGGCCCTCGGCAACTCGGAACAGGTCGCGGTCGGCGATTCGACGATCGCGATCGGCGCCCCGTTCGGCCTTTCCAACACGGTGACCACGGGCATCATCAGCGCCAAGAACCGACCGGTCGCCTCCGGCGACGGTTCCGGCGGCAGCAACTCGTACATGAGCGCCCTGCAGACCGACGCCTCGATCAACCCGGGCAACTCCGGTGGCCCGCTGCTCGATTCGCGCGGCGCGGTCATCGGCATCAACTCGGCCATCCAGTCGACCGGCAGCGGTGCCGGCCAGACCCAGGCGGGCTCCATCGGCCTCGGCTTCGCCATCCCGATCAACCAGGCGACGAACGTCGCCCAGCAGCTGATCAAGACCGGTCAGCCGGTCTACCCGGTGATCGGCGCGACGGTCACGATGGACGAGAAGACCGGCGGCGCGGTCATCTCCGACCAGGGCGCGGCCGGCACGGCAGCCGTGGCGAAGGACGGCCCCGCGGCCAGGGCGGGCCTCAGGGCGGGCGACGTCATCACGAAGTTCAACGACACCGTGATCGACAGCGGCCCGACCCTGATCGGCGAGATCTGGACCCACCAGCCCGGTGATCAGGTGACGCTGACCTACAAGCGCAACGGCCGGACGGCGACCGCCGAAGTCACCCTGGGGGAGCGCAAGGGCGACAGCTGACCGGCTAGGCTGTCCTCTCGTCAACCTCGGCCCGTGGGCCGAGGGAGCGGGGTGGGTTGCCCGAGCGGCCTAAGGGAACGGTCTTGAAAACCGTCGTGGCAGCGATGTCACCGTGGGTTCAAATCCCACACCCACCGCCAGGTCGGAGAATGTGCTGACCACAAGGGGTGTCCCGGATCAGGGGCACCCCTTCGTCATGCGGCCCGCCTCGCCCTGAGCCGCCCATGTGCCGCCGTGGATCACCGGTGTGGACCAGGCGTGGGCCCCGGTCCGTGAGCGCGGTCTCCTCCGGGCCGGAGGTCTGCTTGCGTGCGTTCGACTTCAGGGCGGCCCGCTCACGCGCGCCGCGGCCCGTGACCGCCGGGGCTCCATGTCTCGGTCGCCGCTCCGGCGGCCCGTCCACTCAGTACGCGGCCCTGCCGTCCGGCTGGCCGGACGTGAGGCGGGCCGCCGAGGCGATGGTGGCTCGGGCTTCGTGTTCGGTGAGGCCGGTGCGGACGGCGGCGCGGGCGAGGGCGTCCGCGAGGGCTTCGCCGAAGCCGTGTTCGTAGGCGCGGCAGGCTGCCCAGAAGAGCCGGGTGTTGCGCTGGCCCTCGCGTGCCGCGAGGACGAACCGGACCAGCCCCCGGCCCCGGTCGGGGAGGGCCGTGGGGTGGCGAGGGCGTGCGGGAGGCCTGAGCAGGCGCAGGAGTGCGCGGGGGCAGGGGGCCGGCGGGAGGCCGGCGGTGCCCGGGGCGAGCCGGTACGTGCCGCGGGCGGTGACCGAGCCGGGGCCCACCAGGTAGCCCCCCGCGCCGCGGACGTCGATGCCGGGGGCGAGACGGCTCGCGGAGTTCGGTACCGGGACACCGGGCGGGCCGGTCAGCCAGATGTGGCGGCCGCCGCTGGGCGTGAGGACCGTGACGGTCGGCGGAATGGTGAACAGATGATGCAGGGCCATCTGCTGGAGGGACGCGGCGGAGTCGTGGCGGCCGGTGGTGTCGATGTCCAGATCGATGCCGATGAGGTGGTGCGGGGGCCGGCCGCAGGCGATCCCGTAGCCGGTGGCCCACGGGGCTGCGGCGAAGAGGGCGCGCACGGCGGCAGGGTCGGTGGTGGCGTCGTGGACCCCGTGTCCGGGTCGGCCGCAGGCGCCCCGGCAGGCGACCGGCCGGTCCTCGTTCCGGTGCGGGGAGGGCAGGGCGGGGAGCTTGCCGGCGGTGAGCGGGATGACGGGGAGGCCGCGCTCGGCGGCACAGAGCGCGTGGGCGAGGGCCAGGGTGGCGGTCTGCCGGTCGGTGATGGCCATGCCTTTATTTTCGTACGAACGTTCGAATATGGGAAGGGGGGCGGACGGGAGGCGGGGCAGGTGCCGGAGCGTTTCTCCCCCCGGGCGGTGCGGATCGGGCGGGTCGGAGGGCGTGAGGGTGGGGCAGGAGGGGTTGGGCGGGGCTTTGGGGGCGCGAGGGGGTTTGGCGGCGCTCCCTCATGCTTGCGGGGGAATCGGATCAACCGTGTGGTTCGCCGGGGATTCGGTGGGCAACTCTGGTGTCGCGACGTCGTGACCAACCGGGACGGTCGGCCAACTGGCCCGGAACAAGCCGTACTTTCGGTTCCTGGAGGAATTGACATGGCAAGCATCCGTACCGCTCGTGCCCTCGTCGCTGTTGCAGCCCTGCCCCTCGCCGTCGCGCTCTTCGGCGGCGTGGCCCAGGCCGACAACGGCTCGTTCGCGAACGACGGATCGAACGCGGCCGTCGCGACGGTCGCCGGCAGCGGCGTCGGTGGCAACAACTCCGGTATTTCGTCCACATCGCAGCAGCAGGCCGTCGGTTCCGGAGCGTCGAACAGGAGCACCTCCGCGCAGGTGAACGGATCGGCGTTCACCGTGATCGATCAGCACAGCGGCAACGTCGTGGTGAACTTCACCAGGCTCTGGTGATCCCGGCCGTTCGTGGGCCGGTCGGGGGGTCGGGTCACGGCTGGGCGACAGCGGCCTGCGCGAAGGTGCTTCGGCGCCCTCGCGCGGGCCGCTTCGTGTTGCCCCGACGCCGTGGTCGGGGCCTGGCGGCGGCCGCCCCGGAAATCGCGCCCCGGGTGTCGTCGACCTTGACAGCGTACCCGTATCTGACGGACAGTCAGAAACCCTGATCCGTGAGCCCGTGTCCGGGAGGAAGCCGCCGTGCACCTCGCCCAGACGGAGCGTCAGCGACAGCTGCGCGCCGAACTCCGCACGTACTTCGGCAAGGTGATGCCCAGGAGGGACGCGGGGCCCGGGCCCGGATCCGAGGACCTGGCCGAGCAGCGTCGGCTGCTGCGGCGGATCGGCGCCGACGGGATGCTCGGACTCGGCTGGCCCGTCGAGTACGGCGGTCGGGGCCGCGGACCCGACGAGCAGTTCGTCTTCTTCGACGAGGCCTACCGGGCGGGGGCACCCGTCTCGATGGTCACCCTCAACACCGTCGGGCCGACCCTGATGAAGTACGGGACCGATGAGCAGAAGGCGTACTTCCTGCCCCGGATCCTCAGCGGCGACCTCGTCTTCGCCATCGGCTACAGCGAGCCGGAGGCCGGCACCGACCTCGCGGCGCTGCGTACCCGGGCGGTGCGGGACGGCGACTCCTGGCTGATCGACGGGCAGAAGATCTTCACCAGCAACGCGCAGAACGCGGACTGGATCTGGCTCGCCTGCCGTACGGACCCGGACGCACCGAAGCACCGGGGCATCTCGATCATTCTGGTCCCGACGGACGCCCCGGGGTTCGCCTGGACGCCGATCGAGACCGTGGGCGGGCTGACCACGACGTCCACCTACTACGACGGGATACGGGTGCCCCTCACCCATCTGGTCGGTGCGGAGAACGGCGGCTGGGGGTTGATCACCAACCAGCTGAACCATGAACGGGTGGCCCTCGCCGCGATCGGGATGCAGGCCGAGGACTTCTACGAGGCGGCACTCGACTTCGCGCGCACCTTCGACCCGGCGACGGGCCGGCGTCCCGCCGACGAGCCGTGGGTGCGGGCCCGGCTGGCCGAGGCGTACGCCCGGCTGGCGGCGACGCGTCTGCTCAACTGGCGCCTGGTGGGGGAGGTCGGTGCGGGTTCGCTGGCACCCGGCGAGGCGAGCGGAGTGAAGTTCGCGGGGACCGAGAGCGCCGTCGAGGTCTATCGGATCTGCCAGGAAGTCGTGGGGGAGGCCGGGACGGTCCGGGGCGGTTCGCCCGGCTGCTTCGGGGACGGGGAGCTGGAACGGATGAACAGGGCGGCGCAGATCAACACCTTTGGGGGCGGAGTGAGCGAGGTGCAGCGGGAGATCGTCGCGACGATGCGGCTCGGCATGAGGAGGGGCGCACGGTGACAGGTGCGAGGGACGGGCAGGAGGAGCCGGGTGAACCGGGCGAGCCGGACCGGTTGTACGAGCGGCTCAAGGGGTTCGAGGGGCGGGCCGCCGCGACCGCCGGCGTCGGCAAGGATCCGGTCAACGAGCCGATGATCAGGCACTGGTGCGAGGCGATGGGCGACACCGACCCCGCCTACAAGGGGCCGGAGGCGATCGCTCCGCCGACGATGCTGCAGGCGTGGACGATGGGCGGACTGTCGGGCCACACCGACCGCTCCCAGGCGTACGAGGAACTGTTCGCCCTGCTCGACGGCGCCGGATACACCTCGGTGGTGGCGACAGACTGCGAGCAGGAGTATCTGCGGCCCTTGCGGCCCGGCGACCGGATCACGTTCGACGCGGTGATCGAGTCGGTCTCGCAGCGCAAGACGACCAAGCTGGGGACGGGCTACTTCGTGACGACGCGCATGGACGTCCGCGCGGCCGGGGAGCCCGCCGGGACGCACCGCTTCCGGATCCTCAAGTACGCCCCAGCCGGGGCGAGGCGCTCGGCGCCCCGCGGCGGCCGGAGCCTGCGCCCGAGACCGGTGATCAACCGGGACAACGCCGGGTTCTGGCAGGGCGTCGCCGAGCACAGACTGCTGATCCAGCGGTGCGGCGCGTGCGCGACGCTGCGCTTCCCCTGGCTGCCCGGCTGCAACGCGTGCGGCTGCCAGGAATGGGACACGGTCGAGGCGAGCGGCGAGGGAACCGTCTTCAGCCATGTCGTGATGCATCACCCGCCCTTCCCCGCCTTCGGCGCCCATGAGGACGGCGGGCCGTACGCGGTGGCGCTGATAGAGCTGGCCGAGGGCGTGCGGATGGTCAGCAATGTGATCGGTGTGCCGTACGACAAGGTGCGGACGGGGATGCCGGTGCGGCTGGAATTCCTGCGCACGGACCCGGAGTTGGAACTTCCGGTCTTCCGGGGAGACGAGGGCTGACATGGACTTCGCACCCACCGAGGAGCAGACGGCGGCCCAGGGGCTGGCGGCACGGATCTTCGGGGATCTGTCGACGCACGAGCGCCTGGTCCGGTCAGGCACGGGGACGGACACCGAGCTGTGGAAGGAACTCTGCGCGGCCGGACTGACCGCCGCCGTCGAGGAGATCGGGCTCCTGGGCCTGGTACTTCTGCTGGAGGAACAGGGCCGGACGACGGCGCAGGTGCCGTTCGCGGCGAGCTGTGTCCACGGGCTGCTCGCCGTCGCCGTGCACGGCACGGACGAGCAGCGGGAGCGGTTGCTGCCTCCGCTGCGGGACGGCACGGCCGTCGCCACCGGGGCGTTCCCGGCGCGTGGCGGGCTCCGGACGGACGGCGAGGGACGGCTGAGCGGCAGCGTGCCGTACGTGCCGTGGCTGCGGGACGCGGACCTCGTCCTCGTCGCGGACGCGGACCGGGCGCTGTGGATCGTACGGACCGACTCACGGGGGGTGGCGACCGAACCGGTGGAGACCACGGCTCCGTGGTCGGCGGCGCGGCTCGTGCTGGACCGGGCGTCCGGGGAGCGGCTCGGCGGCGCCGGGGCGTACGAGGCGGTGCTGGCGGCGGGCCGGACCGCGTTCGCCGGGCTGCAGGCCGGGGTGTGCGCCGGATCGCTGGCCCGCGCCGTCGCCCACACGAACACCCGCGAGCAGTTCGGGCGCCCGCTCTCCACCAAGCAGGCGGTGCTGCTGCGCGCGGCCGACGCCCATATGGACACCGAGGCGATCCGGGTCACCGCGTACGAGGCCGCCTGGCGCCACGACGCGGGACTGCCGTACGGGCAGCAGGCGCTGACCGCGGCCTGGTGGGCGTCGGAGGCGGGGAAGCGGGTGGTGCACGCCGGACAGCATCTGCACGGCGGAACGGGCGCGGACCTCGATCACCCCGTGCACCGCCACTTCCTCTGGGGCCGTCAGCTCGACGCCCATCTGGGATGCGGCAGCGAAGTGCTTCAGGAACTCGGCCGGGCGCTGGTGAAGGAGGGATCGGAGTGAAGGTCGGTGAGGAGCTGGCACCGCTGGAGATCGCGGTGACCCGCACCCTGATCGTGGCGGGCGCCATCGCCTCCCGCGACTACCAGGACGTGCACCATGACGCGGAGCTCGCCCGGGAGAAGGGGTCCCCGGACATCTTCATGAACATCCTGACGACCAACGGCCTGGTCGGCAGGTACGTGACCGACCGTCTCGGCCCGTCGGCCGTGCTCCGCAGGGTCGCCATCAGGCTGGGCGCGCCCAACTATCCCGGGGACACGATGGTCCTGAGCGGAACGGTCACCGCCCTCGGGGGCGACGGGACGGCCGAGGTGAAGGTCGTCGGGACCAACGGTCTCGGCAGGCATGTCACCGGCACCGTGACCGTCGGTGTTCCGGAGGGGGCGGCATGAGCCTGCGCAGGGCCGACTCGCTCGGCGGCAGGGCGGCGGTCGTGGGGATCGGGGCGACCGAGTTCTCCAAGGACTCCGGGCGCAGCGAACTCGAACTGGCCGTCGAGGCGGTACGGGCCGCCCTGGACGACGCGGGGCTGACCCCGTCCGATGTCGACGGCCTGGTCACGTTCACCATGGACACCAGCCCCGAGATCACTGTCGCCCAGGCGGCCGGCATCGGTGAGCTGACGTTCTTCTCCCGCGTCCATTACGGAGGCGGCGCGGCCTGCGCCACCGTCCAGCAGGCGGCACTGGCCGTGGCGACCGGGGTGGCCGACGTCGTGGTCTGCTACCGGGCGTTCAACGAGCGCTCCGGGCGCAGGTTCGGCTCCGGGGTGCAGCGGCGGGAGCCCACGGCGGAGGGCGCGGCGCTCGGCTGGAACCTCCCCTTCGGGCTGCTCACGCCGGCCTCCTGGGTCGCCATGGCCGCCCAGCGATATCTGCACACCCATGGGCTGACGCCGGACGCCTTCGGCCATGTCGCGGTCACCGGCCGCCGCCATGCCGCCCGTAACCCCGCGGCGTATTTCCACGGGAAGCCGATCACCCTGGCCGACCACGCCGCGTCGCGGTGGATCGTCGAACCCCTGCGGCTGCTCGACTGCTGTCAGGAGACCGACGGCGGGCAGGCGATCGTCGTCACCGGCGTGGAGCGGGCCCGGGATCTGCCGCAGCCGCCCGCCGTGATCGTGGCCGCCGCCCAGGGGGCCGGGCGGGCGCAGGAACAGATGACCAGCTTCTACCGGGACGATCTGACCGGGCTGCCGGAGATGGGGGTGGTCGCCCGGCAGCTCTGGCGGAACTCCGGCCTCTCCCCCGCCGACATCGATGTGGGCATCCTCTACGACCACTTCACGCCGTTCGTCCTGATGCAGCTGGAGGAGTTCGGCTTCTGCGCGCCGGGGGAGGCCGCCGACTTCGTCGCGTCCGGCGCGCTGCCCCTGAACACGCACGGCGGCCAGCTGGGGGAGGCGTACCTGCACGGGATGAACGGCATCGCGGAGGGGGTCCGGCAGATCCGGGGCACGTCGGTGAACCAGCTGTCCGGGGCGGCCAGAACGCTGGTCACGGCAGGCACCGGCGTACCCACCTCGGGTCTGATACTGGGCGTGGACGACTGAGCGAGGGCGGCCGGCTGCGCGGTCGCCGCCCGAGCGCGGGCGGCGACGCCGGCCCGACGGGGCCCCGGGGGGCGACCCTGAGCCCTGACGACGAGGACTCCACCTACAGGAGGTGGAGCAGGCCCCACCCCTACACCCTGAGGCGGACGCCGTTTCGGGACCTGGGGCCGATCCACGCGGCGGTCCCCGCTCCTAGCGTGGAAGCCATGACCACGCCAGTCTGCACGGGCACCTCCGGGGGAGCTGCCACCATCGGACACGTCCAGCACGGCTCGTACGCCGCACACAGCCCGTACGCCTCGCAGGCCCAGCACGCCCGGTATCCGTCGTTCTCCTCGTACGTACGGGCGCGGGGGCCCGTGCTGCTGCGGGCCGCCCGCTCGCTCACCGCGAACCCCAGCGATGCCGAGGACCTGCTGCAGACCGCGCTCACCAAGACGTACGTCGCCTGGGAACGGATCGAGGACCACCGCGCGCTCGACGGCTATGTCCGCCGGGCGCTGCTGAACACCCGGACCTCGCAGTGGCGCAAGCGCAGGGTCGACGAGTTCGCCTGCGACGAACTGCCCGAGCAGGAGGCCGCGCCGGCACCCGACCCTGCCGAGCACCAGACGCTGCACGACGCGATGTGGCGGGCCGTGCTGAAGCTCCCGGACCGGCAGCGGGCGATGGTGGTCCTGCGGTACTACGAGGATCTCAGCGAGGCCCAGACGGCCGAGGTGCTCGGGGTGTCCGTCGGCACCGTGAAGAGCGCGGTGTCGCGGGCGCTCGGCAAGCTCAGGGAGGATCCGGAGCTGGCTCCGGTGCGGTGATTCCGGACGGAGGGCTGGGTGCCCGCGCGGGACCGGCCCCGGCGAACGACACCGATTCGTACCCCGAGACCTAGTGACATACCACCCGGTATGTGCGCAGAATCAGCGGAACCCCTACTGCCGCGTAGCGCCCACCGGGAGGACGCCGTGCTGAGCACCATGCAGGACGTACCGCTGACCGTCACCCGCATCCTCGAACACGGGATGACCATCCACGGGAAGTCGCAGGTCACGACCTGGACAGGCGAGCCCGAGCCGCAGCGGCGCAGCTTCGCGGAGATCGGCCGGCGCGCCGCGCAGCTCGCGCACGCGCTGCGCGACGAACTCGGTGTCGACGGCGACCAGCGCATAAGCACCCTCATGTGGAACAACGCCGAGCACGTCGAGGCGTATCTCGCGATCCCCTCGATGGGCGCGGTCCTCCACACGCTCAACCTCAGGCTCCCCGCCGAGCAGCTGATCTGGATCGTCGAGCACGCCGACGACAAGGCCGTCATCGTCAACGGCTCCCTGCTGCCGCTGCTCGCGCCCGTCCTTCCGCATCTGACGTCGATCGAGCACGTGATCGTCACCGGGCCGGGCGACCGTTCCGTCCTGGACGGCGCGGCGGCGCGGGTGCACGAGTACGAGGAGCTGCTCGCCGGCCGCCCGACCAGCTACGACTGGCCCGAGCTGGACGAACGCCGGGCCGCCGCCATGTGCTACACCTCCGGCACCACCGGTGACCCCAAGGGCGTCGTCTACTCCCACCGCTCCGTCTACCTGCACTCCATGCAGGTCAACATGTCCGAGTCGATGGGCCTGACCGACAAGGACACCACGCTGGTGGTCGTCCCCCAGTTCCATGTGAACGCCTGGGGGCTGCCGCACGCCACGTTCATGTCCGGCGTCAACATGCTCATGCCCGACCGGTTCTTGCAGCCCGCCCCGCTCGCCGACATGATCGAGCGCGAGAGGCCGACCCACGCCGCCGCCGTCCCCACCATCTGGCAGGGGCTGCTCGCCGAGGTCACCGCCAACCCGCGCGACCTCACGTCCATGGCCCGCGTCACCATCGGCGGCGCCGCCTGTCCGCCCTCCCTCATGGAGGCGTACGACAAGCTCGGTGTCCGTCTCTGCCACGCCTGGGGCATGACGGAGACCTCTCCGCTCGGCACCATGGCCAACCCGCCCGCCGGGCTCACCGAGGAGCAGGAGTGGCCCTACCGCGTCACCCAGGGCCGCTTCCCGGCCGGTGTCGAGGCGCGTCTGGTCGGCCCCGGCGGCGAGCATCTGCCGTGGGACAACGAGTCGGCCGGTGAGCTGGAGGTACGCGGTCCCTGGATCGCCGGGGCCTACTACGGGGGAGCGGACGGCGAGGCCCTGCGCCCCGAGGACAAGTTCAGCGAGGACGGCTGGCTGAAGACCGGCGACGTGGGTGTGATCAGCGAGGACGGCTTCCTCACCCTCACCGACCGGGCCAAGGACGTGATCAAGTCCGGCGGCGAATGGATCTCCAGCGTCGAGCTGGAGAACGCCCTCATGGCGCACCCGGACGTGGCCGAGGCGGCGGTCGTCGCCGTCCCGGACGAGAAGTGGGGCGAGCGCCCGCTCGCGACCGTCGTGCTCAAGGACGGCGCCGCCGCGGACTACGAGGCGCTGAAGGGCTTCCTCGCCGAGTCGGGCATCGCCAAGTGGCAGCTGCCGGAGCGCTGGACGATCATTCCGGCGGTGCCGAAG
This sequence comes from Streptomyces sp. NPDC093149, assembly GCF_044754145.1. Classification (NCBI taxonomy): domain Bacteria; kingdom Bacillati; phylum Actinomycetota; class Actinomycetes; order Kitasatosporales; family Streptomycetaceae; genus Streptomyces; species Streptomyces sp. NPDC093149. Next base: position 447,179 of record NZ_JBIVON010000005.1, read on the forward strand.
ACGAGCGTCGGCAAGTTCGACAAGAAGGTGATCCGCAAGCAGTACGCGGAGGGCGAGCTGGAGGTCACCCGGCTCTGACCCATCCCGGCCGGGACGCGACGAGGGCGGTACGGGGCTTCCCCGTACCGCCCTCGTCGTACTTCCGGCCGTCCGCCGGTCAGTTCGTGCCGATCTTCGCGAGCAGATCGACGATGCGCGACTGCACCTCGTCGCTCGTGGAGCGCTCGGCCAGGAAGAGGACGGACTCGCCCGAGCTGAGCTTCGGCAGCTCCGACCCGCTCATGTCGGCGGAGGTGTAGACGACCAGCGGCGTCCGGTTCAACTGCCCGTTGGCGCGCAGCCAGTCGACGATCCCGGCCCGGCGGCGGCGCACCTGCATCAGGTCCATCACCACCAGATTGGGCCGCATCCGGGTGGCGAGCGTCACCGCCTCGTTGTCGGTGCCCGCCCTGGCCACCTGCATGCCGCGGCGTTCCAGAGTCTCCGTCAGCGCCAGCGCGATCTCCTCGTGCTCCTCGATCAACAGCACCCGGGGCGGATGCTGTTCGCTGTCGCGCGGGGCGAGCGCCTTCAGGAGCACGGCCGGGTCGGCACCGTACGCGGCCTCCCGCGACGCCTGCCCCAGACCGGCCGTCACCAGCACCGGGACCTCGGCCGCCACCGCCGCCTGACGCAGCGACTGCAGCGCCTTGCGGGTGATGGGACCGGTGAGCGGGTCGACGAAGAGCGCGGCGGGGAACGCCGCTATCTGGGCGTCGACCTCCTCGCGCGAGTGCACGATCACCGGCCGGTAGCCCCGGTCGCTCAGCGCCTGCTGGGTGGAGACGTCGGGGGCGGGCCAGACGAGCAGTCGCCGCGGATTGTCCAGCGGCTCCGGGGGCAGCTCGTCGTCGACCGGCTGCGGCGAGGGACGGTTGGCGACCTCGACCGCGCCGCCCGGACCGTCCAGCGGCTCCGGCCCCTCGGCACCCTCGTCGGGTGCCCCTATGGCGTACGAGCGCCCTTCGGCCTCCGGAGCGGAGAGCAGCTGCCCCGGCCCCGGGGCGGAGCCGGCGGGTGCGCCCGGCGCGGGCTGCGGCAGTGCCGCCTGTGGGGCGCGCTCGCTCTCCGGCGGGGCGGCGAGCTTGCGGCGCCGCCCGGCGCCGCCGCCGAGCGTCTGGTTCTGCTGGTGGGCGATGTGCTGCGCGAACGGCACACCCTGCCCGAGCGTCCGGACGCTGAACGCGCGTCCCTGCGTCGAGTCCGACGAACCCCCGGGCATCGGCACCTCCGCGGGCAGCGGCTGCCTGCGCGCGTCCGGTTCGGGCTCGTCGTTCCGCGCGCGGCTCTCCACTGCGCCGGTGCCTCCGGCGGACTCGGAGGTGCCCGTGACGGCGGTGGTGCCGGTGGTGTGGGTGGTCCGGCCGGCCGCGGCCCGGTCCGGACCGTCGCCGTCCCGGCCGCCGGGCAGATCGACGCCCTGCTCACCGGGGTGCCCGCCGGGCCGTTCGTCGGCCTGTCCGGGCTGCGGCTGCTGCTGCGAGTGCGGTACGGCCTGCTGCTCCACGGGCTGCCCGACGGCCTGTCCGGGCTGCTGGGACCCGTCGGCATGACGCGCCCGGCGCCGCCCGGTCGGTACGGGGTGCGCCTGGGGCGGTGTGTGGTCGTCGTCCGGCGCGATGCCCGCGGCGTCGTGGCGTCCGGGCAGCGAGGCGTCCGCGTCGGCAACCGTGGACGGGGTCCGGTCGGCCTCCGCGGGCGGGAGGGCGAAAGCGGTACGGGGCCCGGCCTGCTCGGCCTGGGCGGACCGCTCCTGCGCGGCCGCCAGCGCCCGCCGCGCCCGCCTTCCGCCCGGCTGCGGCACCGGGGCCGGGCCGTCACCGGCCGGCGCGAGGCCCTCAGGAGCGGGTGTCGGAGCGGGCGGGGAAACGGGAGCGGAAGGGGAACCGGAAGTCGGCAGGGCCAGCTGGTTCTCGCCGCCCTGACGCGCCCGGTGCCCACCCGCCGGCACCGGCGACGGCGCCTCGGCCGGCACACCCTGGGGAGGTACGGCCTGCCCGCGCTGCGGACGGCCACCACTTCCCTGCGCGCCCTCCGCCGCGGTCACCACCGCACCCTCGGACGGCACCGGGGCCGAAGGGAGCGCCAACGCCTGTCCCGGCGCCTGCTGCTCGACGGCGCCCTCCCCCGACCGCTGTCCCTGCCCCTGTCCGGGCGACTGGGACAGCTGAGCCGGAAGGGCGCGCCGGTCACCGGTCTCGGCCGGACTCGGCCGCCCCCGCCTGCGCCCCGACCCCTCGCTCTGCTGGGCGGGAATGATGTCGTTCGGGCCCTGGGTCCCCGGTGTCTCCTGCGGATCCTGTGCCGAGGGTTCACGACGCGCCCGTCGCCGCCCCGTCGGCTCGGCCGCTCCGGTGTCACCTTCCCCGGTGGTTCCGGCCGCCGCTCCGGAACCGCCCACGGGGCTCTCCAGGAACGCGTCCGTGGACGCCCGCCGCGCGCGTCGCCGCCCACCGCCGGGCGCGCCCTGACCGGCCGTCGGTTCCGGCTCGGGTGCGGGCTCCGGCTCGGGCGCCGGTGGCATCACCGTGCCCGAACCCGCGCCCAACGGCACTTCGAGGACGTACGCGCTGCCGCTCATCCCCGGCACCTCGTGCGTCTGGAGCACACCGCCGTGCGCCCGGACGATCCCGCGCACGATCGGCTCGTGCACCGGGTCTCCCCCGGCGAACGGACCACGCACCTCGATCCGTACGACCTCACCGCGCTGCGCCGCCGCGACGACGACCGTCGAGTCGACGTAGCCACCGCCCGGCACCACGCGGGCCTTGCCGGTCGAGTCGACGCCGGCGACGTCCGCGACCAGATGGGCGAGCGCGGTCACCAGCCGGGGCGCGTCCAGCTCGGCCTCGATCGGTGGCGCGTGCACCGCGAACTGGGCACGTCCGGGCCCGATCAGCTCGACGGCCGCGTCGATTCCGGCCGTCACGACCGAGTCGAGCAGCACGTTCGTCTTGACCAGTTCCTCCGCACCGGCGTCCAGGCGCTGGTAACCGAGCACGTTGTCGACGAGCGTGGTCATCCGGGCGTAGCCCGCGGCCAGATGGTGCAGGATCTGGTTGGCCTCCGGCCACAGCTGGCCGGCCGGGTCGGCGGCGAGCGTGGAGAGTTCGCCGCGCAGCTCCTCCAGCGGCCCGCGCAGCGACTCGCCGAGCACGGCGGTGAGCTGGGTGTGCCGGGCCGTCAGCGCCGCCAGCCGTTCGGCCTGTTCCTCCAGTTCGGCCGAGTACCGCTCGGCCCGGTCGGCCAGCTCCGTGTCGTGCCGTTCCGTCAGCCCGGTGATCTCGTCGGCGTGGCTCGCGGTCAGCCCGGCGACCTCGGCCCCGTGCTGCTCGCGAAGCTCCTCGTAGGGCCTGCGGTCGGTGAACGTCATGACCGCGCCGACCAGCTGGTCCCCGTCCCGGACCGGCGCGGTGGTCAGGTCGACGGGCACCTGCGCACCGCTCTTGGACCACAGGACCTGACCGCGCACCCGGTGCTTGCGGCCGGACCGGAGGGTGTCGGCGAGCGGCGACTCCTCGTACGGGAACGGCTCGCCCTCCGCCCGCGAGTGCAGGATCAGCGGATGCAGCTCCTGGCCGCCCAGATCGCTGGCGCGGAAGCCGAGGATCTGCGCGGCGGCGGGGTTGACCAGGACGACCCGGCCGTCCGTGTCCGTACCGACGACGCCCTCGGCCGCGGCCCGCAGGATCATCTCGGTCTGCCGCTGCGAACGGGCCAGTTCGGCCTCCGTGTCGACGGTGCCCGACAGGTCCCGCACGACGAGCATCAGCAGCTCGTCCCCCGTGTAGCTGCCGCCGTAGCCGTTCTGGAAGTCGTTGTACGCGGCCTGACCGTCCTCCAGGCTGGCGCTCGTGACCTCGACCGGGTACTCGTTGCCGTCGGTCCGCCGTGCGGTCATCCGCGTCGGCTTCGTACGGCCGCGGTCGTCGGCGGATTCGGGCCTGCGCATCGACCCGGGGATCAGCTTGGAGTCGAACTCCGGGAGCAGGTCGAGGAGCCCGCGTCCGACGAGCGCCGTGCCCGGCGTCTCGAACATCTCCAGGGCGATGGTGTTGGCGTTGACGACCGTGCCGTTGCAGTTGACGAGCAGCAGCCCGTCGGGGAGTGCATCGAGTATGGCTGCGAGGCGAGCAGTGCCTCGGGATGGCCTGCTGCTCACGACGACGCTTCCTCCCTGGTTACCGCACCTTGCCGACAGCGGGCCCCATCTTGCCCCTCGGGCCGCGGGCTGTCACGGGAGGAGTCTAAAGGCAGGGAAGGGACGTGGGACGGCGGATGCGGGGGAGCCTTCACCAAGGTTCTGTGCATACGGTGTACGACTCCAGCCCGTCACGTGCCGTTCGGGATCACCGGGGAGGGGATGCGACCCCCGCTCACCGGACGTCGGGGAGCACCGGCCGCAGACCGTTCCAGCGCCCGATCGCACAGCCGTTGGTCCGGTCGAAGGCCGTGTCGATGTCCCTCCCCTGCCAGCTCCCGGTGATCCGGGCGGTCGCGGGCCCACCGGACTGCAGGGTGCACATCGCGTCCCTCGGGACCGGGGCGAACGGGTCCGCGCCCTCGGCCGCCAGCTCGTCCAGCCGGTCGCAGGCCTGCCGCGCAGCCGGGTGGCTGCCGCCCGAGGGCCCGCACTCCAGCTCGAAGACTCCCTCGGACACGGGGTCCCCCGTGTTCGAGACCGTCACCGTCAGCCGGGTGCGGCCGTCGTCCCCGTGCAGCAGCGGCAGCGGCAGAGGAAGCGGCAGAGGGGTGGCGGCCGCGGTCGCGGCCGGCGCGGCGGCGGACAGTGCGGCAAGGGACACGACGGCGGTGAGGGCGAGGCGGCGCAGCATGCGGGCTCCTGTGCTCGTGCACTTCGACGGGAGGGACGGGACAGCCGGTGGAACGGAGGAACGGCGGAGGACGGCGCCTCCGTCATCACTAACGCTCCGCACGCCACGGCGTTGCGCAACTGCGGGTGCTTTGCCCTCGCGCCCGACTGCCTAGTACCGTAGGTCGCGATTGGTGGCACGACACTCAACTGTGTCATCATCTGCACGCACCACTCGCGCTCGCGCGGGGTGTGCTGGAGGCGTCGCCTAGTCCGGTCTATGGCGCCGCACTGCTAATGCGGTTTGGGTCTTAAAGCCCATCGAGGGTTCAAATCCCTCCGCCTCCGCTTTTTCACCGAAGCCCCGTGCCACCGGCACGGGGCTTCGGCCGTATCCGGACCCGATCGGTCCGGATGTGGCCCCGGGATGACGTCCGGCCCGTTCGGGCGCGCGGTCCGTCTATCGCCCGCGATGGCGTCCGGCCCGTTCGGGCGCTCGGTCCGCCTATCGCCCGCGATGGGCTCTGACACGTCGTTTTCGCAGGTCAGAGGTGGTGTGGCTAAAGGATTTCGCACTACGGCGCAGGTCATGTAATGTTGTTCCCGCAACGCCGACCAGGCAGAAAAGCCCGGAACGCACAAGCACTCGTAGCTTAACGGATAGAGCATCTGACTACGGATCAGAAGGTTGCAGGTTCGAATCCTGCCGAGTGCACATAACTTAGAAGCCCCTCGGGATCATCCCGAGGGGCTTCTGACATCAGTGGGTGACATCAACGTGCTCCGCCGGGCCGATTGCTCAGCAGGTCGTTCCTCGAACCCCACCCCCTCGTCCGGGTCGATGTTGTCGGGCCCCAGGGTGTCGTCGCGACGACAGCACAAAGACGTCGTTGAGCACCCCTGTCACCGCTCAGCCAGGCCGGCGGCTGCTACTGCGGTGGCCGCGGGCGGCGTCCGGAGGCCCTGATGACCAGCTCCGGGCGACTTCGCTTGTCGGTGGTGCATATGTCAAGGCGATGCCTCCCGGTCACTCACACAGGTGAGTGCAGTTTGCGTCACGTCTTCGGCCCTGCCCCGTCAGTTCATGTCCGGCCGGGATTGGTAGGTTCTTCCGTAAACGCGAATTTACGGCCAATAGGTGTGAGTATCTCCGCCCCGAGGCCGCCGTTGCCAGGGCTAGCGTGACAGCCATGACCACCTCAAACACCGCGGCCCCCCAGCAGGGCGGCTCCTGGGTCCAGACTGGTCCACTCGCCTTCACCCACCCCCTCACCCGCGCCGACCTCATCTACGAGCAGATCTCAGAGGTTCCGACACTCACCATTCCCTACGCCGGGGTATGGGAGATCGCCTACAACGCCCACAGCAACCTCGCTCTGCCCTCGAACGGCGCGGTACTGCTGATCCGCACAGCGCTGTACAAGAATGGCGTGATCATTGAAGGCAGCGAAGCAGTGTCCGGCATTCAATCGGCCTCGGGTTTCGGCTTCCAGACCACCACGGGGCAGACGTTCCTGCACACCTTCGCCGCCCAGGACCAAGTGGACCTCTACGCGCACCGCCAAGGGCCCTCCGCCGCCGTTGGTGGCATCAGCAGCGGTGGCGACGGACGAACCGGAGTCATGGCCCACTATGTGAGCCCAGGGTTCTGAGCGCCGGTGCGCGCGGGTGCGCCGGGCTGCCTGGCGGCCTGACCCGGAGGTCGCCACCGTTCAGAGCCGACGGCAACCCTGACGGCGACGGCGGCACGCAGAGACCGTTGATCACGACCGTCAGCGATCGGCCCGGAGGAAGGCGGAGCCCTTGCCCAACGGCCCGCCCGATCCTACGGATCGGAAGGTTGCAGGTTCGAATCCTGCCGAGTGCACAACAGGTCAGAGGCCCTGTGGAGAGATCCACAGGGCCTCTTTCGATTCGTCATCGTCCGGATCGTTGCCGTCACCCCTCAGCACGTCCCCTCCGCGGTCGAAGGCGGAGCGGTAGGAGTCGGGAGTCGAGCCGTACGAAGGCGTAGATGCCCGCGGTCGCACGGATCGAGCTGCGGCCCAGGACGTCCGTGAGCATGCGGGCGTCGTGCGTGGAGCCTCACCGAGTCATCGGTCCGCACCGCATACGGCTGCTACGTTTGCTTGATCGTTCGAAGACCATCCGCCGGGGGGAGATGGCACTTCGCCTCATCGCCCCATGAATTCGGAGAATCCAGAGGGGCTGAGGATGAGGGTCGGCAAGACGGCGACGTCCGTGCTGCTGGCGGGTGCGCTCGTGGGCACCAACGGCGAGGAAGGTGCCCGGGGCGTCAGCGGCTTCGGCGCCGACGGCGGCTGGCAGAGCACGGAGGTGGCTCCGCCCGGCGTCGAGGCCGTCCGCAGGGAGGAAAACGTGGGCTTCGGCATGGAGGAGACGCCGAACGGCCGCATCGTCGGTGCCGTCGGCAATTACGTGATCGCCAATTGGATCAAGGGGTCGGACGACATCTCCGTCGTCCACGACCTTGCGACCGGCGCGGTCCGGGCCACCGCCCCGTGCCGGGCCGAGGAGACCGAGTACGACGTGGATGTTCCGAGCCCGGGGAACTTTGCGGAGGTGCCGCCGGCCCTGTCCCCCGACGGCCGCTACCTGGTCAAGGGCGGCAACGTCTTCGACCTGAGGACGGGCAAGGGCAGGTGCACCGACAGCGGTGAGGGCGCCAGGAAGATCAGCCTCGCGGCTGTCGGCGACGACGGTGTGGCCTACGGTCTGGCCGGCGAGGACGCGCCGAGGACTCCGGTCTCCGTGTCCGTCGCAACGGGCGCCGCCAAGCCCCTGCCGGAAGCGACCAGCACCCCGAACGCCATCACCGGGGGCGCGGGCGTGTTCGTCACGTACGCCGGCACGGACAGCATGCGTCTGATCGTCCTTGGCCCGAAGAACTGAAGAACTGAAGAGGCTGGTCGACATGGTGGGAGAGCGGCCGTCCTGACGGCGACGACGGCACGCGCAGACCGGTGATCACAGCGGCAGCGCACGAGCCCGAGCAAGGCAGGGTGTCTGCCGACAGCGCTCCCGGGCCGCAAGGTTGCGGCTTCGAATCCTGCCGGGTGCACAATCGCAGGAGGCCCCGAAGAATCCGGGGCCTCCTGGTCTTTCTTCGGCCGAATCGGAATCCGGGAGTTCGCGCATGGGCTGGCAGTGCACCGGGCTTCGGTGGCCGGACGCGCGGGGGCTGCCCGTGCTGGGGTGGCGGCGCGGCGGGGTCGTACGGGTGAGCGCACCGGCCTACGGGACGGAGCTCGGGTTCCGGGCCGTGGGGCGGCGGGGCTGTGTCGGGGCGCGCGGGAACGCGTGTCCGGTGGGGGCCGTGGTGTCGGGGCGGAGCACCGGGGCCCGGTGCCCGGAGTGTGCGCGACTGGACCGGGCGCACTCGGTGGCCGCCGACACGATCGCGGACGACCCCCGGACGTACCGCGTGTATCTCGCCTGGTTCGGGCCGGGCATGGTGAAGGTCGGGATCACCGCGGAGGAGCGGGAGGCGGCGCGGCTGCGGGAGCAGGGGGCCGTGGTGTTCAGCTGGCTGGGGCGGGGGCCGTTGATGGCGGCGCGGCGGACCGAGGAGCTGCTGCGGTCGGCGCTCGGGGTGCCGGACCGGATTCCGTACGCCGGGAAGCGGGCCGTGCGCGCGGTGCTGCCGGGGGCGGCGGAGCGGCGTGCCGAGGTGGCGGAGCTCTACGGGCGGGCCGTGGCGCTGGAGGGGGCGGGGTGGCCGGAGTCGCTGGAGCGGTTGCCGTTCGAGGCAGTCGATCACGCCGGGGTCTTCGGGCTGGAGGGCGCGGTCGAGGTGGCGTGGGCGGTCACCGAGTTGGTGGACGGTGGTGCGGTCGGGGGACGGCTGGTGGCGGCGGCCGGGCCCGATCTGCATCTGGAGACGGTGACGCACGGGGCCGTGGTGCTGGACACCCGGCTGATGACCGGGTGGGAGCTGGCGGGCGCCGATCCGGGGGCCGGGGTGGATGTGCCGGTCGCCGACCTCGGGGGCGGTGGAGTGCAGGGCGGGCTGTTCTGAGATCGTCGGGGGAGGACGGTGGAAGGGGTGCGAAGTGAGTGGTGACACCGATGACGTCGCGCGGTTCCGGGAACGGCTGGGGCTGCCCGGGATCATCGACGTCCACACGCACTTCATGCCCGAGCGGGTGATGCGCAAGGTCTGGGCGTACTTCGACTCCGCCGGGCCGCTGACCGGGATGGAATGGCCGATCGAGTACCGGCACGACGAGGACGAACGCCTCGCGCTGCTGCGGTCGTTCGGCGTGCTCCGGTTCACCTCGATGCTCTACCCGCACAAGGCCGGGATGGCGGCCTGGCTGAACGGCTGGGCGGCCGACTTCGCACGCCGGGTGCCGGACTGTCTGCACACCGCGACCTTCTTCCCCGAGGACGGCGTGGAGCGGTACGTGCGCGAGGCCGTGGAGGCCGGGGCGCGGGTCTTCAAGTCGCACGTGCAGGTCGGCGCCTACGACCCCAACGACCCGCTGCTGGACCCGGTGTGGGGGCTGCTGGCGGAGGCCGGGATCCCGGTGGTGACGCACTGCGGCTCCGGGCCCGCGCCCGGCAAGCACACGGGGCCCGAACCCGTCGGCCGGCTGCTCGCGCGGCATCCGCGGCTGAGGCTCGTCGTGGCGCACATGGGGATGCCGGAGTACGCGGAGTTCCTGGCGCTGGCGGAGACGTACCGGGAGGTGCGGCTCGACACGACGATGGCGTTCACGGACTTCACGCAGGACCACGCCCCGTTCCCGGTGGCCGAACGGGGGCGGCTCGCCGCGCTCGGGGACCGGATCCTGCTGGGGACGGACTTCCCGAACATCCCGTATCCGTACGCGCATCAACTGCACGCGCTGGAACGGCTGGAGCTGGGGGACGACTGGCTGCGCGCGGTCTGTCACGGGAACGCGAGCGCGTTGTTCGCCGCGGACTGACCGCTTGCGAAGGGGCGCCTGCGGAGGGCCGCTCGCGGAGGGCCGCTCGTGAAGGGGCACTCGTGAAAGGGCACTCGTGAAGAGGCCGTCCCGAAAGGGGCGCTCCTGACGGGCCGCCTTTTCTCAGGGAATTCACAGAATCGGGAAAGGACCCTCTCAGAGGCGCCTCACAGGGTTGAGGCATGACGACGACCTCGCCCCTGGGGCGTACCGAACTGCTGAGGGCGGACCGCAGTCCCGTCCGTGTGCTGGTGGTGGACGACGAGGCTCCGCTCGCCGAGCTGCTCTCCATGGCCCTGCGTTACGAGGGCTGGGAGGTGCGCAGCGCCGGGGACGGTGCCGGTGCCGTCCGGATGGCGCGGGATTTCCGGCCCGATGCGGTGATCCTCGACGTGATGCTGCCCGACACGGACGGGTTCGCCGTACTCGGCAGACTGCGGCGGGAGCTGTCCGAGGTCCCGGTGCTCTTCCTGACCGCGCGCGACGCGGTGGAGGACCGGATCGCCGGCCTCACCGCGGGCGGCGACGACTACGTCACCAAGCCGTTCAGCCTGGAGGAGGTCGTGGCGCGGCTGCGCGGTCTGATCCGGCGCTCCGGTACGGCGGCCGTGCGCAGCGAGTCGACGCTCGTCGTCGGCGATCTGGTCCTCGACGAGGACAGCCACGAGGTGAGCCGGGGCGGGACGTCCATCCACCTCACCGCGACCGAGTTCGAGCTGCTGCGCTTCCTGATGCGCAATCCGCGGCGTGTGCTGAGCAAGGCACAGATCCTCGACCGGGTGTGGAACTACGACTTCGGCGGGCAGGCGAACGTCGTCGAGCTGTACATCTCGTATCTGCGCAAGAAGATCGACGCGGGACGGTCGCCGATGATCCACACCCGGCGCGGGGCGGGGTACCTCATCAAGCCCGGTGAGTAGCCCGGTGCACAGTCCCGTGCGCAGGCGCGTGGGCCGGCGGCGGGGGCCGTGGACGCTGCGGACCCGGCTCGTCGTCTCGGCGGTGACGCTGATCGCGGTGGTGGCCGCGGTCATCGGTTCGGTCACCACCATCGCCTACCGCAGCTACATGTACGGCAAGCTCGACGACCAGCTGAGGACCATCGCCATGCGGGCCGGGAAACCACCCGGTGGCGGCGCGGGACCGATGCCGGGCGGTGCGCCGAAGAGCGACGACCCGCTGGCCTTCGTCGACGCGCGCGGGCTGCCCGTCGGAGCCTTCGGGGCCGTCGTGGCGGACGGTTCGGTCACCGGGTCGAGGGTGGTCGTGGAGACCGCCCTCACGCCGGGGCAGGGGACCGAGGACGGCGGGCAGCCGATGACCGGCGCCCAGGAGAACGCCCTGGCGGCGGCGGAGATCCCTGCCGGGGAGGGGGCGCGGAACATCGATCTGCCCGGTCTCGGCCCCAACCGGGTGCAGACCGTGGCGGGCCCGCACGGGACGACGATCCTCGTCGGCATCCCCGCCGCCGAGGTGCGCTCCGCCCTCACCACCCTGATCCTCGTCGAGGTCTGTGTCACCGGCGCCGGTCTGGTCGCGGCCGGAATCGCGGGCGTCGCCATGGTCGGTGTCGCGCTGCGGCCGCTGCGCCGGATCGCCGCGACCGCTACCCGGGTCTCCGAACTCCCCCTGCACAGAGGCGAGGTGGCGCCCCTGGAACGGGTGCCGGAGGCCGAGGCCGACCCCCGGACCGAGGTCGGCCAGGTGGGCGCGGCGCTCAACCGGATGCTGGGCCACGTCGGTTCGGCGCTGGAGGCACGGCAGGAGAGCGAGACGCGGGTACGTCAGTTCGTCGCGGACGCCAGCCACGAGCTGCGCACCCCGCTGGCCTCGATCCGGGGATACGCCGAACTGACCCGCCGCGGCCGTGAGGAGACCGGCCCCGACACCCGGCACGCCCTGGGTCGGATCGAGTCCGAGGCGGAGCGCATGACGGGCATGGTGGAGGATCTGCTGCTGCTCGCCCGCCTGGACGCTGGGCGCCCGCTCAGCCGCGAGCGCACCGATCTCTCCCCGGTCGTCGTCGACGCGGTGAGCGATGCCCGCGCCGCCGGGCAGCGCGGGCACCACTGGCGCCTGGACCTGCCGGACGAGCCGGTGACCGTGCACGGCGATCCGACCCGGCTCCACCAGGTGCTGGTCAATCTGCTGGCGAACGCCCGTACCCACACCCCGCCCGGCACGACCGTCACCGTACGGGTGCGTGCAGCGGCCGGCCGGTCCCCGGTGACGCTGGAGGTGCAGGACGACGGGCCCGGCATTCCAACCCCGTTGCTGCCGCACGTCTTCGAACGGTTCGCGCGCGGCGACGCCTCGCGCTCCCGCCACGCGGGCTCCACCGGGCTCGGGCTCGCCATCGTGCAGGCCGTCGTCACCGCGCACGGCGGCCGGGTGGAGGTGTCCTCGGTCCCGGGGCGCACGGTGTTCACGGTCCAGCTGCCCGCGGAGCCCGGGGCCGGGTCCCCGGCCGCGCCGCGCTCACAGCGGGAGGACAGGCTCAGCACACCGGTGTGACAGCGGGGTTGACGAATGTCGGTGGCATGCGAACCGACACTCCCTGGAGCGCCCTGCCGGCCCGGGACCACCTCCTGGCCGGAGCGGTCGATGCGGCGGGTGACCCCGTACTCGACGTGGTGGTACCCGTCTACAACGAGGAGAAGGACCTCGAACCGTGTGTGCTGCGCCTGCACGACCATCTGGCGCGCACCTTCCCGTACGCCTTCCGGATCACCGTCGCGGACAACGCGAGCACCGACCGTACGCCGCAGGTGGCGGCCGGACTCGCGGCGGCGCTGCCCCGGGTGCGGTCGTACCGGCTGGAGGAGAAGGGGCGGGGACGGGCGCTGCGCACGGTCTGGTCGCACTCGGACGCCCCGGTCCTGGCGTACATGGACGTCGATCTCTCCACCGACCTCAACGCGCTGCTGCCGCTGGTCGCACCGCTGATCTCGGGCCACTCCGATCTGGCGATCGGCTCGCGGCTGGCCCGGAGCTCGCGGGTGGTGCGCGGGTCGAAGCGGGAGTTCATCTCGCGGGCCTACAACCTCATCCTCCGCTCGTCGCTGGCCGCCCGGTTCAGCGACGCGCAGTGCGGGTTCAAGGCCATCCGGCGGGAGGTCGCGCAGCGGCTGCTGCCGATGGTGGAGGACACGGGGTGGTTCTTCGACACCGAGATGCTGGTGCTCGCCGAGCGGGCCGGGCTGCGCATCCACGAGGTGCCGGTCGACTGGGTCGACGATCCCGACTCCACCGTCCACATCGTGCGGACGGCGACGGAGGACCTGAGGGGCGTGTGGCGGGTCGGACGGGCGCTGGCGGTCGGCGCACTGCCGCTGGACCGGCTGGCGAGGCCCTTCGGGGACGATCCGCGCGACCGCGCGCTGAGCGGGGTGCCGGGCGGACTGGCCCGGCAGCTGGTCGGGTTCTGTGTCGTCGGCGCGCTCTCCACGCTCTTCTACCTCGTCCTGTACTCGCTCTTCCGGCTGGGCGCCGGCCCGCAGATCGCCAACGGCGGCGCGCTGCTGGTGTCGGCCGTCGCCAATACGGCGGCCAACCGGAGACTCACCTTCGGCGTACGAGGCCGGGGCGGAGCCGTACGCCACCAGGCGCAGGGCCTGGTCGTCTTCGCCATCGGTCTCGCCCTGACCAGCGGCTCGCTGGCCGCACTGGGAGCGGCGTCCGGATCGCCGTCGCACGGCACGGAACTCGCCGTGCTGATCGCGGCGAACCTCGCGGCGACGGTGCTGCGGTTCCTGCTCTTCCGCGCCTGGGTCTTCCCTGAGCGCGCCGTCGGAAGCCCTGCGGCCCCCGTGGCCCCTCCGGCTCCCGTGGCCCCCGGGGCCTCCGTGGGACCCGCCGGGCACGCCGACGACACCCACCACGAACGGGGGAACACCCGATGACCACGCTGCGTCCCGACCGCCTTCCGGCCCCGCCGGACGCGACGGCGCTCCCGCCCGCGGCACCGGCCGCCGGCCACTCCCGGCCGAACAGGCCCCTGGCGCACCGCGTGTGGCGGGGCAGGCCCGAGGACCCGCGCTGGGTGCGGCCCGCCTTCCTGGCGTTGCTGCTGGTCATCGCGCTCGCGTATCTGTGGAACCTCAGCGCCTCCGGGTACGCCAACTCCTTCTACTCCGCAGCCGTCCAGGCGGGAAGCCGGAGCTGGAAGGCATTCTTTTTCGGCTCGTCGGACGCCGCGAACGCGATCACGGTCGACAAGCCCCCGGCCGCGCTCTGGCCGATGGCTCTGTCGGTGCGCGTCTTCGGCCTCGGTTCCTGGGCGATCCTGGTCCCGCAGGTGCTGATGGGGGTGGCCACGGCCGGGGTGCTGTACGCGGCCGTACGCCGCCGTTTCAGCGCCGCCGCCGGGCTGATCGCGATGGTGGTGTTCGCCCTCACGCCCGTCACCGCGCTGATGTTCCGGTTCAACAACCCGGACGCCCTGCTGGCGCTGCTGATGACCGTCACCGTCTACTGCGTGCTGCGCGCGATGGAGCACGGCCGGACCAGGTGGCTGGTGTGGGCGGGTGTCGCGGTCGGCTTCGCGTTCCTGTCGAAGACCCTGCAGGCGTTCCTGATCCTGCCGCCGCTGGCCGTGCTGTACGCGGTGTTCGCGCCGGTCCCCGTACGCAGACGGCTCGGTCAGCTCGGCCTCTCGGCACTGGCGACGGTCGTCGCGGGCGGCTGGTGGGTGGCGATCGTCGAACTCTGGCCGGCGTCGTCGCGTCCGTACATCGGCGGCTCGCAGAACAACTCCTTCCTGGAGCTGACCTTCGGGTACAACGGCCTGGGCCGGATCAACGGCGACGAGACGGGCAGCGTCGGGGGAGGCGGCGGCCGGTCCGGCGGCCAGTGGGGGGAGCCCGGCATCGGCCGGATGTTCAACTCCGAGATCGGCGGCCAGATCTCCTGGCTGCTGCCCGCCGCGCTGATCCTGCTCGTCGCGGGAGTCTGTCTGACCTGGCGGGCAGGGGGGCGCCTCCCGGGCATCAAGCGCCAAGGGAGCACGGACACCGCCCGCGTGGCGTTCCTCGCCTGGGGCGGTTCGCTGCTGATGACGGCGCTCGTCTTCAGCTTCATGGCCGGCATCTTCCATCAGTACTACACGGTGGCGCTGGCGCCGTATCTCGCGGCGCTCGTCGGCATGGGCACCACGGTCCTGTGGGAGGAACGGTCCAGGTGGTGGGCGCGCGGGGTGCTCGGCGTCACGGTCGCGGTGACCGCGCTCTGGTCGTACGTCCTGCTGGGGCGGACGCCGGACCACCTGCCGTGGCTGCGCTGGGCCGTCCTCGTCGGAGGTTCGGCCGGAGCGGCGGGCCTGTTGATCGGCGCGCGTATCGGACGCCGACCGACGCTCGTGGCGGCCGGGGTGAGCCTCGTCGCGTCGCTGGCCGGGCCGACGGCGTACACCCTCTCCACGCTGAACACCGGGCATCAGGGCTCGATCGTCACGGCCGGTCCGTCCGCAGCCGGTTCCATGGGCGGCCCCGGTGGCGGCGGCCGGCGCGGCCCCGGGGGCATGGGCGAGGCAATGGCCGGCGGAATGCGGCCTCCGGGTGGGGCCGGTCAGCAGGGCGGCGGTACGGGCCGGCCCCCGACGGGAGGCCAGGGCGGCAACCAGCAGAACGGCGGACAACCGGGAGCCGTGCCCGGTACCGGCACCGCTCCCGGCGCCCCGCCCGGTGGCATGGGTGAGGGCGGTGCCCCGTCGGGCGGCGGCATGGGCGGTCTGCTGGGCGGCTCGACCGTCGGCGCCGAGGCCGAGAAGCTCCTGGAGAAGGATGCCGGCGACTACACCTGGGTCGCCGCGGCCATCGGCTCACAGAATGCCGCGAGCTACCAACTCGCCACCGGCGAACCGGTGATGGCGATCGGCGGCTTCAACGGCAGTGACCCGTCCCCGACGCTCTCCCAGTTCAAGAAGTACGTCGAGGACGGCAGGATCCACTACTTCATCGCGGGCGGTACGGGCGGGGGCGGCGGAAACGGCGGCACCTCGTCCGAGATCTCCTCCTGGGTGGAGAAGAACTACGAGGAGGTCACGGTCGGCAGCGCCACCTTCTACGACCTGACCCGGCCACAGCACTAGTGCCGGGAGAGGCACTAGCTCAACGGCGCAGCAGCAGATCCGCGACGACCGGGCGGTGGTCCGAGGCGAGTGTCTCGGCCACCGCCGCGTCGCGCACCCGTACGGAATCCTTCGACACCGCCACGTAGTCGATCCGCTGCACCGGGTCCTGCGCCGGGTACGTCGGCCCGCCGGGCTCGATGTCGGTCAGTTCCTCCCACAGCGGGGCGAGTTCGGGTGCGGTCGGCGCCGCGTTGAAGTCACCGAGCAGGATCTGCCGCACCCGCTGCCGTCCGGGGGCGCTGTCCTCGGCCATGATCCGGCGGGTGTCGGCGACCTGTGCGGTCCGTACGGACGGGTCGCCGCGGTAGTCGAGGTGCGTCACGTACACATGCACGGGCAGCCCCTGCACCCGCAGGACCACCTCGCCGAAGCCGGGCGCCGGGGTCGGTACGGGGTTCGGGTCCTGGGTGGAGAGCCGGGTGATCTCGTGGTTCTCGGCGCTCACGATCCGGTACCTGGACAGCACCGCGACCCCGAACTCGCGCCGGGGCGCGCCGGGGGACACCGGATCGAGGCTGTAGATCGGGGCGAGGGAGACCCGCATGTGCAGCCGCTCGGCCAGCTCTCCCGCCAGATCGCGCCACTCGCTGCGGGTGCCCCAGTGGGCGTCGACCTCCTGCAGCCCGATCACATCGGCGTCCAGCGAACGCAGTTCGGCGGTCTGCCGGTCGAGGTCGAAGACATTGTCCATGCCGGCGCCCGCATGGATGTTGTACGTGGCCACGCGCAGCGGCACCGTGTGCTCCTGCCCGGCGGCCGACGCGGGAGGCGCGAGAGCCGTTCCCGTCAGGCCCGCTGCGATGAGTACTTCCACCGTACGACGACGCAGTGACATACCACTCCAGTCCTTGTCGGATCAGCGGCGAGCACGGTACCGCGCGGAAATGAGCTGTACACCGTACAGGAGTAGCTATACGGTGTACGTCTCTTACTCGTACACCGTATAAGGCATCAGGAGTCCGCATGACGGCGACCGTCGCCGAGCAGAAACATCTCTCGCCGCCGAGCCACCCGCAGCGCTGGCTGATCCTCGGAGTGATCTGCCTCGCCCAGCTCACCGTGCTGCTCGACAACACCGTGCTCAATGTCGCGATCCCCTCCCTCACCCGGGAGCTGGACGCCTCCACCGCCGATGTGCAGTGGATGATCAACGCCTATTCGCTGGTCCAGTCGGGTCTGCTGCTCACGGCGGGCAGTTCCGCCGACCGCTACGGCCGCAAGAAGATGCTCGTCGCGGGGCTCGCCCTGTTCGGTATCGGCTCGCTGGTGGCCGGACTGGCCCAGTCGTCCGCGCAGTTGATCGCCGCCCGTGCGGGCATGGGCATCGGCGGTGCGTTGCTGATGACGACGACCCTGGCCGTCGTCGTGCAGATCTTCGACGACACGGAGCGGGTCAAGGCGATCGGCATCTGGTCCACCGTCAGCTCCCTCGGTTTTGCCGTCGGGCCGCTGATCGGCGGCGTGATGCTCGAACACTTCTGGTGGGGTGCGATCTTCCTGATCAACATCCCGGTCGCGGTCATCGGCCTGGTCGCCGTCATCCGGCTCGTCCCGGAGTCCAAGAACCCCAGCAGCGAGCGCCCCGACCTGCTCGGCGCGCTGCTCTCCACCATCGGCATGGCGTCCGTCGTGTACGCGATCATCTCCGGCCCGGCGCACGGCTGGGCGTCGGGCCAGGTACTGCTGACCGCCTTCGTCGGGGTCGTCGTACTGACCGGGTTCGTGCTGTGGGAGCTGCACATCCCGTACCCGATGCTGGACATGCACTTCTTCCGGAACCAGAAGTTCATCGGCGCGGTCGCGGGCGCGATCCTGGTCGCCTTCGGGATGGGCGGCTCGCTGTTCCTGCTCACCCAGCAGCTCCAGTTCGTCCTCGGCTACGGGGCGCTGGAGGCCGGCCTGCGGACAGCTCCGCTGGCGCTGAGCGTCGTCGCGCTCAATCTCACCGGGCTGGGCGCCAGGCTGGTGCCCAAGCTGGGTACGCCGGTCACCATCGCGGCCGGGATGAGCCTGCTGGCCGCCGGACTCGCGGCGATCGCGCTGCTCGGAGGCAACGGCTACGGCGGCATGCTGTTCGGCCTGGTCGTGATGGGCGCGGGCATCGCACTCGCCATGCCCGCCATGGCCAACGCGATCATGAGCGCCATCCCGCCGGAGAAGGCGGGCGTGGGTGCCGGAGTCAACGGCACGCTCGCCGAATTCGGCAACGGGCTGGGGGTCGCCGTGCTCGGCGCCGTGCTCAACTCCCGGTTCGCGGCGCTCGTGCCGGCGGCCGTCGGGGCGGCCTCGCTGCCCGCCGCACTGGCTTCGGCCACCGATGCCGGCGAGCGGGTTCGGATCACGGATGCCTTCGCCTCGGGACTGGAGACCAGCCAGCTCGTCGGGGCGGTGGCGGTGCTGGCCGGAGGCCTGCTGGCCGCGGCGCTTCTGCGCCGTGCCGAGCGGGCAGATTCCGTCCGGGCGGCCTCGGCCGGGGCAGAGGCAGCGGCATAGCATCGAGGGGGGCGTATCGGATCGTATGAATCCGCTTCATGCGTGCGCGTACGCGTCCGATCCGTCCCTCCGGCAAGACGAGGAGAGTGCCATGGTGTCCGCGGCCGATCGTATGAAGAACCCTGCCAGGACCAGTGTGTGGCTGGATCAGCGGGCACCGTCGCGCGCCCGCAAATCGGACCAGCCGGCCGGTCTGGACCGGGAGAAGATCACCGCGGCGTCGGTCCGGCTGCTGGACGCCGAGGGCCTCGCCAAGTTCTCCATGCGCCGGCTCGCCGCCGAGCTGGACGTCACCGCGATGTCCCTCTACTGGTACGTGGACACCAAGGACGATCTGCTGGAGCTGGCCCTCGACGCGGTCTTCAGCGAGATCGCGCCCCCTCGGGAGGACGCGCACTGGCACGACCGGCTGCGCGAACTGGCCATATCCTACCGGGAATTGCTGGTCCGGCATGGTTGGGTGTCGCCGCTCGCCGGCCACTTCCCCAACATGGGCCCCCGCTCGATGCTGTTCTCGTACGCCATCCAGGACGTGATCCGGGCGACGGGGCTGCCACTGCACCAGCAGACGGGCGCACTCTCCGCGGTCTTCCAGTTCGTGTACGGGTTCGGCACCATCGAGGCCCACTTCGTGCAGCGCAGCGCGGAGTCGGGGGTCAGCCAGGACGAGCTCTTCCAGCAGTCGCTGGGCGCCATCCGGAGCCAGCCGCAGCTCAGCCGGATCGTCGAGTCCTCGCAGGACCTGATGGACGCCCGCGGCGGCGACACGGTCGAGGAGATGCGCGACCGGGACTTCACCTTCGCCCTGGACCTGCTGATCGCGGGCATCGAGGCGATGCGGGACCGCTGAGAGCCTGCCGGGTGACCTCCGGCCGGGTGACCTCCGGCCGGGTGACCTCCGGCCGGGTGACCTCCGGCCGGGTGACCTCCGGCCGGGTGACCTCCGGCCGGGCGACCTCCGGCCGGGCGGCCGCGCCCCGGCACGCAGGCCTCCCGCGTCGTCGTCGGTCGCCGGTGCTCCTCCCCCGAGCTCTCAGCCGCGTTCGAGCAGGGGAGAGCCCATCCGACTCCCTCCTCCGCCTCGAAACCGCACGCACCGGACCGCGCCCGCCGTCCGGTCCGAGGCCGCCCGACAGCCTCCGAGACCTCGCTCGCCCCTCAGTACCCGCGCCCCACATCCACGGCGGTGTCCGGGACCCGCCCCTTTGCCACCGCGTCCCAGCACGCCGCGAAGTCCGTGACGATGTCCTCGTCCGCGGTGATGCCCGCGGAGTGGGAGGTGATCACCGTCCGGGGCAGCCGCCAGCAGGGGTCGCCCGGCGCGGGGGGCTCCTCGGACAGCACGTCGAGCACCGCGCGCCCCACCGCACCGGAGCGCAGCGCGGCCTCCAGCGCCCGCATGTCCACCGTTGCGCCCCGGCCGACATTGATGAACGTGGCGCCGCCCATGCCCGCGAACCGGTCCGGGCCGAAGAAGCCTTCCGTCCCGGCGGTCAGCGGCAGCGTGGAGACCACCCACCGCGCGGAGGCGAGCGGCCCCGCGTCCTCGCCCGCCCCGACGACCCGGTCGAAGCCCGCCGCCGTGCGCGACTCGCGTGCCACGCCCACGGTCCGGATGCCGCATCCCCGCAGCAGAGCGGCGACGGCCGAGCCGATGCGGCCGGTGCCGTAGATCAGGGCTGTTCGGCCGACCGCGAGTTCGGAGGGGATGCGGCGCCACTCGGCCCGTGCGTGCTGGGCGGCGAACTCGGGGACGGACTGACAATCGGCGAGCACCCACGCCAGCACGTACTGCGCGATGCGTTCACCCATGCGGCCCACCGTCCGGGTGAGCAGCGCGCCGGACGGCCACGGTCCGGCGGCCAGCAGGGCGTCCGTACCGGCGTTCACGCTGTGGAACCACAGCAGCGACCCGCTCCGCAGCGCGTCCGGCAGCGTGGCGCCGACATGGACGAAGGGCTCCTGCGGCGCGGTGCCGGGAGAAGCCCGGTGCACGGGACGGCCGGTGATGCGCTCCAGTTCGCGGACGACGGAGGCGTCCACCGTCGGCGCGGCCAGCAGCCGGGCCCGCGCGAGCGGGCCCGGCGCCGGAACGTGCGCATGCGTTCGGGAGGGCACAGCGGGAAGTCGTCCGGGAACAGCCGTCAGCTGCCGGACGCCAGGTGGGCGGGGAAGCCGCCGGTGGCGATCGGACCCCACCGCTCGGGAGTGATTCGGATGATCGACTTGCCCTGCTTCACCATCGCCGCCCGGTACTCGTCCCAGTCCGGGTGCTCCCCGGAGATGTTCCGGAAGTACTCGACGAGCGGCTCGACCGAATCCGGTGAGTCGATCACCTCGGCCGAGCCGTCGATCTGCACCCACGGCCCGTCCCACTCGTCCGACAGGACGATCACGCTGACCCGCTCGTCCCGTTTGGCGTTGCGGGTCTTGGCCCGTTCGGGGTAGGTCGAGACGACGATCCGGCCGGAGTCGTCGACACCACAGGTCAGCGGGGAGCCCTGGGGGCGGCCGTCGGACCGGGTGGTCAGCAGGATCGCCCGGTGCCTGGGCCGTACGAAGGCCAGCAACTCGTCGAGTTCCACAGCGGTGTTCGTCGCGATGTTCGGTGCCATGTCCGCAGACTACGACGGCAGGGACTCACCCTGCACGGCCTGGATGTCGAGCTCCACCCGAAGCGTCGTACCGATCGCCGAGATGCCGGCCTGCACCACCTGGTTGTAGTTCATGGCGAAGTCCTCGCGGCGCAGCTCCGCCGTGGCGCTGAACGCCGCACGCACCCCGCCCCACGGGTCCGGGCCCGTCCCGAGGTAGCTCAGGTCCAGGTCGACCGGGCGCACGACACCGTGCATCGTCAGTTCGCCGTGGACCAGCCAGCGGTCCGGGCCCGCCGGGGTCAGCCCGTTCGAGCGGTACGTGATCTCCGGGAACCGGTCCGAGTCCAGGAAGTCCGGCGAGCGCAGGTGCTTGTCCCGCATGCTGTTGCCGGTGTCGATGCTGGCCGCGCCGATGACGGCGTCGACCCGGGAGCGGTGGACCTCCTCCGCGATCTCGATCCGCCCGCTGAATTCGGTGAACCGGCCGTGCACGCTGGAGATCCCCAGGTGCTGGGCGACCGCGGCCACCGAGGAGTGCGCCGGGTCCAGCGACCAGGCGCCCGGCGGCGGCAGCTCCACGCCGCCCTGGCGGGCCAGCACCACCGTGCCGGCCTCGACCCGCCCGCTCGCCGTGACGAGGGCGGTGGAGGCGGCGGGGGCGTACCCGACCGCCGTGACGATCACCGTGTACGCGCCGGCCTGCAGGGGAGCGTCGGTCCGCACCGCCCCGTCCTCGTCGGCGGTGGCCCGCAGCACCTGCGTGCCGGTCATGTCGGTGACCGTCACGACCGCGTGCTGAACCGCCCAGCCGTCCCGCGTCCGTACCTGTGCGCGAAGTCCCATCCCGTTTTCTCTCCTTGCTCAATGACTCAATGAGTCGGGCCCCGGGGCGGGGACGGCAGGCCGTCCCCTGCCTGCCGTCCCCGCCACCGGGGCCCATTTCCACCGGCCGGTACAGCGTCTCCGCTCGGAACGCCGACCCGCCAGGGGTCTGTGATCACGACCTCGGTCGAGGTCGTTACTCGCCGGGGTGGGCGAGCTCGATGTCGTGGCCGTCGACCCCGCGACCGGCCACGGTCAGCGCGCCGGCCACCGGCGGGTAGCCGGTCGCGACGACCGAGTACTCGCCCGCGTCCAGGTCGGCGAAGGCGTACGCCCCGTCCTCCCCGGTCGTCGAGGTGGCGACCACGTTGCCCGCCGCGTCGACCAGCGTGACCCGGGCGTCCGGCAGCGGCCGACGGCCGGCTCCGGCCCGTACGACACCCTGGACCAGCGCACCGGACTGCAGCGCGGCCTCGATCCGGGTGACGCCCTGGCCGCCGATCTCCACCGGCAGCGCCAGCGGACGGTAGCCGGCGGCGTTCACCGCGACGGTCACCGAACCGGGGACCAGCTCACCGAAGGTGAACTCGCCCGCCTCACCGGACCTGCCGGTGGCCAGCACATCGCCGCGCACATCGGTCACGACGACCATGGCGCCCTCGACCGGGGCCGCGGTCTCGGCGGTCCGCACGGTCCCGGCCAGGCCGCTCGTGCCGGAGAGCAGGATGTCGTACGCGAGCGGCTCGTCACCGACGACCACCGTGGACGCCTGCGGCTGGAAGCCGTCGGCGGACGCGATCAGGACGTAGCTGCCGGAGCCCGGCGCGTCCAGGCCGTAGCTGCCGTCGGCCTGGGCGACGGAGCGCCCCAGCTGGCGGCCGGCCAGCGAGATCAGCGTGACGGCGGCGCGGGCGACGGGTGCGCCCTCGGCGCCCCGCACCACACCGTGCACGGCCGTGCCCTGCAGAGTGGCGACCGGGGCCTGAAGGGTGTCGACCGCGGTGCCTCCGGACGTCGCCTCGGCGACGTGCGCCACAGCGGCGGCCGGAGTCTTGACCGGCTCCTCTGCGGCGACCTCTGCGGGGACCTCGGCGGTGGCCGGGGCGGCGTTCGCGGAACTCGTCCTCAGCGCGACCTCCTTGATGAAGATCGTGATCAGGAAGGCGATCAGCGCGGCCGGGGCGGCGAACAGGAAGACATCGCCGACACCGTGCCCGTAGGCGCTCTCCACGACGGTACGGAACGGGGCGGGCAGCGCGTCCAGGTTGGGGATGCCCCCGCCGCCGGTGCCGCCGTGGCCCATGGCCTGGCCCTTGGGGCCGAGCTCCGCGAGACCGTCCTTGACGTAGTGGGTGACGCGGTTCGCCATGACGGCGCCCAGCGCCGAGACGCCGATCGCACCGCCGAGGGAACGGAAGAAGGTGACGACGGAGCTGGCCGAGCCGAGGTCGGACGGGTCGACCTGGTTCTGCGTGGCGAGCACCAGGTTCTGCATCATCATGCCGATGCCGAGACCCATCACGGCCATGAAGACCGCGATGTGCCAGTAGGCCGTGTCGTACCGGATGGTGCCCAGCAACCCGAGCCCGGCGGTGACCAGGAAGCCACCGCTGACCAGCCAGGCCTTCCAGCGGCCGGTCTTGGTGATGATCTGGCCGGAGACCGTCGAGGAGATGAACAGACCCGCGATCATCGGGATCGTCAGGACACCGGACATCGTCGGCGTCTTGCCCCGCGCCAGCTGGAAGTACTGGCTGAAGAAGACGGTGCCCGCGAACATCGCGATACCGACGAACAGCGAGGCCAGCGAGGCCAGCGTGATGGTGCGGTTGCGGAAGAGGCGCAGCGGGATGATCGGCTCGCTGGCCCGGGACTCGATGAAGACGAAGAGCAGCGCGAGGATCAGGGAGCCCGCGAGCATCACGCCGGTCTGCCAGGACAGCCAGTCGTACTTGTCGCCCGCGAAGGTCACCCAGAGGAGCAGCAGCGAGACGGCGGCGCTGATGAAGAACGCGCCGGCCCAGTCGACCTTGACCTCACGCTTGACGACCGGGAGCTTCAGGGTCTTCTGGAGCACGATCAGCGCGATGACCGCGAACGGCACACCGACGTAGAAGCACCAGCGCCAGCCCATCCAGCTGGTGTCCGTGATGACACCGCCGAGCAGCGGACCACCGACGGTGGCGACGGCGAACACCGCACCGATGTATCCGCTGTAGCGACCGCGCTCACGCGGGGCGATCATCGCCGCCATCACGATCTGTGCCAGGGCGGAGAGACCGCCGACACCGATGCCCTGGACGACACGGCAGGCGATCAGCATGCCGCTGCTGGTCGACATACCGGCGACGACCGAGCCCGCGACGTAGATGACGAGGGCTATCTGGACCAGCAGCTTCTTGCTGAACAGGTCGGAGAGCTTGCCCCACAGGGGGGTCGTCGCGGTCATCGCCAGCAGCGAGGCCGTGACGACCCAGGTGTAGGCGCTCTGGCCGCCGCCGAGGTCGGAGATGATCTCCGGCAGGGCGTTGGAGACGACTGTCGAGGACAGGATCGCGACAAACATGCCGAGCATCAGCCCGGCCAGAGCTTCCATGATCTGCCGGTGTGTCATCGGCGCGCCGGACGAGGAATCCGCTGATCCCCCGTGCTTGGCGTGGCCGCCCCGCACACCGGTCGGTGTGGTCGTAGCCATTGAGTTCCTTGTCTTTGCTTCTGTTACACGGGTGTACGGGTGTGCGAGTCGTTGTCGCTGTCGGCGTGCCGGGGGCGGCAGTCGCCACTGTGCTTTCCGGGGGCACACCCTCCGGGGCCGCGACAGGCGAAGCTGTCGCGCAGCCGGGCCAACAGCGTGTTGAGCTGTCCGACCTCGTCGTCGGACCAGTGGGAGAGGTTGTGGGCGAACATTTCGGTGGTCCGACGGTTCAGATCACCGAGCACGTCGTCCCCGGCGGGGGTCAGCCGCAGGATGCGGGACCGCTTGTCGGCCGGGTCCGAGGACCGCTCGATCCAGCCGTGCTCCGCCACATGGGCCACATGACGGCTGGTCACCGACATGTCGACGTCCAACAGTTCGGCCAGTCTGCTGATTCGCATCTCGCCGTGCTGATGGAGAAGAGCCAGCACGGCGGCGGATCCGGCAGGACATTCGGCGGGCAGGATGCGGGCGAGACCTCGCTTGACGGCTCCGACGGCGCTGAGCTGCCGGGCCAGTTCTTCGTACTGACTCCGTGCGGCCACGGGACCCCCAGACTTCTCACCGGTGCATCTTGTTGCTTAGGGCAACCATAGAATCGTTGGTTGCTGAAGGCAAACGAAAAAGGCCTTGCATAAGTAAAGGAACACAAAAGGCTGCGTAGGGCCCGAGTCAAAGGCCCAGCGTGTGGGGCGCGCGTCGGGACAGGTGTGGTTCGCGCCACAGGCGGGGCGATCGGGTGTCCGATTCGAGCTGTACGTCGGGGGGCCTGTCCGCCGCTTTCGGGTGCTTGCTCCCCGCGATCGCGGGCTGCTCGTTCCGTATATATGGGTGCGGGGCTTCCATGTGCCCGGGTGCGGGGCGCCCACCCCTCCCTCGCCGGCCGCCGGCTTCGGTATGGACCCTTCGGCGACCCGGGGGTTGGGCCCCCACGCCGAGTTCGCTAGGGTCCTGGCCCATGGCACACAACCCCCATGCCCCGCAGGGCCCCGAGGGCAACCACGACCCGGCCGGCAGCACCCAGATGTTCCGCGCCTTCGTCGACGACGGCGAGCCGCAGCGTCGGCAGCAGCCGGCCGCCTCGTCCGGACCGAGGACCGGGGTGATCGTCACCGTCGTCGCGGTGATAGTCGTCCTCGCGGCGGTCGCCTGGCTCGCGCTCGGCTGACCCGGCGCACCGGCTTCTCCTCCGCCTTCCGTATCCACCCGTCACTTCAATACGGCGGTGACGTCCCTGGTCTCGACATGCATGCCCAGGGGCACCCGCCAGGCGTCCACGCAGACGGTGTACGTCTTCGTTCGTGCCGCCCCCGCGTCGATCGGCGCGGGCAGCGGCGCCGACGACTCGACGGTCGCCCAGTCGATTCCCAGCCCGCCGATGATGTGCGTGGCGAAGGTGACGGTCCCCGCGTCCGCCGGTGATCCCCCGGTGTTGCGGAACGTGACAGTCACCTTCTCGCACCAGCGCTCGGACGCGGCCGCCCGCTCGGGGGCGCCCACCATCAGCACGGCAGGTCCCGCGGGTGCGGTGGGGCTCGGAGCCGACGGGGTCGCGGGGTCCGCCGGGCCGCCGCCCGGCCCGCCCGATCCCGACGCACCGCCGCTGCCGTCACCGCTGCCCGTACCGCCCGTGCCGGACGACCCTGCGGACCCGCCACCCGCGCCGCCGGCCCGTCCGGAGCCGTTGCTCCCGGTCGTGCCCCCGGAGCCGTCGCCGCCGGGCGTACCGCCGGAGCCGTCACCGCCGGGTGTGGCACCCGGTGCAGACCCGCCGTCGGCCCGGCCTCCGGCGCCACCGCCGCCCCCGGTGCTTCGGCCGTCCCGGTCCAGCGGCACCAGGGTCACCTTCCCCGACGGCGCCACCGCACCCGTCGGAGCCTTCCGAGGGTCCGAGTCCGCCGCGCCGACCGTCGCGTAGCCGCCGTCGTCGGCCGCCCCGCCACAGGCGGCCAGCGCGCCGCCCAGACACAGCACGGCCGCCGAGGCGGCGATCAGGGTGCCCCGGCGGCCGGTCGAGTCGCGCATCTGACGTCGCATCGCGCCAGTTTGGCTGACGGTCCGTCAAATCGGAACCCATGCGTCGGCGTCGCAGTGCGGTGGTCCATGGCGGTCAGTCGGCGATGAGCCCTTCCCTGAGCTGGGCGAGCGTACGGGTCAACAGGCGCGAGACGTGCATCTGCGAGATGCCGACCTCCTCGCCGATCTGCGACTGGGTCATGTTGGCGAAGAACCGCAGCATGATGATCTGGCGCTCGCGCGGCGGAAGCTTGGCCAGCAGCGGCTTGAGCGACTCGCGGTACTCCACGCCCTCCAGCGCCGAGTCCTCGTACCCCAGCCGGTCCGCGAGGGAGCCCTCGCCGCCGTCGTCCTCGGGCGAGGGGGAGTCCAGCGAGGAGGCGGTGTACGCGTTGCCGACGGCCAGACCGTCGACCACGTCCTCCTCGGAGACGCCGAGCGCCTTGGCCAGCTCGGGCACGGTCGGCGAGCGGTCGAGCTTCTGGGCGAGCTCGTCGCTGGTCTTGGTCAGCGCGAGCCGCAGTTCCTGGAGGCGGCGCGGAACGCGCACCGACCACGAGGTGTCGCGGAAGAAGCGCTTGATCTCCCCGACGACGGTCGGCATCGCGAACGTGGGGAACTCGACGCCCCGTTCGCAGTCGAACCGGTCGATCGCCTTGATCAGGCCGATCGTGCCGACCTGGACGATGTCCTCCATCGGCTCGTTGCGGCTGCGGAAGCGCGCCGCGGCGTAGCGCACCAGCGGGAGGTTGAGCTCGATGAGTGTGTCCCGTACGTAGGCACGCTCCGGGCTGTCCGTTCCGTCGGGGCCCGGTGCGGGTCCCAGCGCGGCGAGCCGCAGGAACAGGGAGCGGGACAGAGTGCGGGTGTCGATGGCTTCCGGCGAGCTGGTGAGCGCAACGGGTGCGGGCGCGCTCTTCGTGAGCGTGAGCACCTTCGAGCTGCCCTGTTCTGCGGACATGCCACCCCCTTGAGGTCGCGGACGGTCGCGTTGAGCCGCGACCATCGGAGGAACGCAGCCTCCACCTGAATACCGGAGGCGAGGCCACGGCAAACGCGGTTCCCGCAGAATGTCACATGTCGGCAACACGCTGTAGTGACATGTCGACAAGTCTTTGTGGCGTCCGTGCAGTTAACAGGGGGTTCGGGGCAATTCCGTGCGCTCGGAACGAACTTCCGGCGCAGCACTCGATCCGGTTAGGCCTCGATCCTGTTTGCGGATCGAAGTCGGGCGAAGCTACGGGCCAGCAGCCTTGACACATGCATCTGGGAGACGCCCAGTTCCGCACTGATCTGTGACTGCGTCAGATTGCTGTAGTAGCGCAGCAGCAGGATGCGCTGCTCGCGCTCGGGCAGTTGTACGAGCAGATGCCGGACCAGATCGCGGTGCTCGACCCCGGCGAGGGCCGGGTCCTCGTAGCCGAGGCGGTCCAGCAGTCCGGGCAGCCCGTCGCCCTCCTGGGCGGCCTCCAGCGAGGTCGCGTGGTAGGAACGACCGGCCTCGATGCAGGCCAGTACCTCGTCCTCGGAGATCTTCAGCCGCTCGGCGATCTCCGCGGTGGTGGGCGAGCGGCCGTGCGCGGTCGTCAGGTCCTCGGTGGCGCCGGTGACCTGGACCCAGAGCTCGTGCAGCCGGCGCGGGACGTGGACGGTCCGTACGTTGTCCCGGAAGTACCGCTTGATCTCGCCGACGACGGTGGGCATCGCGAACGTCGGGAACTGGACACCACGTTCCGGGTCGAACCGGTCGATGGCGTTGATCAGGCCGATCGTGCCGACCTGGACGACGTCCTCCATCGGCTCGTTGCGGCTGCGGAAGCGCGCCGCGGCGTACCGCACCAGGGGGAGATTCGCCTCGATCAGCGCCGCCCGCACCCGGCCGTGCTCCGGGGTTCCCGGCTCCAGGTTCTTGAGCTGTCCGAACAGGACCTGGGTGAGCGCCCTGGTGTCCGCGCCCCTGGTCCTGGCGGGCGCGGTGGTGCCGTCGGGCGTCTCGGCCGGGACCGTCTCGATGTCTTCGGCGGCCGGGGCCGCCGGGACGGTCTGGGGAGGCACTTGAGGCGCTGCACTGGCCGGCACGATGACGCCACCCCTCTGCGGTCAACTTCGGTCAACTCATCCGTCAAAAGCGGTCATAGCATCACAAGACATGTCCACTGTGCGCAAGCACCGTATAGCGTCGTGTTGGGTTCAACTTGGTTTAAACACTAAAAAAAGCCCCTCACTGCAATGGTGAGGGGCTCGGGTGACCGGTCGGGCGGATCAGAACGGATAGTCGGCGATCACCCAGGTGGCGAACTCGCGCCACTGACCGGCGGCGGCCTGATGGGCCGGATGCTCGAGGTAGCGCTTCAGGGCGTCATCGTCGGAGACCGCGGAGTTGATGGCGAAGTCGTACGCGATCGGCCGGTCGGTGATGTTCCAGGCGCACTCCCAGAACTCCAGCTCGGGGACCTGCCCCTCCAGCTCCTGGAAGGCCCTCGCCCCGGCGACGACCCGCGGGTCGTCCCGCTCGACGCCGTCGTTCAGCTTGAACAGGACCAGATGGCGGATCATGGGGTACTCCTACTTCACGAGCGCGGACATGAAGTCCCCGACGCTCTGCGCGGCACTCGAAACGCCCTCGAACCCTATCTGGACGAGATCTGCCGCCCGCTCCGGGGACGCGATGATCGTGTACAGCACGAAGACGACTATCACGTAGAGAGCTATCTTCTTCGCTTGCACCATCAGCCCCTGCCTCCCCTTGGATCCCCGTGCAGTCGGGCGAGTCTATCCGCACGCATGGCCGTATCCCTCTGACGTATCCGACCACTCACGCCGCCTTTAAGGACCAACGCCCTGTTGATCGGGGCCCTTCGCCCGCCCGCAGGGCTTCCGCGAGGCCGCAGGACGGGGGGCGAGCCCCGCGGACCGGGCAGGAACCGACGGGGCGAGGAACAGGACCTCACTGTGGGGTCCTCGCCGCTAGTGCCGTGACCGGCAAGCTTTGCCCTGTCGCGCCGCCCAGCACGCACGCTCGCGGCGTTGGCCAAAGTCCTGGTAGCTCCGCTACAAGGACTTCCGGCCGGTGCGGCGAGAGTGCGTGCCGGGCGTCGTGACGGGGCGAACGTTGCCTGTTGCGGCACTAGCTTCCCCCCTGACCGCGGCGAGGGCTTGAGCGGCCTGTTCTCACCGGGGGAAGCGGCTTGTCCCCCCGATGCCGCTTCCCCCGACCAACGCTTCGGGCCGTGGCCCCGGGTACGACGGACGTCGACGCCCGGGGCCACAGCCATGTCCGAGGGAGCGCCGTCGGGTTCATGGCGCCCACAGCCGCAGCCGCACCCGCGGTCGGGCCCGGGACCCGGCCGGCATCCGCGGACACGGAAAACTCGAAGGGCCCGACGCGATGCGCCGGGCCCTTCACAAGAGCGGTAGCGGAGGGATTTGAACCCTCGGTGAGTTTCCCCACACTCGCTTTCGAGGCGAGCTCCTTCGGCCGCTCGGACACGCTACCGAGAGAGAGCTTAGACCATCCCGGGGCGTGGACAGAAATCCAATGTCAGAGCTCGCGGAAGAACGCCGTCAGCCGGGCGGCGCAGACATCCTCCAGCACTCCGTGGATCACCTCGGGACGGTGGTTGAGACGGCGGTCGCGCACGACGTCCCAGAGCGAGCCCGCCGCGCCCGCCTTCTCGTCGAGCGCCCCGTAGACCACCCGGTCCACGCGGGACTGCACCAGTGCGCCCGCGCACATCGTGCAGGGCTCCAGGGTGACCACCAGGGTGCAGCCGGACAGCCGCCATCGGCCGAGCGCCGCTGCGGCCCGGCGGAGGGCGAGGATCTCGGCGTGCGCGGTCGGGTCGCCGGTCGCCTCGCGTTCGTTGTGACCCGTGGCGAGCAGGGCGCCGTCCGGGCCGAGGACGACGGCGCCGACCGGCACATCGCCGGCCTGCGCCGCCACGTCGGCCTCGGCCAGGGCGCGGCGCATGTGCGCCCGCCAGGGGTCTCTTACAGGATCGTGCGGTTCCGGCGGTCCTTGCGGGTGCGGTGGTTCGCTCACCCGCGGACCCTAACGGACGGTCTCCAGGACCTCGGCCGCGCCCAGCGCGTCCGCGATCTCCACCAGCGCGTCCGTGCGCAGCATCAGCAGCTCGGCCTCGGGGAGCCCGAGGTCGGCCAGGATCCCGGTGTCACCGATCGGGCCCGCCGGTACGGCGTCGGCGTCGAGTTCGTCGTCGTCATCGTCGTTGTCGTTGTCGTTGTCGTTGTCGGGGGTGATGTCCGGCTCGCCGTCCTCCGTACCGTCGAGGCCGACGAGCTCTTCGAGAGCGGCAATGGTGTCGTCGGCCCCGGGTTCGCGGCCGAGCAGTTCATCGGTGAGCAGGATCTCCCCGTACGAGGAGCGGGCGGCGGCGGTGGCGTCCGAGACGAAAATTCGGGGGTCCTCCTCACCGTCCACCCGGACGACGCCGAACCAGGCGTCCTCCTGCTCGATGAAGACGAGCACCGTGTCCTCGTCCACCGAGGCCTCGCGGGCCAGATCCGTCAGGTCGGACAGGGTCTCCACATCGTCGAGTTCCGTGTCGCTCGCTTCCCACCCGTCTTCGGTGCGCGCGAGCAGTGCGGCGAAGTACACCGTGACTCTCCCACTGGTCATAGGGGCGTCGGTCCGGCGGGAGGGCAGTCGGTGGTCCGGCTGCCCTGCGTCCCGCCCATCGGAATCGTGGCAGAAACAAGGGCTTTGCGAGAGGAGTTCGGCCGTTGCGTCGGCCATCAGTTCTCCCGGACGCCGCCACCAGGGGGACACGGGACCGCCGTCCGACCTACCAGCGGAAGGTCCTCATCCGCATGGCCTGGCGCATCCGGGCCGCCCTGGCCCGGCGCGGCTGGACCCGGTCGCGGAGCGCCTTCGCCTCATGAAGCTCGCGCAAGAACTGGGCGCGCCGCCTGCGGCGCGCCGTTTCGGCCTCCTGCGGGTCCTGCGGGCCCCCCGCGTCCCGCGGGACCGGCGTGTCCGGCTGGTCCCGCTCGCGCTCTTCCCCGTCCGGCATCGGCTCATCACCCCAAGGCTGGGTCCGTATGCCACCACCTTCCCTCCGAACGTGCGGTTGATGCCAGCGCAGAGGTGCGAGCGGCACGGTTACTGTTGAACCCATGCGGATCCACGTCGTCGACCACCCACTGGTCGCGCACAAACTCACCACCCTGCGCGACAGGCGCACCGACTCCCCGACCTTCCGGCGGCTCGCCGACGAGCTGGTCACCCTGCTCGCCTACGAGGCCACCCGGGATGTGCGCACCGAGCAGGTCGACATCGAGACCCCGGTCACACCGACGACCGGGGTGAAGCTGTCGCACCCCCGGCCCCTGGTCGTGCCGATCCTCCGGGCCGGTCTCGGCATGCTCGACGGCATGGTGCGGCTGCTGCCGACCGCCGAGGTGGGCTTCCTGGGCATGATCCGCGACGAGGAGACGCTCCAGGCGTCCACGTACGCGACGCGGATGCCGGATGACCTCTCGGGCCGCCAGGTGTACGTCCTGGACCCGATGCTGGCCACCGGCGGCACGCTGGTGGCGGCCATTCAGGAACTGATCAAGCGCGGTGCGGACGATGTCACCGCGGTCGTGCTGCTCGCGGCGCCCGAAGGCGTCGAGGTGATGGAGCGCGAGCTGGCGGGTACGCCGGTGACCGTCGTGACCGCCTCGGTCGACGAGCGGCTCAACGAGAACGGCTACATCGTCCCGGGCCTCGGTGACGCGGGCGACCGGATGTACGGCACCGTCGACTGAGAGCCTGTCGGGTGACCTTCGATCGGACAGCGGACGCGGTACGGTGCGTGCGATTCCAAGGCGCCGAAAGGCCCTCGTAGCGGAGCTACCAGGGCATTTCGGCAACGCGGGAAGCGTGCGTGCCAGGGCGTGGCCGCCCGGTCAGAGGTCGCCCGACAGGCTCTGAGGGCCGCCCCGTAGTCCCGTGGTCCGGACGGAGGACCGCAGGTCCTGTCCGCGGCACAGGCCCCAGGGGCCGCGCGGGACGCGCTGACGGCCGCCGGGCCCGTTCCGGCCGCCGTCAGCAGGACGGTGCGGGGGCAGGCTTCGCCAGGGCGGCGAGGGCCGCAGCGGCGGACTGCGGTGTGCTGAGTGCCTTGAACTTCGTACCCAGAATCAGATCGACGTCCGCGGTCCTGCGGGCGTCGGTCTTCGACACGGTCCCCTGCAACTGCGTACCGAGGACCGGGAACGAGCCGTTCACGGCCGACGGAGCGCCCAGCAGCACCCCCGTACCGGCGACCTTCTTGTCGTACGCGGCCGGGGCGTTCCCCACCTCGCCGATGGTGAAGCCGCGCTTCTTGAGCTCGTCCGCGGCCTTCTTGGCGAGCCCGCTGCGCGGGGTCGCGTTGTAGACGTTGACGGTGATCTTCGCGGGCTTCGGCAGCGTCTTCGCCGGTGCTGACGGCTTGGCCGACGGGCAGTCCGTCTCGTGGTCGGCCGCGCTGGCCTGCCGGTCGCCGCCCGTGAAGACGTCGATGAGCTGCAGCGTGCCCCACCCGGCCAGCCCGAGGGCAACCACGGAAGCGGAGGCAGCGAGGATCAGTTTGCCGCGACGCCGGGGGCGGCGCATGCGCGGGTACTTGTCGCCCGTGATGCGGTACTTTCCGCCCATGCCGGGGGGAGTGAGCATGCTCATGGGCGCAGCGTAGTGCGGCCCGGTGATGATGCCTACTAAATGATCAATGGATCGCGCCCGTCCGAGTGCGAAAGCACCCGAACGAACCCGGAGAGGGCCCGCAGGGCTTGCCGTTCGTGCGACGAGCCTGCCACGACGCCCCGTCAGCCGAGTTCGAGCACCCGGGCGTGCAGTACCTGGCGCTGCTGAAGCGCGGCGCGGACCGCGCGGTGCAGTCCGTCCTCCAGATAGAGGTCGCCCTGCCACTTCACGACGTGCGCGAACAGGTCCCCGTAGAACGTCGAATCCTCGGCGAGGAGGGTTTCGAGGTCCAGGTTGCCCTTGGTGGTCACCAGCTGATCGAGGCGGACCGGGCGCGGCGCGACATCCGCCCACTGCCGGGTGCTTTCCCGGCCGTGGTCGGGATAAGGCCGCCCATTTCCGATGCGCTTGAAGATCACACGGAAAGCCTACCGGGCAAGAGCCTCCGGGCGCAGCCATGGGGCGGGACTGCGACGCCGCAAGAACGCCATAAAAGCGCGCATTTCGGAACGACGGTCTTGACGAGTGACAGCGATGGCACGGGCGGAGGCGCGGGTTCGGACACCAGCGACGGTGCGCGTACGGGTGCGGGCGTGGCGTCCCGTGGCGGTGTGGCGTCGGGCGTGGGTGTGGCCTCCGATGAAGGTGTGGTGTCGGGTGCGGGTGTGGTGTCGGGTACCGGTGAGGCTTTCGGCGGCGGTGCCGGGGTCCTGCCGCCGCAGGCACGGGAGATCGCCGACGGGTGTGCCCTCTCCGGAACCGCTCTCGATCCGGGCGCACTGCTCCGGGACGGTGCGCGTCTGCCGGATGCGCAGGTCCGGATCCCACCGGCGATGCTCAACCGGTACGAACCCGTCGCGGGGCCACCGGTCCCGGCAGGACCAGAACGCGCCGGCGGCGTGACGGTACGCCTGCAGTGGATGCATTGGGGTGCGTCGGAGCGCGCAGGGCGTGCGGAGGGGCGCGTGACGAGTGCGCCGGAGGGGAAAGCGGAGGGACGGGGGTGCCGTGGGCACGCGACGAGAGCGTGTGGTGCGGGCGCTGCCGCTACGTGTCTGCGCGCTTGGCCGCCCTGGCCGCCTGCTTGGCCTGCTGCTTGTACGCGCGGACCTCGGCGAGTGATTCCGGGCCGGTGATGTCGGCGACCGACCGGTGCGAGCCCGCCTCACCGTACGGTCCGGCCGCCTCCCGCCAGCCCGGCGGCCGGACTCCGAACTGCTTGCCCAGCAGTGCCAGGAAGATCTGCGCCTTCTGCGTGCCGAACCCGGGCAGCGCGTTCAGCCGCTTGCGCAGCTCGGCCCCGGTGGAGACATCGCTCCACACCGCGCTCGCGTCGCCGTCGTACTCCGCCACCAGGTACTGACACAACTGCTGGACCCGCTTGGCCATGGAGCCCGGATAGCGGTGCAGCGCAGGTTTGGCGGTGAAGAGTTCGGTGAAGGCCTCCGGGGCGCAGGCCGCGATCTCATGGGCGTCCAGATCGTCTCCGCCCATCCGTACGGCCAGGGTGTACGGGCCGGAGAAGGCCCATTCCATCGGCACCTGCTGGTCCAGCAGCATGCCGACCAGAGCGGCGAGCGGGCTGCGTGCGAGGAGCTCGTCCGCCGCGGGGTCCTGGGCGATCCGCAGGGTGATGTCCTGGTCCTTGTTGCTCTTGGTCATGCCGTCGATCATCTCGACGGCGGCGGGGCCCGGCCACTCCACGGCCCGTCGATGCAGCCGTTCGCTTGCTGATTTCGTTCGCGGAGGCGACGTCGTCGACTTCGCTGATCCCCCGGAGCTCCGTCGGATCCCCGCCGAACACACTCCTAGGAAGCGTGCGTTGACGCGGTCGGGGGCCGGGCGGCGGTCGGGGCGGCGGGCCTCGCGAGGCCGGGCGAATCGGTGGGGGTGCCCGAAGGGGCAGCGGCGGCTGCCCCTGGCCGGCGGGGTCCGGGCTGGACGAGGCAGTGAGACGTCGTGAAGGTGGAGTGGTGGGGCCATCACGACGCGCCTTCGACCCGGGGCGCGGTCAGGGGAGATGACGATGCACGCACAGGAATGGGACCAGGAACACGACCACGAACGGGACCACGGGCACGGGCAGGAGCACGACGAAGCCGCGCATGCGTCGAGGGCGGCCGAGGGCCGGGAGGCCGCGGGCATCCCACACCTCTACCGTGCGGCGGCGGCCGGACGGGCCGATGTGGTCGGTGCCGGCGGCATGAGCGCGCTCCAGCGGGCGGTCGGCAACAGCGCCGTGGGCTCGATGCTCCAGCGGCAGGAGGAGGGAGAACGCTCCCCCGTGCACGATGTGGTCTCGTCCGGCGGTGGGCAGCCCCTGGACACCGATACCCGCACCGATCTGGAGGGGCGGATGGGCGCGGACTTCTCCGACGTCCGCATCCACACCGGCTCCGCCGCGCACGAGTCGGCGAAGGGCGTGGGCGCCCACGCGTACACGGTCGGCAACAACGTCGTTTTCCAGCGGGACGCGTACGATCCGTCCACGCCGCAGGGTCGCACCACGCTGGCCCATGAGCTCACCCATGTGATCCAGCAGCGCAACGGACCGGTGGAGGGTACGGAGGCGCCGGGCGGCATCAGGGTGAGCGATCCGTCCGACCGGTTCGAGCGGGAGGCCGTCGCGAACGCCGACCGGGTGCTGTCGGAACCGGCGCCCGCCCCGGCTTCGGACTCGGCTCCAGTGATCGGGACCGGGGCGGCCGGTCATGGCTCGGCCCCCGCCTCGGTGCCCGCCGTGCAAAGGGCGGCGACGGAGGACGAGGACGAGCAACCTGCCGATGTGCAGGGCTCTTTCGTGCAGCGGGCGGAGGAAGGAGCCGAGGAGGAGGAAGAGGCTCCGCCCGCTTGAGCGTGGCGGGTTCTTCGGCGGTCTGCGTGGGCGGTGCGCGCCGTCGGTCTGCGGTGTCGGTCCGGTGTCGGTCCGCGTGGGTGGTGCGCGCCGTCGGTCTGCGGTGTCGGTCCGTGTGGGTGGTGCGCGCCGTCAGTCCGCGGCGTCCGTCCGCATCGTGCCACCCAGGAACAGCGACTCCGCACACCGGGAGGGTGTCGGCGCGTTCACCGGCTTGCCCACCTTCCGGCAGTCGACGGTCATCGTGACCTTGCCGCCCGCGGGCACCAGGATCGGTGTGACGAAGTGGTAGTCGGAGTCCCTGAAGTTCTCCAGCGCCAGCCGGAGCACCGGCGTGCCCCGACCGGTGGAGACGAGGAGCGTTCCCGCGTCGCCCTGCGGGTTCTGGACCACGATGTCCGTCAGCTGGAAGGTGTGCCCGCGCGGTACCTGCAGGGCCGTCGAGGTATTCGACCCACCGCCCACCGAGTCCCTGACCTGCACCTGCGCACTGGTCGGAGCGGCCTCGGACGCACCGCCGGACCCGCTGCCGGTCCCACCGTCGGACGTGCCGGAACTCTGTGAGGGAAGGGGGCTCGGCGAACCACCGTTCGCCCCGGAGGAGTCGCCCCCGCCCGATCCCGTGCCGGCGGTGGAGCCCTGGTCCGGGGCCTTGCTCTTGTCGGCCGCGGCGGCCGACCGTACCGCGTCCGGCGTGATCGCCTCCCGTGCCGCCGACTTCACGGCCGGCCGCAGCAGCGCGTACCAGAGCCCGACGAGCGCGATCAGCAGCACGGCCGCGGTGATGAGCGCCCGCGGAAGCCACCGCGGCAGGATCGGTTCCTGCTGGTACGAGCCGTCCAGGGTCACCGGTGCGGCCGGTTCGGCCGGTGCCTGCCCCTCCACGAGATCCGTTGTGACGACGACCTGGAAGGCGTGCGTGACCGGTGTTCCGCGCCACACGCGCTTCGCCGGCCGGATCCTCAGCTTCCCGAACTCCGCCCGCCCGGGGGCGATCTCCAGCGCATCCGCGGCGAACGCGACCCGGGCCCGCTCCGTACCGGACCGGGCGCCCAGCCGTACGGTGGCCGGAGTGTTCCCCCGGTTGTCGACGGCGAGCTGATGCCTCCCGCGCCAGGTGCCGTGCGAACTGCGCGGCACCAGCTCGGCGGTCGTCTCGGTGAAGGGAAGTACGGTCACCCGCCCCTCGGGCACCACCGTGGCGTCCTGCTCGCTGGTGGGCACCACCCGTATCCCGAAGGGTGTCTCCCCCGCGAGCACGGTCGAGTCGCGGGGCGGACGCAGCACGAGGGAGACCGTCCGGGAGTCACCCGGGTACAGGGAGAGCGTCGCCGGTTCCACCGTCGACCAGGCGGCACACGCACCGATCACCTCGAACCGGTATTCCTCGACGGTGCTGCCGGAGTTGAGGATCCGCAGAGGGAGGGCCGTCTCCTCGCCCGGTGCGGCAGTGACGGACGAATCGTCGAGGCTTGCCGTGAGACTCATAGGGCGCACCGTAGGGTCGGCGTCCCGCGCCGACATGGGCTGTGAAGGAACACTTCCGGGCAGAATCCGTGCCCGGATCGGCTTTTTTGTTTCCCTCCAGGTAAACGAGGGAATCTTTTGACCGCCTCAGACGAATGAGGCATACGAAACAGCCGTGATGGTTGTGTTCGCTGCGAGGCCATCGGCTGTTGCTCAGGGGGAGCATTGCCATGGAGCGCACCACTGTCGCATTACGGGCCCAGGATCCGATCTCTCAAGCGGGTGTGGCCAGTCAGTTACGGGCCCGGCCCGAGGTCAGCGTCACGGAGTGGGTGGAAGGCGACGCCTCACCCCAGATCGTGGTCGTCGTCGTGGACACGGTCGACGAGGAGGTGCTGACGATGCTGCGCCACATTCAGCGCACCAGCACCTCGCGCGCCGTTCTCGTCACCACGGACATCGACGAGCAGAAGCTGGTGAGCGCGGCGGAGTGCGGTGTCGCCGGCGTGGTCAGACGATCCGAGTCGACGCCGGAACATCTGGTGCAGGTCATCAGGACGGTCGCGCGGGGCGAAGGCCATCTGCCCTCCGACCTGTTGGGCAGGCTGCTGGAGGAGGTGGGCCGCCTCCAGGGACAGGTGCTCGGCCCTCGAGGGCTGCACTTCACCGGTCTCGCGGCGCGCGAAGTGGATGTGCTGCGCCTGGTCGCCGAGGGGTACGACACCGCGGACATCGCGACGAAGCTGGCCTATTCCGAGCGCACGATCAAGAACGTGCTGCACTCGGTGATGACTCGACTGCAGCTGCGGAACCGGTCGCACGCGGTGGCGTACGCGATGCGGCAAGGGCTGATCTGAGCCTCCCGGTGTGCGCGTCGGTGGTGGAGCCGCTGGACGCGACGGATGCCCGAAAGGGCAGTGGAGGATTCCCGGGGATGTGACTTCCGCACCGCTGCGGGCCGGCCGTGCGTACGGGACCGTGTCGTCCGGTATGCCGACGGGCCGAGGGTGGGGAGGACTTCCGTGCGCTGGTTCCATCCGCTGCGGCGGGCGTTGCGGTCGTCGCGGGCTCCATGGTCGCGGCCGGGAGGGCCGCGCCCGTCCGCCGCGCGCCGCACACTCACCGCGTTCCGCGTCCCGGTCCTTGCCCTGCTTCTTGTGGCCACCGGCATCGCGCCCGGTTCGGCCGTCACCTCCGGTGCGCCGGCGGTGGCGGTGCCCGAACCCTGGGTCACGCCGGCCGAGTTCACCGACGCGGTCGACCCTGGCGGTTCCACGGGTGTGGACAAGCAGGTCCGTACGCCGGCGATCCCGCCGAGACCGGACGTGATCCTGCTGGTGGACGGCACGGGCAGTATGGATGTTCCCATCCAGCGGGTGAGGGAGCGGATACCCGAGATCACGAAGGCGATCCGCGACGAGCAGCAGGACTCACGCTTCGCCGTGGCCACCTTCGGCGACCAGCAGGTGGACCCCGACGCGGGCTTCAAGGTGCTGCAAGGGCTGACCTACGACCTGGGCGAGGTGCAGACGGGTGTCGACCAGCTCAAGGCCGACATGGGCAGCTACAGCATCGGCCCGCCCGAGGACTGGATCTACGCCCTGTGGAAGCTGGCCAACGGCGGTGACGGGAAGACCGTGTTCCGTCCTGACTCCAGCCCGGTCATCGTGCTGGTCGGCGACGCATCCAGCCATGAACCCAGCAACTACAAGTACTACCTGAGCGACGCCGAGTTCGCCCTCCAGGACGCGGGGGTGCGGCTGATCGCGGTCGGTCTGACCAGCGAGAAGGGCGACGGACTCAACGGCAACGGCCAGATACCCGAGTACCCCGATGACAAAAAGCATGAGCCGGACCAGGCCCTGCGTCTGGCGGCCGCCACCAACGGCCGGATGATCGAAGGCATCGAGGGCGATGACGTCGTGGACGCCATCATCGAGGGGTTCCGCAATCTTCCTACCAACGTGAGCTACCGCCTGGACAACTGCGATCCGCATCTGTCCGTCAGCCTCGACCCGCCCACCCAACAGGTCACCAGCGGGGACACCGCGCACTTCGCGGAGAACATCGACGTCTCCGCGGACGCCCCCCAAGGCACCCGGCTGAGCTGCACCGTCCAGTTCCTGATGGGCACCCAGGTCCCCGGCGCGGAGACGATCGGGCCGGCCGCGGCGGCCGACCCGGACTTCCAGGAGCAGATCAGCATCGACGTGAACGACATCGATGCGCCCGTCGTCACCGTGGACGATCTGACCGTCCGGGCCAAGGACAAGAACGGCGCGCGCGTGACGTACACCGCCACCGCCCAGGACACCACCGACGGCACGCTTCCGGTGACCTGCACCCCCGCTTCCGGTTCGCTCTTCCCGGTCGGCCGCACCACGGTGACCTGCTCCGCGACCGACTCGGCGGGAAATACGGGGACGGACACGGCGGAGATCGAGGTCCTGGAGGCTCCCGTGCCGCCCTCGGCGGATGTGGCGATGAAGGTCGATGTCAGCCCCGATCGTACGTACACCGGCCGTCCGGCCCGTGCCCGCTTCATCGTCACCAACGCGGGCCCGGACGCGGCGACGGGCGTGGTCATCGGTTCGACCTGGCCGAAGCCGTCCAGGGCGAAGGACCGCAGCCTTCCCGCGCTCACCCGCTGCACGGTGGCCAAGCCGTGCACCATCCCGGCCGGTGGCCGCATCGAGGTGGCCCAGACGGCGGTGTACCGCGCGGCGGTCACCGGAGACGTACGGGCCACCGTGCGCGGCACGCTGCCGGACCGGCGGACGGCCAACAACGAAGACACCGACCGACTGCGCGTTCTGAAGCCCTCGCTGACCGTCACACCGCAGGTCGCCAAGCCGGGGCAGCCGGTACTGGCCCGGGGCAAGGACTACCCGCCGGGTGCGACCGTACGTTTCACGTGGAACATCGGCATCACCCCCGAGGGGGCCGTTGCCACGGTGGGCCGTGACGGCACCTTCGAGGTGCAGGTCCTGGTCCTGCGCAAGGACAAGCTCGGCCCGCGCAAGCTGCGGGCGGACTCGCGAGACCTCGACCG
Organism: Streptomyces sp. NPDC093149; assembly: GCF_044754145.1. Lineage (NCBI taxonomy): Bacteria > Bacillati > Actinomycetota > Actinomycetes > Kitasatosporales > Streptomycetaceae > Streptomyces > Streptomyces sp. NPDC093149. The sequence continues at coordinate 487,800 of NZ_JBIVON010000005.1, forward strand.
ACTGCAGAAACCGGTCCTGGTGGTCCAGCGGAATCTCCAGCCACCGGACTTCGCGGGCCGCGCATGAGCGCCGACGACCGTACGGGAGTGATCGGGTGATCCACGAGGTCGACGACGTACTCCGTGGGCTGATCAGGGCGGAGGTGCTCGAAGGCGGCCAGATCGCAGTGGTCTTCGATGCTCCGACCCGGGAGTGGGCGGCGAAGGTCAACGCACCCATGGTCAACCTCTACCTCTACGATATCCGCGAGGACATGCGCAGGCGCGAGCGTGGCCTGCACAACGAGTACGACGAGCGCGGCACGATCGTCGCGCGCCGCCGTCCACCCCGTTTCTTCAAGCTCTCGTACCTGATCACGGCATGGACGAAGCGCCCGGAGGACGAGCACCGGCTGCTCTCGTCGCTGCTCGGCTGCCTGCTGCGGTACGAGGCGCTGCCTCCGGAGCGGCTCACCGGCGTCTTGGCCGAGACAGGGGCATCCGTACCCATGTCGATCGCGCTTCCGCCGCCCGAGGACCGCTCGTTCGCCGATGTGTGGAGCGCGCTGGGCGGTGAGTTGAAGCCTTCGCTGGACCTGGTGATCAGCGTGCCGGTGACGGCGTCGCCGAGCTATGTGGTCGGCCCACCGGTAGGGGACGAGGGGCTGCAGACCCGTTTCGGGGACGTACCGGAGAGGGATGAGCCGTTGTCGGAACCGGTGCCGGGGCGCGGAGGACTTCCGGTGTACGGAGATCGTCCGGGCCGGCCGGGCGGGGGCGCCGTCTCACGCAGCCCCGATGCGGAACGGCGGCGAGGCCTGTCCCTCCGGATCACGGAGACCCGGAAGGCCCGCACGGAGGCGGGGAAAGCGCGCACGGAGACCCAGAAGGCCCGCATGGAGGACAGTGCCGAATGACCACTGCGGGTGATCCGAACCTGCGCCATCTCCTCGCCCGCGCGGTGGCGGTGGAGCAGCGCATCCGGCGGGCGGTCGAGGCCCGGCAGCTCACCGATCCGGACCCGGACGACGCCTTCCGCGGCCTCTACCTCACGGACGAGAACATCGCCCGCCTGCTGAACGAGAACGAGGCCCGCGCCTTCCCGTACCCCGTATCGCCTTCCGCTCCGGAATCCGATGAGGCGCTGGCGGAACGGTCCGGACTGACGTCCCTGGCGGACGAGTTCGGGCTCACCGACCTCGACGTCGAGATCCTCCTCATCGCGCTCGTACCGGATCTCGACGACCGCTTCGAGGCGTTCTACGGCTACTTGAACGACGATGTCACCCGCCGCCGCCCGTCCATCGGCCTGGCCCTGGGTCTCTGCGGCCTGTCCCCCGCCGATCAGGCGGCGCGCGGTCGGCTGTCGGCCCTTGCCCCGCTGCGTGAGGGCCGCCTCCTCCTGGTCGAGGACCTGGACCGCCCGTTCCTGAGCCGTGCGCTCCGTGTCCCCGACCGGGTCACCGCGCACCTTCTGGGCGACGACACCCCCGACCCGCGTCTGGCCGATCTCCTTGCCTCCTGGCACGCCGTACCGGGCGTCGGCGACCCGGCTCCGCCGGCTGCGGCCCTTGCCCGAGGCGTTTCGCTCGCCTACCTCCGCGAGGACCAGGGCGGTGCGGGCACGGCCCTCGCGGCCTCCGCGCTGACGCTCGCGGGTCACCGGGTCCTGGGCCTGGACCTGGCGCGACTGGCCGAGGACCCGGCCCCCGCAGAGGCCGTCCGCTCCCTGGTCCGCGAGGCCCGGCTGACCGGCGCCGGCCTGGTCTGCGCACCGCTCGACGCGGTCTGCCGCGAACACCCGGAGCTCCTCCGGCTCCTCACCGGCACCCCGGTCCCCACGATCCTGGTGGGCCGGGCCCCCTGGGACGCGGCCTGGTCCGCCGCCCCGCCGCTCCTCCTGCACGCCCCGCGCGTGGAACCCTCGACCAGGGCGGCCCTCTGGACCGACGCGTACGACGCACCCGTCCCCGAAACCCTCGACGTGGACCGCCTGCTCTCGCCGTTCCTCCTCACCCCGGAACAGATCACCCGCGCGGCCCGGGGCGCCGCCCAGACCAGCTACCTGGACGGCGGCGCGCTCACCCCCGACCACGTCCGCCAGGGCGCCCGCGCCCAGAACGCGGCAGGACTGGACCGCCTGGCCCGCCGCATCGAACCCACCGTCACCTGGAACGACCTGGTCCTCCCGCCGGACACCCACGCCCAGCTCCGCGAACTCACGGCCCGAGCGAGGCATCGCGACCGGGTCCTGGGGGAGTGGGGCATGCGCCCCGGCGGCGGCAGGGGCCGAGGCGTATCGGCCCTCTTCGCGGGCGACTCCGGCACCGGAAAGACGATGTCCGCCGAGGTCATAGCCGCAGACCTGGGCCTGGACCTCTACACCGTCGACCTGGCGACCGTGATCGACAAGTACGTGGGCGAGACGGAGAAGAACCTGGAGCGGATCTTCTCCGAAGCGGCAGGCGTGAACGGAGTTCTCCTCTTCGACGAGGCGGACGCGATCTTCGGCAAACGCTCGGACGTGAAGGACGCCCATGACCGCTACGCGAACGTCGAGAGCGCGTACCTGCTCCAGCGCATGGAGTCCTTCGACGGCCTGGCCATCCTCGCCACGAATCTCCGCGCCAACCTGGACGACGCCTTCACCCGTCGCCTGGACCTGGTCATCGACTTTCCGGTCCCGGACCCCGAACAGCGCCTCCTGCTGTGGGAACGCTGCCTGGGATCCGCACTCCCTCGGGGCAAGGACCTCGACCTCGCCTTCTGCGCGGAGAACTTCGAGCTGGCGGGCGGCAACATCCGCTCGATCGCGGTGACGGCCGCGTACCTGGCGGCGGACACGGGCGAACCGGTCATGATGCCGACACTGATCCACGCGATCCAGCGCGAGTACCAGAAACTGGGCCGCCTGACACTGGCCTCGGAGTTCGGTCCGTACCTGGGACTGCTGGCGTGACGCCGCCGCACTGATACCGAGGGGTCGTGTGTGGGCCCTTGCGCGTGCCGGTGGTTGCCGCCACCGTGGTCGGGGTCGGGGTCGGGCCGGTGACCGACCGGGCCGCTCCGTACGGTGACGGGAGTCAGTGTGACCGCATTGCCTGTTCTGCCCCACGGACTGCACGGTGACGGCCCGCACAAGGTGATCGCGGTCCACGGCTGGCTGGCCGACCGGTCCGCGTACGACCCGGTGCTGCCGGATCTCGACCGAGGTTCGTTCCAGTACGCGGTGGTCGATCTACGGGGATACGGCGAGGCCAGGGACGCGGACGGCACGTACACGACGGCCGAGGGCGCCGCGGACGTGCTCGCGCTGGCCGACCGGCTCGGCTGGGAGCGGTTCTCGCTGATCGGCCACTCGATGGGCGGCTCCGTCGCTCAGCGGACGCTGGCCGTGGCACCGCAGCGGGTGCGCAGAATCGTCGGGGTGTCGCCCGTGCCCGCGTCCGGCCTGCCGCTCCCGCCCGACCAGTGGGCACTGTTCTCCGGGGCGGCACACACCCCGGACAACCGTCGAACCATCCTCGACATCACCACCGGAAGCCGACGCCCGGCGGCCTGGCTGGACCGCATGGTGCGCCGCTCGGTCGAACGCAGCGATGCGAAGGCGTTCCGTGCCTGGCTGGACTCCTGGGCGGGCGAGGACTTCCACGACCGGATCGACGGTTCATCCGTGCCGGCCCTGACCGTGGTGGGCGCGCTGGATCCGGCGTTGTCGGCCGAGGTGCAGCGCGCGACGTGGATGCGGTGGTTCCGCCAGGCCGAACTGGTGGAGCTTCCGTCGTGCGGCCATTACGCGATGGACGAGGCCCCGCTCGACCTGATCCGTGTGGTGGAGGACTTTCTGAGGGCGGACGCGGAGGACGGCGGAGCGAAGGCATGAGCGCGGCCGTACCGGACGTGTTCGACCCCAGGCAGTACGCGCAGGGCATCCCCCACGACCGCTACCGCCAGCTGCGCGACCACCACCCCGTGGCGTGGCAGGAGGAGCCGGAGGTGCTCGGCTGGCCGGCGGGCCCCGGCTTCTGGGCGGTCACCCGGCACGAGGACGTGGTACGGGTCCTCAAGGACTCCTCGACGTACTCCTCCTATCTGGGCGCCACCCAGATCCGCGACCCGGACCCGGCCGACCTGCCGTTCATCCGCCGCATGATGCTCAATCAGGATCCGCCGCACCACCGGCGACTGCGCACCCTCGTCAGCCGCGCCTTCACCCCGAAACGCGTCGACCGCTTCGAGACGGTCGTGCGTGAACGTGCTCGTTCCCTGTTCACCCGGGCGGTGGCCGAGGCACGGGCCGGCAACGGCAGCTGCGACCTCGTCGCCCAGGTCACCGACGACTACGCCCTGCTCAACCTCACCGACCTGCTGGGTGTACCGGACACAGACCGCGCGCTTCTTCTCCACTGGACGCAACGCGTCATCGGCTACCAGGACCCCGACGAGGCCGGAACACCGACACCGGGCCCGGACGGCAAGCCGATCAACCCCCGCTCCCCGGCCTCGCTGCGCGACATGTTCGACTACGCGCACGCGCTGGCGGCCCACAAACGCCGACACCCCGCCGACGACGTGATGACGGCCCTGGCCACGGACCCCGAACTGACCGCGCCGGAACTGGAGATGTTCTTCTTCCTGCTGGTGGTGGCGGGCAACGACACGGTACGCAGCGCGGCCCCCGGCGGCCTGCGCCTCTTGGCCGAACACCCCGACGCGTACCGCCGCCTGCGCGACGGCGAGGTGGAATTGACCACCGCCGTCGACGAACTCCTCCGCCGCCACCCCCCGGTCCTGACGTTCCGGCGCACAGCGACCCGAGACACGGAACTGGCAGGCACCCGCATCCGCACCGGCGACAAGGCGGTCGTCTTCCACGCCTCCGCCAACCACGACGAACGCGCCTTCCCCGACCCGTTCACCCTGGACCTCTCCCGCACCCCGAACCCCCACGTCTCCTTCGGCGACGGCCCGCATGTCTGCCTGGGCGCCCATTTCGCGCGCCTGCAGTTGCGCGCTCTGTACGAGGAGGTGTGCCGATCCCTGCCATCCGGCTCACTCCGACTCGCGGCCCCGCCGAGCCGCCTGGTGTCGAACTTCATCAACGGGGTGAAGACGCTGCCGGTGCGGGTGGTCGACTTCTGAAACCTGGTCCGTCAGGTCGAAGCCGGACGCAGTACGTGTAAACGACAAATAACAACGGCTGTCGCAGCTGGGCTGAGGTCACGGTGGCAGGCGTCACCGACGCTTAGTTTCACGTGGGCGCCAGGAGTCAGGCCACTTGGCCGATTCTTGAATTTTAGGCCGTTTCTGGACCTGATTTGCACTATGCAGAGCCGTCTTCTTCTTTTTCGCGGAGCATGGCGAGAAGCTTCGTAGCAGGGTACTCGACCTCCAGCGGCCAAGAGTCGATAACTCGCTCGATTTCTGCTTGATAAGCAGGGAAATCTCTTTCTGTAAGAGCGATCGCAGCCTGTGATTGAAGCTCTATTTCTGGTAGGTGAGTGGCCCGGAGGATTACTTCATATGCCGCCTCTGAGTCGGACTCGGACAGGGCGCTGATTGCCGCTGATCGCGCGTGGTATGAATTTTGCTCGTCGAAGATCAATGACTCAAGTGAGTAGATCAAAGCTAGAGGGGGAGCATCTGCATCCTCAAGCACGCCAGCTGCAGCCAATGCGCCATTGCGCTTCACCTCACTGGTGGTCGCCATCAGTAGAGCCTGGGCGATGAGATCTGCATCGTCAATTTCCGCCAAATTCATCATGCCTGCTAGTGCGCTTGCATGATTGGCGCCGTCTTCTTTTGCTTCTATTTGTTCTGAGGCTATCACGGGAGGTTGTTGCAACAATTGACGGGCAAACTTGAGGACTTCGTCATCGAATTGCTCAAATGGATTCTCGATGCCGTGACGGAACATGGATTCGTAACTTTGATAATAATCCAGAGCTATGCCGACGGAGGGCGTGTGATCGCTGCGCAGCAGGGCCGTAAAGGCGTCTATGAGACTGTTTAGGCTTGTTGGTGTCGCCAGTTGGGCACAGTGAATCCTAGTCGTATCTTCTTTCATTCGTGTGACCCACCAGTGCATCATGACGACTTCCCTCGCTCGACTCTTTGCCTGCAGCGGGTTGTGCATGTCCTCTTGCGTGGTGTTCAATCGAGCCATTCTATTGCCCGCGCGGGAATTTCGCGCAGGATTAGAACTTCCTGAGTCCTAGTGGCGTCCTCGATAAGTTGCGGCATTTTCTCTTTGATTAGCAGCCATGTTCGCTGGCCCTCACGGGTCGTTAGGTCATGGATACTGTCTTTTTCCACGTGCAGCAGATCGATCCTAACTCGCCCTGCCGCACTTTTGAAGCTGACACCGTCCGGATTCTCTATCTCTCGAGTAATTTTAGTTGCCGAGATATACGGGGATGCGTCTCTACTGTCCGAATTGTCTTTTTTCTTTTTTCCCTTTTTCTGTTTGAAGCGTCGACCTTGCACGTGTTCCCATGGGTCTTTTGACGGGGCGTTCCGGTAAATCCCATTCCCGGCATTTATGGACTTGGCGTCTTCCGGTGTGATGTTACGAATTAGGTATCTCTGCACCTTCTGATTTAATTGGTCCAGTACGAACCTTTCATTGCTCTCGTTCTTGTACTCGGTCTGACTCGGGTGTTTGTCTGTCTCTCCAGTCTCCTGGTAGTCGACCACTTTTTTCACTTCTCCGACCATGCTGCTTCCGTGCTCGAAATCTGGGTGACGCAGAGAAGCCAACCAGGAGACCGAGTTGATCTGCTCCCAGATTAACTCGTACCCCTTGCTCGTTGCTTCCGTGGCGACTTCTCTACAACGTCGTTGTATATCTGATATTGAGACAGGGGCGTATCTGTTGACCGAATCTATCTTTCCGTTCAAGGCTTGCCCGATTTTCTGTCGCAAGTCTGCGGCTTGGTCATGTATTGGATACAAGTGAAATTCAGCCTCAGGGTTTACCTTGGCTCGCACGTGCCAATCGAAGGCTGTGCCCAGCCGCTTTGCCTCAAGCTTGGAAAGTTTGTACTTGTGGCGAATGAGCGCAATGCGTGCCTGCAGTATTGGACTTAGGCGCTTCTTTTCTGTGGTCAGTTTTTTCACGTCGTCTACGGCTCGCCGTAGACGATCCTGTTTCTCTGTGAGACTTTCCTCCTTCCTTTTTGTTCCTTCGGGTGTCACATCATTACCGGGTCTCCCATTTTCGGGTCTTTTCTTAATCTTCGCCCAGAGCTTTTTTCCTGCTTTGGCGATGAAGCCGACAATCTTGTCGATGGCCCTGTTCACGGGTCTGGCGACGGCGTGGAAGACGCTCTTGACCTTGTTGGCCAGGCCGCCGATGCCCAGGAGGGAGGCGAGGAAGCCGATGAGGAGGGGGACGCTGGCCGCCAGGGCGGCCTCGACCATCTTCGGGACGCCTGCCGAACCGCCGTTGGCGATGGCGATGACGGCATCGAGGACGGCGTTGACGAATTCGACGATCTGGGCGCCCTGGTTCACGATGAACGTGACGATGTCGATGATTCCCTTGACCGCGCGGACGAACGCGGAGGCGGGGTTGAGGAGGGAGATGATCCAGGTGATGCCCGCGATGACGACCGTGGGAATCAGGTAACTGGTGAGCTTTTCGAGGATGGTGGCCTTGAGGTCGCCTGCTTCGGCCTCGATCTCCTTGACCGCGCCTGCGGGGCCCTCGCGGGCGAGGGTCTGGGCGACCGGGACGGATTGTTCGACCGCGCTCATGGCCTGGTCGGGGATGCCCTTGCGGGTGATGCGGGCGCGGATGTTCGCCCAGGTCAGGCCCAGGAGGGAGGCGATGAGCTGGATGATGCCCTTGAGGTCGAACTTCTGGGGGAGTTCGAGGCCGGCCTTGACCGCGGTGCCCAGGAGCCAGGAGACGACGCCTGTTTTGAGGTGCTCGGCGACGTTGGTGATGAAGAGGTTGAGGCCCGCGCCGACGGCTCGTACGAGGTTGCCCAGGAAGCCGATCGGGTCCTTGATGATCTTCATGATGGCCGAGGCGGCCTTGGCGAGGATGCCGAGCAGGAGGTTCTTGAGTTCGTTGATCGTCTTGAGGGCGCCGACGATCGCGTCCTTCGCCTTCTGGACGAGGCCCTTGTTGGCTTCCTGGAGTTTCTTGATCTCCTCGTCGATCTTGTTCAGGGCGGCGGTGTATTTGTTGGCGAGGTCTTGGACGAGTTGTTCGGACTTCTCGTTGACGGTGGCTTCGAGGTCGTCGAACTTTCCCGCGAAGTCCTTCGCCGCGTCCTCGCCGAACTGACGCAGGTCGGCGGGGAGTTTGTCGACCTCGGCCTTCAACTCCGCACGGCCCTTGGCGATGCGCGCCTTGGCCTTGCCCAGCTCGGCGCCGATGATGTCGGCCACCGACGAGATGACCGTCTGCATCTTCGCCACGTAGAGCTTGCGGGCTTCCTGGAAGAGGTCGTTGGCCTCCTTCGGCATGCCCATGAGCTTGTCCTTGGCCCATTTCGCCGGGCCGAACATGCCTGAGTAGCGCTTGTCCTTGTACGCCTTCATCCGGCGCTTGTGGTCGGCGGTGAACGCGTCCCGGGCCGCCTTCTCACCCGCCGTGAACGCCGTGTCGACCTTCTTGTCCAGGTCCGAGAGGGTGGTCTCGACGTCCTTCTTCGTGCCGTCGTAGACCTTCTGCAGCTTCGCGGTGACCTCGGCCCGCCTCTTCTCGTCCTTCGACTTCGTCTCGCCCTTGCCGCCGTCGACCTGCTTGCCCGCCGCGGCGCGGGTCGCGGTCAGGGCGGTCATGGCCTGGGCGCCGGAGGCCGCGGCGCCTGCCTTCGCGGTGGAGAGTTGTTGGGCTTCGGCCGTCCTGCCCTTGGCCGGGGCCTTCGCGGAGTCGGCCTCGGCCGTCTTCTTCGCGGACAGGGCCTGGTCGAACTCGGGCTCGTTGCCCTTGGCGAGCTGGTCCTCGGTGACCTCGGCGTCCGCCATGGCCTTGTCGTTCTCGGCGGGGCCCTGGGAGAAGTCCGTGACCGGGGCCGGCTGCTTCGGGGGGATCGCGTCGGTCGCGGACGGGGCGCCGGGGTTGGGCGGGGGCTGGTCGGGGGACAGAGGCGTGACGGGTTTGTCCTTCGCCGCCGAGGTGTCCGGCGGGGCCTTCGTCGCCGTGTCGATGTCCTTGGCGGAGGACTCCTTGCCATCGGTGACCTTGCCGTCGACCTCGTCCTTGATCTTGTCGGCCTTGCCGGACTTGGAGAACTTGTCCGCCTGGTCGAGGTTCTTGGGGGCCTGCGCGTCGATCGCCTTGTTCACCGCGTCGATGAACGCCTGTTTGTTGAACTCGCCCGGCTTGGCCGCGTTCATCTTCTCCGCGTTCGCCGCCTTGCCCTGGGCCTCCTTGTCGTCAGGAGGCGCGACCGCCGCGTCCTGCGCCGACTTCGACTCGGTGGCCGCGGGGGCGTGGACGGCGATCGTGGTCCGTTTCGCCGCGACGTCGGCCTTGACCCTGCGGAAGCCGGGGGCCTGGGCGGGGGACGGTTTCACGGGGGCGGTGTAGCGCTGGGCCACCAGACGGGAGACCGCGCTGTTGCCCGCCGCGCGTTGCAGACGCTGCAGGCTGCGGGGGTCGGGGGCGGGGCGGTCCCCGGGCGGGCGGCTGTCGACGGGGCGGTGGGGTGGGGGCGTCTGCGAACGTGACACTTCGGGCGTGAGTGTCACGTTGTCGCGCCGGGGGGTACCGCCGCGGCCGGACACGGAGGCGGGATCCTTCTCCGGAACCTCCTTCATCCGCCCTCCCGGCCCACCACGTCCCCGGACAGTCGGCACTCGGCGCCACCAGGCCCGACAGCCGTCCCAGAGTGCGGGGGCGGTGGATCGCGTGCGCAGTGCGCGGGGACGCGGCCGGGGGCAGCGCCCGCTGGGCCGTACAGCGCGTGCGCGTTGCCTGATCGGGCAGCGGCCCGTGCACGGGCGGGCGGCCGTGCGTCCGTTCCCGGTGATCGCGGCTGTCGCAAGAATTGCGGGCGTTCCCCGGCCAAGGAGAGACTCACATGCCGTCGTACCTGTCCCCGGGCGTCTACGTCGAAGAGATCGAGTCCGGATCCCGGCCGATCGAAGGGGTGGGCACCTCGGTCGCCGCCTTCGTCGGCTTCGCGCAGAAGGGCCCGTTCGACGAGCCGACGCTGATCACGAACTGGAGCCAGTTCGCCGGCACGTTCGGTGACTTCGTCGACGGTACGTATCTCGCCGCCGCCGTCCACGGCTTCTTCACCAACGGCGGCGGTGTCTGTTACGTGGTGCGCATCGGTGACGGTACGGAGCCCCCTGCCGAGGACGGGAACGACGTCCCGGCCGGACAGCTGCCCGCCGGATCGGAGACACAGCTCGGTCCGTACGCGGTGAAACCCCGACCCGGTGCGGCCGGTGAGCTCACCGTCGAAGTGGCCGCGGCGGAGGGGGACGATCCGCCCTCCGACGTCTTCCGGCTGGTCGTGAAGCGGGACGGGCAGGTCGCGGAGACGTACCCGGGCGTCACGACCAAACGCAGCAAGGAGAACGTGGCCACCCGGGTCAACGCCACGTCGGAGCTCATCGAGATACGGGAGTCCGGGCGTGGTGCCGCACCCGCCAGGCCCGAGCCGCAGACCGTGACCCTGGCCCCGGCGGCGCCCGCGTCACCCGGTGCCGGGGCGCTGACCCCGGAGATCTACGTCGGCGATCCCGACCGCCGGACCGGGCTGGGCGGCCTGGAGGCCGTCGAGGAGGTCACCACGATCGCCGTGCCGGACCTGATGAGCGCGTACGAACGCGGGCTGCTGGACCTGGAGTCGGTCATCGCCGTGCAGCAGGGACTGATCAGCCACTGCGAGCTGATGGGCGACCGCGTCGCCGTACTCGACCCGCCGCCGGGTCTCAGCCCGCAGCAGATCCGCGCCTGGCGCACCGACCGCGCCAACTTCGACTCGAAGTACGCCACGCTCTACTACCCCTGGATCCGTGTGGCCGACCCCTCGTCGGGGCGCGCGCGGCTGGTCCCGCCGAGCGGCCACATCGCCGGGGTCTGGGCCCGCAACGACGAGTCGCGCGGTGTGCACAAGGCCCCGGCCAACGAGGTCGTACGGGGAGCGGTCGCCCTGCAGACCCAGCTGACCAAGGGCGAGCACGATCTGCTCAACCCGATCGGGCTGAACTGCATCCGGTCCTTCCCCGGGCGCGGCATACGGGTCTGGGGCGCGCGCACGCTGGCGTCGGATCAAGCCTGGCGCTATCTGAATGTCCGGCGCCTCTTCAATTACCTGGAGGAGTCGATCTTGGCGGGCACGCAGTGGGTGGTCTTCGAGCCCAACGACGACGCCCTGTGGGCCCGTATCCGGCGCACGGTCTCGGCGTTCCTGGTCAACGAGTGGCGCAAGGGCGCCCTGTTCGGGCTCACGCCGGAAGAGGCGTTCTACGTCAAGTGCGACCGTGAGACCAACCCGCCCGAGAGCATCGAAGCAGGTCAGGTCATCTGCGAGATCGGGGTGGCACCGGTCCGGCCGGCCGAGTTCGTCGTCTTCCGGCTCTCCCAGCTGACCGGGGGCACCGGCGGTGTGGACGAATGACCTACGGCGAGCACGAACGACCGGCGGGAATGACCGGCGGGAGCCGGGCCGAGCAGCGCGGACGTCTCTGAGGTCCTCCAAGCGGCAAGAGCGGTAAAGGAGCCTGTTGTGCCACTTCCCGATCTCGACAGCACCGTCGGGGCCTCCTTCGGCCTCGAATTCGACAGCGTCGTCATCAAGCAGATCACCGAGGTCAGTGGTCTGAAGATGGAGCAGGACGTCATCGAGCTGAAGCAGAACACCGCCGACGGCCGCTACGCCATCAAGAAGCTGCCGGGCCGGCCGAAGGCGGGCGAGGTGACCGTGACCCGGGGTCTCACCGAGGACAACAGTTTCGAACGGTGGATCAAGGACTCCCGGTTCGGCCGGATGACCGCGGCCCGCCGCAACGGTGCGGTGATCGTGTACGACCACGAGGGCATCGCCATCAAGCGCTACAAGCTCATCAACGCCTGGCCGAAGTCGCTGGAGATCGGCACCCTCAAGGCCGGTGACACCTCGGTCCTGACGGAGAAGCTCGCCATCACCTACGAGAGCATGGAACTCGACTGATGCGGCGTACGGCACAGGCCACGCCGCCTCCGGCCCCGGCGGCGGCCCTCGAAGGACCGGACGGACGGTCGCCGGTCGCCGGGGGCGCGCGGTCCGGTCAACGGGACACCCTGCGCACCGAGTTCGCCTTCGAGCTGCCTCGCGGGTACGTCGACGAGTCGGGAGCGGTGCACCGTACCGGAGTCATGCGGCTCGCCACCGCGCGCGATGAACTCGTGCCCTTGCGGGACGACCGGGTGCGCGAGAACACCGCGTATCTGTCGGTCGTCCTCATCGCCCGGGTCGTCACCCGGATCGGCACGATCGACGACATCCACCCCGGCGTCATCGAGGACCTCTTCGCCTCCGACCTGGCGTTTCTGCAGGACTTCTACCGGCGGATCAACGCCGAGGGCCACACCCGCGCGGCCGTCACCTGTCCGTCCTGCGACGAGGAGTTCGCGGTGGATCTCGCCGGTGGCCGCCTGGGGGAATCGTGACGTACGCGGCCGACCTGCTCTACGAGGAGGTCGCGTACCTCGCCTACCACTTCCACTGGCCGCTCGATGAGCTGCTGGACCTGGAGCACCCGGAACGTCTGAGGTTCGTCGCACAGATCGCTCGCCTCAACGGGCAGTAGCGAAGAGCGCAGGGAGGGCGGGAGAATCCATGGGCCTGATGTCCTGGCTGCGCGGTGGCGGGCGCACGGGTACGGATACGGCTGCGGAGACCGGAAGCGCGGGCGCCGCTCCGCCGACCGTGCCGCGCGAACGGGTCGACCCGGCCGAACTGCCTCCCATGCAACGGACGCTGGGTGCTCAGGATCTGGTCATCGACCCTTCCGGGTTCCAGGCATCGCTTTCCACCCGGCAGGACGCCTCGCTCGGGACACCCCTCGGGCATCTGGTCAGCCCGGATGCGCCCACCGGACTGGTGCACGGGGTCACGGCCCCGGTCTCCCCGGCCACCGTGGACCGTCCGGCGCCGGTGCAGCGGTCCGTGGAGCGTTCGGTGGAGCTGCCGGTGGGGACCAGGTCCGTTCCGCGGTCCGTTCCCCTGTCCGTCCCTCTGTCCGTGCCCGTGCAGCGTGTTGTTCCGGGTGAGGGGCCCGCGATGACGTCGGCCGGGGAGTCGGCCGTGGCGGAGTTGCCGGTGCGCCAACTGGTGGGTGAGCAGCCTCTTGTGGCGGCATCCGGATCGGCTGCTCCCGCGCCCGCCAGCCCGGCCCCATCCCGCTCCGCGGCCCCGTCTCCGCCCGTTCAGCGGTCGGTGATGCCGCCCGCCCCCGGCTCGCCGCGGCGCGCGCCGGGGCTCGGTGCTCCCCTGTCCGCACTGCCACCGACGGCGCAGCGACAGGCTGCCGTTGACGGCCCGGGTCCGGATTCCGGGGGGATTCCGCTGGCCCGGGGCGCGGCGGACGGTGGCGGCGGTGGGGCCGGTGAGGTCCCCGAGGCCGCTCAGGTGCCCGCAGTCCCGGAGCCGGCCCCCGACTCCGACGGACCCACCGCACCGCTGCTCGGCGACTCCCCCTTGCTTCCCGCCGCGTCGGACGCCACATCGCCGGACGCCACATCGCCGGCCGCCAAACCGTCGGCCCCCACGTCGGCAGTGCAACGGACTCCCGCCGTGCCGCAGTTCCCCCTGGCGCCGCCCCCGGCCACCGCTCCGGTCGCGCCGCTGCTCGCCGACCGGCCCCTGACGCTCCAGAACGGGCGGAGTGGTGGGACAGGCGCCGTACAACGTTCCACGGTGGCCGGGGCGGCACCGTCCGTGCCGGCCGGTGCGGGACCGGTGCAGGGGTCCGGGCCGGGGGTCGGGCCGGCCGATGTTGTTCCGGTGCGCTGGACGCCCGGCGGGGCAGGTGCGCCGTCGATCGCGGCGGTGACACCGTCCCTGCCGGCGGCGCTGCAACGTACCGTCACAGCTCCGGGGCAGTCGACGGGCGTGCCTTCCCCGCCGCTTCCCGCCCTGCAGCGTCAGGCAGCCGGGGGGCCGCCGGTGCCTCGTTCATTGCCGGGTTCCGGTGGCCGTGCCGCGCCGCCCACCACCCACACGCCCTCCGTGTCCTCCGCGCCCTCCTTCACCTCGGCCGGTGCGGTCGCCGTGGCCGCCGGGGTGGCTCAGCGGGCGGCCGACGGCAGCGTCGTGTTCGGTTCGCCGACCCCGCCGTACGCGCCACCCGTGATCCAGCGCGAGACGGAGGCCTCGGAACCACCGCCCCCCGAGCCGCCCCAGGAGCCCGCACCGGAGCCCGCACCGGAGCCGGCCCCGGACCCCGGACCGGAAGCGGAATCCGGGCCCGGGGCCGGGGAGCACACCGCACCGGGCGCTGCCGCCTCCGCCCCCGCCGGGGCACCCGTCGTCACCGACGAGCTGGTACGCGCCCTGTACACGCCGCTCAGCCGGCTCTTCAAGGCGGACCTGCGGCTGGAACGCGAACGAGCGGGATTTCTCATCAACACCCGGCACTGACGAACGGCAGCGACAACAAAGGGAATTGAGAGGTACGTGCCATGGCCACCGCCCAGGACGAGGATCCCGCCGTCAGCGTCTGCTTCGTCGTCACGATCGACGACATCGAGCTCGGGTCGTTCAACACATGTGACGGGCTGGGGTGTGAGGTGGTGCTCGAAACACGGGAGGAGGGAGGCAACAACGGGCATCTGTGGCAGCTGCCGACCCGGCTGAAGTACTCGAACGTGAAGCTGTCCAGGCCGCTGACCAAGGAGACCGAGAAGGTCGCCCGCTGGTTCGCCACCATGACGACCGGGTTCAGCCGCAAGACGGCGCACATCGAGGCGCGGACCGGGGACGGGCGGAAGGTGGCCCAGTGGGGGCTGCTGGAGGTCGTGCCCGTCCGGTGGACCGGTCCGTCCTTCACCCCGGAATCGCCCAAGGTCGCGATGGAGACGATCGAGATCGCCCATCACGGCTATGTGATGGAGGGCTGACCTCGTGAGTGGTGCGGGTCCCATCGCGTTCAGTGCCGCCGGCACGTCCGGGGCCGGTGCGGCGGCGAAGGCGGGCAGGGGAGGTTCGGCCCGGCCCAAGCTGGAGCACGCGTATCTGGAGCTGCGGACGCCGCCGACCGGGGGCGGTCTCACGCCCGGTGGCCCGTGCGGGCGGATCGACTTCCAGTTCAATCCCAAGGAGCTGAGCCTCACCAAGGCCGCCTCCTGGAAGCGGAGTCCGGCCAAGGGCGCCAAGAGTTCGGGCCCGCCGGAGTACCAGGGTTCGCAGCCCAGCAAGCTCACCGTGGAGATGTTCTTCGACGCCAGCGACACCCAGGACACCCGCGTGGTGACCTCGGTCGAGCAGCTCTTCGCATGCTGCGTGCCGACGAACGAGACCCGTCAGCAGCAGCGTTCGTCACCGCCGTGGGTGGTCTTCCACTGGGGCGGGCTGACCGGGTTCCCGGGCTATGTGAGCCAGGTACAGGCGAAGTACACCCTGTTCACCACGTCGGGTGTGCCGATCCGGGCCGTCTGCCAGGTGACCATGGAGGAGATCAGCGGGGACACTCAGGGGCAGAACCCGACCTCGGGCGCCCTCGCGGCCCGACGGGTCCACCGGCTGGACGCCGGGGACTCGCTGCCGTCGCTCGCCCAGCGCGAGTACGGCGATCCGGCCGCCTGGCGGGTGATCGCGGAGGCGAACGGGATCGACGACCCGATGCGGCTGGCCCCCGGACGGCAGCTGCTCCTTCCCGCGCTGGACGAGTTGAACCGGCTCGAAGAGACCCGGGACAGGGGGCGGTCCTGATGGCGCAGCCGGGCGTGGCGTCGGCGCTGGTGGTGGAGTTCGGCGGCCGGCCGTTGCCGCCCAGGTTCGTGAACACGCTGGTCGAGGGGTACGTCGACGACAGCCGCACGCTCCCCGACCTGTTTCTTCTGCGCTTCCGGGACCCCGACCGGGTCCTGCTGGAGCAGACCGGGCTGAAGATCGGCAGCGAGGCCCGGCTGCTGGCCCGCGCGGGCGGCGGCACGGCACCGAAGCCGTTGCTGAAAGGGGTGGTCACCGCCCTGGAGGTGGAAATCGACGAGACCGGCACGTTCACCGTCGTACGTGGGCTCGACGAGTCGCACCG
The DNA here is from genome assembly GCF_044754145.1 of Streptomyces sp. NPDC093149. Lineage (NCBI taxonomy): Bacteria > Bacillati > Actinomycetota > Actinomycetes > Kitasatosporales > Streptomycetaceae > Streptomyces > Streptomyces sp. NPDC093149. The sequence continues at coordinate 503,988 of NZ_JBIVON010000005.1, forward strand.
GCTGTTCCGGGGACGCCGGGTGGCCAGCTACCAGAACATGACGCTCGCCGATGTCTGCGCCCAGGTGGCCCAGCGCGCCGGGCTGAAGCCGGGGACGGTCGACGTCGCCGGGCCCGTACTCGAACACATCGCCCAGCCCAACGTCACCGACTGGGAGTTCGTGCGCGGTCTCGCGGAGGAGGCGGGCGCCCAGGCGTACGTGCTCGACGGGCAGTTGCACATCACCCGGCCCGCGGAGGCGAGCGGAGCTCCCGACGGCTCGGCGCGCGCCGACCGCGACCCGCTGGTCCTGGAGATGGGCAGCAATCTGCTGCGCTGCCGGGCCGGGGTGTCCTCCGCGGAGCAGGTCTCCGAGGTCGAGGTGCGCGGCTGGGACGTCAGGACGAAGCAGCCACTGGTCGGGCGGGCACCCGCGGGCAAGTCGGCGACGCTGGAGCTCGGGGTGAGCGCGGCCGAGGTGTCCGCGCCGTTCGGCGAGGCGCGTTTCGTGGTCACGGACGCGGCGTACGGGGCGCAGGCGCAGGTGGACCAGGCGGCGAAGGCCCTGGCCGAACGGATCGCCGGATCGTTCGCGGAGCTGGAGGCGGTGATCCGGGGGAATCCGGAGGTGCGGGCGGGCAGCGCGGTGGCACTCAACGCGGTGGGTGCGCCGTTCGAGGGGCGGTACACGGTCACGTCCTCGCGGCATGTCTTCGACCCGGTGCGTGGATACGAGACCTGGCTCACGGTCTCCGGACAGCAGGAGCGTTCGCTGTTCGGGCTGACCGGCGGAGGGCCGGGCTCCGGCGGGTCCGGGGCGGCGTCCGGCGGCGGGTCGCGATGCGCGGGCCTGGTCAACGGGACGGTCACGGACACCCACGATCCGGAAGGATCCGGCCGGGTCAAGGTGCGGTTTCCCTGGCTGTCGGACGAGTACGCGAGCGACTGGGCGCGTACGGCGCAGTCGGGCGGGACGAGCGGCGGCGAGGCCTTCATCCCCGAGGTGGGGGACGAGGTGCTGGTGGGATTCGAGCACGGACACCTGGACCGTCCGTACGTGCTTGCCGGTCTGTACAACGGGAAGGACCGGCCGTCGCAGGGCAGCGGTGGCGGCGGGGGTGGTGGTGGTGCGGGCGGAGGACCGAGCGGTGCCGGGGCGGCGGGTGCGGCCGGCGTGGGCGCCGACGCGGTGAGCGGCGCCCCGGCCGCATCCGGCTCCGCCCCCGGCTCCGTCCCCGGCTCCGCCCCCGGCGCCGCGGGTGGTACCCCGCTGGTGGATCCGACCAGCGGGGCCGTCAACCGCCGTTCGGTCGCATCCAAGAGCGGGAACCAGCTGGAACTCCTGGACGGCGCGGACGGACCGCAGGGCGTGCGCCTGCTCACCGGTGACGGGAAGCTGAAGATCGATCTCGACCGCAGGGGCACCGTGATCGTGATCAACAGCGACGGCAGCGTGAACATCGAGGCCAAGCAGCAGGTGTCCATCAGGGCGGCGCGCGGGATCGCGCTGGACGGCGGCCAGGGAACCCTCGAACTGAGCGGTGACAGCGTCACGTTGACGTCCCGCAGCGGAGTACGGGTCGACGGCGGGAACGGCGAGGTCAAGCTCTCCACCGGAGGCACGGTGGATGTCCGCGGTGCCCGGGTCGCGGTCGACGGAACGCAGCGGACGGACATCAAGGGCGGCGGCTCCCTGGCCATCAACGCGCCGTTGGTGAAGATCAATTGACGCTTCGGAGGCACGGCGCGCCCCACTCGACCCTGGCGACTCACCCGGCCTGGGCGACTCACTCGACCCTGGCGACTCACTCGACCCGGGCACCCCACCCGACCCGGGCACCCCACCCGACCTGGGCGACCCACCGAACCTGGGCACCTCACCCGACCCGGGCGCCCCACTGGACCTGATCGATCCGACTGAACCGAGCGACGCGAACGAGAGGACCGGACTTCCATGTCAGCAGCCGCGGCGGCAGCCGCACGGGTCGGCGACCCCACCGGACACCCCGGCACGGTCGGGCCGCCCGGCGTCCCGTCCGTGCTCATCGGCGGCCTCCCCGCCGCCACGGTCGGTACCCCGCACCTGTGCGCCTCGCCGCCGCCCGCGGTGCATCCGCCGTCCGCGCTCGCGCCGCCCGGCAGCACCACGGTGCTGATCGGCGGGCAGCCCGCCGCACGCGTCGGGGACCTCGCCGCCTGCGGCTCACCCGTCGTGTCCGGGTGCCCGACGGTGCTGATCGGAGGCTGAGCGTCCATGGGACAGCAGTTCATCGGCGCGGGCTGGGCGTTTCCGCCGCGCACCGACGCCACCGGCTCCATCGCCCTCGTGCGCGGCGAGCACGAGCTGGAGGAGTCGATCCGGCTGATCCTCGCGACGTCACCGGGCGAGCGGCCGATGCGGCCGGAGTTCGGCTGCGCGATCAACGACTACGTGTTCGCCCCGGCGGACGCGGGCACCGCCGGACAGCTGGCGTACGAGGTACGTCTGGCGCTGGACCGGTGGGAGCCCCGGATCGAGGTCGCCGAGGTTGTCGTCCGCTTCGACGAGGTGGACAACGGGGTCCTGTACATCGACATCGGCTACACCGTCCGGGGCGCCAACGACCCCCGGAACCTGGTCTTCCCGTTCTATGTGATTCCGCAGCACGAGGAGGTGGACGGCGCGTGACGCTGCCCAGTCCGCATCTGGACGACCGCCGCTTCCAGGGCCTGGTCGACGAGGCGAAACGGCTCGTCCAGCAGCGCTGCCCCGAGTGGACCGACCACAACGTGTCCGACCCCGGAGTGACCCTCATCGAGGCCTTCGCGACCATGGTCGACCAGCTCGTCTACCGCGTGAACCGGGTTCCGGAGAAGAGCTATCTGACCTTCCTCGACCTGATCGGGGTCCGGCTCCACCCGCCCACGGCCGCCCACACCGATGTGACGTTCCGGCTCTCCGCGCCGCAGCCCGAACCGGTGCGGGTGAGGGCCGGTACGGAGGTGGCGACCGTCCGTACGGAGACGGAGGAGGCGGTCGTGTTCACGACGGTCCGTGAACTGTCCGTCGTCCCGTGCGAGTTCGCCCATCTCGCGACCTGGCCGACGTCCGGCGACGCCGTCGACCGGACCGAGGAACTCGCACTGGGCCGGGCCGTCCCCTGCTTCGACACCGCGCCCACGCCCGGCGACGCGCTCTATGTGGGGCTGTCGGCCGCCGTTCCGGCGGGGGTCGTCGTGCTGCGGCTGGACTGCGCGGTCGAGGGCGTCGGTGTGGACCCGTTGAGGCCGCCGCTGCTCTGGGAGGCCTGGGACGGCAGCGCCTGGACGGTCTGCGAGGTCGAGAAGGACGACACCGGCGGCTTCAACCGGTCCGGGGAACTGATCCTGCACCTGCCGCAGGGGCACACTCCCGCCGTCGTCGTGCGCCGGACCGGCGGCTGGCTGCGCTGCCGGCTGGTGGCGGCCGAACCCGGGCAGCCCACGTACATGGCGCCTCCGGTGGTGCGCCGGATCACGGCGTTCACGATCGGTGCGACCGTCGGGGCCGTGCACGCCGAGACCGTGACCGACGAGGTGCTCGGCCCGGCCGAGGGGGTGCCCGGACAGACCTTCACGGTGAGCCGCCCGCCCGTCGTCCCCGGCGACTTCGTCGTCGAGGTCGCGGACCCGGCCGGCGGTCCGCAGGGCACGGAGTGGACCCGCGTCGACGACTTCGCGCACTCCGGACCCGACGACCGGCACATCACGCTCGACCCCAACTCGGGACGGGTCGAGTTCGGTCCGGCGGTACGGGAGCGGGACGGGTCCATCCGCTACTACGGCGCGGTACCGCCGAAGGGCGCGACCGTCCGCGTGCGCGCGTACCGTACCGGCGGTGGTCTGCGCGGCAACGTCGCCCGCTCCACGCTCCGGGTGCTGCGCAGCGCCATCCCTTACGTGGCCCGGGTGGAGAACCGACGGCCCGCGCTCGGCGGAGTCGACGGCGAGACGGTGGACAGCGCGCGGGTGCGCGGGCCGATGACGCTGCGGACGCTGCACCGGGCCGTAGTCCCGCACGACTACGAGCTGCTGGCCCGCGAGGTGGCCCCCGACGCGTCCAGGGTGCAGTGCATCCCGGCCGGCGGGGACCCGGACGTGGAGGCGGGCGGGGTGCGGCTGCTCGTCGTACCGGCCGGGCGCAGCGACGGGCAGGGCCGGATCCGGTTCGACGAGCTCGTCCCGCCGCAGCACACGCTCGCCCTGATCGCGGGGCACCTGGACGAACGGCGCCCGATCGGCGCCCGGTTGGTGGTCGAACCGCCCTTCTACCAGGGGGTGACGGTGGTCGCCTCGGTGCAGGTTCGCAGGGGCGTCGTGCCGGAACGGGTACGGGAGGAGGCGCTGGCGGCCCTGTACGGCTACTTCAACCCGCTGAGCGGCGGGCCGGGCGGTGAGGGCTGGCCGTTCGGGCGGCCGGTCCAGTCGGGCGAGGCGTTCGCCGTACTGCAACAGGTGCCGGGCGTGGACCTCGTGGAGGACGTCCGTCTCTTCCCCGCGGACCCCGTGACCGGGGAGCGCGGCGAACCCGCCGCCAAGATCGCGCTGGACCGGCACGCACTGGTCTTCAGCTACGAGCACCAGCTCCGGGTACGGGAGGCCTGACCGCCATGCGTACAGCCGTGACCGGCCTGCCGACACCGCACCCGCTGATCGAACAGCTCCCGGCGGTCTATCTGGAGCAGGACTTCCTGCGCCGGTTCCTCGCCGCGCTCGACGACGTACTCGCCCCGGTCCTGCTCTCCATCGACAATCTGCCCGCCCACCTCGACCCGCGCAGCGCGCCGGAGGACTTCCTGGCCTGGCTGGCCCGGTGGGTGGCCGTCGAGCCGCACGAGGACCACCCGGTCGAGCAGCGGCGCGCGACGGTGCGCGGCGCGGTCGAACGGCACAGCAGGCGCGGCACCCGGCGCGGCCTCTCGGAGGCGGTGTTCCTGGAGACCGGGATCGAGCCGGACATCGTCGAGAGCGGCGGCACGGCGTGGTCGTCGACACCGCACACGCAGTTCCCGGGCGGCCCGCGGCCGTGGGTGACGGTCCGGGTCCGGGCCTCGCAGCCGTACCAGGTCGACCGGGTGCGGCTGGAGGAGCTGATCCGTACGGAGATACCGGCGCACGTGGGTTTCGACCTGGAGGTCTCGTGATCTGTGAGGCGTGCGGGCAGAGCAATGCGCCGGGGACGCAGTTCTGCGGCTCGTGCCGGGCGTTCCTGGAGTGGGAGGGGCCCGCCGGCGGCTCCTCGGCCTCCCCGGCCCCGGCCCCGGCCCCGCCCTCGGTCCCGGCTCAGACACCGGCTCCGGCTCCGGTCCCGCCTTCGGTCCCGGTACCGGCCCCGGCACCCCAGCCGCCGCCCGAGCCCCAGCCGTCGCCCGAGCCCCAGCCGCCGCCCCAGCCCCAACCGTCACTCCAACCTCGGCCTCAGCCCCGACCGCAGCCGCAACCCGAGCCCCGACTGGCACCCCAGCCGCAGCCGTCATCTCAGCCCCAACTGCCATCCCAGCCTCAGCGGCAACCGCAACCGCAACCGCAACCGCAACCCGAGCCCCGGCCGCGCCCCGTGCCCCCCGGTGCTGCCGCGACGGCCGCCCCACGTCGCCCCGGTGACGCCCCGGACGTGTCGGTGCCGGGGCCCGAGGAGTTGCCCGACGTGCCGCCGGATCCCACGCACGCACCGCCGGGTCCGCCGCCCGCCGCCCCGGTCCGCTGCCCCAACTGCCTTACGGAGAACGCCCCGGACCGCACCCTGTGCATCCGTTGCGCACTGCTCCTGGACCCGGGCCCGCCGCCCGGGGTCCGGCCTCCCTGGTGGCGCCGGATTCTCCGGCGCCGGCCGCGTCAGGCGCCCACCGCCGGCACCCGGCCGCGGCGTCGGCTGTGGCGCCGCCCCGGCCTGGCGCTTCCGATCGCGCTGATCGTGGTGGCGTGCGGGGTGTGGTTCGCCCTTCCGCACGTGTCCGGCTGGTTCGGCTTCGCCAAGGACGAGACCGGAACGCCGGAGGCGGTCCCGCCGACCCGGTTCCGGGCCTCCAGCACGGCACCGGGCCACCCGGCCGGCGCGGCGTTCGACGGCTACACCAACCATTACTGGGCGCCCGCGGCCGCAGGTCCCGACACCGGGGTGAGCCAGTACCTGGAGTGCGACTTCGAGCAGCCGGTACGGGTGCTGAAGCTCGTCGTCTTCTCCGGTACGTCGGCCAAGCTGGACGAGTTCCTCACCCAGGCCCGCCCGGCCAGGATCACCGTCCTGCTCACTTCCGCGGACGGAAGCCGGGTCAGCAAGGAGATCAGGGTCAAGGACCAGCCCGGTCAGCAGACCTTCGACCTGCGCGGCTCGGAGATCGTCAGGGCCCGTCTCACGACGGACAGCACCTACGGGGCGGGACCCGGACGCCGCCTCGCCGTCGCGGAGGTCGAGTTCTTCGGCCGCAGGACCTGAGAGCGCCTCGGCCGACGGAGCGGCACGCACCGGGGAGGCGGGCCTCCAGCCCGTCCAGCACGCAGGCGAGCCCGTCGCCGAAGCAGCCGTTGCGGGCGCCGTCCACCACCTCGCCGCGTCGTGACGCGTCCCTGTCGGCCGGCATGCGGCCTCCTCTCCTGCGCGTCCTTCGCGCACCCGGCGCAGCTCTGGCGGCACACCGTACGGCCGTGCGTACGGTGTGCCGCCGAGCTGTCCCGCCGAGCTGTCCCGCCGAGCCTGACGCGCGGGGCGCGCCGGGAGCCGGGCTCAGGTCGCGCGCAGGGCCACCAGCGCGTCCGCCTGCGCGAGGCCGCTCTCCTCGACGACCTCACGCACGCTCTGCGCCTCGCGCACGAGCGCGAAGCTCACCCGCCCGTCCGCTCCCGTCCGGTAGCCGTACACGGCGGGCCGGGGCAGTGAGTTGTACGCGAAGTGCGACGAGAAGTAGTACGCGCCGGTGTCGTGGAGCGCCACCACATCGCCGGGCTCGACGGCCGGGAGCTCGCGCCCGGTCGCGGTCAGGTCCCCGGCGAAACAGCACGGGCCCGCGATGTCGACGGTCTCGGTCGGGCCCTCCTTGGGGCGGCCCGAGGCATCGAACACCCCGACGCGCAGCGGCCAGGCATCGGGCATGAAGACCGTACGGGTGGCCACCTGGGCACCCGCGTGCGTGACCGCGATACGCCGCCCGCCGGCCGACTTGGTGTACTCGACGACCGTCGCGATCGTTCCGCTCTTGGCCAGCAGGGAGCGGCCGAACTCCGTGATCAGGGTGTAGCGCCCGTCGAAGAGACCGGGCACGGCGTCACGGAGTCCGGCGACGTGGTCGGCATACGTCGGCCGGTCGTCCTCGTCGTCGAAGTTGACGGGCAGCCCGCCGCCGATGTCGATCCCGGTGATCCGGGGGTGGCCCAGCCGCTCGTTGATGCGCTCGGCCAGTTCGTACGCGGCGCGGATGCCCTGGGCGATGAGCGGCAGCGGGCAGCCCTGGGAACCGACGTGCGCGTGCAGCCGGTTGAGCCACGGCCGGCGCGCGAAGGCGTCGATCACCGCGTCGACGGCTCCCGGATCGCGCAGCGCGACACCGAACTTCGAGGTCGCGGTCGCGGTGCTCATCGCCCCGATGGCGCCCGCCCCCACCTGGGGGTTGACCCGCAGCCCGATCGGCCCGGCGGCGGACCGCCCGGCCAGCAGACGGTCGACGCGGGCCATCTCCTGGAAGTTGTCCAGGTTGAACGCGATGCCGTGCGCGAGGGCGAACTCCAGCTCCCCGACCGTCTTCGCGGGGCTGTCGAAGACCAGCCGGTCGTAGGTGAACCCGGCCGCCAGCGCCTGTTCCAGTTCACCGGGCGAGGCCACCTCGCAGCCCATGCCCGCCTCGGCGAGCAGCCGCAGCACGGGCACCAGCCCGCACGCCTTGGCCGCGAACGTGTGCTGTACCGGGGCGGGCCCCCGGAACGCCTCGTCGAGCGCGTCGACGGCGGCGAGCACACCGTCCACGTCGAGGAGCCCGACCACGGGCGAGGACGGACCGATCAGTCCCTCCTCGACGGCGCGCGCCAGCGCCGCCGTCCGTCTGGTGCTGCGCCGTTGGGCTGCCGAGCCGGAAGTCATGGGAACCACAACAACAACCCTCCGTCTGTCACGTCGGCCGGGCGGCCGTCGGCCTGTGCGGGTGTGCGGCTTTCGGGCCGTACGGACAGCTTCGGCGCGCAGGGGGACGCGCGTCTTCGACCGACACGACGACACCTGCCCGACTTCTTTGTGACACCGGACAGCCGAACGATCAGCCGAATGATCGGTTTACGGCCGGCCGCCTGATCGGCCGAATGATCGGCCCACGGCCGGCTGTCTGATCGGCCCGACGGTCGACGGACGCCGACGGACGCCCGGTCAACGGCTGTTCGGGCCACCGGTGCCGCGCGCCGCGAGCCGTAGCCCGAGGTCCGCCAGGAGCCGCACGGAGGGGTCGGCCAGATCGACGCCGAACAGCTCCCGGGCCCGGCGCAGCCGGTAGCGCAGGGTGTTGGGGTGCACGTTCAGGCGCCGCGCGGCCGTGCCCGTGTCGCCGAACGCGTCGAGATACGCGGCGACCGACGCGCCGTACTCCGAACCGTGTGCGCGGTCGTGCTCCGCCATCGCGTGCACGGGCCCCGACAGGGAGTCCCACATCGGCTCGACCCGGTCGAGCACCCGGAGCACCGACGCGTCGGTCTCCACCTCGCCGAACACCGCCACCGCCGACACCGCCTCCGCGAGCGGCTGCGCCGCGGCCCGCTCCCGCAGCACCCGCACCACCAGCTCGGCGGCCTCCCGCGAGGCGGGCAGCCCCGACAGGTCCGCCGCCACCGGCCCGACGCCCGCGAACACCGCGGTGTGCGGCACCGAGCGTGCCGTCGCCAGCAGGGTGCGGCCCGGATGGGGCTCACCGTCGCGTGCCGGGACCAGGACGTACAGCCGTCGTCCGGACCGCGCTGTCACGCACCCCGGCCGGTACGCGGAGGCCTGCAGTGCGAGCACATCCAGCACCCGCTGCTCGGCGTCGCCCCCGGCGCCCGGCCCGGCAGCGGTGCCGAGGGCCCGGCTGTCGTACGCCTCCGCGACCAGCACCGTGTACGGCCGGTGCGGCGCGATCCCGGCGTCGTGCGCGGTCCGCACCGGTTGCGCGGCGCCGTCCAGCAGCGCGTGGACCGCCTCCTCCCGCGCCATCGCCGCGGCCCGGCCCCACGTCCGATGGTGGGACAGATGCGGTACGGCGGCCCGCGCCGCCGTGCGCAGCGCCGCCGCCGCGCCTTCGGCGAGCGGCCGGCCGTCGGCGGCGGCCCAGATCGACCCGAGAACCTCGGACCCGTGGCGCACCGCGATGGCCAGCCGCTCGGCGAACCGGTCGTCGGCGGGCCGGCGCACCACGTCGTCGGTGCTCCACAGCGCCTGGAAGAAGCCGCTCTCACGGAGTTCGACGACCCGCCAGCGGGGGACCTCCTGCCCGAGGATCGTCAGCCGACGCATCGGATCGGGTTCGTGGTCCATCCGCGAGTACGCGAGTACCCGCGACTGCGGATCCTCGATCGTGATGGCACCGCCGACCAGGTCGGCCACCGTGTTGGCCAGCCCCGGCAGATCGCCGAGCCGCAGCCCCTCCACCCCGTCCGCGCCGCCCGACAGGGCGGCGTACCGGGCCGGGGCGCTGTGCACCAGAGCGGTCCGCAACCGGCCGAGCACCTCGGTCCACCCCTGCCCCGGCCGCCGGGTCAGCAACGCCGTGCGTCCCCGGCCGGCCGCCTCCAGCAGTACTGCCCGCGGCCCGCGGGAGCCGCTCCGCATCACCACGGCCGCGGCCCCGGCCCGGTCGGCTTCGCGCAGCACGTCGACCGCCTCGGGCGAGGCGACCTCCACACCGACCGCGAGCAGGATCAGCCCGGACGCCGCCCAGGTCCCGTCCCGCTCCTCGCCGGGGTCGTGCAGCACCACATCGGCCACCGGAACACCGGTGCCGAGCGGTGCCACGACGACATCGAGCATCCCGGGGGCCGTCAGCCCGAGGATCTGCTCCAGCGAGGGCCCGGTGTCGTGCCGGTCCGGTTCATGCGTCGGCATCAGCCCATGATGGTCGGCCGCCCCCGGAGCGGGCCACAGCCGGCACCTCGTCCGGCGGGAAGCGCACCGAACCGGCCGGGCACGGAGTCCGTCGAAGGTGATGTCCGGGTGGCGGGGGCCGCGCAGTACGGCGTTGCGGCGGTACGGGGGCGGCTCCTCCACCGGCCGGGGGTCGTCCAGCCTTGCGTGGTGAGGGCGAGCCGGGCCTCCGGTCAGGGCATGCGGTCAGGAGTCCGGTCCGGACTCCCCGGCTCCGTCGTCCCGGCCTTCTCGCCCTCCGCGGATCGGGGCGCGGGAAGGGCGAGCCTTCCCGTAAGGGCGAGGAAGGCCACCAGGGCGCCCATGGCGATCCAGCCCGGCCACCCCGCGAGACTCATCTGCAGCGGGTTCAACGGGGCGTCCGGCTCCGCGAAGTGCTTGACCATGCTCACACTGGCCGAGCTGACGAAGGCGTGCCCGACGACCGCCGGGATCACCGACCCCGAGGCCAGCCGCAGCCAGCTGAAGACCGGGAGAGCGAGGCTGCAGCTGATCACCATGGCGGGCACGGAGACGTACCAGGGCCGCCCCGGATACTGCCCGCCCATCAGCAGGGTCGGCAGGTGCCACAGCGCGAAGGCGGCCCCCGTGCCCAGATAGGCCCGCACCGGACGCACGCGGCCCTTTCCGTACGCGAGCCGGGGAAGCAGATAGCCCTGCCAGCCCAGTTCCTCACCGAAGAACAGCGGGAGGGACACCAGCATCTGCACCAGCGCCGCCCCCGCCCAGACGATCGTGTCGCCCCAGTTCACGCCACCGAAGGGATAGACGCCCGCTGCCGTGCCGATGGCCAGCGTGACGGCGGTGAGGCCCGCGGGGACCGCCACAGCCGCCAGTATCCAGCGCACCGAGTGGGACCACGGCCCCGGCATGCGCAGGGCGAGCGCGTCGCGCAACCGGCCGTCACGGCGCTCCACCCAGCGCACCACCACGATCGCGGCGAGGGCCGGAGCCATCATGGCCCCCGCTATGCACAGCTGTTCCTGAATGCCGGGCTCGGCCCGGCCGTCGGTACGTCGGAACCCCCCGAGCAGCAAGGGGGACATCGCCACCCACATGCCCAGGCAGGCGATCGCCAAATAAGTGAACAGTCCACGGAATCGAGCCTCTTGCGGTGAGGCCCGCAGTGCTGAAGTCGTCATTGCAACGACGCTAGAAGCGCCCGGAGAGGGCGGGAAGGAAGCCCGCTCCCCTCTCCGTGGTGTATTCGTCTGCACCCCCCCGGTACGGGCGGGTCGTCGGACGCCCTGTGTGGTCACGCGTACGCGCATCGCGTTCGGTCGCCGAATTTGTCAGAAAGAACTCCGGGAACCCCTTGACTCACGACAAACAGGGAGGAAAATCACTATTACACCAGAAAACCAGAGCGAGCCGCACCATCGGAGAAGACGTTCACCGATGACGTGACGAACTCGTCGGCTCTGGCCAGGCCCCCGGCGGATCCGCTCGATCTCCGAGTGTTCAGCGACGGTTGGAACTCGTGAAACCGAGAAGGACTACCGGGGACTGCATGTGCGGCCCCCGGTGCTTCCCCCCGGGGGCTCCTGTATGTCTGCCGGGCCGGCTCGACGCTCGACAGAACCGCCCGGCGGCGCGGCCCGGCCGCCTCTGCGACCGGACCGCCACCCCTCCCGCGGCCTACTTGGAGAAGTACAGGTACTTCCAGGGCCCGTACGTCGTCGAGTTGACGGTGTCGCCGGACGACCCGTTCACGTACGTCGACCGCATGCGTGCCTTGATGCCGGACTGTCCCGGCGCCTCCAGGCGTACCGCGCACTTCCCGTCCGTGCCCAGGGGGAAGTACTCGGAGTCGGCCGAGTACCACTTTCCGCCCGAGTAGACCTGCAGGTCGAAGCGCTGCTTACGGCCCTTGTAGTAGGTCATGGTCGTCGTGAGCACCGGGTCGGTGCTCTTGTGGAACCAGTAGTACGACGTCGAACCGATCTTGCCCGTCTTGTAGTGCTTGGAGACGGCGGTGGAGATCTTGACCCTGGCGTACGCCGTGGACTTCACCGTCTTCGGAGCGGTGCGGGCGTCCCCCTTGAAGACCGCGGTGACGTCCGTGTCGCGCGTCATGCGCACGGTCGCGGAGATGTTGCCGCTGGAGTTGACCTTCCCGGACTTCAGCAGCTTGTTGGGCTTGTCGCTGCCGAAGGGGTTCGCCCATATCTCGACCGTGCGGTTCTTGTAGGTCGAGCCGAGGTGCGCCGTGAAGGAGACGTCCGTGCCGTAGTTGTAGACGTTGCCGTTCTTGTTCAGGGTCAGCGTCGGCTTCGTGCGGGGGACCGACACCTTGTCGGACGCGCTGACCGCCGTGTGCTGGGCGTCGCCCGCGTAGGCGACCTTGTACGTGACCGTGCCGCCGGCCGGCGGGGTGTCGGTGAAGGAGTACGAGCCGTCCGCCTTCACCGTGACGGCGGGCAGCGCCTTGCCCTTGGGGCTCTCCACATCGGTACGGGTGACCTGGAGCGAGACACCGCTCGGCAGCGGCACCGTCGCCGACAGCTTCCCCGTCACGGTGAGCTTCTTGCCGCGGGTGGCGGTCGACGGGGCGTTCACCGTCAGGCTCGGGACGTTCAGCGTCGGGTCGGTGAGCGTCTTGAGGGTGTAGCCGCTGCTCGTTCCCACGAGGGCGAAGACCCGCGAGGAGTCCGGGGCCCAGGCCAGGTCGGCCGTGCCGAACGTGCCGACGGTGTACGTACGGAGCGGCTTGGTGGCGTCGGGCCGGTAGACGGCCACCTTGGTGCCGTCGATCTGGGCGACCAGCCCGTCGGCCGCGATGTCGGCGCGCTGACCGGAGGGGTAGGCGCCGGCGGCGGTGAACTTCCCGTCCGCGTAAGCGTTCCGCTGAGCGCCGTTGACCAGCACCCGCGAGGTGCCGGGCACGAGGTCGATGTCCCCGATGCCGCTGTTCAGCGTGTAGTCGCCGTGGTACCAGGCGAGTTGCTGCGGTGTGTCACCGGAGACGTCGAGGACGGCCATCGAGTCCGTGGACAGGCCGGTCTCGCCGACGGCCAGCAGACCGGGCGAGGACGGGTCGGTGTCGAGGAGCGCCGGCCCCCAGACCTTGGACGAGAACTGCCCGAGCGCCACCGCGTCGGCTCCGCTCGCCGGATCGACCGCGGGGTCGACCGAGCCCAGGTCGCCGTCCCACTGGTCGCCGTACGTGAACCAGACCTTGCCGCCCGCGAAGGCGATGTGACGCGGGCCCGTGTCGGTGGCGACGGCGTAGCGGGTCCTGACGCCGAGGGTGGCCGCGTCGAGGGCCACGATCTCGTGGCTGTTCTCCGCGGCCGCGTACAGGGTGGCGCCGTCGTCGGACACCGCCAGGTCGGAGACCGCGCCGACGCCGCTCACCGAGCCGACGAGGGCGCCGCTGTAGTCGGCGGCCAGGATCTTTCCGGCCGACCGGTCGCCGACGAAGACCCGCTTGAGGGCCCCGTCCACGACGATGCCGCCGGGCGAGACGACGGCGGCGGAGGCGGCCGAGGCGGATCCGGCCGCGGTGACGCTCAGTACCGCCGAGCTGAAGAGGACCGCGAGCGCTGTCGCGGTCGAGATGCTGCGCGTACGCACAGTGTTCTTACCCCCACGAGGAAACCCGGTGGATGACCGGGAGTTGAGAGCGCCGCGCAGCATCCGGACGTGACCGCGGATGTGCGGTGACGTGCGGGGCGCGGCTGCTGTCTGGCAGCGTATGGCATGGCAGTGACATACGAGGAGTGTGTTTCTCGGACCCTCCGGTGGCGCTTCAGCCCCGGGCCGTCGGCAGGGGGAGCGTCCTGGACTTCTCGATCAGGCCGTTGACCGTCTGGTCGCCGTTCTTGTCCATGGGCGTGGAGTAGTCGCCGACGGCCCAGAAAGCGCCGGCGCTGCCGACCGGTGCCAGGTCGTAGAAGGTGTAGGACGGCCACCGGGTGTCGCCGTCGGGCGCGTCGGCTCCGGATTCCTTGGTCCAGGCGGTGCCGTCGTAGTGCCAGAAGACCGGCTCGCCGGAGGCCGGTTCGCTCTGGTCGTTCCCGGTGACCCACAGGCCGCCGCGGCCGTCGGAGGCGATCGCGTGGACGTAGAGGTCGGCGAGCGATCCGGTGACGTCCTGCCAGGTGGTGCCGTCCCAGTGCGCGACGCTCGGGACGGGCGGGCCGCCGTGGATGCCGTCGGCCCAGCCGGCCACGTAGACGCTGTCAGGGGCGTCGGCGGTGATCTCGGCGGTGTCCGTGCCGGTACGCACGGGAGGCTCGTCCATCAGGGTCCAGGTCGTCCCGTCCCAGTGATAGGTCACCGGGTGGCCGCCGTCGACGGGGTACCGCATCCCGGTCGCGTAGGCGTCGTCCGCCGACAGGGCGTCGATGTCCCGGATGTCGACGAGGCGCGGCAGCGTGAAGGTCTGCCATGCGCCGTCGGCGTACGTGTACAGGGCGTTGCCGCCCTTGAAGAGCCGTCCGGGAACGGCCTCGATCGGGACCTCGGGCCAGGAGTCGTCGGCGGGACCGGCGGTGGGAACGCTGGTCCAGCGTTCGCCGTCGTAGTGCACCAGTGCCTGATCCCTGTTGATCGTGCCGTAGGCCCAGACGTCGTCGGCGGACACGGCGCTGACCGCCGACCACTGCCAGACGTCGGGAAGCCCGGGGGCGGTGTCCTCGCTCCACTTCTGCCCGTCCCAGCGCATGATGACGCCGTGCTGTTCCTTCCTGCCGACGGCCCAGGCCAGATCGTCGTCGACGGAGGAGACCGACATCAGCGATCCGGCGGGGCTGTCCCCGGAGAGGGAGACCTCCCAGCCGGACGGGGTGCCGTCCGTGCCGACCGCTTCGGCGCCACCGGCGGCGAGCATGGTGACGGCGAGGGTCAATGAGGCGGCCGCGGTGCGCAGGAGGTGCCGTGCATGCATGGGTGTGCGTTCCTTTGCGGTCGGAGGGAGCTCTGCCCGGCCAGCCCCCGCACAGGCCATTGGTGCAAGCCGTGCGTGCGAGCCTTTCGTGCAGGCCAGAGGGCAGAACTGAACGACCGAACAGACTTCTGACGGCGCCGGAAGGTTGTAGCGGAAGGGCGGGGAGGGACCCCTTGCGGACCCTCGCGGCCCCCTGAGGACCCCCGCGGCCCCCGGCCCCGCACGGTCGCCCCTGATCAGACGCGGGTGCCGGAACGCGGGCCGCGGCCGGGCAGTTCCAGCGTGGCCACGGCTCCGCCGGCCGCGGCGTTGGCCAGAGTGAGGCGGGCGCCGATGACGTGGGCCTGGCCGAGGGCGATGGTGAGGCCGAGGCCGTGACCGTGGCCCCGCTCGGCGGCTCCGGTGCGAAAGCGCTGGGGCCCGCGGGCGAGGACGTCCGGGGGGAAGCCGGGGCCGTGGTCGCGTACGACGACGGTCGTTTCGCCGACCATCACCTCGACCGGTGCCGCGCCGTGGCGGTGGGCGTTGAGGACCAGGTTGGTGACGATGCGGTCGAGGCGGCGCGGATCGGTCTCGGCGACCGGGCTGCCGCTCACCGTGACCCGGGTCTCCAGTCCCGTGCGCCGTACGGATTCCGCCACCAGCTCACCGAGCGGCACCGGCTGGGCATCGGCCTCCTCCGCGCCCGCGTCCAGGCGGGAGATCTCCAGGAGGTCGTCCACGAGGGCGCGCAGCACCTGGACACGGTCGCGGACCAGCTCGGTGGCCTCGCTCTCCGGGAGGAGGGAGGCGGAGGTGACGAGGCCGGTCAGCGGTGTGCGCAGTTCGTGGGCGACATCGGCGGTGAAGCGCTGCTCGTCGCGCAGCCGGTCCTGCAGGGCGTCCGCCATGAGGTCGACGGCGGAGGAGATCTCGCTGATCTCGTCATGGCCGCGGCTTTGGGTCCTGGCGTCCAGATCACCGCGTCTGATGCGGCGGGCGGTCCGGGCGACGCGCCGCAGACGGCGGAGCACCAGTTCGACGGCGAGGAGGGTGAGGGGGACGACGACGGCGAGCGTGGCGAGGGCCGCGTATCTCATGTGCCGGTCCAGGGCCTGGAGACTGCGCAGCTCGCTGCCCATGTCCACCCGGACGGCCAGCACGGTGCCGTCGACGTGGCCCGCCGCCCACATCCGCGGCCCCTGAGCCGGTTTCCGGTTGTCGTACCAGGTCACGGGCGCGGGCTCGGAGCCGAGCCGGTCCCGCAATTCATCCGGTACGTCGTCGCCGACCAGATAGATCCCCGGCGGGGACGGCCGCGCGGGCTGCGTGCCCCGGAACTCGGCTTCGGCCGACTCCAGCGCGCCCATCGCCTCGCCGCGGCCGACGTGCATGTCGCGGGCTTCGGTGGTCCGGTGAACGAGGATCCCGATGCCCAGCGCCATGGCACAGGCCGCTGCCGCGACCCCGAAGGCGATCTTCCAGCGGAGGGATCTCGGGTCGATGAGGCGCCGCAGCCCGTGGCCGGCACCGTCCTCGGGGGCTGTGCGGTCGGTCCGGGCGCCGGGGCCGGTCGTCTGTCGCATCTCAGCGCCGGAACTTGTAGCCGAAACCGCGGACGGTCTCGATGTGACCGGCGCCGATCTTCTTGCGCAGCCGCTGCACGGCCAGGTCCACCACCCGGCTGTCTCCGTCCCAGCCGTAGTCCCACACCTTGCGCAGGAGCGTCTGCCGTTGCAGGGCGATGCCCGGCGCGGCCACGAATTCCAGGAGCAGGCGCAGCTCGGTCGGGGTGAGTGCGAGCGGACGGCCGTCGACGCGCACCTCCAGGCCCCGGGTGTCGACGCTGAGGTCGCGGAAGGCGAGCAGGCCGTCGTCGGCCGGGCGGCCGCCCGCCGTGGGGGGCCGGGTGAAGGTGGCCCGGCGCAGCAGGGTGCGGATCCGCGCCAGCAGGACGGTGGTGTCGACCGGTTTGACGATGTAGTCGTCGGCGCCCGCCTCCAGGCCCGCCACCACGTCGAGCGAGGCGCCGCGGGCGGACATCATCAGGATCGGTGCCTGACTCGTCTCACGGATCCGGCGGCACAGTCCGATGCCGTCGAGGTGCGGCAGCATGATGTCGAGGAGCAGCAGGTCGTGCCGTCCCTCCCGGAACATCTCAAGGCCCGTCAGGCCGTCGGACGCCACCGAGACCCGATAGCCGTAGCGCTCCAGCACCATCCCGACGGACCTGCGGATCGCTTCGTCGTCCTCGACCAGCAGTACGTGGACGGAGTCGGGTGCGGGGGCCGGGGTGGACCCGGGCGCGGAGGAGGGCGCGGAGGCCGGGGCGGGCCCGGTGGGGCCGCCGTCGTGCTGTCCTGCCGCGTCATGGTCGTGCTGTTGCATCACGTCACCCGAGGGTAGACCGGTGCCGGACACCCGGAGAGCGTCCTGCCGGGCGAGGAGGCCGCCGTCGCCCGCGCTTCTCACAGGCGCAGACCGGCCGTGACCGGCAGGTGGTCGCTGCCGGTGGACGGCAGGGTCCCGGACGAGACCGGGGTGACGCCCTTCACCAGGATCTGGTCGATCCGGGTGACCGGGAACGAAGCGGGCCAGCTGAAGCCGAAGCCGTCACCGGCCTCCTCCTGGGCCGACCGTAGCCGGGAGGTCACCGTCCGCAGCGCGCGGTCGTCGGTCGTGCCGTTGAAGTCGCCCACGACCACCACCCGGGGCAGCGGTTCGGCACGTACGGCGTCGGCGAGCCGCGCGGCCGCCTCGTCGCGCCTCGCCGTGGTGAAGCCCGCGCCCGGGAGCACCCGTACCGAAGCGAGGTGGGCGGCATAGACGGCGACGGGCCCCTTGGGGGTCTCGGCCGTCGCCCGCAGGGCACGCGTCCACGGCATGATCGCGACCGGTTCCACATCGCGCAGCGGATACGTGCTCCACAGTCCGACCGTGCCCTGCACCGAGTGGTACGGATACGCGTCGGCCAGGGCGCGCTCGTACACAGGTGCCGTGCGCGGGCTCAGCTCCTCCAGGGCGAGCAGCCCGGCACCGGAGGAGGCCAGTTCGCGCGCGGTCCGGACCGGGTCGGGGTTCTCGTCGTTGACGTTGTGGCTGACCACGGTCAGATCCTGGCCGGCGGACCGCTTGTCGATGAGCAGGCCGCCGAACAGGGAACACCAGACGACGGCCGGAAGCAGCGCCGCGACACCGGCGGTCACCGACCGCCGTACCGCCGCCGATGCCAGCAGCACGGGCACACTCACCCCGATCCAGGGCAGGAACGTCTCCAGGAGGCTGCCGAGGTTGCCGAACCCGTTCGGCAACCAGGTGTGCCCGGCCATGACCAGCGTGGGCGGTACGGCGGCTGCGGCGAGCAGCCGGCCGCGTCGCCAGGGGCCCCTGCCGCCCGGAGCGGTTCCCGGTACGGTGCCGGTCCTGCGAGCCGGGCGCTCGACCAGCGCGGTCATGCCCGCACCGGCTTGCCGTCGCGACCGGCGAGGGCGGCCAGGAGGTCCTTCTGCAGGGCGTCGATCAGCCGGCCGCTGTTCTCCAGCGCGGCCCGGAGGCCCTCGGCGGGCGTGGTGTCGGCGCGCTGCCCCAGCACGACACCGAGCACGAGACGCCGTGCCGTGCCGGACCCCACCTCGGCGGCCCACATGAGATTGCCGCCCGCGGCGGTGCCCGACCCGGTCTTGAGCCCGATCACCCCGGGTCTGTCGAGCAGCCGGTTGGAGTTCGTGATCGTGCCCGGCACCCCGGGAACGGTCGTCTCCCGCATCGCGACGATCGCCCGCAGCACCGGCTCCCGCATGGCCCGGCGGGCGAGCTTGAGCTGGTCGTCGGCGGTGCTCCTGGTGGTGGTCTCAAGACCGCTGGCCCCGGTGTACGTGGTCCGGGTCATCCCCAGTCCGGCGGCGGCGCGGTTCATCTTCACGACGAAGGCGTCCTGACTGCCCGCGTCCCAACGGGCCAGCAGCCGTGCCACGTTGTTGCCGGACGGAAGCAGCAACAGCTCCAGGAGTTCGCGCTGGGTGAGCCGCTGCCCCTCGCGGACCGGGGCGCTGGACTCGCTGAGCGAGTGGGCCTCCTGCGCGGCGGCCGCGTCGACCGTGATCCCCGGCCCCTTCGCCCCGCCCCTGAGCGGATGCTCCTTGAGGATCACGTACGCGGTCATCACCTTGGTGACGCTCGCGATCGGCACCGGTTCCCGCCCGCCCCTGCTGCCCAGGCTGCCGACGCCCTCCACCTCGATGCTCGTCTGCCCCTCCCGCGGCCACGGCAGATCCATCCGTGCCGCCACGGCCGCCGCCTGCGGGGCCGGCGCGGAGCCGTCGTCCCGGTCGCCGCCGGTGAACCCCAGCCAGCCGCCGGCGCCGACCGCCCCGAGCACCGCGGCCGAGGCCCACACCGCACCACGACGGCCCCGACCTGCGTGCTCCTTCTCCTCCGGCGCGGCAGCACGTGTCCGACGAACCTCCACCGACAACCACCTCTCACAACCGGGACACACGAGGAACCGTGTACATGGCCCAGCCTGCGAGAGGACCGCATCCGGCCGATCAGGGCCGTGCATCCGGCACCGCGCGGAATTGTGTCGGCCGGGTATCAGGCCCGACGCCCGGGCGGCCGGGCCGACGGCCGCGGGGCGGGCCGCCCTGCCGACCCGGTCGGGGTCCCGGCCATGAGGTCGTTAAAGCGGACTGACGTACTACAGGTGAATATGCGGAGATTGTGAGGTGCGCGGGGCCGGGTACCGGCACTCTGCTGAGTGGCGCCGCGGCGGTCACGCGGGGCCGGGGGGCGCGGCACCCGCGGACGGGTGCGAGGCGGAGGGGGACTGCGGTGCGGCAGCCGGGGGCCACGTATGACAGTTGAAGGATTCGGCGGCACTTCACCCTCGTCGTCGGCCGGTGCCGGTCCGCGCCGCCCGGCCGGTGCGGACCGGCACAGGGGCGTTCCGCGCCACGTCGCGTGCGTGATGGACGGGAACGGCCGGTGGGCGGCACGGCGGTCCCTGCCGCGTACATCGGGTCACCGGGCAGCGGAGACAACGGTGATCGACATCATCGAGACGGCGCGGGCGGCGGGGGTGGAGTGGCTGAGCCTGTACGCGTTCTCCACCGAGAACTGGCGGCGCCCGAGCAGCGAGGTCGACTTCCTCATGCGACTGGTGCGCCGCGTGGTGCGCAAACACGCCCCACTGCTGCACGCGCGCGGCATCCGCTGCCGGTTCCTCGGGGTGGCGGACCCGAGGATCCCCGCCCCGCTCGCCCGGGACTTCGACGACCTCATGACGCTGACCGCCCCGAACCGGGGCATGACGCTGACCGTGGCGTTCGATCACGGCGGACGCCGGGACATCGTCGAAGCGGCACGTTCCCTCATCCGCAGCGGAGTGCCGGCCGATGCCGTCGACGAGCGGCACTTCGCTGCTCACCTGCCCTTTTCCGACACACCCGATGTGGACCTCGTCATCCGGACGTCCGGTGAACAGCGGATCTCCAACTTCATGCTCTGGCAGGTCGCCTACGCCGAGTGGACCTTCCCACCTGTGCTCTGGCCCGACTTCCGCGCACCGCACTTCTTGGAGTGTCTGCACGCCTACCAGCAACGCGATCGCCGCTTCGGCGGCGTGACGCCGCACGCGAACGGAGAACCTCACCCGTGAAGGACACCGGCAGCAGCCACCCCGGCCACCCCCGTCCAGGCGCCACCGACCACCACGGCGATCCCGCACCACCGCCCCCCGACGCAGGGCTCGGATCCGTGTTCGGTCCCCACTCGCAGTTCCACCGGTTCTTCGACGACCCGCGCTGGGCACTGGCCGTGGTCAGAGCCACGGTGCTGGAGGCCGCCCACCCGCAGATCGGCGCGGCCCTGATCGACAACTCGACGTTCGTGGCGCACCCCTGGCGACGGCTGCGCAACACCCTCGTCAGCCTGCAGCGCATGTTCGGCGCCGATGATCAGCAGCGGCAGAGGGAGGCGGCGAGGCTCAACCGCATGCACGCGCGGCTGAGCGGCACCGACGCACAGGACCGGCCCTACGACGCGATGGACCCGCAGGTCCGCGCCTGGGTGGTCGCGACGCTCTTCGAGAGCTCCGTCACCATGTGCCGGCTGAGCGGGCAACCGCTCGACCGGATCACCATGGAGCAGCTCTACGCCGAGTACCAGGCATTCCTCGCGGCCCTGGGGGACGTGGCCGGCCATCTGCCGCCCACGTTGCAGGAGTTCTGGCCGTACTACGACCACATGGTCGAGGAGGAACTGGAGAACACGGAGGCGCTGCGCATCATCCTCTACAAGCTCTTCGACCATCTTCCCGCGCCGCCCCTGCTGGACGGCCTGCCCACCGTCTGGGCGGCGGGCCGCGCGATCGCGGGCCCGGTCCTGGGAACGATCACCGTGGCGTCCCTCCCCGAGCCCTTCCGCCGACGGGCGGGACTGCCGGAGGTTCCCGGCGCCCGGACGCTGATGCAAAGCGTCTACCTGGCCGCCGGACTGGCACGCCTGCTGCCGGCCGACTGGCGCCGGACCGAGACCCTCACAAGCCTCCTTTACTCGTCCCCCGACAGCGACACCCCCCAGGCCGCGACGCTCGCCGCGCTGCGTGGCCGGATGAAGCAGGCCGGCGCCCTGTTCCGGCTGGTCACACCCCTTCCCGCGCAGCACGGTCCCGACGAGGGAACCGGGGGACGGCGGAGCGCCGGCGAATTCTTCACCGCGGTGCTGGACCAGACCGGCGACGGTTACCTGGACTGGCCCGATCTCGCCGCCATGGCACGGGAGTTGTCCTCCCGTCTCGATCTGGACGAACCGGAAGAGACCAAGCTCTACAACGCGTACGCCGAGTGGTGGAGGGAACTCCAGGCGGCCCTCGACATCGACGGCGACGGCCGCATCAGCAAGGAGGAGTACACCGCCGCCGTCCCCTCACTCGCCGGGCCCGCGCTGATCAGGGTCGCCGAAGTGCTCTTCGAAGTCACCGACGCGGACGGCAACCAGTACATCGACGCGGACGAGTACCGGGCCCTGTTCCGGACCGGATTCGGACGCACGGTGGCCGACGCCGATGCGAGGTACTCCCGCAGCGCCTTCGTGAACGACTTCCTGTCCTTCATGTCGGGCCGCCGGCGCTCGACCCCTTACGACCCGCTGCTCTCCGACGCGTAGCACGCCCGGGAAACGGTCCACCGACGCCGCATCGGCAGACCGTCACGAAAATTCGAGCTCAATGGTCGGGTCGCCCGGGGAATCCCAACCCGGGCGACCCGACCACGGCGGTGGCGGAGCCGGCGGCTACAGGCACGGTGAACTGTGTCGCACGCCTGCGGATGAGACCGGAACCGAGACCGGGCGCTCGCTCACTTACCGGCCTCCGGGCCGTACCACTGCATGGCTTGACCGGTGACGGCGGCGATGCATTCGAAGTCGTGGTCGCGGTGCAGGAGGGTCAGACCCTGGAGTTCTGCGGTGGCGGCAACGACGAGGTCCACAGCTCCCGCACTGCGGTGCTGACCGCGCTGGGTGAGCAACTCCTGAACCTGCCAGGCGCGGTCGTAAGCGCGGTCATCGACGGGCGCCCAGCCGAACAACAGCCGCATGTCGTCGATGCCGCGTGTACGGTCTGCGGCGGAGCGGGCGCTGTAGAAGAACTCCAGCTCTGTGATCGGGCAGGTTGCGATGAGCCCTGCTGTTGCGGCCTGGTCCCATCCGTACTGTTCGGCGTCGCCATGAAGGAATCGGGCGAGCGCACTGGTGTCGATCAGGAACTGGGCCGCACTCATCGCCGGTAGTTCCTCTTGTCCGTGAAGAGGTCCAGATCGAAGCCCCCGTCGTTCGCTGCCGCACGCAGTCGAGCGAGAGCGAGGGCCCGTCGGCGGTTCTCGAGCACCTCGCGCAGAGCGGTATTGACCGTCTCTTTCTTGGTACCGGTCCCCAGCGCCTGAGCCACGGCGGCCAGTAGTTCGTCGTCGAGGTCGATCACTGTTCGGCTCATCCGGGCACCTCCTGAGATATCAGCTGTGACAGCAAATATATCGCAACGGATGTCACAGATCCTGATGCCGCGGCCTCGGGGTGCATCGGTGCCCGCGATCATCCGGCGCGGAAGGGCAGTGGATTCGGCGCTTCGCCGTGGATCGTCATGGTCATCGGGCCGTGGAGTCGCCGCGCAGTCCCTTCGACAACGTGCCCGGTGAGGCACTGGCGGGGGATATGGGATTCGAACTCGTGAGGGGTTGTCCCCAACACGCTTTCCAAATGTTCGTCCTCGTGTCCGGGGAGACGGTCCAGGGCGTCCTGGCCTGGGGTGAAGCAGTCCATCGAAAGCTTCGAGACGCCTCCTGAACGGGGGCGAACGAAACTGGAACCACAACCAAGGCCCGCCACGTCTTCCCCGCTCGGCGGCTGCGCAAGGCGGATCGGACGGCAAGGCGGTCTTCCCGGCAAGCAGCCCGCAGGGTCAGCGCTTCTTGGTCTTCTTTCTTTGTGGCGGGGTCCACTCGCCTCGGTGCAGCTGGCAGCGGGAGTAGCCGATCATCGCCGGATTCTGGCACCGCTTGCCGGTCTTGGTTTTGGTCGACCCGCACTTGACCTGCGTACCCATTCGTCCTCCCTCGTCCGGTCGAAGGTGTCCCATGCCGAACCCATCCTCACCGGCCAGAGGTGTCCATCGCTCTACTTGCGGCCACATTTGGCCGATTTGATCACTTTCATGTCTGAATGATGATATTTTCAGATCCAAGTTGATCACTGTGTATGCGGCTGGCTGGTCGGCTGCCGAAGGGGTGATCGCAGCGTCGTTGATCGCCTCTCGTGGGCCTGGGGGGTGTTCCATGCCTCAGTGGTCACAGATCGTCGGTGTTATCCGCTGTGTCGAGGCTGATCCCCGGATTCTCGACGCCCGACTCGTCGTCCAGGATGGGCTTGCCCATCGCGGCCGAAATGCTGCGGAGCAGTGCCGCTCTGCGAGCGGTGAAGAAACCGTCGAAGTCGTCGGTGGCCATGAGTTCCGGCTGGGCCAGGTGGGAGCGGATGCGTTCGGCGACGCCTTCGTGAGGGGTCTCCGCGGTCTTGACCAGACGGCCCAGGTATTCGGAGGGAGCTGCCCCTCCGATGATTCGGTTGGTACGGGCGGTCAACGGCGTCTTGTTGATGATCGAGTTGTAGTCGGCGGGGGCGCGTCCGGCCTTTTCGCACCAAGTCTTGGGGAAGATGTGGTGGATGTCGATGGACTCGTCGAAGTACCCGGTGACCTCCGCTTTTTCCCCGGTGCGCCAGTCCATGGCCCCCGCCTTGAGCAGGAGTGCGTAAATCCCCTTGTAGGCAGCGCTGTTGCGGGTGCGGAGGGTCAGCAGGCGTCCGGGGGCGAACTGGGCGGCGGTGACGGTCCGGGGTTCCGCTGCATCGTCGCGGATCCAGTCGACGACGTCCGGAAGATCCTGGCTGAAGCGGGTTTCGGTCGAGCCGCCGTAGAGCTCCCCGAACACACCGCACCAGTACCAGCGGGCGAGCTTGTGTTGGGCTCCGGCGCTCTGCGCGCCATCCCCGGCCAGGGCCAGGATCGCGGCGAGCGGTATCAGCTGAGTTCCGTAAGGCAGGAACTTCGTATCGAAGAGGAACTGCTGGTGCAGGAACTTTGCTGCCGCCTTGAACCCGGCGATGACGGACGGGGCGAAACGTACGTAGTCCTCCAGGGAGAGAGCAAGCATGTCCTTGCGCTTGCAGCCGATGCGCGGCAGCCGCTCCTCTTCCGTCCCGCGTTCGGCCTCGCACCCGCGCCGCTCGGCCGTAGCCAGCAGGGTGACTGCCTGGAGGAAGTCGGTGTTGGAGACCTCGCGAAGGATGCGGTACTCAGGCGCCTTCCAGGCAGTCCGGCATTCTCGCTCCCAGTGGTTGCGCAGATCGAACTCGTCCGCCGCGTAAGTGGCGGTCAGAAGCTCGAAGACGGTCAGGGTGACACCGCCGGTATTGACCTTCTCGAACACCTGACACACGGCTGGGCGTGGGGTCGCCTGCCCGAGCTCGATGACCGGCACGTGGTAGCGGTCGAAGGGGCGGACGAATGCCTCGTTGAAGTCGCGCCACAGTTTGCGCTTGTCCTTGTCACCGTCCCAGTAGTCGGTGAACTCGTAACCCCAGTCGCCGCCGTCGAAGACCGCGTGGAGCGGGAAGAGATGTGCCTCGTATTCGCGCTCGGGAGTCGAGTAGTCCTCGACGACCTGACCCCGGAAGTTGAGAACCTTGCGCGCCTCGGGCAGAAACCGGATGGCGTCCTCGCGGTCGCTGTTCTCATCGAGAGCCTGGACCATGTCGACGTAGAACCAGCCCGACACCTGTTGCTTGCGCGAGTCCTGGGTGACCACCGGGCCCTTCAGCTTCAGGGACTGGAACAGCGACGTCAGCCGCTGCTGCCCGTCGAGCACGAGCGCGTCGGGCTCGGGCTCCCCGGCCGGGGTGGCTCCTTCGATCGGCCGGTACTTGAACCGGACGTCGCCGCCCGCCTTGAGCAACATGACGGTGCCGACGGGATAGCTCAGAGAGATCGACGCGAGGAGGCTGGCGATGTTCGGGTAGGGCCACACCCAGCCCCTCTGGAACTCAGGTAGTTGGGCCTTGCCGACTTCGACCTGCTGCAGTAGATCCCGCAACGGTCGCTTGTCGATGCTGAACGCTTCGTCGGCCACATCGGCTCCTTGAGGCTGCCAGTCACCAGAGGTGGGCGCCTGAGGTCGGCTGTCTCGTGTCACGCAAAAACTACTGGGTGTCATGACATCGGGTGCCAGAAATGCAAAACAGCCTGAATCTCCGTCCGGGTCCGGCCGGGACCAGTGCATGCCTGCGGATTCGCCGACGAGTTCTGACCTTGGGCAGCTCGGCTGAGGTGCGCTGGAGCGGTGCTGGCGCCGGCGCCTCGTTGAGCGCCGAGCCAGTGTCAGCGGTGTACCGGACGTAGGCGACGCGATCACGGGTCGGAAGCTGTCCGGAGCCGACGGAAAGACGGCTGGGACGGACAACGTCGAAGGGCCCCACCGCGAACGGTGGGGCCCTTCGACAACGTGCCCGGTGAGGCACTGGCGGAGGATACGAGATTCGAACTCGTGAGGGGTTGCCCCCAACACGCTTTCCAAGCGTGCGCCCTAGGCCACTAGGCGAATCCTCCGCGGCAAACAATACAAGACGTTGAGGAGTGCTCGCGAACCCGTTCCCCTCAGGATCCGCTCGGGCTCGTCCGGGGCGGTTCGGGAGGGTGGGGGAGTGGACCGACGGGGGTGGGGATCGGCTAAGGTGGGCTTCAGCCCCTCACGTGGCGCTATCTGACTGAACTCCCCCAGGGCCGGAAGGCAGCAAGGGTAGGTCGGCTCTGGCGGGTGCGTGGGGGGCCCTTGTGTTTCCGGGGAGGGTACGGGGCGGGGCTTCGTCCCGTCCGGGGCCGCTTGTCGGTCGGCCCGGATAACCTCGTATGTGTGTCGTCCCTTGCGCTGTACCGCCGCTATCGCCCCGAGTCGTTCGCCGAGGTCATCGGGCAGGAGCATGTCACTGACCCGCTGCAGCAGGCCCTGCGGAACAACCGGGTCAATCACGCGTACCTGTTCAGCGGTCCGCGCGGCTGCGGCAAGACGACCAGCGCGCGCATCCTCGCCCGTTGCCTGAACTGCGAGCAGGGCCCGACGCCCACGCCGTGCGGGGAGTGCCAGTCCTGCCGGGACCTCGCGCGCAACGGGCCGGGATCGATCGATGTGATCGAGATCGACGCCGCATCGCACGGTGGCGTGGACGACGCCCGTGATCTGCGGGAGAAGGCGTTCTTCGGTCCCGCGTCGAGTCGTTACAAGATCTACATCATCGACGAGGCGCACATGGTCACGTCAGCGGGGTTCAACGCCCTGCTGAAGGTGGTCGAGGAGCCGCCCGAGCATCTCAAGTTCATCTTCGCGACCACCGAGCCCGAGAAGGTCATCGGCACCATCCGGTCGCGTACGCACCACTACCCGTTCCGTCTCGTTCCGCCGGGCACGCTGCGCGAGTACCTCGCGGAGGTCTGCGGCAAGGAGAACAGCCCGGTCGAGGACGGTGTGCTGCCGCTCGTCGTGCGCGCCGGGGCCGGTTCCGTGCGTGACTCGATGTCGGTGATGGACCAGCTGCTGGCCGGCGCGGGTGACGACGGTGTGACATATGCCATGGCGACCGCGCTGCTCGGTTATACGGACGGCTCGCTGCTGGACTCGATCGTGGACGCCTTCGCGGCGGGCGACGGGGCCGCGGCGTTCGAGGTCGTGGACCGGGTGATCGAGGGCGGCAACGACCCGCGCCGCTTCGTCGCCGACCTCCTGGAGCGCCTGCGTGACCTGGTGATCCTGGCCGCCGTGCCGGACGCCGGGGAGAAGGGGCTGATCGACGCACCCGCCGACGTGGTCGAGCGGATGCAGGCTCAGGCGTCCGTCTTCGGCGCAGCCGAGCTGAGCCGCGCCGCCGACCTGGTCAACGAGGGACTGACGGAGATGCGCGGGGCGACCTCGCCGCGTCTCCAGGTCGAGCTGATCTGCGCCCGGGTGCTGCTGCCCGCGGCCTTCGACGACGAGCGTTCGCTGCAGGCGCGGCTGGACCGGCTGGAGCGCGGCGCGTCCTTCGCGACCGCCGGTACGGGCCCCGCCATGGGGTATGCGCCGGGGCCGGAGGCACTGGCCCACGCCCCCGCCCCCGTCGCGCCGGCCGTGCAGCCCGGCGCCGGACCCGCTGCCGCGCGTGCGGCGGTACGGGGCGAGACCCCCGCCCCCGCGGCGCCGCCCGCACCTGCCGCAGCGCCCCCGGCCCCCGTGCAGCCCCCGGCCCCCGTGCAGCCCCCGGCAGCCGCGCAGCCCACGGCCCCCGCCGCAGCCGCTGCCGCCGCGCCTCAGGCGCCGGCCGGGGCCCCGGCTCCCGCGGGCGGTCAGCGTCCCGGTGCCTGGCCCACCGCCGCCGCGCCGGAGTCCGGCCGCCGTCCCGGTGGCTGGCCGACCGCTTCCGCCCCCGGCCGCTCGCCGGCCCCGCAGGCCGCCCCCGCTCAGGCCCAGCAGCCGAGCGCCGCTCCGGCGCCCGCCGCCGAGCCGAACCCGGGAATGACGCAGGGCGCCGGCCAGGTACGCAACATGTGGCCGGACATCCTGGAGGCCGTGAAGAACCGCCGCCGGTTCACCTGGATCCTGCTCAGCCAGAACGCCCAGGTCACCGGTTTCGACGGCACCACCCTGCAGATCGGCTTCCTGAACGCGGGCGCCCGCGACAACTTCGCGAGCAGTGGCAGCGAGGACGTGCTGAAGCAGGCCCTCGCCGAGCGGTTCAACGCGCAGTGGAAGATCGAGGCGATCGTCGACCCGTCGGGCGGCGCCGGAGCACCCCCGCAGACCGGTGGCGGTCGCCCCGCTGCCGCGCCGCCCGTCGCGCAGCGCCCGGCCCCCGCGCCTCAGCAGCAGTACGAACCCCGGACCGCCCCCGCCCCGGCCCAGCAGCCGAGCTCCGCTCCCGCCACGGAGCCCGCCCCGCCGTCGTACTCCGCGCCCGAGCCCCCGCGCCCGGTCGCTCCCGAGGACGACATCCCCGAGGCGGACGACCCGGACCTCGTCGACTCGGCCCTCTCCGGGCACGACCTGATCGTCCGGGAACTGGGCGCCACGGTCGTGGAGGAGTTCACCAACGAATAGCCGGGGCAGCCGGGCACCCATCCCGGACGCGGTTCCCGGGCACCGCTCCCGGACGCGGTTCCTGGACGCCCCACCCGGGCACCGCTCCCGGACGTCCCACCCGGTCGCGGTTCCCGGACACCCCACCCGGACACCCCACCCGGACGCGCTTCCCGGTCGCGCGGGGCGCGTGGTCGCGAGGCCGCGGTCGCGCACCCCGGGTGTCCACAAAGCGGCGTCCGTCAAGGCCGTCGTGCCCCGGCGGTTAGGCTGCACCCCGTGAAGGTCCTCGTCATCGGCGGCGGCGCCCGCGAACACGCCCTGTGCCGCTCTCTCTCCCTCGACCCCGACGTCACCGCTCTGTACTGCGCTCCCGGCAACGCCGGCATCGCGGAGGTGGCCGAACTGCATCCGGTCGACGCTCTCGACGGTGAGGCCGTCGCGCGTCTCGCCGCCGACCTGGGCGCCGAACTGGTGGTCGTCGGCCCGGAGGCGCCGCTCGTCGCCGGGGTCGCCGACGCCGTGCGTGCCGTGGGCATTCCCTGCTTCGGCCCCTCGGGCGAGGCGGCTCAGCTGGAGGGCTCCAAGGCGTTCGCCAAGGACGTGATGGCCGGGGCGGGCGTCCCGACCGCCCGCAGCTACGTCTGCACCACTCCCGCCGAGATCGACGCCGCCCTCGATGCCTTCGGCGCCCCGTACGTCGTCAAGGACGACGGGCTCGCCGCCGGAAAGGGCGTCGTCGTCACCGACGACGTCGAGACGGCCCGCGCCCACGCCCTGGGCTGCGACCGGGTGGTCATCGAGGAGTTCCTCGACGGCCCCGAGGTCAGCCTCTTCGCGATCACGGACGGCACCACCGTGCTGCCTCTCCAGCCCGCGCAGGACTTCAAGCGCGCCCTGGACGGCGACGAGGGACCGAACACCGGCGGCATGGGCGCGTACTCCCCGCTCCCGTGGGCCGACCCGAAGCTGGTCGACGAGGTGACGCAGTCGGTGCTCCAGCCGACCGTCGACGAGCTCCGTCGCCGCGGCACCCCGTTCTCCGGGCTGCTGTACGCGGGCCTCGCGATCACCTCGCGCGGCGTGCGGGTGATCGAGTTCAACGCCCGTTTCGGTGACCCCGAGACCCAGGTGGTCCTGGCCCGTCTGAAGACGCCGCTGGCAGGTGTCCTGCTGGGCTCCGCCAACGGCACCCTCGACGAGCTGCCCCCGCTCAAGTGGCGTGACGACGCCGCTGTCACCGTGGTCGTCGCCTCGCACAACTACCCGGCTACGCCGCGGACGGGTGACCCGATCGAAGGGCTCGACGACGTGGCGGCGCAGGATGCCCCGGACGCGTACGTCCTGCACGCCGGGACCAGGCGGGACGGCGACACGATCGTCAGCGCGGGCGGCCGCGTGCTGTCCGTGACCGCGACCGGAAAGGACCTCGCGGCCGCCCGTGAGCGTGCTTACACGGCGGTTGCCCGGATCCGGCTCGACGGCTCGCAGTTCCGCACGGACATTGCCAAGAAGGCCGCGGAAGCCTGAGGCCGGGACGGGGCCCGACGGCCACTCGCCGGACCCCGCGGACACCCACCGACGCGCCGCTGCCCCAAGGGCGGCGGCGCGTCAGCACCTTTGCCCAAAGCCATTCCATCGAGTGACGACTGAGCCATCCGGATGACGTCCGTCGAGGCCCCAACTAGGGTGCGGCGCAAGCATTCCGGCACATGGCTCACTGGCATTGCGATGTCGGTGACGGGTGCCACAGTGGGGGAGTGAACAACACCGCCGCGGGGGCAGAGGGGGTGACGTCCGGCCGTGTCCGGTACCGGTACAACTGAGGAGCTCGGTGCGCAGAGTGCGCGTGCCCGAGCTCTCGCCCTGCTGCGCATCCGCAGCAGGGCGACCGCCGCGGCCATCGTGCCGGCGGCGGTCGCCGTCGTGCTGCTCGTCGCGGGCGCCCGGGGCCATGCCGTCGGCACCGGCTGGGACGCGGCGCGCTGGGCCGTGACGGTCTGCGCGGTCGTCGTGCTCCTGCTCGCCACGGCGGTCGCTGTCGCGATCGTACGAGCGAGGCCGGCGATCAGTCCGACCGTCCCGCTCGCGGAGGAAGCCGCCCCGGATCTCTACCGTCTGGTCAGGGACCTCGCCGAACGGCTCGGGGTTCCCGCGCCCTCGGCCATGGCGCTCACGCCCGACTGCGACAGCTGGCTGGAGGACCGCACCCACCCCGCCGCGCAGCAGCTCACGACGGGCCTCGGAGCCGATCGGGCAGCGCGTTGGGCGGGCCGGGTCCGCCGCCGGGTGAAGGCGGCTCCCGTGCTGGTCATCGGTTCGCCGTTCCTGTGGTGGATGCGGGTCGCGGAGCTACGGGCGGTGCTCGCCCCGGTCGTGGCGGGCACGGGGCCCTCCGCGCATCCCGACATAGCGGCGGCGCGTCGTTTCGTACGAGGGCTGGACGGAGCGGTCGCCGACGCGGCCGTGCCCGTTCCGGGGCCGCTGTCCGGCGTGCGCAGAGTGCCACGCCTCTTCGTCGGCTGGATCGCCCGGTTGCTGCTGCGCAGTTGTCGCAGCCATGCCGCGGAGATGGAGCGGGGCGTCGCCGCCGCCGCGTCGGTTCGTGCACAGGGTGTGGACTACGGTCTTCGGATCGTCGCGCAGGAGCAGGTCGGTCTCGCCTACGCGGGCTGGGACCGGCTGCTCACCCGGGTCGCGCTGCCCGCCTGGCAGATGGGCCGCTGGCCGTCCCGGCTGGACGCGGGTGTCGTGTCCGCGCTCACCGAGCTCTCCCGGCGCGACCGGCTCGCCGACGGGTTCACCTCCCGGCTCGGCGAGCGCCCCGCCTGCGACCTCCTGGAGGAACCGGGCGCGGCCGACGAGGCGGCATCGCTGCTGGCGGCCCGGCTCTTCCACGGCGGTCCGGCGCAGTCCGGTCCCGACTGGTCGCCGGTCGACTGGCAGCAGTACCCGGATGAGGTCGTCGACCGGAAGTGGCGTACCGAGGCCGCCCGGCTGCATCGTGTCCTGGACTCGATGGGGGTGGCGCCCGGACCGGCCGCCGACGCCTCCGGGCCGGGCCGTTCCGCATTTTCCGTCGATGCCGGGGTGCCCACGCTGGCCCGTGTCGTCGACCATCTGGCCGGCGGGTGCGGAAGCGGCGAGGAGCTCGCGGCCGGGATCAGCGCCGCGGTGGCCCGCGAGGAGGCGGCGGCCCGGCGGCGGCCACCGGCCGCCGGCGCGTCGGGCCCGGCGGGCACCCCGGGTGCCGTCGGCGCGGGCGGGAACGTCCTGGACCTCTGGGGTTCCGACTCCCTTCCGATCCTCTCGCTCCAGCCGCCCCGTACGGGTACGGAGCTGCTCGCCGACCACGTCGCGGCGATGGTCTGCTGTGCCGCCGTCGACACGGCGGGCGCGGCCCCCGGCCTCGATTGGCTCGACGGCCCCGCGCTGCTGGTCGACGGCGAGCGCCGGGCGGATCTGGGCAGTCCGGTCCTCAGTCTCGTCGAGGACGGGGACGCGGCACCGCTGCGGTCGTGGCTCGCCTCGGTCGGCGTGCGCGCCGACAAGCCCGTCCGTCTCGTCTGAACCAGCGGCCCCGGCGACGGCGCGCACCACGGCGGACCCACCCGTCTCAAGCTCCTCACCGGCACCGTTGCCGGGGCTGTCGGCCCCCAATACCCGGAAGAGAACGTTCCGTTCACGTCAATTAGCGACGAAGGGTGACGGGCCGCATGCGTTATGTGATGTGCTGGGGATCAACGCTGACAGTCGGAGCATCACTGTTGGCGCACCGATGACGCACGGCCGGATGCGGTCAGCGGCAACGGCCGACGGTCAGGACCGCTGTTGGCGATCGGCGTCCGTGACCGGCGTCGGCGTTCGGTGCCGGTGCCCGGCACCCGCGTCCGGCGTCCCGTGACCGGCGTACGTGACGTTGATCAGCTGTTCTCGGGGCCTGTGGGAGGGAAGCGGTATGGGGGCGGAGCACATTCGTCGATGGGAGTCGGGTGCCCTCGCGCACGCCGTCTCCGACCCCTTCGGCCAGGGTCCCCTGCCCTGGCTGCGCGGCAGTGAGAACTACTTCGACGACACCGGGCACGTCGTCCCCTGGTACGCCGACCCCACTCTGGCCCGTGGCGCCGACGGCGGCACCCGTACGGCCGACGACGTGCACCGCCAGATCAAGGGCTTCATCTCCACGGGTGCCGCCGCCCCGGGCGAGGCGATCGACTTCCACATCACCGTGGACCCGCCCCAGCAGTTCTCCGTGGACATCTACCGCATCGGTCACTATGGGGGCGACGGGGCCGCCAAGATCACCACGAGCCCCCGGCTCTCCGGCATCGTCCAGCCCGCCCCGCTCACCGCCGACCGCACGGTCTCCTGCCACCACTGGTGGCAGTCCTGGCGGCTGCAGATCCCCTCCTACTGGTCGATCGGCGCGTACGTGGCCGTGCTGACCACGGTCGACGGGTACCGCTCCCACATCCCCTTCACGGTCCGCGACGAGCACCCGGCCGATCTGCTGCTGGTCCTGCCGGATGTCACCTGGCAGGCGTACAACCTCTACCCGGAGGACGGCCACACAGGTGCCAGCCTCTACCACGCGTGGGACGAGCGGGGCCGCCTCCTGGGCGAGGAGGACGCCGCGGTCACCGTCTCCTTCGACCGTCCGTACGCGGGCGCCGGGCTGCCGCTCCACGTCGGCCATGCCTACGACTTCATCCGCTGGGCCGAGCGGTACGGCTACGACATCGCGTACGCCGACACCCGTGATCTGCACGCGGGCCGGATCGACCCGGGCCGCTACCGGGGCCTGGTCTTCCCCGGCCACGACGAGTACTGGTCGGTGCCCATGCGCCGTACCGCCGAACGCGCCCGCGACGGCGGAACCTCGCTCGTCTTCCTCTCCGCCAACACCATGTACTGGCAGGTCAGCCTCTCCCCGTCGCCCTCCGGTGTCCCGGACCGCCTGCTCACCTGCCGCAAACGCCGCGGCCCGGGAAAGCCCGCGCTCTGGCGCGAGATCGACCGCCCGGAGCAGCAGCTCCTCGGCATCCAGTACGCGGGCCGGGTCCCCGATCCGCACCCCCTGGTCGTACGGAACGCCGAGCACTGGCTGTGGGACGCGACGGGCGCCGGCGAGGGCGACGAGATCAACGGCCTGGTCGCGGGCGAGGCCGACCGCTACTTCCCGCGCACCGCGCTTCCCGAGCACGAGAACCGCATCCTGCTCGCCCACTCCCCGTACCGGGACAACGACGGGGCCAAGCGCCACCAGGAGACCTCCCTGTACCGGGCCCCGTCCGGCGCGCTCGTCTTCGCCTCCGGCACCTTCGCCTGGTCCCCGGCCCTGGACCGCCCCGGCCATGTGGACCCACGCATCCAGCGCGCCACCGCCAATCTCCTCGACCGCATCTGCAAACGGGACTGAGGACACCGCGCCCGGCGCCACGGACGCCCCCGCTCCGCCCCACCGCACCCCGATACGGGAGAATCGGAACGACTCCTGGATCAACCTACGCGGAGGCAGCGTGTCCGGATTTGTAGAAAAGCCCGAGCCAGTGCAGGTCCCGGGGCTCACCCACCTTCACACCGGCAAGGTGCGCGACCTGTACCGGAACGAGGCGGGCGACCTAGTCATGGTCGCCAGCGACCGGATGTCCGCGTACGACTGGGTGCTGCCGACCGAGATCCCGGACAAGGGCCGGGTGCTCACCCGGCTCTCGCTGTGGTGGTTCGACCGGCTCAGCGATCTCGTGCCGAACCACGTGCTGTCCACCGAGCTCCCCGCCGGAGCCCCGGCGGACTGGGAGGGCCGCACGCTGATCTGCAGGTCGCTGCGGATGGTCCCGGTCGAGTGCGTCGCCCGCGGCTACCTCACCGGCTCCGGGCTCGTCGAGTACGACGAGTCCCGCACGGTCTGCGGCCTCGCGCTGCCCGAGGGCCTCGTCGACGGCTCCGAACTGCCGGCACCGATCTTCACCCCCGCCACCAAGGCGGCCGTCGGGGACCACGACGAGAACGTGAGCTACGAGGAGGTGGCCCGCCAGGTCGGCGCGGAGACCGCCGCCCAGCTGCGCCGCACCACGCTCGACGTGTACGGCAGGGCGCGTGACATCGCGCGTGAGCGCGGGATCATCCTCGCCGACACGAAGTTCGAGTTCGGTTTCGCTCCCACGGACGGCGGCGGCGAGGAACTGATCATCGCCGACGAGGTGCTGACCCCGGACTCCTCGCGCTTCTGGCCCGCGGCCGAGTGGGAGCCGGGCAGGGCCCAGCCCTCGTACGACAAGCAGTTCGTGCGCGACTGGCTGACCTCGCCGGCCTCGGGCTGGGACCGCAGGAGCGAGCAGCCGCCCCCGGCGCTGCCCCAGGAGATCGTGGACGCGACCCGGGCGAAGTACCTGGAGGCGTACGAACTCCTCACCGGCACGCCCTGGCAGTAGGCGGTTTTCCGGACGCGAAGCAGCACGCGGTTCCCGGAACACGAAGAAGCCCCCGGCCGAAAGACCGGGGGCTTCTTGCTGAACCGAGCGGACGACCAGGTTCGAACTGGCGACCTCAACCTTGGCAAGGTTGCGCTCTACCAACTGAGCTACGTCCGCAAGCGCCGAAGCGCGAGGACCACTATACCCATCCGCGCTCCCGTGCGAGACGCGCCGCCGCGTGACGGTTCTCCGCTCCGAGCTTCGACACGGCCGCGGAGAGGTAGTTCCGTACGGTTCCCTGCGACAGCGACGCGCGCTCCGCGATCTCCGCGATTGGCGCCCCGTCCGCCGCCAGTTCCAGTACTTCGGCCTCGCGCGCGGTCAGCGGCGAGTCCCCGGCGGAGATCGCGTCGGCCGCCAACTCCGGGTCCACATAACGGTTTCCGGCGTGCACGGTACGGATGATCCCGGCCAGCTGGCGGGCGCTGACCGTCTTCGGCACGAAGGCCCGCACACCCGCCGCCAGTGCCCGCTTCAGATGTCCCGGCCGGCCGTGGCTCGTCACGATCATCGTCCGGCAGCCGGGAAGTTCGGCCCGCAGGGATGTGGCCACACTCACACCGTCGGCACCCGGCATCTCCAGATCGAGGACCGCCACATCGGGGCGGTGGGCCCGCGCCATGGCCAGTGCCTCCGGGCCGGTCGCCGCCTCCGCGACCACCACGAGGTCGTCCTCCAGGGCCAGCAGCGCGGCCAGCGCGCCCCGGATCAGGTGCTCGTCGTCGGCGAGCAGCACCCGTACAGCCGTCATCGTCGTTCCTCCACAAGTGCGGCAGCCGTGCGCGGCAGCGGAATCTCGGCCGTCAGGCGGAACAGCCCGTTCCCCGCCGGGCCCGCGTCCAGCGAACCGTCCAGCGCCCGGAGCCGCTCGCGCAGTCCGGCCAGCCCGGAGCCGCCCGCTCCGGTGCCGCCCGGTTCCGAGCCGGCCCGCAGCGCCCCGTCGTTCTCCACCTCCAGCACCACCGCGCCCGCCGAGGCGCGGAGCCGGATCGTGCAGCGCCGCGGATCGCCGTGCCGCAGCACATTGGTCGCCGCCTCCCGCACCACCCAGCCGAGCGCCGACTGCACCGGCGCGGGCAGCGGACGACCCTCGCCGCCCTCCACCGCGCACGCGATCCCGGCCGCCCGCAACACTCCCTGCGCGCCGGCCAGTTCCGTGCTCAGATCGGCCTCCCGGTATCCGCGTACGACGTCGCGCACCTCCTGCTGCGAGGCGCGGGCGATGCGCATCACCTCGACCATCTGGTCCACGGCCGCCGGATTCCCGCGCTGGGCCAGTTCCACCGCCAGCTCGCCCTTCAGCGCGATCACGGCCAGATTCCGGCCCAGGACGTCATGCATGTCCCGGCCGAACCGCAGCCGCTCCTCGGCGACGGCCAGCCGCGCCTCCATGTCCTTCGCTTCACGGAGCTTCCACATCACGCTCAGTGTCCAGGCCGACGTGCGCGTGGCGACCGCCATCATCCCGCCGCCGAACGCCGTCGCGAGAAATGTGGCGGCCACCAGCGCACTGCCGCCGTCGAGCAGTCCCACCGCGGTGGACATCGCGGCCGAGACGGCGGCCTGCTGCAACACCGACACCCAGCCCGGCACGATGAGCACGAACGCGCAGGAGAACGGCACCACACAAGCGCTGAACGCATATCCCGGTTCGGGGAACTCGCGCATGCCCGTGCAGTCGGCGAGGGCCAGCACCGCCGCCGTGTTCGCCACCAGCGACACGGCTGTAACGGCGACCAGCCGCCGGTCCGTGGCCCCCCGGCCCAGATACGTCGCCAGCCCCCTGGCGGTCAGCGCCGTCCCGCAGACCCCGTGGGCGACCGCGAGCACGATCGCCAGGGCGATCAACGCGGTGGGCGCCGCGCCGCGCACGGGCCTTGTAACGGACATCAGGACCTGGACCAGCACCGCGATCCACACCAGGCCGTACAGCATGCCGCGCGTGGACAGGTCGACCTTGTCGAATCCGGTGCGGCCGCGCCAGCCCCACGTTCGCCACCGCACGGCGCACCCCTCCTCAGCGTCGGGGTTCCCACCGGAACCACCGCTGTACAGCAAACACGGCGAGCACCGTCCAGGCCAGCGCGGTCAGCCCGGCCCCGAGCAGGTCGTGCCCGTCGGCCCCGCCGAGCCAGCCCGCGCGTACGAGCGTCATCACCCCGGTCACCGGCAACAGCTCGCACACGGATGCCACCCGGTCCGGCAGGACCTCCAGCGGCACGAAGAGCCCGGAGCCCGTCATCGAGACGAGGAACAGCGGCAGCGTGGTGATCTGCGCCGTCTGTACGGACCTGGTCGATGCGGAGGTGGCGGCGGCCAGTGCCGCCAGCAGCACCACACCCGACAGCAGTCCCGCGACGAGCAGTTCGGGCCGCTTCGGCGCACCGACGCCGAAGAAGGCCGCACCGGCCAGGACCACCAGCACCGCCTGCCCCAGGGCCAGCGCGATGGACGGCAGCGCCGTTCCGACGAGGATCTCCCGGTCGGTGACCTCGCCGGTGCGCAGCCGTTTCAGGACCAGTTCCTCGCGCCGCGCCACGTACGCGGCGACCAGGTTCATGTACACGACCTGCATCAGCACCATGCCGATGCCACCGCTGAGCGCCGCCCCGGCCACGGTCAGCCCGGTTCCGTCCAGATCGATCTGATCCAGTGTCGACTTCATCGCCACGACCATCGCCACGGGCACCAGCAGCGCGACGAAGACCGCCGTCCTGTTGCGGGCGAGCAGCGTCAGCTCGGCGCGCCCCAGCGCGTTCAGCCGCCCGGACATCGTTGTACCGGTCATGCGGCGGCCGCCTTCCGGGCCTGCGAATCCGACGCGCGCTGCGCGATATCGAGAAATGCCTCTTCGAGCGAGGCCGAGCGGGCATCGAGCCCGAGCAGCCGTACGTCCGACTGCTCCGCCCAGAGCAGCAGTTCACCCAGGGACTCCTGCAGCCGGTGGGTGCGGATCTCGACCTTGCGCCCTTCGGCCGCCGCCCTCAGCGGCAGCGGAAGCCATGCCGCCGGCACCCCTTCGGGCAGCTCGAACCGGATACGGGCGGGGCGGGCCGCCGTCACCTCGGCGGGGGTGCCCGCCGTCACGATCCGCCCCCGGTGCATGATCGCCAGCCGGTCGGCGAGCATCTCGGCCTCCTCCAGGTAGTGCGTGGTGAGCAGGACGGTGGTGCCGTCGTCGCGCAGTATCCGGACCAACTCCCAGGTGTCGCGCCGTCCCTCGGCGTCGAGCCCGGTGGTCGGCTCGTCCAGGAACAGCACCTCGGGCCGGCCGAGCAGGGCCAGTGCCAGGTCGAGCCGGCGCCGCTCACCGCCGGAGAGCTGCTTGACGCGCACGCGCGAACGATGGGCGAGCCCGACCAGGTCCAGCACCTCCCCCGTCGGGCGGGCGCCGCTGGTGCAGCCCGACCACATCCGTACGGTCTCGGTGACCGTCAGCTCGGACGGGAAGCCGCCTTCCTGGAGCATCACCCCGATCCGCGGCCGGACGGCGGCGCGTTCGCGATACGGGTCGTGGCCGAGCACCCGCACGGACCCACCGTCGGGCCGGGCCAGGCCCTCCAGCAGCTCGACGGTGGAGGTCTTGCCGGCGCCGTTCGTTCCGAGCAGGGCGAAGAGCTCACCGCGCGCCACCGTGAAGGAGACGCCGGTCACCGCCTCGAAGCCGCCGTCGTAGCGGCGCCGCACATCGCTCGCCTCGATCACCGGGTCGGCGACGGAGCCGGACGCGGAGGCGGCTGTGGCGCATGCCACAGCGCTGTTCACGTGGTCCTTGGGAATGTCGTCGCTGGTCATGCCTACAGATTTCCGCCGGATCGGCGCCGCGAGCAGTGCGAGCCGTCATCACTGCTCATGACAAACGTCATGGACCAGGGAGCCCCGGGCGGAAACGGAGGGGAATACGACGAAGGCCCTGGTCGATATCGACCAGGGCCTTACGTTCGATCAAGAGCGGACGACGAGATTCGAACTCGCGACCCTCACCTTGGCAAGGTGATGCTCTACCAACTGAGCCACGTCCGCATTGCTGCCGCTCATTGTACTCCTTGTGAGGAGTTCCATCGGGCGGTGCGAGCACCACTCTACCCGATCCAATGGAGTGGACGGTAAGAGCGATGCAGAGCGGGTGACAGGAATTGCACACTGTGCCTTCCCCCTGGAAGGGGGATGTTCTGCTACTGAACTACACCCGCACGCTGCGTGAGGTTCGGCTTTGCGGCCTTGCCCCTCGGCGTGCTCCAGACTTTAGCCGACCGCCGGGGGTGTAGCGCAAGTCGGTGGCCGCGGGGTGTCGCCGGAGCGTTCGCGGCGCGTCCCGGCGAGGGCCTCCGGGGGTCCCGGGGCGGACCGGAATCTCAACTGGCTTCGCGGAACGCCTCGTAGACCTTCTTGGGGATCCGGCCGCGGGCCGGCACCTCCATCCGGTGGGAGCGGGCCCAGGCGCGCACGGCCGCCGGGTCGGGTGCCAGCGAGGTGTGCCGGTAGGACGCCGGGGCCTTGCCGCGCTTGCCGGTATTTGTCTGCTTTCGGCCGGCCGCCATGTACGGCGCCAGGGCCTTGCGCAGTTTCTTTGCATTGGACGGATTGAGGTCGATCTCGTACGACTTCCCGTCCAGGGCGAAGGTGACCGTTTCCGCCGCTGCTCCCCCGTCGATGTCGTCGAAGAGCGTGACCACTACGCGCTGAGCCACGGATATCGGTCCTTTCCTACGGCGTCGGCGCGTCTGACATGCGCTGACGCCGGCCTTCCGGCTGTTAGGCAGATGCGGGCCGACCGTTGTCGACCGTTTAGGGGCAATGCTGCATTCCCCGGTAATCATTTGTACAGCGATGGGTGCCGCATTGTGAAGACCGCCCAATTACCTCCGCGTGTCAGCCTTCTTGTGTGTTGCCGGTGAGGATTTTTTTCGCAGGACTTTCCCCATGCGTTGTCGCGGCCGATATCCGGGCGTGATCAAGGGGGTTCGATATCTACCCGCGTAGAATTTCTGGCCAGGTAGGCTGAGGGAACCTGCGGGGGTCTGGGGAGCCCCCCGGAGAAACAGCCGCACCACACCACCACCGGGAGTGCCAGTGGCACGCGTCGTAGTCGACGTCATGCTCAAGCCCGAGATCCTCGACCCGCAGGGACAGGCGGTGCAGCGCGCACTGCCCCGTCTCGGCTTCGAGGGAATCGCGGACGTACGTCAGGGAAAGCGTTTCGAGCTGGAGGTCGAGGGGCCGGTCGACGACGCCGCCCTCGGCCGCATTCACGAGATGGCCGAGACTTTCCTCGCCAACACCGTCATCGAGGACTTCACCGTGAGGGTGGAGAAGGCCGAGGAGTCGAAGTGACTTCCCGTATCGGAGTCGTCACCTTTCCCGGCACGCTCGACGACAAGGACAGCCTGCGGGCCGTACGGGTCGCGGGTGCCGAACCCGTATCGCTGTGGCACCGCGACAAGGACCTGCACCAGGTCGACGCGGTCATCCTGGCGGGCGGCTTCTCCTACGGCGACTATCTGCGGGCCGGAGCCATCTCCCGCTTCTCGCCGGTCATGGAGACGATCATCGAGAACGCGCGGGCGGGGATGCCGGTCCTCGGCATCTGCAACGGCTTCCAGATCCTGACCGAGGCGCATCTGCTGCCCGGCGCGATGCTGCGCAACAACCACCTGCACTTCATCTGCCGCGATCAGAAGCTGCGCGTCGAGAACGCGGACACCGCCTGGACCTCGGACTACTCCGCGGGCCAGGAGATCTCCGTGCCGCTCAAGAACATGGACGGGCGTTACGTCGCCGACGAGCGCGTGCTCGACGAGCTGGAGGCGGAGGGCCGGGTCGCCTTCCGTTACCTGGACAGGAACCCCAACGGCTCGCTGCGCGACATCGCCGGCATCACCAACGCCGCGGGCAATGTCGTCGGCCTGATGCCGCACCCGGAGCACGCCGTCGAGCCGCTGATCGGCACCGGTCGCACCGACGGCCTCGGTTTCTTCACCTCGATCATCAAGAAGCTGGTCAACGCATGAGCCTGGATACGGTCAAGCACGCGGCCGAGACCCCGGACGTCGAGCAGCCCTGGAAGGAGCTCGGCCTCAAGGAGGACGAGTACGCCCGGATCCGCGAGATCCTGGGCCGCCGTCCCACCGGCGCCGAGCTCGCCATGTACTCCGTGATGTGGTCGGAGCACTGCTCGTACAAGAGCAGCAAGGTCCACCTCAAGCAGTTCGGCGAGAAGGTCCCCGCCAACGACGCGATGCTCGTCGGCATCGGCGAGAACGCCGGTGTGGTCGACGTCGGTCAGGGGTACGCGGTCACCTTCAAGGTCGAGTCGCACAACCACCCCTCGTACATCGAGCCCTACCAGGGCGCGGCGACCGGCGTCGGCGGTATCGTCCGCGACATCCTCGCCATGGGTGCCCGTCCGGTCGCGGTCGTGGACCCGCTGCGCTTCGGCGCGGCCGACCACCCCGACACCAAGCGCGTCCTGCCGGGCGTCGTCGCGGGCATCGGCGGCTACGGCAACTGCCTCGGGCTGCCGAACATCGGCGGCGAGGTCGTCTTCGACGCCTGCTACCAGGGCAACCCGCTGGTCAACGCCGGCTGCATCGGTGTGATGAAGCACGAGGACATCCACCTCGCCAAGGCCTCCGGCCCCGGCAACAAGGTGATCCTCTACGGCGCCCGCACCGGCGGCGACGGCATCGGCGGCGTCTCGGTGCTGGCCTCGGAGACCTTCGAGTCGACCGGCCCGGCGAAGCGCCCGGCCGTCCAGGTCGGCGACCCGTTCCAGGAGAAGCTCCTCATCGAGTGCACCCTGGAGATCTTCAAGGAGAAGCTGGTCGCGGGCATCCAGGACCTCGGCGGTGCGGGTCTGTCCTGCGCCACGAGCGAGCTGGCCTCCGCCGGATCCGGCGGCATGCGCGTCGAGCTGGACACCGTGCCGCTGCGCGACTCCTCCCTCTCGCCCGAGGAAATCCTCATGAGCGAGTCGCAGGAGCGCATGTGCGCGATCGTCGAGCCGCAGCACGTCGGGCGCTTCCTGGAGATCTGCGAGAAGTGGGACGTCATCGCCACCGTCATCGGTGAGGTGACCGAGGGCTCCCAGCTGGAGATCTTCTGGCACGGCGAGCAGATCGTCGACGTGCCGCCGCGGTCCGTCGCCCACGAGGGCCCGACCTACCACCGCCCGTTCGCCCGCCCGTCCTGGCAGGACGCGCTGCAGGCCGACGACGCGGGCAAGCTGGCACGCCCGGCGAACGGCGCCGAGCTGCGCGAGCAGGTCCTGAAGCTGGTCGCCTCGCCCAACCAGGCGTCGAAGTCCTGGATCA
The DNA here is from genome assembly GCF_044754145.1 of Streptomyces sp. NPDC093149. Lineage (NCBI taxonomy): Bacteria > Bacillati > Actinomycetota > Actinomycetes > Kitasatosporales > Streptomycetaceae > Streptomyces > Streptomyces sp. NPDC093149. Next base: position 546,389 of record NZ_JBIVON010000005.1, read on the forward strand.
CGGACCAGTACGACCGGTTCGTGCAGGGCAACACCGTGCTCGCGATGCCCGAGGACGCCGGCATGGTCCGGATCGACGAGAAGTCGAACCTGGGTGTGGCCATGGCGACCGACGGCAACGGCCGGTACGCGAAGCTCGATCCGTACACCGGTGCGCAGCTCGCGCTGGCGGAGTCGTACCGCAATGTCGCCGCCTCCGGCGCCAAGCCGCTGGCCATCTCGGACTGCCTGAACTTCGGTTCGCCCGAGGACCCGGACGTCATGTGGCAGTTCGCCGAGGCCACCCGTGGTCTCGCGGACGGCTGCCTGGAACTGGGCACCCCGGTCACCGGCGGCAACGTGTCGCTGTACAACCAGACCGGCGAGACGGCGATCCACCCGACGCCGGTCGTGGCCGTGCTCGGCGTGATCGACGATGTCACCCGGCGTACGCCGGTCGCCTTCGCGGAAGAGGGCCAGCTCCTCTACCTGCTGGGCGACACGCACGAGGAGTTCGGCGGTTCGGCCTGGTCCGAGGTCGTCCACAACCACCTCGGCGGCATGCCGCCCAAGGTGGACCTGGGCCGGGAGAAGCTGCTGGGCGAGATCCTGATCTCGGCCTCCCGCGACGGCATGATCGACGCGGCGCACGACCTCTCCGACGGCGGTCTGATCCAGGCGGTCACCGAGTCCTGCCTGCGCGGCGGGAAGGGTGCCCGGCTGGTCGTTCCGGACGGGCTGGACGCGTTCACCTTCCTCTTCTCCGAGTCGGCGGGGCGCGCGGTCGTCTCCGTTCCGCGCAGCGAGGAGCTCCGCTTCAACGACATGTGCGGGGCGCGGGGTCTGCCCGCGACCCGGATCGGTGTCGTGGACGGCGAGGAGATCGAGGTGCAGGGCGAGTTCGGCATCCCGCTGAGCGAGCTGCGCACGGCGCACGAGGAGACCATCCCGGGTCTGCTCGCCTGACGCGACCGTCGATGTGGAGGACGGCCCCGCCCGGGTCTCGGATTTCGGGCGGGGCCGTTCCTGTGTCGTCGTATCGTCCGGGGAGTGGATACGGTTCGTCCGGGCCGCGAACTCGGTTCGTCCTGAGGGGTTACGGGACAGCCCTTAGCGGTGGATACGGTTCGTTCCGGCCGTGAATCCGGTTCGCGTCGGCTCGCGAGCCGGCGTTTCGGGAATTCCGGCGGGCGGTATGCGCAATTCCGGCCGGCTTCCGATCGAGACGCGGACGCGAGCGGCCGTGGAATTGCGCCCGGTCCAGCGGGCGGCGGTGTTCCGGCGGACGGCGCGCATTCGCTTCCGGCGGTGCGAGCAGAACGCAGGCCGGGGCCGTCGGAGGTGCGGGCGGCCTTTCCCGAGCCGCCGGGCACGGTGTCGCTGCGGCATTTCACCGCACCATGAAAATATACTCGGTCAACATTTAATCCAGGATTAATATTTATCCTGGTACAGTGATGCCATGACTGAGGGGATGAGCCTGCGCGAGCGCAAGAAGCTCCAGACGCGGCGCCGTCTGCTGGCGGTAGCCACCGAGCTCTTTGCCGCACGCGGCTTCGACAAGGTCTCGGTCGCCGAGATCGCCGAGGCGGCCGACGTCTCGAAGATGACCGTCTTCAACTACTTCGCCGGCAAGGAGGACTTGGTCCTCGCTCCCATGGAGGAGCACATCGGCGACGTCGCGCGGGTGGTACGGGAGCGGGGCCCCGGAGAGTCCGCGCTGGTCGCCGTCCGGCGTCAGTTCCTGGCCGCCGTCGAGGCCCGTGACCCCTCGGTCGGCATGAGCGACTCACCCGTGGTGCTCGGGGTGCGCCGGCTGATCCAGGAGACACCGGCGCTGCTGATCCGGGCGCACGCGTTCTCCATGCGGTCCTACGCCCTGCTCGCCGAAGCCCTGGCCGAGGAGGGGGAGGAGCCCTCCCTCGCCCGGATCGCGGCCGCACAGCTGATCGGCACCCGCAACGCCCTCATCACCGCGAACCAGTTGCGGCTGCTGGCGGGGGAGCCGGCGGACGCGGTCGCGCCGGACGCCGTCGCGCTCGCCGAGCGCGGCTTCGACCTGCTCGACAAGGGACTGGGCGACTTCGCGACCCGGCCCTGAGGCCGACGCTCCGACGGCCCACTGCCCGTCGCGGGCGAGGTCGTTAGGCTCCTGGACCATGCCGCCGTCCCAGAAACGAGCCCGCCGCTACGACCCGGTCAGGACCCGCGCCGCCGTCCTGGCCCAGTTCACCCATGTCCGGGAAGCAGTCAGCGCCCTGACGCCGGAACAGCTCGCGCTGCCGACCCGGCTCGGGGACTGGACCGTGCGCGAACTGGCCGTCCACCTGACCATGGCGCTCTCGCGCGTCACCCATGGCCTCGAGCTGCCCGAACCGGCCTCGCCCAAGCCCGATCTGACGCTCCTCGAATGGCCGTTCTCGACCGCTGACCGCGCTGCCCGCATCGCCGAGGACACCACGGCCGCGACCGCGGACCATCCGGACCTGGACGCGCTGTACGGGGAGGTCGCCGGGCGGTTCGAGGCGCTGGTGCCCGGCGATCCCGGGGAGCGGCTGCTGCCGACCCGGGCCGGTGCGATGCGGCTGGCCGACTTCCTGGTCACCCGTACCGTCGAACTCGTCGTGCACACCGACGACCTGAACGAGGCGGCCGGCCTGGCCGTCCCGTACGACCGGCAGGCCCTCGCCGCCTGCACCCGGCTGCTCGCCGACGCCCTCGCGGAGAGGGCGCCGGGCGGTTCGGTCGAGGTGCGGGTTCCGCCGTTCGCCGTCGTCCAGTGCGTCCAGGGCCCCAAGCACACCCGCGGCACACCGCCCAATGTCGTCGAGACCGATCCGCTCACCTGGATCCGGCTCGCCACCGGGCGTACGGAGTGGGCGCAGGCGCTCGACGCGGCGAAGGTCAGCGCCAGCGGGGAGCGGGCCGATCTCGCCGCCCTGCTCCCGCTGATGGGGTGAGGGGGAACCGGACGGGGTCCGGGGCCGCCCCAGGGCCATTTCGCAACCTCCCGCGCCGCTCACCGGCACCACCTGGACGGTCACCTCGCTGGTCTCCGGCTCCGTCGCCTCCTCCCTGCCCGAGGGCATGGAGGGCGCGGCGCGGATCGTCTTCGGCAAGGACGGCTCCGTGCACGGCAGTTTCGGTTGCAACGGCTTCCGCGGCCGGGCGGCGGTCTCCGGCTCCACCATCACGTTCGACGGCGTCGACAGCACCACGATGATGTGCCCGGACCCCCGGATGAAACTGGAGCGGGCCGTGCTCGCGGTCCTGGACGGGAAGACGACGTACCGGATCGACCACCGCAGCCTGTCCGTCACCGCGGAGAACGGCGAGGGAATCGGCGCGTCGGCCAGGGAGAAGACGCCGACCGGGGGGACGGCGGGGACGGCGGGCTGACTTGGACCAACCTGCAGATGGCGGGTGGAAGAAGGAGCGGGGCCGGGTGCGTGCGTCTGCAAGGCGGAGGAGGGAGGCAACGCGGAGGGGGCCCCTCCCATGCCTTTCGGGCTATGGGGGAGTTGTCGACCGACGGCAAGGCCGCAGATGTGCGTCCAGCCCCGCGACGCCGTCCCCATGTGCCGGTCGGTTACTCGGGAACGCGTCGGACACGGCAGCAACTCGGCGTCCGCCCGCTCCCGGGAGACCCTGCCGCCCGAACCGGCGCAGGTCGGGCAAGAAGCCGGGAAGCCACGGCGGCCGAGAGCCTGGCGGCTGAATCGGGCGCGGCAGCGGCCGGCGCCCTGCGACTCGCCGGGCTTCCGCGCCGCGTCCACGGCCCGGCACCGCATCGTCCACGCTTCCGAGAAGCCGCATACCGGGCTCGTCGATGTGAGGCTCACCACGAAACGGGCGTTCGGCCGGACTCCGCGCCGGAACGTCGGCCGGTTCACCGAGTGCCACCATCCGGCCATGCGGGCCTACGCGCCCCGAGTGGCTGGATTCAGCCCTCGACCGGCCGCTGGTCCGGGCGACCGCCGCCCCGAGGGCGTCCCGTACCCCGTCCCGAACCTCGCCGCATGCCGGAAATGATCACTCCGCGTGACCGCACGGACCGGCCTCGGAACAGCCTCTGGGAGCGCTTCCCCGGTGCTCCGGCCCGGTATCCCGAATTCGGACCAGTGGTCGATCTCGCCTACACTCGGTGGCGTGCCCCGTGGTGATGGACGACTCAACCACGACCTGCTCCCCGGAGAGAAAGGCCCCCAGGACGCTTGTGGCGTCTTCGGTGTCTGGGCTCCGGGTGAAGAGGTCGCCAAGCTCACCTATTTCGGACTGTATGCCCTGCAGCACCGTGGACAGGAGTCCGCGGGCATCGCAGTGAGCAACGGGTCCCAGATCCTGGTCTTCAAGGACATGGGACTGGTCTCGCAGGTCTTCGACGAAACGTCTCTGGGATCCCTCCAGGGCCATATCGCGGTCGGTCATGCCCGCTACTCGACCACCGGTGCCTCGGTGTGGGAGAACGCGCAGCCGACGTTCCGTGCGACCGCGCACGGCTCGATCGCCCTGGGTCACAACGGCAACCTGGTCAATACGGCCCAGCTCGCCGAGATGGTCGCCGACCTTCCCCGCAAGGACGGCCGCGCCACCCAGGTCGCCGCGACGAACGACACCGATCTGGTGACCGCGCTGCTCGCCGGCCAGACCGATGAGGACGGCAAGCCGCTCACCATCGAGGAGGCCGCCGCGAAGGTGCTCCCCGACGTGAAGGGCGCCTTCTCCCTCGTCTTCATGGACGAGCACACCCTCTACGCCGCCCGCGACCCGCAGGGCATCCGCCCGCTGGTTCTCGGCCGTCTGGAGCGCGGGTGGGTGGTGGCCTCCGAGTCCGCCGCCCTGGACATCTGCGGTGCCAGCTTCGTCCGCGAGATCGAGCCGGGCGAGCTCGTCGCCATCGACGAGAACGGCCTGCGCACCTCGCGCTTCGCGGAAGCGAAGCCCAAGGGCTGTGTCTTCGAGTACGTGTACCTGGCCCGGCCCGACACCGACATCGCCGGGCGCAACGTCTACCTCTCCCGGGTGGAGATGGGACGCAAGCTGGCCGCCGAGGCCCCCGTCGAGGCCGATCTGGTCATAGCGACCCCGGAGTCCGGCACCCCCGCCGCCATCGGTTACGCGGAGGCCAGCGGCATTCCGTTCGGCGCCGGCCTGGTGAAGAACGCCTACGTCGGCCGGACCTTCATCCAGCCGTCCCAGACCATTCGCCAGCTGGGTATCCGCCTCAAGCTGAACCCGCTCAAGGAAGTCATCAAGGGCAAGCGCCTGGTGGTCGTCGACGACTCGATCGTCCGCGGCAACACCCAGCGCGCACTGGTCCGGATGCTCCGTGAGGCAGGCGCCGCCGAGATCCACATCCGGATCTCGTCCCCGCCGGTGAAGTGGCCCTGTTTCTTCGGCATCGACTTCGCGACCCGCGCCGAGCTGATCGCCAACGGCATGACGGTCGACGAGATCTGCACATCGATGGGCGCCGACTCGCTCGCGTACATCTCGCTCGACGCGATGGTCGAGGCGACGACGATCGCCAAGCCGAACCTGTGCCGTGCCTGCTTCGACGGTGAGTACCCGATGGAGCTGCCGGATCCGGAGCTGCTCGGCAAGCAGCTGCTGGAGACCGAGCTGGCGGCAGGCCCCGCGGCGACCGCCGCGTCCGACGCGCTGCGTCGTCCGTGACGGTCCCGCCGCATCCCTCTGGCCACCAGCCCCGTATTTCCACACGAAAGATCCCAGGCAATGTCTGAGACAACAGGTGCTTCCTACGCGGCAGCGGGCGTCGACATCGAGGCCGGCGACCGCGCCGTCGAGCTGATGAAGGAGTGGGTGAAGAAGACGCAGCGCCCCGAGGTCGCGGGCCTCGGCGGCCTCGGCGGTTTCGCCGGCCTCTTCGACGCCTCGGCCCTCAAGCGTTACGAGCGTCCGCTGCTCGCCTCCGCCACCGACGGTGTCGGCACGAAGGTCGACCTCGCCCGCAAGATGGGCGTCTACGACACCATCGGCCGCGACCTCGTCGGTATGGTCGTCGACGACCTGGTCGTCTGTGGCGCCGAGCCGCTCTTTATGACGGACTACATCTGCGTCGGCAAGGTGCACCCCGAGCGTGTCGCGGCCATCGTCAAGGGCATCGCCGAGGGCTGCGTCCTCGCGGGCTGCGCCCTGGTCGGCGGCGAGACCGCCGAGCATCCGGGCCTCCTCGGTCCGGACGACTTCGATGTCGCGGGCGCCGGCACGGGCGTGGTCGAGGCCGACCACCTGCTCGGCCCGGAGCGTATCCGTAAGGGTGACGCGGTGATCGCCATGGCGTCCTCCGGTCTTCACTCCAACGGGTACTCGCTCGTCCGGCACGTGGTCTTCGACCGGGCCGGCTGGGAACTGGACCGCCAGGTGGAGGAGTTCGGCCGGACCCTCGGCGAGGAGCTCCTGGAGCCCACCAGGATCTACTCGCTGGACTGCCTGGCCCTCACCCGTACGACCGAGGTGCACGGCTTCAGCCATGTCACCGGCGGCGGCCTCGCCAACAACCTGGCCCGGGTCATCCCGGACGCGCTGCACGCCAGGGTCGACCGCTCCACCTGGACGCCCGGCGCGGTCTTCGACCTGGTCGGCAAGGCCGGTCGGGTCGAGCAGCTGGAGCTGGAGAAGACGCTGAACATGGGCGTCGGCATGATCGCGATCGTCCCGGCCGAGTCCGTGGACGCCGCCCTGACGACGCTGGCCGACCGCGGGGTCGAGTCCTGGGTCGCGGGCGAGATCACGGAACGCGGCGAGCACACCTCGGGTGCGGAGCTCGTCGGCGAGTACGCGCGATAGGCACGGAGGCGGGTGCGCCGGGGACGCCCGGTGGCCGCTTCGCCCTCGATCGCCGGTCGGGCCGGGGCCCGTCGCTCGGTGCGCGACGGAACCCAGCCCGACCGGCAGTCGAGGACGCCGTTGGGACGACGGGGTCCGCACGGCGAACGGACCGTATCGGGGTAGCACAGAACCCGGTCCGGGACAGGCCCGGACCGGGTTGATGTGTCAGCGCGAGGTCAAGCGCCGCGGCGCTGTGACGACGGACCGGACTTGCCGTCCTCGTCCTCGTCCTCATCGTCGTTGTACAGATCCGCGTACTGTGCGTACGGGTCATCTTCCTCGTCGTCGTCCTCGAACGGCTCTGCGTTCGGTGGCTGACTCGAAGGCGATGCGCCCAGCTCATTGGCCAGACGCGACAGGTCAGTCCCGCCGCTGCTGTACTTCAGCTGGCGGGCGACCTTTGTCTGCTTGGCCTTTGCCCGGCCGCGCCCCATGGCTCGACCCCCTCGGTGACGGGGCTCGACGGCCCCAGAGTCTTGACACGCGTTCATGTTTCAGGACGGACTCTCGGCAGAGAGACCGTGCCCGTAGGGCTTTAACGGTACCTGCTTCCGCGGCCATACGGTACGCCGCCCGCGTCACACGCCCCGGAAGAGGACCGGCGAGACGCCCCGTCCTCGCTGGTCAACTGCGATTTTAACCTCTTCTTGGCATGCGACCCGCCGACCGGCGTGAGTCTTGTCTCGCCGGTCGGCGGGTCGGTGGGCCATGCGCGGCGAAGGCGTCCGGTGACGCCCCGCGACCGTCAGCCGCGGCGGGCTTCGGCCATCCGCTGCTCGGCGATCCGGTCGGCCGCGGCGGCCGGCGGAATGCCGTCGTCCTTCGCACGTGCGAATATGGCCAGCGTGGTGTCGAAGATCTTCGAGGCCTTCGCCTTGCACCGGTCGAAGTCGAACCCGTGCAGCTCGTCGGCGACCTGGATGACACCGCCCGCGTTCACCACGTAGTCGGGTGCGTAGAGGATCGCCCGGTCCGCGAGGTCCTTCTCGACGCCGGGGTGCGCGAGCTGGTTGTTGGCCGCGCCGCACACCACCTTGGCGGTGAGCGCCGGAACGGTGTCGTCGTTCAGCGCGCCGCCGAGCGCGCACGGGGCGTAGATGTCGAGGCCCTCGGTGCGGATCAGCGACCCGGTGTCCGCGGCGACGGCGATCTGGGGGTGCTTCTCGGTGATGCGGCGGACGGACTCCTCGCGCACATCCGTGATCACGACCTCCGCGCCGTCCGAGAGCAGGTGCTCGACCAGGTGATGACCCACCTTGCCGACGCCGGCGACCGCCACTTTTCGGCCACGTAGCGTCGGGTCGCCCCAGAGGTGCTGGGCGGAGGCCCGCATGCCCTGGAAGACGCCGAACGCGGTGAGGACCGAGGAGTCGCCGGCGCCGCCGTTCTCGGGGGAACGGCCGGTGGTCCAGCGGCACTCGCGGGCGACCACGTCCATGTCGGCGACATAGGTGCCGACGTCGCACGCCGTCACGTAGCGGCCGCCGAGCGAGGCCACGAACCGGCCGTAGGCCAGGAGCAGCGCTGTCCGCTGGGGGCCCTGGATCTGCGCGGAGTCCCCGATGATCACGGCCTTGCCGCCGCCGTGGTCGAGACCGGCCATGGCGTTCTTGTACGACATACCGCGCGACAGGTTCAGCGCGTCCGCGACGGCCTCCTCCTCGGAGGCGTACGGATAGAAGCGGGTGCCGCCGAGGGCCGGGCCCAGGGCGGTGGAGTGGATGGCGATGACGGCCTTGAGGCCGCTGGCACGGTCCTGGCAGAGCACGACCTGCTCGTGGCCCCCCTGATCCGAGCGGAACAGGGTGTGCAGTACATCGCCAGGCGCGCCGGTCACATCGGTCACTGTGGTGACTCCCAAGTACGAAGCGGCGGGAGACCCTCCTGAAGGTGGGGAGGGCCGTGGACCGGCCGGCACGGCCGGTCCGACTAGGGCAAGAGCGTAAGTCCTACGCGGAGGTAGATCTGTTGCAGTGCCGAGGATCACCCCCTGGCGGAGTACGGGCATGACACGATTTGCTGCATGTCGGTGGTGTCTTCAGTGCTCGTCCCTTACGCGTCCTACCTCCGGGTGTACGAGCCGCTGGCAGCCTTCCCGGAGCCCGAACGCTCCCACTGGGCCCGCTACGCGGGCCGCTCCCGCATCCCCACGGCCCAGGACGAACTGCGTCGTTCGCTGGCCGCCTTGGTGGCCACACCGCCGGTCGGTGTGCCGGTGCACGAGAGCGCGGACGCGTTCGTCGCCGAGGTGGACGGCGTGGTGTGCGTCTGCCCGTGGCGGACCAGGCTGCGCGGCTGGCTGGCGCTGGGCGAGCTGACGGAGATGTTCCCCGGGCCGGTGCTCGACGCGGTGCTGCCGCCGGTGGTGCGGGGGCAGGCGGTCGCGGACCACGAGCGGTGGGCGGAGCGCAATCCGGACGCCAGGCCCTGGATCCTCAGCTCGGTGTGGCAGGTCCCGGTGCGCTGGTTCGTGCTCTTCTCGGACGGGGAGAGGGAGTACACGAAGGCGGGCGAGGGCGGTGAGCCGCCCGTGCTGCGCTACCGGACGCCGATGGTCGAGGCCCGGCGCCGGCTGGCCCGGACGCTGAAGACGCTGCGCGAGACCGTGGACGAGGGCCCGCTGACCGAGGGGCTCGTGGACGTGGGGCGCTGGCTGGAGGAGTTCCACCCGCGGGCACTGGTCGAGCTGGACTACGCGGGGCTGGTGCACGCGCTGCCGGCGGAGCAGCTCGCCGCGGACCGCTCGGCCGCCGATGTGGCCGAGGGCGTCGCGGCGCTGCGGGCCGGCGACACCGAAGGGGCGAGTGAGGCGTACGGACGGCTGGCGGAGCGCTGGCGGGCGGTGAGGGACCGTCAGTTCGCCAACTGAGGGGCTCCCGTCCGGGTCCACCCCGGTGTCCTGTGTGACGCGTGAGGACGAAGAGGCGGAAGCGTACCGCAGTGGCCTTAAGGACCTACGTCCCGAACCGGGCCTTTGCCTCAAGCGTGATGGATAGCACTAACTGGGCCCTTGCGTCCTTCCCTACTCCTCGTGCCAAAATAGGACAAGGAGTCCGGGGAGGGCTCCATCCGTCCAACTAGGGGCGGATTGCTCAGCATTGCACGCTATGGGGGGTCTGGTGACTCCTGATCGCTCTGTGACTGATCGTCACGGTGGTGTGACTGTCCGCTATGGCATGGTCCATCGGCTTCCGTCGCTGATGAACACCTGGGAGGGCAATTCCATCGGTTTGGCCGACGTGGCTGGACGGATGGTGTAGTTGTAGTGCCGAGGACAAGCCGTTCGTCCTATAACCGACTCGGCCCGCGTCCGCCATTTCGGGCAACGCGGGTCAAGGTGCAGAATTTAGAGGAAAGAACCGAGATGGTTCGGTTCTCCCGAGGAGGCCGCTCATGACCGCTCGCACCCCTGATGCCGAGCCGCTGCTGACCCCGGCTGAGGTCGCCACGATGTTCCGCGTGGACCCGAAGACGGTTACCCGGTGGGCCAAGGCCGGCAAGCTCACGTCCATCCGCACGCTCGGTGGACACCGCCGGTACCGCGAGGCAGAGGTCCGCGCACTGCTTGCGGGTATTCCGCAGCAGCGCAGCGAGGCCTGACACACCCCTGTCGCCGCGCCACAACAGGGCTTCCGGGTCCCCCTACCCGTACAGGCCCACCCATAGCTCCACATGACGGGCGTCCGCCCCAACGGGCGCCATACCTGTGTCATACGGGCACGTCATTCGATCGCGCTGGACTCCGCCGGGTCCAGCGCGATCTTTTTTTGTGCTCTCGCACCCCCCGGGGAGGCTTCCCGCGCGTGCCGCCCGCAACGACTTCGACGCCTCGGGAAACCGGGCGTCCGGTTGGCTCCGGACGCAGTGGCGTGCGGGCTTGCGCGGGTCTGTGCGGGACTGTTCCCGACCGTCCCGGGGAAGCCGGGCCGTGACGGTTCGGAAGGTCCCGTGCGACTCCCGTCCAGGTGGTGCAATTGCACATATTAAATTCGCCAGTTGTAGGAAGGGCGTAAGGTCACCCCTTCTCAAAACTCGTTCAGTGACTCCCGTCACATCGCATGAGTCTTGCCAGGTATGAGCCTGCCACCTTCGTGGAGCGGGACGGCTCGCCATTGGTCACCCGGGCGGGGGACTTTCGTCCCGGGCCTCACGGGCCCCTTCCGGCGCCCTGTGGGCGCGGTCGGCGGTTTCGGGCGGGGGAGCGGCTCCGGAGGCCGTCACGGGCTCGATGGCGGGCCCTGGGGGCCGGTGGCCGGCGGGTGGGTGGCGAGTGGGTCGGCGGAAGCCGGATGCGGCGGTCGGACGGGCGTGCGGGAGCGTGTCGGTTCCGCGTCCGACGAGCGCCGCCGTGTGCGCCACCTCCCGGTGGGCCGTCGTCATGCGTGCCACCTCCCGGCGGACCGCCGCCCCGCGCCGAGGAACAGGAGCGGCTCCTGCTGTCTGACTACTCGTCGGCAGTTGCCGGAGTCAAGACGCGCGAAAGCCCGGATCCAGGGGATCCGGGCTTTCGTTACTGCGGTCCTGACGGGATTTGAACCCGCGGCCTCCACCTTGACAGGGTGGCGAGCACTCCAAACTGCTCCACAGGACCAGGTTTTCGCTGCTGCCTTGCGGCTGGCTGCGAAGACAGACTGTACAGCAGGTCAGAGGGTCCGGTCGACCTCACCCAAGGTGGTGGTTCCGTCACGGTGCCGATCCCGTCCGTCTCACGGTGCCGCCGCGTCGATCGCCTTCACGATCCGCTTGTCGGAGACGGGATAGGCCGTCCCCAGGGCATGCGCGAAATAGCTGACCCGGAGCTCCTCGATCATCCAGCGGATGTCCAGGACCTCCTGCGGAACGGGCCTGCCCCGTGGCATCTGTTCGAGCAGCCAGGCGTACTCGTCCTGCATCTCGTGGACCTTCTCCATGCGCGTGGTGTCGCGCTGGACGGCCGTCGGCATCTGCTGGAGCCGGCGGTCCACGGCGACCAGGTAGCGCATCAGGTCGGGCAGCCTGCGCAGCCCGGTCGAGGTGACGAAGCCCGGCGGCACCAGGGCCGCGAGCTGGTCCCGTGCGTCGGTGACGTTGTTGACCAGGACGAGGCTGTTGGTGGCCTTCAGGCGGCGCTCGCAGGCCTGCCAGGCGGCCAGCACCTGCTGCACCTGCTTGACCGTGTGCTCGGTCAGCGCGACGAGGTCGGCGCGCACCTTGTCGAACAGCTTGCGGAACGACTCCTCGTCCCAGGCGGGGCCCCCGTGCGCGCCGATCAGCCGGTCGGCGGCCGCCGTCGCGCAGTCCTCGAAGAGCGCCTGGATGGAGCCGTGCGGATTGCGGGACAGGGCCAGCTTCTGCTGGTTCGTCAGCTTGTCCGAGGCGAACTTCGCCGGGTTCACCGGGATGTTCAGCAGGATCAGCTTCCGGGTGCCGAGCCACATCGCCTGCTGCTGCTCGGCCTCGGTGTCGAAGAGCCGGACGGCGACCGTGGCGCCCTGGTCGACGAGGGCCGGGTACGCCTTGACCGGCTGGCCGGCCCGGCGGGTCTCGAAGACCCGGTTCAGCGTCCCGATCGTCCAGTCCGTGAGGCCCGAGCGCTCGATGGACTCGCCCGAGGGCCCCGCGGTGGCCGCGGCGGCCTTGGAGAGGGCCTGACGGGCCTTGGGACGCAGCTGGAGCTTCAGTGCCTCCAGGTCCTTGTCCTCGGCCACCTTGCGGCGCCGCTCGTCGACGATCCGGAAAGTGATCTTCAGGTGGTCGGGGACCCGGGTCAGGTCGAAGTCGTCGGCCGTGACCGGGACACCGACCATCCGCTGGAGCTCCCGCGCCAGCGTGACCGGCAGCGGCTCCTGGAGCGGTACGGCCCGGTCGAGGAACTTGTCCGCGTAGTTCGGCGCGGGCACGTAGTGCCGGCGGATCGGTTTGGGCAGCGAGCGGATCAGCTCGGTGACCACTTCCTCGCGCAGCCCCGGGATCTGCCAGTCGAAGCCCTCGGGGGTGACCTGGTTGAGCACCTGGAGCGGGACATGGACGGTCACACCGTCGGCGTCGGCGCCGGGCTCGAACTGGTACGTCACCCGGAACTTGAGCTTCCCCTGCCGCCAGGAGTCGGGGTAGTCGTCCTTGGTGACGGCCCCGGCCTTCTCGTTGATGAGCATCGAGCGCTCGAAGTCCAGCGCGTCCGGCTCGTCCCGGCGCTTGTGCTTCCACCAGGAGTCGAAGTGGGCGCCGGAGACCACGTGCTCGGGGATGCGCCGGTCGTAGAAGTCGAAGAGCGTCTCGTCGTCCACGAGGATGTCGCGGCGCCGGGCGCGGTGCTCCAGTTCCTCGACTTCGCCGAGGAGTTTGCGGTTGTCGTGGAAGAACTGGTGGTGCGTCCGCCAGTCGCCTTCGACCAGGGCGTTGCGGATGAACAGGTCCCGGGACGTCTCCGCGTCGATACGGCCGAAATTGATCTTGCGCTGGGCGACGATCGGTACCCCGTACAGCGTGACCCGCTCATAGGCCATCACCGCGGCCTGGTCCTTCTCCCAGTGCGGCTCGCTGTAGGTGCGCTTCAGCAGATGCTGGGCCAGCGGCTCGATCCACTCCGGCTCGACCTTGGCGTTGACCCGCGCCCACAGCCGGGACGTCTCGACCAGCTCCGCCGACATCACGAACCGCGGCTGCTTCTTGAAGAGCGCCGACCCGGGGAAGATCGCGAACTTGGCGCTGCGGGCACCCAGGTACTCGTTCTTCTCGGTGTCCTTCAGACCGATGTGCGAGAGCAGCCCGGACAGCAACGAGGTGTGCACCGACTGCTCCGGCGCGGCCGTGTCCGCCGAGGGCTCCTCGACCTTCATACCCATCTGCTTGGCGACCGTGCGCAGCTGCGCGTAGATGTCCTGCCATTCGCGGATGCGCAGGAAATTCAGGTACTCCTGCTTGCACATCCGGCGGAAGCTGGACGAGCCGCGCTCCTTCTGCTGCTCACGGATGTACCGCCACAGATTCAGGAACGCCAGGAAGTCGGAGGCCTCGTCCTTGAAGCGGGCGTGCTGCTGATCGGCCTGGGTCTGCTTGTCCGAGGGCCGCTCGCGCGGGTCCTGGATGGAGAGTGCCGCGGCGATCACCATGACCTCGCGGACACAGCCGTTGCGCTCGGCCTCGATGACCATCCGGGCCAGCCGCGGGTCGACGGGCAGCTGGGAGAGCTTCCGGCCGAGCTGGGTGAGCCTCTTCTTCGGATCCTTCTCGTCCGGATCCAGCGCGCCGAGCTCCTGGAGGAGCTGGATGCCGTCGCGGATGTTGCGGTGGTCCGGCGGGTCGATGAAGGGGAACTTCTCGATGTCGCCGAGGCCGGCCGCGGTCATCTGCAGGATGACGGAGGCGAGATTCGTGCGCAGGATCTCGGGGTCGGTGAACTCCGGACGGGTCAGGAAGTCGTCCTCGGAGTACAGCCGGATGCAGATGCCGTCCGAGGTACGGCCGCAGCGGCCCTTGCGCTGGTTGGCGCTGGCCTGTGAGATCCGCTCGATCGGCAGCCGCTGGACCTTGGTGCGGTGGCTGTAGCGGGAGATCCGGGCGTTGCCCGGGTCGATCACGTACTTGATGCCGGGGACGGTCAGCGAGGTCTCGGCGACGTTGGTCGCCAGCACGATCCTGCGCCCCGTATGGCGCTGGAAGACACGGTGCTGCTCGGCGTGCGAGAGACGGGCGTAGAGCGGGAGCACCTCGGTGTGGCGGAGGTTCTTCTTGTTCAGCGCGTCCGCGGTGTCACGGATCTCGCGCTCGCCGGAGAGGAAGACCAGGACATCGCCCGGCCCCTCCGACTGGAGCTCGTCGACGGCGTCGCAGATCGCGGTGATCTGGTCCCGGTCGGCGTCGTCGCCCTCCTCCTCCAGGAGGGGGCGGTACCGCACCTCCACCGGGTACGTACGTCCGCTGACCTCGACGATCGGCGCCTCGCCGAAGTGGCGTGCGAACCGCTCGGGGTCGATCGTCGCCGACGTGATGACGACCTTGAGATCCGGGCGCCTGGGCAGCAGCCTGGCCAGGTAGCCGAGCAGGAAGTCGATGTTCAGCGACCGCTCGTGGGCCTCGTCGATGATGATCGTGTCGTACGCGCGCAGCTCGCGGTCCGTCTGGATCTCGGCGAGCAGGATGCCGTCCGTCATCAGCTTGACGAACGTCGCGTCGGGGTTCACCTGGTCGGTGAAGCGGACCTTCCAGCCGACCGCCTCGCCCAGCGGGGTCTTCAGCTCGTCGGCGACGCGCTCGGCGACCGTACGGGCCGCGATCCGGCGCGGCTGGGTGTGCCCGATCATGCCCCGGACACCGCGCCCCAGCTCCATGCAGATCTTCGGGATCTGCGTGGTCTTGCCGGAGCCGGTCTCCCCGGCGACGATCACGACCTGGTGGTCGCGTATCGCCTCCAGGATCTCGTCCTTCTTCTGACTGACCGGGAGCTGTTCCGGGTAGGAGACGGCGGGCAGCCGCCCGGCACGCAGCGCGAGCCGCTCGGCTGCCTTTCCGGCCTCGGCGGCGATCTCGTCCAGCACGGACTGCCGGGCCTCGGGCTTGCGGATGCGGCGCGCCCCTTCGAGACGGCGGCCGAGCCGGTGCGCATCGCGGAGCGAGAGCTGTTCGAACCGGTTCTGGAGATCAGCGAAGGAAGTAGACATACGGGTCCCAGGATCTCACCCGGGCCCGAAGAACGGCGAACGTATTTCGTGCGGTCCCGGTCACCACCTCGGCACTGCGCGGAGGCGCGGGATCACAGCACGTACCATTTCGGGCAGCTGACCACCCGTTGCCCGATGCCCCAGTCCGGAAAGGCCGGTCGCCGTGTCCCGTACGCAGTGGTGCTGCCTGCTGGCGGTGCTCGCGGTCGCGCTGGGGCTGTTCTGCGGGCCGGGGAAGGCCGCGCCGGGCGACGGCGGACGCGCCTTCGCCCCGGTGGTCGCGGCTGCCGGGGCCGACACCGCAAAGGCGGCCTCCGCGGCGCGTCCCGGCCCGCACGCCGCTGCGGCGGACCCCGGCGCGGACGCCGCGTTCGCCGGTACGGCCGTCGTGTCGGCCGTGGACGGGCACCAGGTGCCGGGGTGCGGCAAGAGCAGGAAGCGCGAGGACGGCGAGCCCGCCCTGCCCGGCCGCGCCCGTGCGGCGCACGACCAGGCGCCCGGACTCGCCGAGTGGGGCCTGCCCGCCGCCACCGGGGAGGGGCCGGTCGGCCCGCCCGTTCGGATAAGGCTGCGCGGCCCCGCTCCCGCCGCGCCCACTCCCGTCGAGCTCTCCGTGCTGAGGGTGTAGAAGGCCGTTTCCCCCCGGCCGTCCCTCTTCCCTCTCGTATCACCAGCACGGAGTCCCGCATGCCCAAGCCCAAGTCCTCACGTACGCCGGCGTCCAAGAAGCCGCTGATCTACGGTGCCGGAGTCGTCCTCGCCGCCGCGGCGCTCGGCTTCGTCTCCTACCGGGCCACCGCCCCCGACCACTCCGGTTCCTCCTCTTCCTCCTCGGTCGCCGATGTCACCTCGGAACCGGACGCCGGCGTCTATCCGGAGCTGGCGAAGCTCGCCCGGCGCGACGCCGGTGACAAGCTCGCGCAGGGACGGGTGGACGCGCCCGTCGTCCTCATCGAGTACGCCGACTTCAAGTGCGGTTACTGCGGCAAATTCGCCCGCGACACCGAACCCGCCCTGGTGAAGAAGTACGTCGAGAACGGCACCCTGCGCATCGAGTGGCGCAACTTCCCGATCTTCGGCGCCGAGTCCGAGGCAGCCGCCCGCGCCGCCTGGGCCGCCGGGCAGCAGGGCCGCTTCTGGCAGTTCCACCGCGCCGCGTACGCCGAGGGGGTCAAGGAGAAGGGGTTCGGAAAGGACCGGCTGAGGGCGCTCGCCCAGCAGGCCGGGGTCGCGGACCTGGACCGGTTCGCGCGCGACGCGGACAGCTCCGCCGCCGCCGAAGCGGTGGGCAAGGACCAGGAACAGGGGTACGGCATCGGCGCGACCTCCACCCCGTCGTTCCTGATCAACGGCCGCCCGATCGCCGGCGCCCAGTCGATGGAGACCTTCACCCAGGTCATCGACGCGGCGGCCGAGAAGGCCCACGACACCGAGAACGCCAAGAGCGGAAAGAACGGCCGGGGCGCCGAGGGCGGCGCGAAATGACGGCCGACATCGGCTACTTCGCGGCCTTCCTCGGCGGGCTGCTCGCCCTGGTCAGCCCGTGCAGTGCGCTGCTGCTGCCCGCCTTCTTCGCCTACTCCATCGACTCCACCTCGCGGCTGCTGGCCCGTACCGGAATCTTCTACGCGGGTCTCGCCACCACCCTGGTGCCGCTCGGCGCCGCGGGCTCGTACGCCGGACGGCTCTTCTACAGCCACCGCGACGCGCTCGTGCTCGGCGCCGGGTGGCTGATCATCGTGCTCGGCATCGCACAGATCGTGGGTCTGGGCTTCGCCTCGCGCCGGATCGCCGCCCTCAGCGGTCGGATCCGTCCGACCACCGCCCTGTCGGTCTACGCGCTGGGCGCCGTATACGGACTGGCCGGTTTCTGCGCGGGGCCGATCCTGGGCAGCGTCCTCACCGTGGCGGCGGTCAGCGGCAGCCCGGTCTACGGCGGACTGCTGCTCGCCGTCTACGCCCTGGGCATGGCGGTACCGCTCTTTCTGCTCGCCCTGCTCTGGGAACGCTTCGACCTGGGCCGCCGGGTCTGGCTGCGCGGTCGCACCTTCCGGATCGGCCGCTTCGAGCTGCACACCACGACGCTGCTGTCGGGGCTGTTCTTCATCGGCCTCGGCGTGCTGTTCCTCGTGTACGACGGGACGACCGCGCTCCCCGGGCTGCTGGACGTCGACGATTCGTTCGCCGTCGAGCAGTGGGCCCAGCGCATCGGTGAGCACGTGCCGGACGCCATGGCGCTGGTGGCCGTGGTCGCGGTGGTGCTGCTGATTCTGGCCGTACGGGCGTGGCGTGGCCGGGGTGTGAACTCGGCGGACCGGGAAGAGGCCTGACACGACGAAGGCCCCGTCCACCGGACGGGGCCTTCGGGTGGTGGCTGGGGCCGGGATCGAACCGGCGACCTATCGCTTTTCAGGCGATCGCTCGTACCAACTGAGCTACCCAGCCACGCAGCTCATAAAGGCTGCAGCGGTCCTGACGGGATTTGAACCCGCGGCCTCCACCTTGACAGGGTGGCGAGCACTCCAAACTGCTCCACAGGACCAAGCGATGTGCGAGACAAGTCTCGCACACGTTAAACCGTGCCCCCAACGGGATTCGAACCCGTGCTACCGCCTTGAAAGGGCGGCGTCCTGGGCCACTAGACGATGAGGGCTAAGGGCCCACCTGCGCGCTTTCCAGCGCGTCGGGGACGTGAGAAGCATATGGGATGGCGGCAGCTATCGCCAAAACGGTTTACGGCGAGGCAGCGGGAAGGGGCGGGAAGGCGGCCGGACGGGCCCCCGCCGGGCCCACCCGCGGCCCCGTACATCCGTGCCGTGGTCCGGCCCGGGGCGTGTCGAGCGGCCGTACGGGACAATGGCGGCGTGCTGGAGATGACGCGCGAAGAGTTCGAAGAACTGGTCGCCGAGGCGCTGGACCGGATTCCGCCGGAGCTGACACGGCTGATGGACAACGTCGCGGTATTCGTCGAGGACGAGCCGGATCCGGGTGATCCGGAACTGCTCGGGCTGTACGAGGGCACACCGCTGACCGACCGCGGCGAGTGGTACGCGGGGGTGCTGCCGGACCGGATCACCATCTACCGCGGGCCGACACTGCGGATGTGCGAGTCGCGCGAGGACGTCGTCGCCGAGACCGAGATCACGGTCGTCCATGAGATCGCCCATCACTTCGGCATCGATGACGAGAGGCTGCACGCGCTCGGCTACGGATGAGCGTGCGAGCGCCGTACGGGTGGGGTGCGGAAGGCGTGCGGGAGGTGTGCGGGCCGGACGCGGGGCGTGTCCCCGGCGGGGCGGCGGGAGTTGGGCAGGGCGCCCCCCGCTCCCCGTACCGTCCGCTCGCTCTTCGTACCCCGGAGGTGCCTCCCGTGCGCCAGTTCTCCGCTCCCGTCCGATGGGCGGCCGTCGTCGCCGTGACGGTCGCCGCGTCCACAGGCTGCATGAGCGTCGGCGACGACGACGGGAAACCGGCGCCGTCGCCGACGTCCGAGCCGAAGGGGAGCGTGGCCGCGCCGGACGGCGGCACCGTGGCGGGCACGGGTCGCGCCCGTACCGGTGGCGGCCGTGCCGAGGCGCACTCCGAACGGGAGGCGGCCGAATCGCCGGAACCGCGCGGCTCCGCCGGCCCCTCGGGTTCGCCCGGCGGCGTCCGACCCGGCGCGGAGCCGGACGACCGCGGTGATCCGGGACCGCCGGCGGGCGGGCTGCCGTCGCCCTCGGTCTCCCGGCCGGGACCGGGAGCGTCGCAGCAGCCCGAGTCCCCGCCGCCGTCGCCGCCGGCCACGCCCGAGCCGCCCTCCTCCCCGGAGCCCGAACCGGAGCCCTCGGAGCCGTCGCCGCAGCCGTCGGCCTCTTCGGCGGCTCAGCTCCGCACCGACGCGATGAGTGCGTCGGAGGAGCCGTGGCCGCTGCGGACGCCCGATGTGTCGCCGCAGGTCAGCCCGGTGTAGCAGGGGGCCGGGGGAAGGCGGTTTGCGCGATGTGGGGGGGAGTGCGTATGGTGGTAGATCGTTTGATCCCATTGCCCGGCGCCGAAACAGAAGCGCGCCGTGTGGCGCGTACTCTCCCTTGCCGTGGCTGGACCGCATTGAGGCGGTCGAAATTGCGAATCACGGAGTTACGGGCGCGTGCCGAGACTCCGGAAGGTTTCGCATTTCGCATGTCAATTTCCAGTTCTGACCACACCGTCATGCCCGAGAGCGTCGAGAACGACGAGCTCATCGAGGCCGCGCAGGCCGTCGTCGCCGAGGCCGCCGACTCCGTCGAGGCCGACGCCCCCCTGGCCGACGCGGACGCCGAGCCGACCGTCACCTTCGCCGACCTGGGCCTGCCCGAGGGCATCGTCCGCAAGCTCGCGCAGAACGGTGTGACCGAGCCCTTCCCGATCCAGGCGGCGACCATCCCGGACGCCCTGGCCGGCAAGGACATCCTGGGCCGCGGCCGTACCGGCTCCGGCAAGACCCTCTCCTTCGGTCTGCCGACCCTGGCCTCGCTGGCCGGCGGGCACACCGAGAAGAAGAAGCCCCGCGCGGTCATCCTCACCCCGACCCGTGAGCTCGCGATGCAGGTCGCGGACGCGCTGCAGCCGTACGGCGACGTGCTCGGCCTGAAGATGAAGGTCGTCTGCGGCGGTACGTCGATGGGCAACCAGATCTACGCGCTGGAGCGCGGTGTCGACATCCTCGTCGCCACCCCGGGCCGACTGCGCGACATCATCAACCGGGGCGCCTGCTCCCTGGAGAACGTCCAGGTCGCGGTCCTCGACGAGGCCGACCAGATGTCCGACCTGGGCTTCCTGCCCGAGGTCACCGAGCTGCTCGACCAGGTTCCGGTCGGCGGCCAGCGCATGCTCTTCTCCGCCACGATGGAGAACGAGATCGGCACGCTGGTCAAGCGCTACCTGAACAACCCGGTGAGCCACGAGGTCGACAGCGCCCAGGGCAACGTCACGACCATGACGCACCACGTTCTCGTCGTGAAGCCGAAGGACAAGGCGCCGGTCACCTCCGCCATCGCCGCCCGCAAGGGCCGCACCATCATCTTCGTCCGCACCCAGCTGGGCGCCGACCGCATCGCCGAGCAGCTCGTCGAGGCGGGCGTCAAGGCGGACGCGCTGCACGGCGGCATGACGCAGGGCGCCCGTACCCGGGTGCTCGCGGACTTCAAGGACGGTTACGTCAACGCGCTCGTCGCGACCGACGTCGCCGCCCGCGGTATCCACGTCGACGGCATCGACCTGGTGCTGAACGTGGACCCGGCCGGCGACCACAAGGACTACCTGCACCGCTCGGGCCGTACCGCCCGTGCCGGAAAGTCCGGTGTCGTCGTCTCGCTGGCGCTGCCGCACCAGCGCCGTCAGATCTTCCGCCTGATGGAGGACGCGGGCGTCGACGCCTCGCGGCACATCGTGGGCGGCGCGGGCGCGTTCGACCCGGAGGTCGCCGAGATCACCGGCGCCCGTTCACTGACCGAGGTCCAGGCCGACTCCGCGAACAACGCCGCCAAGCAGGCCGAGCGCGAGGTCGCCGACCTGACCAAGCAGCTGGAGCGCGTCCAGCGCCGCGCCGGTGAGCTGCGCGAGGAGGCCGACCGCCTCGTCGCCCGTGCCGCGCGTGAGCGGGGCGACGACCCCGAGGCCGCGGTGGCCGAGGCCGCCGCCGAGGCGGAGGCCGCGATCGAGGCCGCTGTCTCCGTGCCGGAGCAGCCCGCCGCCCGTGACGACCGTCGCGACGACCGCGGAAACTTCGAGCGCCGGGACAGCCGTGGCGGCGACCGCGGCGGCTACCGCGGCGGTCACGACCGTCGTGACGACCGTCGTGACGACCGCGGTGGTGACCGTGGTGGTTTCCAGCGTCGTGACGACCGTTCGTCCGGTGGTTTCCGCCGTGACAACGACCGTCCGTCGTTCAGCCGCGACCGCCGTGACGACCGCGGTGGTGACCGTGGTGGTTTCCAGCGTCGTGACGACCGTTCGTCCGGTGGTTTCCGCCGTGACAACGACCGTCCGTCGTTCAG